>NZ_JBPFDR010000004.1:0-434606 GCF_059415085.1 Sporosarcina sp. SAFN-015
TTCCCTTCACTTCTACATAAAAAATAGTAGCACAAACCATGGCCTTGGTTTGTGCTACTAATGTTAGTATGTTTCCGGGGGGCTTGCCCTCAGCCTCCTCGGATGTGCTCCCAACGCTTCGCTTTTGGTCGCAAAAGCCGTTCTTCGTAACGGCTCCTGCGGGGTCTTCACGCTGCGCTGATCCCCCAGGAGTCGCCGCCCTGCACTCCAATCAACTGGAGATCCCTTGGGACAGGGGCATCAATTCAGCCTTCATAGCCAGCGCTCTCCACGTCCAACTTGCCAGCTTCTTCAAATTTATGGCAGCAAAAGTTAGCATCGCCTGCATGGACAATTTTTTAAGACCCTTTAGGGTTGTCCATAGCATGCCATGTTCGTTTCAATCTCTTTGATGGTTTGGCGCATGGATCGTATGCCGAAGGTATATTGGATAAAAGTCATCTTGATAAGTACCACTGGATCGATACTAGGTCTTCCTATTGTCGAATAAAGGTTTTCAACCAATGGATAGATAAAGGAAAAATCAATTGCCGCATCTAACTTACGAACAAGATGGTCTTGTGGAACCAACTGTTCAATGGTCAACATTTCTAATTGTCCGCGTTCATTGATTTGATTTTTCGTCATCATATCTATCACCTCATTCATTTTATAGAACGCTCCGTTGATTGGAGCGAAGAACGGCGCCTCCTGCGGGAACAGCACGAGCTGAAGACCCTGGACTGAGCGCAGCGAGGGAAGCGGCTGAAGCCGTGCCCGCGGAAAGCGTCCGTTCGTAGCGGAAATCAACTCTTCTAGTCTTACTTCTATATTAAAAGAAAAAAGACTGTGGGCAAACACCAAAAATTCCTGGTGTTTGTCTACAGTCTTTTTTAAGGCAAGTGGCAATGGGCAGGAATTTCCTCAGCCTGATTGAAAACGCTTGCCAGCCTAGGCGCGAAGTCGAGCGAAGACGCGAATAGAACTAAAGTTCATGAGCGGACGAGCGAGACGAGCAACAACGGATGCGAGCGTTTGTCAACAGGCTGAAACGCTCACATTGAGCGTTTTTTTACTAGCTTTATCTCACCCCGTAAGTCTAATAAGCTTCCTTACTTCTCAAATCCGATATGAATAGAATCGGCAATATGCTTGTATCCGATTTCCTTATAAATTTTATTCGATGTCGGATTCATCATATCTGTATAGAGCACGCAGAATTCATATTCCTTTAAAAGTTCCTTCGAACCTTGTGCAACCATCGTTCGGGCATACCCCTTCTTCCTCTCCTCCTTCGGTGTAAAGACAAGAGAGACAGTGACACTGTTTGTAGTTGGTCTTGATTTCTTCATCATTGAGACAACTTTCCCTTCGTCTTCCCAAAGGAAAACTTCTCGAGCCTCTAAAAATGCAGACACCTTTTCTCGAATGATATCCGGTGATGTTCTGTCCAAATTCGTATCTTCCTCAAACAACGCAAACCATTTTTCAATGAGCGGAGCATCTGCATCTGTAGCGTATTTCCAGCTTCCGGGACTCATTTCGAGAGTCTCTTCAACTTCATCCAACCGATACAGCCCTTGGTCCATGAGCAGTTTTTGCGTCTCCCCTGTTTCATTCTCCCACGCATTTGCAAAAGATTTCGCCCATTGCTTCAAACTGATGACAGATGGAACAGCAATCGAATTTCCACGCAATTCCCGTACGATCAAATCAATCACTTCATCCTTCCTGCTCTCACCCACTAAAACAAGATTCAATGGATGCGGAGGTGTCATCTGCATTAGCGCAAGTACATCTTCCCCTTCCATCACGGCAGCCATGTACGGATCTGCATACTTCCCCGCCTTTATCGCTTGTAGTACGCCGAAGAAAAGGCTGAACACATCCTCATTTTTTGCTATGATTGGTTCCGCCACTTCCGCAAATTGCATGGAATCCTCGTATTGAACAATCTTCATCCAAATCTCCCCATTTCTTTTTGAGCATTATATATGTAAAAAATCGAATTGTCACGATACTTTTTTTGAGAAATTAAAAAGGACATGCATGCAAACGCTGCTTGTCCTCGTTTTATGTAGTCTATTACTCAAATTACCAGAGCATTGGTTTTTGCACCATGAGCCAAAGCATGATGAGCATCAATCCGATGTAGACCCAAGACGTCTTCGTCAAGACAGTCAGGATTTCCCCTTTATTGCTGTCAGGAAGATGGTATCTTTTCAGCACCTTTGTAAATCCACTTGAAAGGAATACACCAGAAATGAGCAAGATGGCAAGTGTTGCAATCACCCAAGAAGTGAACCAAGGCCATGGACCCATCAGCAACAGTAATGCACCTGATACGACGAGTACATGACCGGCATGCATGACTAACCTAATAATAACTTTGATGATCGTCAAGTATGCATTCTCAGTTGGTAGATCGACGTTCCGCAGCCTTTTGATCGTCGGCATCAATAAAAATAATGGACCGATGGCAAGGACTGCGGAGACGACGTGGACAAATACCATTGTCCCATACATGAACTTCATGACATCTTACTTAGCGACTGGGCTGAATTCGTGTACCCATACGCTCATTGTCGGAATCCACGGCATTTTCGGATGTAAGGCAAGTATAGATTGCTTATACTCTTCCAAATTTGCGAATCCTTCTTGTTTAGCATGCTCATCCGTCATTTCACCAAGTGTTTGCTTATATAGCTTATCAACTTTGAACTCTTTTCCGTCCAACACCATGATTTCATCCGGATACGCGTAGACACCATTTCTTCTCGTTGCTGTTTTTTCGCCGTTCAATACTTTTTCGACATCTGCAGGGATTGTAACAAGTCGTTCAACTGAGCATGTTTTTTCCGGTAATTCATTCATACTACATCGCTCCTCTTCTGTATCTACCTCTATCATATCGATTCTCAATCGGTAAATCCATAAGTAACAATCGTAAACTTTGTGGTCCTAAATAAGAATTCACGATACAGTCACAAACAATACAGTTGGACGATCGGGAACTATCTTATTTCACTTCAAATGTAAATTCCTCATGCTCATGCAAGCCTTCACTATTTTTCACGTGAATTTTCGCTGTGTACGTACCTTTTTCTTCGAAAGAGTAATCCGCAATATATTCGCCTTTTTCTGTTTCCTCTGCATCAATCCAAAGATGCTTTTCTCCAAGGACGTCGCTTGAAATTTCATATCGGACATTCGCTTTTTCAAGGGGCTCTCCATCGATTTGCAAGTGAGTCATCAATTCCGTCTCTTCACCAGCAACTGCATTTTCTGGTTTCACAAAATGGAGTGCGAATCCTTCTGCATGCCCATGATCATGTCCGTGGCTATGCTCCTCATCTTCAGCTTGTGCTTCCGCTCCTGCACCAATTGTCACTTGCTTCACAGGCATCGTGTGCAAATTTCTCGCATCTACGTGTACTTGGATGTGGAATAGGCCATCATGGTCAAATGTTGTTTCCGCTGTATAAGTTCCATCCTTTTCATTAACAGAGTCGATCATGACCGAGTCATCTTTCTTTCCTTCTTCCCATACTTCATAGACGACTTTATCGGCATCATCCACTTTTTCGTCTCCGTATGTGACGAGTGCTTTCATATTAACAGTATCACCGACTTGCGCCTGTTCAGTCACTGTCAGCTCCACTTCCAACGGGAGCACTTCTACCGCCGATCCGTCAACCGCTTCTTTTCCGCAGGCAGCCAACATACTTAATCCGATGATCAGGCCAAACAGTTTGTATTTCTTTCTCATCAGTTAATACCTCCGTCGTTTCTACTTTTGCAAAACATATGTAACCTAGTATGATATTATCAAGTAATTACGAAGTAATTATGAAGCAGACCTATTCATAAGTATTTCACAACTGACAAGTATATTATAATTGATTATATGTGCGAAATGAGGATATTTTGATGAATCCATATACGATTTTAATAATAGATGATGAACAACAAATGAGAAATTTAGTACGCACTTTCCTTACCCCGGAAGGCTATATTGTTGAGGAAGCGACAGACGGCATGGATGCTTTGACAAAAGTGTACAAGCTGCAGCCTCACTTATGCATTGTCGATGTCATGATGCCGTATATGAATGGATTCGAGTTTGCGAAAGAATTGAAACGAACGACCAATATCCCAATCATCTTTTTATCCGCCAGAGGTGAAGAATGGGACAAGGTGGAAGGCTTAAAGATCGGTGGAGACGATTATATCGTCAAGCCGTTCATGCCTGGCGAACTCATTGCAAGGGTTGAATCGGTGTTAAGAAGATCGTATCAGCACCAAATTTTGTCACGAGTATTGACAGTCGGTCCGATCGTTATCGATCACCTTGCGCATAAGGTCACTTTAGATAACGAACCGGTTTCATTGACTGTGAAAGAGTTCGGCATCCTGGAGACACTTGCTAAAAAACCCGGCCGTGTTTATACGAGGGAACAGATCTTGAGCATCGTTTGGGGAGATCATCACCAAAGTACTGACCGGACGATCGATACGCATATTAAAACGTTGCGATTGAAATTAGGCGAAGCAGGCAACATGATTGAAACGGTATGGGGCATCGGATATAAGCTTGAGGTGAAATGATGAAAAAGCTCACATTGAGCAAAAAGATATTAATTATCCTTGTAGCTAGCCTTGCTTTCACGATTCTTTTTTCTTTTTTCTTCATTCACTTCCTCTATTCTCAGCTTTACCTATCAAGTATTGAGGAATCAATCGTTTATCAAGGTAAGCGGACTACATCCCATTACCATTATGGCGAGTTGGGCGATGAAATCATTGAAAAAATCCAATGGTATAATATCGTTTCCGAATACGAAGTGATTGTCGTCGACAATTTAGATGACTTTTCATCATATTTCCCTTATAAGATTAATTATGAAAATCTTATCGGCAATGAAGAACGGGCAAGGTTGAATAAAGGCGCCTATATTATGAAAAAGGGATATGTCGAGGAACTGGACCGTGAAATTCTTGGAGCGATTTTTCCAATAAAGGGCGAAACAGGGCTAATCGGTTTCATCTATATATATGTCCCTCTCGCAGCCATTCAAGACGTGTTTCGGGAGAGCATTCCTCTACTCGTTATCGTCGGTACATTGTTCTTTTTCATTTTATTTCTCGGTCTCAACCGTACATGGCAATCTCTGTTCAGACCATTGCAAGAGCTCCAACGTCTTTCGGTGGAAGTTTCGAAAGGAAACTATAGCAGCAGGATTGAAACTGACCGCGAAGATGAAATTGGACAATTGGCAAAAGCATTCAACTCAATGAGTCTTTCTTTGGAAGAGCAGGAAAAACGAAAAAAAGAATTTACGTCAAACCTTGTCCATGAATTGCGGACGCCTTTGACGTATATTGGCGGCTACACGCATGTGTTGAAGGAAAAAATTTATTCATCGCCTGAAGAAGCAGAAAGCTATTTGACGACGATTGAAAAAGAAACCGTTCGTTTGAATAAATTGATCAATGACCTCATTGAGTTGAATCATCTGCAGGAAGAGTTATACGTACTCGCTGAAGAGCCGATTGTCATTGCTCAAATCATTTTGGACACGCTTGATTTATTTAACATCCTCATCACTGAAAAAAGATTGGATCTGCAAGTCGATATTGAAGAAGACCTTATATTGGTTGGAGACCCAAAAAGAATCCAACAAGTCTTTTACAATATTATAGACAATGCAGTGAAATATTCATTCGATCGCGGAAAGCTCGGCATTCAGTTGAAAAGTGAAGGAGAAATTGTCTCTTTCAAAGTGACTAATGAAGGAATTGTTATTCCAAAAGAAGATATTAACAGGATCGGAGAACGTTTCTTCCGTACTGACAAAGCGAGGAACCGGACGACTGGAGGGTCGGGACTCGGTCTATCGATTGTGAAGGAGATCACCCGGCTTCATGGAGGCACTTTTTCGATTCATAGCGATACTGCCACGGGAACTACTGTTACTGTCCGTTTTGTGAATAAAATGGAAGATGGGGATGAACAATGAAAACAAGTAAAATGCTGTCCGTTCTTTTCATTGCAATACTTCTTTTGTCCGCTTGCAGCGAACCTAACAAATCGGGCAGAAAAGTTGCCTCTTTCTCATTTACCGATCAAAATGGGAAGCCATTCGGTACTGATCAACTTGCCGAAAAAGTGTGGATTGCGGATTTTATTTTCACGAATTGCAAAACTGTTTGTACCCCGATGACGCGTAAAATGTCCGACTTGCAAACAACATTCAAGGAAGAAGACGTTGAAGTGGAATTCGTCACGTTCACGGTCGATCCGGACAGCGATACTCCTCAAGTTTTGAAGGAGTATATCGGACAGTTCTCGGCAGACGAATCGAATTGGCATTTATTGACGGGCTATTCTCAGGAAGCGATTGAAAAGATCGCGTTGAATCAATTTCAAACAATTGTACAAAAGCCGGATGCGTCAGGCCAGTTCATCCACGGATCGAATTTTTATATTATTGATCAAAAAGGATATATTGTGAATGAATACAGTTATATGCAAGAGTCATTTGAGGAACAGATTCTCGATGAAGTGAAGCGCCTTGTCAAATGATACCGGATTGATTGGCGGCAAAGCGTAAAACTGGTAGCATAGATGCATATCATTCCCTTGGGAGGCATCTGCTTGAAAGAATCTATCTCTTCATTAAATTATTTCATCATCGAGCGTTCAATCGATTGGTTTGAGCAAAAGCACCGACAGATGGATCGAAAACTTTTCTTATACGAAGAATCGATTACTTCTTCTGACAATACTTTTTCGCTGGAGCATGTCCATGACGTCTCGTACCGTCCATTTTCGAATGGCACTGGACTTTTCTATCTCCATACGAACCGCGGAGTTTACACATTTGGTGTGAACGAAAATCCTAATGAATTCATCAAATCATATAAGCGTCTTAAAGGGGATCCCTTTGCTTATTAAAATATGAACTTCCCTTTGTTTTAATTTGTCCTATGTGAGGTATAGATAGAACAAATACAATTGGGAGGTAATTTTCTTATGGTAGTAAAAAAAATCGTCGAGAATGCAGTACAGGCTAAAAAAGAAATTGAGCAATTGGAGACGCAAGGATATACACATGATGATATTTATATCTTTGCTCATGATAAAAAAAGAACTGCAGACATTACAGATGCACTTGAAACAGAATCAGTCGGTATGAAGGAACAAGGATTCCTCGACAGTATGAAAAACATGTTCACATCCCGAGGAGATGAACTCCGCAGCAAGATGGAGGCTGCAGGATTGACGGCAGAGGACGCAGCTGATGCGGAGAAAGAGCTCGATCATGGAAAACTCGTATTGATTGCGAAGAAATAAACGTCGTTACAACATAATAGTAGCCTTGGCGGCTGTTTCCTTCCCTTTCAGGGAGGAGCAGCCGCTTTTTTCCGCATCTATACTCTACACTTCGCTCCCTTTTTCCGTTATGATATGTACTGAAAGCGGGTGCAATTCATTGGATAAAAAGTTATGGAAAATAGGTTTTTTTACAGGTCTGACTTCCTTCGTTCTTCTTATTTTAGGGATTCGAACGATTTTAGGGACGGAATTGGTCGTGAAGAATTACTTGACGTTCGGGGTATTCAGTTTAATTGTCGGTATTCTAGCATCGACCTTGCTCTTCTATAAATTGAAAATTGCCTTCAGGATTTTCATGGCTGCCCTCCTTTTAGGATTTGCTGAGTTTTTCAGGAGCTTCCTGATGGATAAAAGCGGGTTTGGCGATTTAATCGGCGTCCTTTCCCTATTCATCATTACGACGTTCGGATTTGGGCTTGGCATCATTGTGCAGTTCATCGTTATAGGAATCAGAAAATTAAAGGAATAGGATTTATCAAATGGCCGCCACATATATATGTATGGCGGCTTTTTATTGTAAACTTTTGTGAATTGATTGAATAGTAGAATTGCAAGGGATATAGTAAAGTGGGGAGAAAATTTTCAAAAGGGGATGTTTTTATTGAAAAGAAGAACTGCTGAACCTTATAAGATTAAAAGTGTGGAGACGCTTTCCATGCTCTCTTACGAGGAACGCAAACAGTCTCTCGAACGCGCCGGATACAATACGTTTTTAATTGACTCCGATGATGTGTACATCGATTTGCTGACGGACAGCGGAACGACGGCGATGAGTGATGCGCAATGGGGAGCGCTCATGACAGGCGATGAAGCGTATGCTGGGAGTAAAAGCTGGAAGCGATTGGAGCAAGCAGTCCGGGATGTTTACGGCTATCGATACGTTTTGCCGACGCATCAGGGTAGGGGCGCTGAGAATATCTTGTCGCAGCTGAAAATTAAAGAAGGTGACTACGTTCCAGGCAATATGTATTTTACGACGACGCGTGCGCACCAGGAGATGAACGGTGCTACGTTTGTCGACATCATCATCGACGAAGCGCATGATCCTTCCATCGACCTGCCTTTCAAAGGGAATGTTGATTTGGATAAACTGCGCAACTTGATTCAACAAGTCGGTGCTGACAAGATCCCTTACGTCTGTCTTGCGGTGACGGTAAATCTTGCGGGCGGCCAGCCTGTCAGTATGCAAAATATGAAAGAAGTATATGAGCTGTGCCAGTCACACAATATCGACGTCATGCTCGATGCGACACGCTGTGTTGAAAACGCTTACTTCATTAAAGAGCGTGAGCATGGGTACGCGGACCGCACTGTTGCGGATATATTAAAAGAAATGATGTCATATTCCGACGGTTGTACGATGAGCGGTAAAAAGGATTGCCTTGTAAATATTGGTGGATTTCTTGCGATGAATGATGAGGATCTGTATATCCGGTCGCGCGAGCTCGTTGTCGTCTATGAAGGGATGCCTTCCTACGGCGGAATGGCTGGCCGTGACATGGAAGCTATGGCGATCGGTATCCGAGAGGCAGTCGATGATCATTATATCGAGCATCGGATTGGCCAAGTGAGATATCTTGGACAACAACTAATAGATGCTGGCATTCCGGTCGTGCAACCGATTGGCGGCCATGCGGTATTTTTGGATGCACGCGCTTTCCTTCCTCATTTGAAACAGGAAGAATTCCCTGCACAAGCGCTTGCCGCTGCCCTTTATTTGGATTCCGGAGTTCGCAGCATGGAACGCGGCATTGTTTCAGCAGGACGGGATAGCAAGACGGGCGAGCACAATCGGCCGAACCTTGAGTTGGTAAGGCTAACGATTCCACGAAGAGTGTATACGAATAATCATATGGATGTTGTTGTCGATTCCATATTGGCGTTATATGAGAAAAGGGAAGCAATCTGCGGATTAAGCATGGTTTACGAGCCACCGACGCTCCGCTTCTTTAATGCACGTTTTGCTCCGTTAGCAGAAAATGGAGAGTTGATTAGTGAAGAGAATAAGAAAATTAATGTGTGAATGAAGCCTTTGATCAAAACAAAAACGCATGCCATTTTGAGCATGCGTTTTTTTGTATTTATTTCGCAACTTTTTCTTTCTTGATTTGCTTGCTTCGCAATTGTCCGCAGGCTGCATCGATGTCCGAACCTTGTTCCCAGCGGACTCCGCAATTGATGCCGCGTTTTTTCAATGTGTCGTGGAATGATTTGATTGCTTCAGGTTTGCTTCGTTGGTATTGTCCGTGCTCATCGACCGGGTTGTACGGGATGAGGTTGACGTACGACAAATGTCGTTTGTTATAAAGCAATTTTGCCAATTGCTCTGCTTCCGTTACGTGATCGTTCACGTCATCCAATAGGATGTATTCGAAAGTGATCCGGCGGTTTGTCGTTTCCAAATAATAATCGATTGCGTCCATAAGCTTTTCAATCGGGTACGCTTTGTTGATTTTCATAATACTCGTCCGTAAATCATTGTTCGGCGCATGAAGGGAAACAGCCAAATTGATTTGGATGTTTTCTTCTGCAAACTCGCGGATTTTCGGTGTCAAACCGCTCGTTGAAACAGTAATGTGTCGAGCACCAATCGATAAGCCTTTTTGGTCATTGATGACACGTAAGAAGTTCATCAAATTTACATAGTTATCGAACGGTTCACCGATTCCCATAACAACAATGTGACTGACACGTTCTCCATTGCCTACTTCGTCAAGATGCTGTTGCACTTTCATAATTTGCCCGACGATTTCCCCGGCATCCAAATCCCTGTTTTTACGCAATAAACCGCTTGCGCAGAAACTGCAGCCGATATTGCATCCGACTTGCGTCGTCACACATACCGAGAACCCATATGGAAACTTCATTAGAACGGTTTCAATCAAGTTCCCGTCTTGCATTTTGAAAAGGAATTTAATCGTTCCATCGTTTGAAACTTGCTTCACCGACTGTTCAAGCGTCTCTATTACAAAGTTCTCTTCCATTAATTGAACACATTCTTTATTTATATTCGACATATCTGCAAAGTTTGTGACACGCTTTTTGTAAAGCCAGTCCCATACTTGTGCAGCACGGAATTTCTTTTGACCATTTTCGACTAGCCAAGTTGTCAATTGATCCAACGTCAAGCCGTAAATTGATTTTTTCATGTCAATTCCTCACTTCTCAGATTTGCATTCAGTCATTATACCATAATAGTTACAAAAACAGAAGAAAAAAGCTGCATTTTACAATGTCAGCTTTTCTTATTATGATTCATTCGTTCTATTTTTATCCTGTTTTATTTTCATCACGAGAACAAATACATTCATTACCGCCAAGACCGTGAAGAAGATGGCGATACCCGTCTGTCCTTTTATGAAACGATCAATTGCAAAATAACCTAAGAAGATGATTAGTGCAATATCAATAAATTTTGGTGTCGTCAAACTGGAGGCTCCCCCTTCGTGCAAAACATTCCATTTGACTACAGTATAACAGTTCCCTATCCTGCATTGCCATCCTATTATCAAACTAGGGTTAGAATCTCTTCTAGTTTCTTTAGCAGACAATTCATCTGTTCATCTGTTCCGATTGATATGCGCAAATAGTTATTGATGTCGGGCTGATTGAAATGGCGCACGAGAATCCCTTCTTTTTTTAACTGTACATATAACTCTGACGCTGCCCTTTCCGTGTGGGAGGCAAAAATGAAATTTGCCTGTGACGGGAGAACATGGAATCCCATTTTCTTCAATGCTGCTGTAAAACGATTCCGCGTCTCCTTGATTTGCTTAATAGTTGAATCGAAATACTCCTGATCTTTAAATGCTGCCGTCGCCCCGGAGATTGCAAGCCTGTCGACCGTATACGAGTTGATGGAATCCTTGATACGCACGAGCGCCTGAATTAGATCGGGATGGCCGATCGCATAGCCGACGCGCATGCCTGCAAGCGACCGGGATTTTGATGTCGTCTGGATGATGAGCAGATTGTCATATGACTTCACTAGCTCCACAGCAGATGCGGTTGCGAAATCGATATACGCCTCATCGATGATGACGACCGATTCAGGGTTATTCACTACAATTGATTCAATTGTTGAAAGTTCCATATAAAGACTTGTCGGTGCATTCGGATTTGGAAGGATGACACCGCCTTCCGAGTTGAAGAAAGATTCTGCAGGGATCGTGAAGTCTTCATTTACACGAATGGGCTCATATGGAATGTTGAACAGTTTGGCGTATACAGGATAGAAGCTATACGTGATGTTCGGAAAGCGGATCGGATTGTCTGGATGGAAGAAAGCCATGAATGAAAAAGCGAGCACTTCATCCGACCCGTTCCCAATAAACACTTCGTCCTTCGAAACTCCGTAAGTTTCTGCAATGGCAAGGCGTAAGCTGTCTGCTGTCGGAGATGGGTATAATCGTAGTTGACCTTCCAATTGCTCCAATATCGCTTCTTTAACAAGCGGGCTTGGTGGATAAGGGTTTTCATTTGTATTCAACTTAATGATATCTGGCTCATTCAATTGTTCACCCGGTACATATGGCTCGGCCCGTTTCGCGATTTCACTCCAAAACTTATTCATCTTGGGACCTCTTGTTTAAATGTGGCCTTCTGTTTTTTAAAGTCGACTTCACATCATCGATTGAAACGTCCAATAGCTCCATGAGAACAAGTGTGTGATACGTCAAATCAGCAAGTTCGTTCGTCAATTCGTCCTTGTCCTGATTTTTGGCGCCGATGACGACTTCCGTCGATTCTTCCCCAATCTTTTTCAACACTTTGTCTACCCCTTCTCGGAATAGATACGAAGTGTAAGAGCCTTCAATCGGGTGTACCCGGCGTTCCTTGATTTCGTCTACGATTTCATGAACGACTGTACGCACTGAACGATCTTCTTCAAATCCATTTGTATAGAAGCAGGTCGTTTCACCCGTATGGCAAGCGGGTCCTACCGGCTCCACATGCAAGAGGATTGCATCTTGATCGCAGTCGACTGATAGACGTTTAACGATTTGGCGATTGCCGGAAGTTGCTCCTTTATTCCAAAGTTCCTGCCTGGAACGGCTGTAAAACCAAGTCTCTTTCGTTTCAAGCGTCTTTTGAATGGATTTCCGGTTCATGTATGCGAGCATGAGCACTTCACCTGTCGTCTCATTCTGAACGATAGCAGGAATCAAACCGTTTTCATCAAATCTAAGTTCATCGATATTCATTATGATTCATTCCTAACAACTTGTTTTTGTTCTTCCAAATACGTCTTCAATTCCCCTATATTAATTTCTTCGAAGTGGAATACGGAAGCTGCAAGGGCTGCGCCCGCTTTCCCTTCCGTCAATACTTCTGCAAAATCTTCCAGTTTGCCCGCCCCACCGCTTGCAACGATCGGTATAGTAACGGCATCAGCTAACACTCTATAAAGTTCAATATCATAACCTTCTTTTACGCCATCTCCGTCGATGCTATTGACGACGAGTTCACCTGCGCCCAATTGCTCGCCTTTTATCGCCCATTCAATTGCATCGATTTCCGTTTCTTCCATGCCACCCTTTGCAAAGACGGACCATTTTCGAGGACCGGTCTTCTTTACATCCATCGAAAGCATAACTCGTTCGGAACCGAATTTACTAGCTGCTTCTCGAATCAACTCAGGGTTCACCAATGCAGCACTATTAATAGAAACTTTATCCCCGCCGATGCTGAGGATTTTTTCAATATCTTCGATTGTCCGAATTCCACCACCGACGATGAATGGAATCGGGACTTCTTTTGCAATTTCTTCGATCAAATCAAGGAACATTCCCCGGTTTTTCGTAGAGGCAGATATATCATAAAAAACGAGCTCATCCGCACCATCCGCGACATATTTTTTTGCGAGTTCAAGCGGATCTGCCACCTCTTGAACATCTAAGAATTTTTTCCCTTTCACGACTTTCCGGTTATCAACGTCCATGCATGGTATAATTCGTTTTTTCATTTTCCCACCGCCTCCAATGCTGTTTCTAAGGATAGATTTCCTTCATACAATGCTTTTCCAATAATAGCGCCATACAGATCCATCATATTTAATTTCACGATGTCACGATTGGTTGATACACCACCGGATGCAATGATGTTTATGTCGGATGCTTTGTTCACCACATATAACTCGTCGAAATTCGGACCTTGCAGCATGCCGTCTTTCATAATGTCGGTATAAACGACCGTTTTGACGCCAATTTCCTCAAGCCATCGCAGCAACTTGACCGCTTTAACATCAGTCGTTTCCGTCCATCCGTCTGTTGCGACAAATCCATTTCGCGCATCAATTGACACTGCGATTTTATCGTCATATTTAGTAACCGCTTCTACGACAAACCCAGGATTCTGAATGGCTGCCGTCCCGATAATAACCCTGCTGACGCCGTTTGCAATATGTGAATCGATCGTTTCCATCGTCCGTATCCCTCCGCCGACTTGTACAGGGATTTTAACAGCATTCGCTATTTGCGCGATCGCTTCCTTATTCAACGAATCACCGGTCTTTGCGCCATCCAAATCGACGACGTGTATGTACTCGGCCCCTTGCCTTTCCCAATCTTTCGCCACTTCCGAAGGCATTTCATGATAAACGGTTTCTTGTGCGTAATCGCCTTGTATGAGACGAACGCATTTGCCCCCTCTAATATCAATTGCCGGAAATAAAATCATTGACGACCCCCCCTTATAAAATGCCTTTTGTCGATGGAATCCCTTCTATTTCAGGATTTATGGAACTCGCAATACGCAAAGCCCTTCCAAAACTTTTAAAAACCGATTCGATAATATGATGGCTGTTCTTTCCATATTGCAAATTGATATGCAATGTTACATCGGCATGTCTCGTGAACGCGAGGAAAAATTCCTCTACCAATTCAGTATCGAATTCCCCTACTTTATCTTTCAGTCCGTCTACGTTATAAACGAGAAAAGAGCGCCCGCTTATGTCGAGTGATACAGTTGAAAGTGCCTCATCCATCGGAGTCGACACCATCGAATACCGTTCGATACCTTCCTTTTTTCCGATGCACCGGTTGAACGCCTGCCCAAGTACAATGCCTATATCTTCGACTGTATGATGCTGATCGACGGCGAGATCACCATTACATTCGACTATCAAGTCAAATCTGCCATGTTTCGCGAATAATGTCAGCATATGGTCTAGAAAGCCGACACCTGTCCGTATATCCGTATTACCTGTTCCATCGATCGCAAACTCAAGATCAATTACCGTTTCCGCAGTGTTCCTTGAGATTTCGCAGCTTCTCATTCCGCTTCCCCCTTCCGCAGTCGGATCGATTCGGCGTGTCCCGTCAATTGCTCCGCTTCCGCCATAACGATGATGTCATCCGCCACTGCCTTGAACGCTTCCTCTGTGTATTGAATTATGCTCGATTTTTTAAGAAAGTCATAAACGCCTAACGGTGACGAGAATGCGGCAGTTCCGCTAGTCGGCAATGTATGATTCGGTCCCGCTATATAATCACCCAATGCTTCCGGTGAAAACGATCCTAGAAAAATAGCACCCGCATTTCGGATATACGGCAGTTGTTCCATCGGATTTTCCACCATGATCTGCAAATGCTCCGGTGCAATTTCATTCACGACGCCAATCGCTTCCTCCAGCGAATCAACAATGATGATTCTGCCAAAATCGTTTATGGACCGACTTGCAATGTCCACCCGTTCTAATTTAGACAACTGGATTTCGACTTCTGCCACAAGCTTGCCTGCAAACTGTTCGCTAGTCGTCACACAAATGGCGGCTGCCCTTTCGTCATGCTCCGCTTGAGACAGCAGATCTGCCGCCACAAACACAGGGTTTGCCGTTTCATCCGCCAAAACACAAATCTCACTCGGACCTGCGATCATATCGATTGCAACGTCACCGAATACCCATTTCTTCGCCCTAGCTACATAAGCGTTGCCGGGACCAGTTATTTTCATTACTTGCCCGATCGATTCCGTCCCATAGGCCAATGCGGCTATTGCCTGCGCGCCGCCCACTTTATAGACAATATCGACACCGCACTCTTTCGCCGCTACAAGCACATATGGATTCACTTTCCCGTCTGGCTGCGGCGGAGTCGTGATAGCAATTTGATCGACCCCTGCGATTGTTGCAGGAATAGCATTCATGAGAACAGTTGACGGATAGGATGCCTTCCCACCAGGCACGTAGATGCCAACCTTTTCAATCGGGGACACTTGCTGACCGAGTAAAATTCCTTTTTCTTGTCGGATGAACCATGAACGTTCCCGTTGTTCTTCATGAAAGTCAGTGATTCTTTGTTTCGCTTTCATTAGAGAAGCAATGAAACTTTGGGAGACGAGCGTGTATGCTTCATCGAATTCGTCATCCGTAACAATTAGGCTTTCTAGTTTTACACCGTCAAACCGCTCCGTGTACGTATGTATTGCCGCGTCTCCATACAAGCGGACGTCATTTATGATTGCGAGCGCTTTCCTATCCAATTCCAAATCAGTTGATTGTTTGTTCCGCTTTTTAATTTCCACCGTATAGTCGGCCGCGGTGACAATTTTCATGAATACACCTCCAAACCTTTCTTTACACCAGCTATGAATTGTTGTATCCGCTCTGTCTTCATCGCATAGCTTGCTTTATTCACAATCAATCTTGCGCTCACTTCTCGAATCGTCTCTAGAACAACTAATCCATTTTCTTTCAACGTTGCCCCAGTTTCGACAATATCGACGATGCAATCTGCTAAACCTAAAAGCGGCGCTAATTCTACCGATCCATTCAACTTGATGATTTCGGTACGGAGGCCTTTTTGTTCGAAATGCATTTTTGCCAGATTCGGATATTTCGATGCTACAGTGAGCTTCGGTTTATCTATCATTTTTTCGCCTGGAAAGCCCGCAACCGCTAGTTTGCATTTTCCGATTCCTAGATCCAATAGTTCATATACATCTTTCGGGTCTTCCAGTACGACATCTTTACCAATGACCCCGATATCCGCCGCTCCGAGCTCAACATACGTCGGAACATCGACTGCTTTGACGAAGATCAGCTTGATGCTCCGTCCGTTGTCTGTGAAGATGAGTTTCCTGCTTTTTTCATCAAAGTCCGAAAATAGGACTCCCGAATTTTCCAATAAGGAAAGCGCCTCGTTTGCGATCCTCCCTTTTGCCATTGCAATTGTTATCGTATCCATCTTTCATTCCCTCCTATCCGTTCAACAATTTTTGATTATCGGAAGCCTTTAACAATGATTCGATTTCACAAGCGAAGCCAATCGCCGGCAAATCAGCTCCAAATTCATGGCCTAAACGATCATATCTTCCGCCCATTAGCACCGGCTTGCCAAAATGCCCTACATACCCTTGGAATAGGATGCCTGAGTAATAGTCCATTCGATTGATCAACCCGAAATCTATGACGATTTGCTCTTCAAAGCCTTGTGCACATAACCTCCTACAAACCTCCCCAACATATGAAAGTGTTTCTTCCATTCGAAGAGTTGTAGATATTTCCTTTGCACGACGCAAGACATCTTCCGGCTTTCCGTAGAGGTGTGGAATTTGCATGATGGCATATTTCATTTCTGGATCTGCATCTACATTTTTCAGTAACGGTTCAATTTCAACACTGTTCTTCGCTTGAATCAATGCCTTCAACTGATCTAGCTGCAATTCGGTCAACGGTAGCTTTGCAATCATTTCTTGAAAAAAAGCGGTATGACCAATTTCAATTTTGATATCTTGGAACTTCAAATCCTTCATCGTTTGTAAGGCCAAAACAATCGTTTCTGCATCAACTTCTGGTGACCCTTCGCAAAAATATTCAATACCCGATTGTGTCCTTTCAATTTTTTCAGTCGGATCGGATGACCGCCGAAACACTTCCTGTATATAATAAAAGCGTCGTTCACTTGTCAGTTTGGTTTCAGAATGAGACAATTCCTGTGTAATCGGAATCGTCACATCCGGTCTGAGGACAAGTACATCCCCAGCAGGATCGACTATTTTCACCATCTCTTTCCTGTTCACCGAGCTCGTCACTTTGGAATAAAGGTCGTATCTTTCAAATGCCGGTGTCCTGACTCGATGGAACCCGTGAGTGGAAAAACGTTTGCTTAATACGCTCGTGACTTGATCAAACTTTTCATCTTCAGTCAAATTCGGAATCATTTGCCAACCACCTTTTTACATTCACTTTATCACTTTACCTCGTTAAAGTTATAACGTACTATAAAACTATATTTCTTATTTGTCAACAGATAGGGGGAATTTTTTAAATGTTTGATTACCATATGCATAGTTCATTTTCAGGAGATTGTAATGTAGACATGGAAGAAATGGTGAAGGGAGCAATTTCAAAAGGCCTTGTAGAAATTTGCTTCACGGAACATATTGATTATGATTATCCCGATGATTCAATTGAATTTGATTTCGACAAAAAGAAATACAGTAAGCGGATCGATGAATTGCGGGGGCTGTATGACGGGCATATTCGCATTAAGAAAGGTGTCGAAATTGGTGTGCAGCCGCATTTATTGGGACGTTATGACGAAATGCTGAATGAGGAATCATTTGATTTCATTATTTGCTCGATGCATACGGTTGCGCGAAAAGGGTTGCATTATGGAGATCTCTTTAAGGGGATTACGGTAGAGGAAGCGTCTTTGAAGTATTACACTGAATTGTTGCATTGCGTGAAAAACTATACGAACTATTCCATTTTAGGACATGTTGATTTGATTAAACGGTATGCCCCTAAGGTAGTCGAAAATGACTTCCATGATGTGTTGCGTGAAATCTTTAACGTAATTATTCCTGCAGGTAAAGGGATTGAGTTGAATACATCCGGAGTGCGATATGGATTGCCGAACGGATTGCCGAGTGATGATGTTTTGAGGCTTTATAAGGAATGTGGCGGAGAGATCATCACAATTGGATCGGATGCACATAAGCCGGAAGATATCGCTTTCGACTTCAAGGAGTCACTCGAGCTGTTGCGGTCGATCGGTTTCCGATATATTTCAACGTTTGATGGATTAAAGCCGAGTTTCCATTCGATTGAAAAACTTTGAGCGAGAGGTAGAAGTCTTGAGCGCGGATTCCTTTTCTTGAGCGCAAAGCTGAGTCTTGAGCGCGAGCCACGCTTTGAACGCAAAACAGCCCGCATGAGACGCGGGCTGTTTGCTTTTTTTTATTTTCCTACAACAACCGTCTTAATAAGTGCGAGTCTTTCCCTAACGTGATGTCGCGCTTCTACGGATTTCGGTGTTTTGGCTGGCAAAGCATCTGTTTTAAGATTGAAACTTTCTGCAATCATCCTTGCTCTCGCAAGATGGAAGTCGCTTGTGATAATCGTTATTTCATTCACTTCTTCTGGCAGCAGCTTCTTAGAAAAAAGGATATTTTCATACGTCGATGTCGACTCGGTTTCGAGGAGCAACCGATCTTCCTTCACACCATTCTCTGTCAAATACCGCCGCATCGCTTCCCCTTCGGCAATGTCCTCGTCCGGCCCTTGCCCTCCCGATAAAATGAACTTCACATCAGGATATGATTCTGCATAGGCTAACGCTTCTTCCAACCGAAAGCGCAAAGTAAGCGAAGGTGCCTCTCCGTTCACTTTAGCACCAAGAATGATAGCATATTCATTTGATCCATTCGCCATTGGTTTCTGTCCATCTGTCATCCATTTACCTAACCAGAACCAAGTTCCTAACCCGAGTAAAATCGCTGCAATTCCTATCGTCATCCCCAATTTCTTTTTTTTCTTCACTTGATCACCTATTCAAGTCAATTTTAGTATATGAGGGGGCCGCTGAAAAAATGGCAAGTTCCTTCAGGATAACCTTTCGACGCCAATGCCGCGTTCCGTAAGCAAGGATGGATAAAAGGGATCATCTCCGATTGAATAGACACGGTCGCATACATTCGTAATTTCATCCATGTCGTGGGACGTGTAAAGAATCATTTTTCTTTCGTCCCTGGCTAAGTTCAACAAATAATTCCCAATCTCCGTTTTTGACTTTAAATCAATCCCGACTGTCGGTTCGTCCAACAAAAGAAGAATCGGGTCATGCAGTAGGCTAATAGCCAAGTTGAGCTTGCGCTTCATTCCTCCAGACAGTGAATGGACCGGTTCCTTCCATTGTGTCAGCTGCATGTCAAGACAGAGCTTCCTGCATTCTTCAAGCGTTCTCCTTTTCCATGAAAGCTTCTCAAAAAAACGCATATTCTCTTCGACTGTGTACTCTTCCCAAACCGAAATATCTTGGGGCACATAGCCGATGATTTGCCGCAATTTCTTGAAATCGTCCTCATATCGCTTACCATCTAAACGCAATTCGCCAGCGGAAGGTTCCATTGCCGTCGCTAAAATTTGCAATAATGTCGATTTTCCGGCTCCATTCTCGCCAACCAGTCCGACTATTTCGCCTTCATTCATTTGAAAAGAAACATCTTTCAGCACAGTTTTCCTTTTGTATCGTTTTTGGACACCTTTCACTTCAAGCAATTCGTTTTCCCCCTTTCACCATCCATGCAGCCAATAGCAACATCAACAACACAAGCCAGCCAATGGGTATCGTCGTAGTCATTAATGAGCGTACTGGACTGAGAATCTCGATCCATTCCCATCTTCTCGATAGAGCGTCGAGTGGTACGATAGCCCCTCCCGTTACGGTCAATAAAAGTGCTGCGGCAATTCCCGTTAGGTAGTACATAAACAACTGACGGTAGACGACCGCAAGCAAAAAGGCGAACAGATTTAACGTCACCCTAAATGCGAGCATCGGGAGGATAAAAGATAAAGTGACCGTCTCCTGCAATACAAAGTGGAAAACAAACATAGCAAGCACGTCAGATAAAATCGTCATTAATGAATACAAACCCAACATACGTACTGCATGGCTTTTAAACGAAGTAGACGTGTATAACCATCTCATTCGCATTGAAGGCCTGCTTTCCTTAATCATCCAATCGAAAAGGAAAAAGGCAGAGATAATTGTGAAAAACGCCCAAACTGCTTTGCTGTTCAAGAGCTCCATCGGCTTTTCATTCAGTTGTCCCGTTTGTTTGCCATATGAAAAACTTGTGTGGAGGAGACTTTCATTCTGCTGTTTCTCTATGCTCTTTTGAATGATCTCTTCATAATCCCATTGATCTTCCATTCCATAATCTTTGAACAGTTGTTGAATGACCCCTGCTGCTTTTGACCTCGATATATCTTGTTGGGCAAGAGACATAATCGTTTCTGAAATCGCTGGATAAGCAAAGGATCGATTGGAAGAATAAGCTTCAATCAAACCGTTCCGCCGATTCGCCAATACAGATTCGCCGTACCCTTCCCGGATGACGAAAACACTGTCAAGCTCATGTTGCGCCAACTTATGAAGGGCATTGTCAAGCTCTATATATTGAACGGACAACATTTCGTTTTTCTCTATTTCTTCAGCCAACTGCTTTGCCAACGAAGAAGAATCTTCAACGATGAGCGCAACCGGAACTTTCGATTCGTCTTGCAATATGCCAAATGTCTTCATAACGAACACGGTCAGTAAAAGTGGGGCAAACAGCCAACAGATTACATTTTTCCATTCCTTTTTCAATCTGAAAAATTGAGCGGGTAGTCGATTCATCTGCTCCACCTTTCTTTCCAGCTGAGTGACAGCCATAAGGTGATGCATGCAATGAGCGCATAAATTGCTAATGAAGTGAAATCCGCATAATTACGCCCTTCCAGTACAAGATCTATCATCCATCCAAGTGCACTCGGCGAGAACAAATAAGGAAGCCACTCTTGAAAAACTTGCGGAAAATACAAAGTAGGAATTAATGCACCACTCACTATGACAACGCCGAAAACAAATGCGCATTGAACAAAAAGAACTATCTTCTGTAATGGCAGCAAAACATCGATCATTGCAATGCCGCAAAGAAGGATAAAAGCATACAACAATGAAAATAAACTAAAACGCATCATATCGACAGCATAAAACTCAACTTGAATAGTTTTAATCATAATGTAAAAAGCAAATCCTGCGAGCAATGAACTTGTAACTAGCGAAATGATCAGCCTTCCTGCAACCCGCTGGCCAACGCTAACGCCGAATAATTTCAGCCTCGTTGCCATCGCTTTCGACTCTTCCTTTTCAAGTACAGTGTAAAAGGACAATAGCCATACTGAGAAGACAATGAACCAGCCTGACAGCACAAAGTAATGCATCGGCGACATTGTTGCCGAATTCTTCAATACTTCTTCATCTAAAATCTTATCTTTGCCTAATGTAAAAAGCGTAAAATCAACGAATTGATCAAACATCATTTCCATCCGCTCATCACGGGGCATCGAAGTTTCTTTTGCATAGTCGTTGATAACTAAAATATTCGCCTGGGCGGCAGCAATGTAGCGTGCCAAACTATCGACAAGCTGCTTTGCAATGAAACTGTCAATCGGTCTTGACGGATTTCCGACCATCGGGATTGTTACAGATTCCCCGTCATAAAGGTCGTCAGTGAAATTTTTCGGCAATGAAAAAGCAGTGCTAATCTCATTTTTTTCAATCATCAGCTCGGCTTCTTCTTCCGATGCCTGAAAGACTTCAATGTACGCCTGTTCGTTAGCCGTTTCCGTCAACAATGTGCTGATCAGCTTCGATTCCTTCGTCTGATCTTCGTCAATTAACGCAACACGGATCGGAGAGTTCTCAGCCGGTATGATAAGACCCGCCGCAAGGCCGACCAACATTCCAATTAACACTATTGGAAATAGAAAAAGAAGAAGAAGGGTTGCCCGCTTCTTCTTCAACTGTTTCAGGTTTTCATTCGTAAAAAATAATATCCTTCGTATCGATTGCAAACAGCTCACTTCCAATCATCAGAAGTTTTCAAGCTCACTTTGGAGGTCGCCCATCAGATCCATTACCCATTTCTCGAATTCTGCAGACAAATCATTTCCAAGTTCATCCAACTCGTCACTACTCATATTACCAACATCAACGAGGTTGTCAGAGTCATCGGGCATATCCACTTTCTTCGCAATTTTCGCTTCTTGTTTTAGCCGAAGGTAAATGTCTGATGTGGAAATAGCTCCAGACGGGTCGATAATTGTGAATTCATGATCCGCCTTCATTGAATCTTTTTCATGTTCTGCTGTACCGCTCCAAACGAGTCTAGGAGAAAAGCTTCCGTCCGAAATAGAGAACTCGCGATTGAATGTACGTTTTTTTCCATCCAATTCTTCTTTACCTTTATACGTGGCATCGGCATCTGGCAAAGTCAATGTCAATGTATCGTCCGATTTTCCGTCTTTCCATGTTAAGTTGCCTGTGAATTTGACGGTCTCGTCTTCTTGCGTATAAGAGTCTTTTCCTGTGAATGAATAATCCCATTTTTGACCGGATTTCTCTAAGGATTGGACACCTGCAATTTTTAATGAGGATATTTCATCCTCATTAACTCCTAACGACATAGCAAATTCCCGCTTTACAATGCTGTTCGATTTATGCCAGATGGTCGATTCAAGACCATTTGGAATATGCCACCCATTCACTTCATTGACAGCTTCATCTAATGAATCCTCAAAATCAGTAATCATATCGGTAAGTTGCTGATCAGATACATCGTCAGTCATCGTTGAAAATGCGATCTGCTCCTTCAAAAGCGCCTTCAGCTTCTCATCATCGCGCGCTTTCTTAAATAGATCTATAAGCAAAGTTTTAACTTGCTCTTCTGAAAGTTTCATTGCCACTTTTTCTGTTTTTATCTTCTCGCCGAACACTTCAATTTTTTCTTTTTCACTTGTAAATGCCTCTTCAGGCAACTCGTGGTAAAGGTATTCCATATATTCCTCATTCACGTACTTTTGGAATTCTCCATCCATAGAAAATTGTTCTTCGAATATACGGGATAAACCAAGCTTTTCCGGACCTTCATAAAAAGCGTCCGCTTCCTTCATCATTTTACCGAAGTCTTCATCCATGAAAAATAGAACTTTATCAGTGAATGGCATTGCTGCCATCAACTTTTCAGGTGTAAAATAAAATGTCACAATTTCTGAAGAAACGGAGCCGAATTTCCCGCTGAAATCCATTTCCCATTCTTTCTTCACAGGATCCTTTGTTTGTTTCATTGTAAACGTCGTGTTGTTAAGAATTCTTTGCATTTCGACCATATCATAGTCTGCGTTTGGATCATTCCATTCAAAGGTAAGATCTTGGGTCGTTTCTACTGGCTTTTTCTTCTGAACATCCATCCAGTCAAACTCATTTTGATAGCGTTCTTGGAAAAGGTCTCCCATTTGCGTAAACGTTTTCGTTTCAGCTAGCAAGTATTTCACTTTTGGTGACTTGTTTAAAAGAAAGAATGCGGAAACCGATCCGACACCTATTACAAGCACGGCTGTCAGCACGGCAATCAATAGTGCGGGCGACTTCCTTTTCACTTTCGTTTCTTGTACATTCTCCACCCAAACTTCCTCCCTGTCGTAAATAACTTTCAAAGATTGGTAATCTCATGCATCATAGAAATTCTACTACAAAAAAAGGATAAATGTTCCTTAATTCGTAAATTGATTATTATTAGCTAGTCAACAAGTTTAGTAAATATTTCCTATACACAAAATAACCTCCTGCACTTTTCTGCAGGAGGCTACAACTTAGTTAGTTTTTCACTTTTTGTTTTTTATTCACCGTGCTATGCACTTCTGTCGGCAGACCCCATAATTGAATGAAGCCGACAGCAGCTGACTGATCGAATTCATCCTCGGATGTGTATGTCGCCAATTTCTCATCGTAAAGTGAATTGGATGATTTTCTTCCTTCTACGATCGCATGCCCTTTGAACAACTTCACACGCACGACACCGTTGACATACTGCTGCGTCTCTTTCACGAACGCTTCCAATGCATTTCGCAACGGCGAGTACCATAATCCGTTATAGATCAGTTCGCTTAGCTTTTGGGATACGAGCGGCTTAAAGTGTGCGACATCTTTTACTAGCGTGATGTCCTCCAATTCCTTATGAGCCTTCAGCAAAGTAACGGCACCTGGACATTCGTATACTTCACGCGATTTAATGCCGACTAGTCTATTTTCGACGTGGTCAATTCTTCCTACCCCGTGTTTTCCAGCAACTTCATTCAATTTCAAAATCAGTTCGCTTAATGGATATTTCTTTCCGTCAATGCTGACAGGCACACCTTTTACAAATTCGATTTCAATTACATCCGGCGTATCCGGAGCCTCTTCGATCGATACTGTTAAACCAAATGCCTCTTCGGGCGGTGCTGCCCACGGATCTTCTAGAATCCCGCATTCATTGCTGCGCCCCCATAAGTTTTGGTCGATCGAATACGGACTGTCTAGATTGATTGGAATCGGAATATTCTTCTCCTTCGCATACGCGATTTCCTCTTCACGCGACCAGCTCCATTCACGTACCGGTGCAATGACTTCAAGTGAAGGGTCAAGGGCTTTGATTGCAACCTCAAAACGAACTTGGTCATTTCCTTTTCCAGTACAGCCATGCGCTACGGCCGTCGCATTTTCCTTATTCGCGACTTCGACAAGTTTCTTGGAAATTAAAGGACGCGATAACGCTGAAACGAGAGGATATTTATCTTCATAATATGTGCGCGCCTGCAATGCGAGCAATGCATAATCCTGAGCAAACTCTTCTTTCGCATCGATGACGTAGCTATTCACCGCACCGACTTGCAACGCTTTTTGTTGAATGAAGTGCAAATCTTTTCCTTCACCGACATCTAAGCAACATGCGACTACGTCATACCCTTTATCCGTCAACCATTGAACTGCCACTGAAGTGTCAAGACCACCAGAATATGCTAATACAACCTTTTTATTTCCCATTTTTACGTCCTCCTTTATTCAACCAAATGTATCTTTATTCATCTTTATGTATTTTTATAATAACATACATTTTTTGAATAGCAATAGATTTGTATAAGGAAAGTGAAAAATTATTGATGAATTGGATAATTAGCGTTATGAGCGGGTATTGACATTTAAGAGTGGTTGATGTGGTTTATGCGCGGCTGTGAGAACTTAGAGCTGGAATTGTTTTTAAAATAAATAAAAAACTACCTTACTATTAATTGCAAGGTAGTTTCGGTTATTCATCTTATACCATGAGCGACCATTGCGTCGGCGACTTTCAAGAATCCTGCGATGTTGGCGCCCATGACGAGATTCCCTGGTTTGCCGAACCGTTCGGCCGCGTCTTTACAGCTTGCATAAATGTTTTCCATTACTGTTTTTAGGCGCATGTCCACTTCTTCTTCTGTCCATGCGAGCCTCATACTATTTTGTGACATTTCCATTGCAGATACTGCCACTCCGCCTGCGTTTGCCGCTTTTGCTGGAGCGAAAAGGATTTTATTCTCAAGGAAAATATTGATCGCTTCAATATTGCAAGGCATATTCGCACCTTCTCCAAGTGCTTTTAAGCCGTTAGCGATTAGCATATGGGCTGCAATTTCATCGATTTCATTTTGTGTTGCGCATGGAAGAGCAATGTCGCAAGGAATGGACCAGATCGCCGAGCAATCGTCATGATATTCGGCTTCCGGATGTTCTTTCGTATATTCCCAAATCCTTTTATTTTCGACTTCTTTCAACCTCTTTACTGTATCGAGGTTAATGCCATTTTTATCAAAAATATAGCCGCCCGAATCGCTGCATGCAACGACTTTTGCTCCAAGCTGCTGGGCTTTTTCAATAGCATATGTCGATACGTTTCCAGATCCTGATACTACGACCGTACTATCTTTGAAGGAAAGTCCGTTTTCATTCAACATTTCTTCGACGAAATAGACAGTCCCATATCCAGTCGCTTCTTTCCGTCCTAATGATCCTCCATGATTCGGATCTTTTCCGGTTAGAACGCCAGCCTCATAGCCGCCCTTCAAGCGGTTGTATTGGCCAAACATATAACCGATTTCTCGTTTACCGACACCGATATCACCAGCAGGCACATCTATATCAGGTCCGATATGCTTGCTTAATTCGGTCATGAAGCTCTGAGTAAAGCGCATAATTTCACGTTCGGATTTGCCTTTCGGATCAAAATCGGAGCCGCCTTTCCCCGCCCCGATCGGCTGTCCTGTCAAAGCATTTTTGAATATCTGTTCAAATGCTAGGAATTTCATGATGCTATTGTTTACGGAAGGATGGAATCGGAGGCCGCCTTTGTAAGGACCAAGATCACTATTGAATTGTACGCGGAATCCACGATTGACATGTACTTTTCCTTTGTCATCTTCCCAAGCGACACGGAATGAAATAATTCGTTCCGGTTCCGTTATACGCTCTAGGATGCCGTTTCGAATATATTCTGGATGCTTGGCAAAGACCGGGCGAAGCGAATCGAATATTTCTCTCGTAGCTTGCAAAAATTCCTTTTCATCCGGATTTCTCTTCTTTACCAGTTCATAAACTTCATGAACGTAATCATTCGCCCGATTCCGGAATTCCCGGTTGTTATCCATATTTGTCATATGCCTCATCCTTTCTTGAAAATACCGAAGAAAAAAAGACTAGTGTCAAATATTTCAACGGAAATTAATATTTCAAAATCATTATTCGTTTTATTAAGTATTACTGAAAATATGAATATATACAACAACTTTTTCATTTTGCCCGTATTTACGATAACTATAATAAGTCGGTTTCACTAATCCTGTCGAAATTAGTAAAACGAAAATAAAATCATTTTCATATTTCTGAACATAGATTATTATTAGGGATATCCAAAGACATTGCGATTTGGAAAACAACTAAAAGAGAAAGAGGAGATGCTTTATGAAATTCAGCAAATTGCTACGTGCCGTACTAGGAGCCAATTTAGTAATCTTAATGGCTTTTGCATTCCTACCTGCTCTGTTGATCAATCCGGATATGGACTTTTTCCAAAACGCAATAAATTACATTTCAAAAGAAAAATAGTTGCCTCATCAAATGAACCATATGTGCCACAGCACATATGGTTCGTTTTAATTATCGCTTTCGGACTGTGAAGTTTTCTGTGAGTAGCAGCCAGTTTTGAGGGAAAGCTAAACCTAGCTTCCAATACATTATTCCCCGTAAATTGAATTCTTTAAGCAAATTGAATTTCGCCTGTATACTGCGTGCATCTTCGAACCAGACGTCATGCCGCACGCCATTATCATCCCAATAGAGAAAAAATGGCGCCTGCGCAACAGCATCATATTGGATATTCGCATTCCGGCTAATCGCCAAATTAATTGCTTGCTGTGGGCTGAGCGCCCTTGCAGCAACTCCCGTCTCTGGTGGATATGGATACTTCCAGTCATATCCATATAAGTTTTGCCCTAGAAAGATCTTATCTCGCGGTATCCGGCTCACTGCATATTCTACAACTCTGCGCACTTGATTGATTGGACTGACAGCTTGAGGGTCGCTATATGAATAACCCCATTCATATGTCATCAATGTGACGAAATCACATATTTCCCCATGCGCTTTGTAATCAATCCCACCATACAATCCAGTCGGATCGTCTGCAGTTTTCGGAGCCAATGCAGTGGATAGCGTCAAGCCGGCCGGGTGAAATCGGGCACGTGCATTCCGGAGAAACGTATTATACAATTCCCTGTCCGCCGGTCTAATAAATTCAAAATCAAAATGGATGTCACTGAAGCCAAATCTTTTTGCAGTTTGGAGTATATTTTCAAATAAACGGTTTTGCACTGTCTGATCGGTAAATAGGATATGTGCCAAATCTGCACTAAACGCGAAGTTTTCTAAATTACTGACAACCATTGCATTTAAAACACCTGCTCTTGCAGCAATTTCAGGAATATCATCAATCGGCGGTGCCTTCAGCGATCCGTCCCGTTGTGCCTCATAACTGAACATTCCCAAGTAAGTCAAATCTTGTGCCCGGTTACGTACTTCTTGGACGGTTGATTGCATTATCGCCTCTCTCGGCTCTACATAAAGGAAAACCTCTTTTACCGGCTTTGGTCTTTGAGGGATGTACAATCGTTGCCCTATTTGCAAAATGCTGTTTGGTGAAATTCCATTGACTTTGGCAAGTTCCTCCACTGTTATGCCGTAAAGTCGAGAAATGATATAAAGCGATTGTCCAGGCAACACCCAATGATAACTGCCTGTAACCGGGATGACGAGCGCTTGCCCAACAACGATACGAGAAGGATCGATTAACTCATTCGCTGTCGCGATTTCCTCATATGGAATTCCATATGTTTGACCGATTCCATATAAACTCTGCCCTTGTTGCACGACATGTATTAGCATATTCATCCACTGCCTTTCATTGACAAAATGTCCTTTATCATATGCTATTTTTCATAGTCGGGGATTATGCGTATTTAGAATTTTTTACGCGCATACGCCGTGTCTTTGAAGCCATACTATTTCCGATTGAAAATACATTGACAAAGGAGGATGTATATATTGACACAAAATCATTTCGGTGGAGAAACGCATCAAAACATGCATACAGGCACAGTCCCGCCACAGATGAATCATGGTGGCCATGAGCTATTCGATGTCCATGAGGTACTATCAAATGCTATTGCAGCAATGAATCAGGCAATGATTTTACGGCCGCATGTCAAGGATCCAGAGTTGCTCGACATTTTGGACAGGCAGTACCGCTTTACGTTGGATGAATATAATATTACGGTGGAAGCTTTCAAAACGGGCAAGGACCCATCGCATCCGACAGGCAGCTACAAAATGAAGCAAGGCAATGATTTCGTTTATGGTATGAAGCAATCGCAACCGAAGAAGCCGATGCAAAATGCGAGCGAAATTTCGGATGAAGTAATTTCGGGCTTCCTACTCGGATCTGCGAAAGCGAATGCGTCAGGGAAAACGATGGCAGCTCTTGAAACAACGAATCCAGTCGTAAGACGTGTGTTGCAGGATTCAATTCCGAACTGCATTGAGATGGCTTATGAGTTGTCAATTTATCAGAACAAGCATCATTATTATCAAGTTCCGCAGCTTGCCCAACAAGATATGCAGGCGATTTTGAATGCATACGCCTCATCTGTAGGTCAGCCGGGCATGCCAAATCATACGGTGCAATAAGAAAAAACTGCCTTGACTTATTTGTCAGGGCAGCTTTTTTCATACCGATTTATTGATAAAGGATGATGGAATCGGGGATTCAAATTTCATTAATTCTTTTGTAACCGGGTGGATGATCGTTACTGCTGTTGCATGCAGACCGAGTCTTTTAATGGGATTTACGGTCGAGCCGTATTTTTTGTCTCCGACGACAGGATGTCCGATTTCTTCCATATGGACGCGGATTTGGTTTTTTCGTCCCGTTTCCAATTTGACCTCAAGCAATGAATATTGGCGGTTCGATTTTAATTTTCGGAAGTGAGTGATGGCAAGTTGTCCGCCATTGTCTGTCGGGTTCGAATAGACTTTGTAGGTACGTGTTTCCTTCAGCCACGATTTGATTGTGCCTGATTCCTTGCGCACATTCCCTTCCACTAACGCCGTATAGATCCTTTCTTTCACGACCTCATCCCAATGATCTTGCAATGCCATTTTCACTTGCTCGCTTTTCGCGAACAGAAGGACACCTGAAGTATCCCTGTCCAATCGATGGACGATGAATATTCTTTGCCGTGGATCTTGACGTTTAACATAAGCGGATACTTCACTGAACGCCGTTCTTTCGTTTTTATCTTTTGCTGCCATTGATAAGAGGCTTGCTTCCTTATCAATGACAATAATTGCGTCATCCTCATAGATAATTGTCAAACCAGTAATTTTGCTCTCGTTCAAAGCAGCTTTATTCGTGACAATCTCCACCTTATGTCCTGGCAACAGTTGATGATTATGCTTTGTTACTGCCCTGCCGTTTACGGAGACTTGTCCTCTCGTTAACATCGACTTGATGGAATTCCGGCTGTTCTTATTCATGTTTTCTAATAAAAACGGTAATAACTCCGCCTCTTCATTCACTGTGAAAAGGAAAGAATCTTCCCTTTTCTTCTTTTGATTCTTATGCATGTCCTGTCTCCTCACTCTCTCCATCAATTATCCACAAATTGCCCTTTCATTTCAAACGCTGTATCATCATTACTAAATGTTGTTTGTATAAATAGGGGGATTTATTCAATGAAAGTTGCGATATTCGATTTTGACGGTACTCTTTATTCAAAAGAGACTTTTCAATTATTAATGGATCATTTGAAGCGCCATCCGACACACAGCTCAAAATATAAAGCTTTCTTTCGAAGGATTCTTCCACTCTACATAGGATACAAAATAAAAATCGTTCCGGAAGCGAAAATGAGGGAAGGATCGATGCAAATTTACGCGAACTCCTTACAAACCTTATCAAAAGCTGAGTATGAGCAATATTTCGATGAAATGAAGGAAGTCATGCGACAAGCTTTCAATGAAGAAGTCGTAGAAAAGGTAAGACAGCACCAAGAAGAAGGTATGCATGTCATGCTTGTATCCGGTGCGTATACACAATTATTGGATGCCGTGACGGATGGCATTGAATTCGATACAATCATCGGAACTGACATACCTTTTACAGCAGTTGGCGCGTTTGACAGCGAAACGGAAATTTATCATATCCAAGGCAAACGAAAAACCGAAATGATTATGAAGACATTTGAAGGAAAGCAAGTTGACTGGGAAAATAGCTTTGCATACGGAGACAGCTATTCAGATCTTCCTGTGCTTGAGCTAGTCGGAAATCCAGTTGCTGTCAGACCTGAGGCGCGGTTGCAGCGGATTGCGGAAGATCGAAATTGGAAGATTATATAAACAATAAACAAAAAGGACTTCAATTTTTTTGAAATCCTTTTTGTTCTTTTATTTCATATTTAATTCAGGGACTTTCTCAAAATGTCGTGGGTCATTTTGCAAAGACGTTTTAACTGAATAGCCTGCCTGGATAACATCATCTTTGGTACGTGCCAAATATTGATATTCAAAAATAAAAAAGCAGCCAATGCCGCCCTTTTTATTAAACGTTTACAAATAGCTCTGCGGTGAATTTCGGTCACCTTCCATTGTGTAATTCAATCTTTCTTCTGATTCTGCATTCGGATTAATGGATTCGTGGTGAATGTTCCTATTTCTTTTGTTTCTCCAATCAACCAGCATACCAAAAGTTATAAGCGCTAAAATAGGCATTAGGAATATCCACATTATCTATTTCACTTCCCTTTCAAAACAGATTTCCCAATGGTGACATTGGATGGGTCCAACTATTCCTATTTCCTCACATTCAGTCCCATCTGATAACTCTATCTCCGTCCTGACAAGCCAAGTATTCCCTATCCCAAACTCAATAAATTTCAAACAATCAATTCACTTCATTTCTTCTAAACCATGGACGATTATTCAAATACGAATAGTGGCGTAGCACATCAAAATAATAAAAAAGATTAAAGTTTCAAGGTTGACTAAAACTATATTAGGCTTAACTTTGGAAAACAGTTTCACCCGTTTCATTAAACTGGTGTCAATCGTGATAAACAAATAATAAAAAATGAACAAACCGAATAGGAGCATGATACTCGCCATCAATATCTCGCCATTTTCCCAGAAGGAGATTGCTAAAAATATGGCCCACAAACATTTAAAAACGCCTAGTAAACTTTCAAATGGGTTAGTCAATGTTGCCATCATATATTCTGCATGTTTTTCTGGTATCAAATGATCCTCGTTGTGCTTATTTATAAATGCAATATGTCCCGTTTGAAGTGCCATTGATATAACCAACATGAATAAATAGGCTAAGCCAAAGATCGTACCCACTAACAAAGTGTCTGAACCTAATAAAAGATACAACGAAAGTGGTAAAGGTAGCCACATCGCGTACATAAGTGCCATCAAAAGGTGCAAGATAGCATATTCATTACGTTTTGCCATCTTCTTATATGTGGAGATAATGATCAAAAATAATAATACTCCTATCCAACCCAGGATCATTGTAGAAGTTAACATGACTCCTCCATCTAAATACTAATTTTTCATTTGGAATCTTCGATACAAGCTTCCAGCACAACTTTAATCAATTATCATTATCCTTAAGTCAAGCAATTTCTCATTTAAGTTCCGAAAAGAATACTCTAATATCTTCAGGCAATTCTTCCACAGCGAGAACCTTTAACTTTTTAGTTCTGGGAGAAGTCATAATTACATATGACTTTGCATTGTACTCGAAAAGTGTAAACTGCCCTACTCTATTAGCCGTATGATCTTGGATATACGTTAAGTCATCTTCTGAAATATTTGGTTCATAACCGTCTAAGAATAATTTCTGCACCTCTTCCATACTGTCCGCGAATGTAATATCTTGATATAATTCAAGTGAATTCTTAGGTGTGTAGAAATGTACATAATACAAAATCCCAACGTTGATTAGTAAAACCACAACTAAGGATATAATAATATCTTTTACTTTCTTTTTCCTACTGAACATAGCCCCTTCCCCTCCGAATACTCCTTCTTATTAAGGATTTAGTTCACTAATTGTATTGAAAATTAGTGAATACATTTGCTTAAGATGTTCTTCAGTCTTTTCATCATTGTACAAACCATAACGCCAATGCCTTTCTGTATCCTCTTCTTGCGATACAAGTACACCAACAGCATATCCAGTACCGGCAGTCCACTCCCATGTCTCGTCGTACTCCACGTCCTTTACAGTAAAAGGTATTGGATTAGACGCTCCGATAAAGAAAAATGGAATTGATGATTGTAAGTAAATATCTGTATATTGACTCTCAGAAGCCTCTAAAAGATTGTTTTCCCTAATAAAAACTGCATCATAAGCATTTAGTTCTTCACTATTCATTTCATTAATTGGTATCTCTACAAATTCCACATGCTCCTCTTTCACTTTAGGTACTTCTCCAACTACCGCGATTTTCAGTGATCGCCCTTGATATAACTCGAAATCCGGACTTGAAGCACATGCAGATAGTGCAAATAGTAAAAATAACATCAAACATAAATATCGGTTTCCTATTGATCTATTCATTAGCACTCCCCTTTGTACTGACCACCGTAACTTTTTTGAAAATAAAAAATACTATCTACTTTAACTTATTGTATTATATTGCCATATAACTTACTAGTTTATTTGGCATATTAAAAAAGGAAGCAACTATTATTTCAAGTTGCTTCCCCATTCATGTATTCATAGCTTCACGATAAAGCTTTCAATCCAATAACACCGATAATTATGAGAAGCAGACTGGCGATGCGCCCCTTGCTTTTCGATTCACCGAAAAACAGCATATTGATGAGTACGGCACCAGCCGTTCCTATACCAATCCACACTGCGTACGCAGTGCTTACTTGCAAATAATTGAAGGACATATAAAGAAACGCGAACGCCGCTCCGAATCCACCGCCGAAAAGCAGCGCATTTGCAAATGACTTCTGTTCACTATATTTATTCAACCCGACAACGCCTACAAACTCGCTTATCGCTGCAATACTTACAAATAACCAACCCATCACTTCACAATTCCTTTCTTCTCTTCCGCATCATCAGCAAGCTTTAACCCAATAACCCCTATAACTAAAATGGCAATGAAAAATAGTTTGCCTACACCAAGCGTTTCGCCGAATAGGAAAACATCCATCAAAGCAGTCCCGACTGTACCGATTGCAGCAAATATTGCATAGACGGTACCTGTTGGAAGGTTTTCACAAGCTTTCGCCAAGAAATGAAAATCGAAAACAATGAAAACAATGATCGGAACCCAATGCCACCATTCAGTGGCAATGTTAAAACCAAATATCCAAACCAATTCGAAAAAACTTGTTAGTGCTACATAAATCCATGATTTGTTCATATTAATAACTCCCTATTTAATGACTGACTGTCATTCATTTTACGTGATGACGAGTTGCCTAATAATAATGATTTTTTTGAACTAAACTATCCGATAACCATTTAGTCGATGGCAAGGGCATGCTTCAAAAAGTTTTTCACTTCATTCTTTTGGATAATCGCTTCGTGTTCTTTGTCTGTATCGTATAGATAAATTTGTTCAGCAGCTGATTCGACGAGGCCGATGACAAGTCTAGCCGTCCTGTCTGGATTAACTGAATTACGTATTATACCGTCGTCAATCGCTTGCTGGAGTCCATCACTCACCCATTGATAAAATGGGGCGTATACCGTCTCCCAATTTTTCAGATGTTCTGTTGATGCCAATCCTGAGTAAATGAGTGCTTGTATTTCATGGTATTCTTCATTGACTTCAAAAATCGCATCGACGAGCTGCTCCATCCGTTTTGGAAATGGCGCATCATCCGACACTCTGTCGATTACAATCTCCAATGTTTTTGCGACCATGACTTCAGCGATTGCTGGCATGAGCGACAGTTTTGAAGGAAAATATAAATAGAATGTTCCTTGCGCAATTCCTGCCACTTTCACAATATCGGATATCTTTGTCTTCTCGATGCCTTGCTTACGAAAGACTTCTATAGCCGCTTTTATAATTCTTTCTTTTTTATCCAATTGCCGTCCACCTCTCCACTAAATGAATGAATGACTGTCAGTCATTATAACATAAAAGTAGCATTAGTTGTCGTAATGTCTACTTAAATATTTGGGGGCGGTAAAATTCGGCCCCCTTTTTAGCATCGTAACTTACTTTTTATCTTCTGTACGCATGTCGATATGGAGGCTTCCGTCGCCAGTGATTTCAGCGTAATATACTTGTTCCACTTTACCAATCCCATTTTTCTTTAGTTGCTCATATACCCATTCTTCTGTTAAGTTCAGCTCGGTCAAATTTTCTTTGATCAAATTCCCGTCTGAAATGATTTCTGTTGGTATATACTTTGGCTCTTGGCCAGGTGCTTTTACATCTTTGCGGGTAGCTGCTTCCTGGCTTGCTTTTTTCATGACACTTAATTGCCCATTCGTTTCGAGAATAGCATAGTTCACGTCCGTGACCGTAAATATACTTTGCTCGCGGAGCATCATATTAAGATCATTCAATGTGAGGCGAGCTTTCTTCATCCCCTGTTCACTTATTTTTCCTCTGTGTATTACGATAGTTGGTGAATCATCGAAAAGCTTCCTTGCTTTTTTCGATTTCATTGTTAAATAGTTCACGAAAACAGTCAACAATGCCCACCAAATCAAACCAACCGCACCATTCAGAAAAGGGGTTTCCGATTGCGCAGCTATATCAGCCGCAATTGAGCCGATTGTAATTCCAGTGACGTAATGAAAAAATGTAAGCTGTGAAATCTGTTTTTTCCCCATCAATCTGGCAAGAATCATAAGTGTTATAAAAGCAAATGTAGTTCGAGATACCATTTCCCAAAAATGCATGCTTTCAAGAGCTTCCGAAATCATCGTACACACCTCCACTACAATTAGTGTGTGAAAGTACTTGGACAATATACGGACGAAAAATGTATAAAACACAAAAACGAAGCACGAAATTCAAAACTCGTGCTTCGCGTTAGTCTATTTTATTTTTATTCCCATTCGAACGGTGTCGCTTGGTACACATAATAATTCAACCAGTTCGAGAAAAGAAGATGTGTATGGGAACGCCATGTATTTAACGGTTGTTTTTTGGGGTCGTCATTCGGGAAATAGTTTTCAGGGATTTCAATATCGATCCCTTTTTTCAAATCTCGCGCATACTCTTCGCCAAGTGTGCATGCATCATATTCTAAATGACCCGTAATCATAATCTGTCTGGAATCCTTTGATAGGATGATGAATGCGCCAGCTTCTTCTGAAACCGCCAATAGTTGAAGATCCTGCTCTTGCTCGATCTCCTCGATTGACACTGACGTATACCGCGAATGTGGAGCAGTGAAAACATCGTTGAAGCCACGTGTCAATTCAACAGTCGGATCGGTCAGTTGATGACTATATATGCCCGATAGTTTTTTCGGCAGTTCAAATTTATTGATGCCATAATGGTGATAAAGGGCAGCTTGAGCGCCCCAGCAAATATGTAGTGTCGAAGTGACATTGGTTTTGGACCAATCCATAATCTGTTTCAATTCATCCCAGTAGACGACATCCTCGAACGGTAAATGCTCAATCGGCGCGCCTGTAATAATTAGCCCGTCATAACGTCTGTTTTTGACGTGCTCGAATGTCGTATAAAAAGAATCCAAATGATTTTTGCTCACATTTTTTGATTCATACGTAGCGGTATTCAAAAACGTAACATTCACTTGCAGCGGCGTATTGCCTAGCAGTCGAAGCAACTGAAGCTCTGTTTTTTCTTTTTCCGGCATTAAGTTCAAGATAAGAATATTTAACGGACGGATATCCTGTGTCGTCGCCCGCCCTTCATCCATTACGAAGATCCTCTCTTCTTTCAACAGCTCACGTGCCGGCAATTGTTCAGGTATATTGATTGGCATTTCGTCTCCCCCTTATTATTCAAAAGCGCATTGCGCCCGAAGCCTAGACGTTAAAAAACCCCGTTCCATTAGATAGGAACGAGGATTCGTTTAAAACTTCTCCGTTCTTATCTCTCAAGATGTAACATCTTGTTGGAGGTAGCACCTTCCTGCAGACGCAGAGGTTGCTGAAGCTTCATCGGGCCAAATCCCTCAGCTTCTCTTGATAAGAAATATTCAATTGAAACTATTATATCATCATTATTTGAATTGTATACTGATTTTTTATCATCGATGAATTTTCGCTTTTGAAAAACCAAGTCCTAATATTTCTGAAGCGTTAAGGAAAATGACAAATGATGACGGTTCAGCGGTTTGAAGCAATTTTTTTAAATAGACAGCTTCTGACTGTTCCACGACGCAGAAGATCATTGTCTTCTCGTTATTCGAATATCCTCCCGTCGATTTCACTTTCGTCAACCCCCGGTCAATTTCATTTTGAATGACCGACTGGATTTTCTCTTCATTTTCCGTAATGATGAGAACAAGTTTTATCGGTGAAGTTTGCAACTGTACGAAGTCTATTACCTTGCTCGTTACGTAAATCGACATAAGGGCGTATAAAGCAAGTTCAAAATTGAAAACAAAAGCTGAAGTGACAACGACAATTCCATCCACGATCAATTGGGAAAAGCCGCTTGAAATACCGGTATACTTTTTTAGGAGTTGGGCTATCAAAGCTGTGCCGCCTGTGGAACCATTCCCTCTATACACAATCCCAAGTCCAATCCCGAGCATTATGCCCCCATAGATGGAACTAAGAAGCGGGTTATCAACGTGTAAATGGAGACCATGCGTCAAATAGATGACGAATGGAACAAAAAAAGTACCTACGATTGTCTTTGTACTGAATTCCTTCCCTGCAAGCAATAGTCCCAACACGATAAGTGGAATATTAATAAGCCATTGAACGTACGCAGGATTATAGCCGAATAATTCATAGAGGATCGTACTGACACCAGAAATGCCGCCCGCCGCTATGCGCGATGGCAATAAAAATATATTGAATGAAAGACCGACCAATGTCGCTCCGATAATGATTTGAACATAGTCGAAAACTACCGACTTCCTATGAAATAATGACATAATTGTTCTCCTTTCTTAAAAGACTTAACTATTCTATCAGAAAAAACGTTGTTCAGAAACGTTTTAAAGCATAGATAAAAGGAATAGAGAGAATAGGAGACTAAATGAAAGTATATTCATTTTTTTGTATTTTTCTAATTAACTGGTATAATTGTAGACAATAGTAAAAAAAAAACATAAGTCAGGGAGGATACTATGCGAAGTTTAGGTATTGTCAGGAAAGTCGACCATCTTGGCCGAATCGTGATTCCAAAAGAATTAAGAAATACATTGAAGCTCGAAAAAGGAGCACCAATGGAAATCTTTGTTGACGATGATATGATCATTCTTCGAAAATATGTGGTGGATGCGGCATGCATCGTAACCGGAGAAATCACCCCCGAAAATACAAAACTTTCAAATGGCATGTATATAAGTCCTAAAGGAGCGGAAATATTGAAAAAAGAAATCGAAGCAAATAAAACTTGGGATTGACTAGTTCCAAATGAGAGGGCAACGGTAAAGTACCGTGGCCCTTTTGCTGCGGGAAAAATGATCCGATCTATGAAAACGGAGGAAGCTAAATGAAGATTATTGCACATAGAGGCGCATCCGGAAACTATCCGGAAAATACGATTGCCGCATTCAAGGAAGCTGCACGTCTCCCTGTTTTTGGCGTTGAATTCGATGTACATATGGCAGCGGATGGTGAACTCGTCGTCATCCATGATGAAACAATTGACCGTACTTCAAATGGAACAAGCTATGTGAAAGATATGTCCTTGGCAGAATTGAAATCATATGACTTCGGCAGCTGGTTTGCACCCGAATTCCACGGTGAAACAATCCCAACATTGAAGGAAGTTCTCGATATATTCGATTCGACAGATCATAAACTAAATATCGAGTTGAAATCGGATATTTTTCCTTATGAAGGAATGGTTCAAAAAGTGCTTGAATTAATTGAGGAAAGGCAACTGGAATCCCGCGTTATCATTTCATCTTTTGACCACACTGCCATCCAGCTCGTCAAGCGAATCAATCCTCAAATCGAGACAGCAGCATTATTCATGGAAGTACTCGTCCACCCGTTGGACTATTTACACAAAATACCTGCGGATGCGCTTCACATCCTATTCCCTGCCGCAATCCGCCCTTCCATCACTGAAGTTATAAAAAGCGGCATGCCCGTCAGAACTTTCACAGTGAACGACGAATCATACGCAACAATACTAAAACAAGCCGGAGTCCAATCCATCTTCACCGACTACCCAGAAAAAATGGCTAATTTTTTCTCTAAATAAAAGTAAATTGGGGATAGGATTGAAATGGAAAAAGGCGAAGGGCAAAAAGAGACATCATAAAAAAGAGACATCGCCATCCATCTAAGGATTAGCGATATCTCTTTTTTCATGCATCCAAACCGTTAATGAACTCCTCAATCTCTTCCTTCGTCTTCCGATCCTTACTTACAAAACGCCCAACCTCTTCCCCATTATGGAAAGCGATAAAGCTCGGAATCCCAAAAACATCCAACTGCTGACAAACATCAATAAAATCATCACGGTCAACATAAATGAAAGTATATTCCGGATAATCCGCCTCAATACTAGGCAAGAACGGCTCGATCACCCTACAATCAGGGCACCAATCCGCCGAAAACATGAACATCGTCCGCTCCTCATTTTTCAATTGCTCAAACTGTTCAACCGATTGAAGTTTTTCCATTCATACTCTCTCCTTCTATTTTCATCTCTCTTAAAGTATATCATCCAACGTATATTCAGCCATATAATGACGATTTTTAGCAGAAACAAAAAAGTCATGAAATCGAACGATCGGGGAATTCTAATCATTCAACAAAGGAGGTTTCCCATTGCGTATTTATATAATTGCATCTGTATTTATAATGATCTGTCTTTGTATGACGCCTACCATTTCCTCTGCTTCCGACGAACGCAGCGATAAGGAGATTATGGAAGAACGGATGGGATTTTATTTGCAATTCGCAAGTGAACTCGTTCCGTGGTACCACCTTGCAGCGATCGATCAATTTGAACGAAACATCCAACAAGTTCGCAACGATCTAACGAAGGTGGAGGGACCGATTTCCATTCAGTACTCTGTTGATCATTGGTTTGGCGCATTGAATCCTGACTATACGGACGCTTCTGCTACGACGATCACGCTTTTTGGCGGTAAAGGGACGGATGGCAACGGAGATGGGATGGCTGACTTGTCTGACCCTATGGATGTGCTGCAAACAATGGCTTCACATTTAGCCATGTACGGACCAGATGAAAATGAATTCAAAGCGGCATTATGGCACTATTATAAGCGGGAAGCGACCGTCAATCAGATTGTGACAATAGCCAAGTTGTATAAGCATTTTGAAACTGTCGAACTGGATAAACATGTATTCCCGATTCCAAAAGGACACCACTACACATACCGCAGCACTTGGGGCTCAAGCCGCGGATGGGGAGGACGTCGTATTCATGAAGGAACGGATATTTTTGCAGGCTATGGTGTTCCCGTCGTCGCAACTTCCTATGGCGTCATTGAAGTATTAGGGTGGAATGAATATGGTGGATGGCGCGTAGGCATTCGTGACAACCATAACACATATCATTACTTTGCCCATTTGGCGTATTTTGATAAAGGCATTAAGGAAGGCGATATTGTAGAACCTGGAACGCTTCTCGGATTCATAGGCAGCACAGGATATGGAAAAGAAGGTACATCTGGTAAATTTCCTCCCCATCTCCATTATGGAGTATACAAATACAACGGCCGGGTTGAATGGGCCTTTGATCCGTTTCCTGCACTTCGAAATTGGGAACAGAAAAAATGAGGCTGTCTCGATTTTGAGACAGCCTCTCTTCTTATATTTTTACGTTTAACGTCTTGAATAAGAACGAGTAGACATCCGTCTGTTCCTCGATAATTTTAACTGTCGGCTTCCCAAGTCCATGTCCCGCATTTTTTTCGACGCGGAGTAAGATTGGATTACTTCCTTCATAAGTTGCCTGCAAAGTCGCTGCAAATTTCATCGCATGCGCTGGAACGACACGGTCATCCGTATCGGCAGTAGTTATTAAAGTCGGTGGATAGTCAACGCCTTCCTTGACGTTATGAAGCGGGGAATATTTGATCATGAACGCAAAATCATCGGCATTTTTTTCGGCATTTCCGTAATCCGTCACCCAGTAGCGCCCTACTGTGAATTTGTGATAGCGGAGCATATCAGTGACGGGCACTTGGCAAATTGCCGCCCCGAACAAATCTGGGCGTTGTGTGATGCTTGCACCGACGAGCAAACCACCGTTACTGCCGCCCATGATTGCAAGTTTTTCCTTCTTCGTATACCCTTCAGAAATAAGCCATTCAGCCGCCGCAGCGAAATCATCAAATACATTTTGTTTTTGCGCTAGTGTTCCTGCCTTGTACCACTCTTCTCCGAATTCTCCGCCGCCTCTCAAGTTTGCGACAGCATAGACGCCGCCTTGTTCAATCCACATACGAACCGCAGGCGAAAAAGATGGGGTCAAACTCACATTAAATCCGCCATACCCGTATAATAGGACAGGATTTTCTCCGTTTTGGACTAATCCTTTCTTATGTGTTAAAAACATCGGAATTTTCGTTCCGTCTTTTGAGACATAAAAAATTTGGGATGTCTCGAATCCTTCCGTGCTGAATTTATTCTCTCCTTGAAAAACACTATTCAATTCTTCTTGAGCGAAATCATAACTAGCAATCTCGTTCGGCGACAAGTAAGATGTATATCCGATATACATCCACGCCTCCTCTTTCTTCCCTGTTAAACCTGTCAACGAAATATAATTCGGCAATTGCACATCCTTTACATGATTGCCATCCAAGTCGAAAATCTTCAGTTCGTAATGAGCATTATGCAAATAGCAGACAATTAGTTGACGGTTTACAATTTTACCGAATGACAATACATCTTCTTTTTCTGCAATAATGTCGATCCAATTTTCCTTAGACGGATTTTCGAGATCGACTGCTATGATTTTTTCACGCGGTGCGTCGACATTTGTAACGAAATAGAATGTATTCCCTTCATTTCCGATAAACGAATATTCTCCATCCCCTTTATCAAACAGGCGAACAAATTCCTCTTCTTTTTCAAGATCCTTATAATAAATCCGACTTTTATTTTCAGTACCTTTCCATACGTTCAGGATCAAATACCGGTAGTCATCCGAAAATATCGGATTGAAAGAGTACTCCTTATTGTCCGTATCTTCGTAAACGAGCACATCATCCTCTTGGGACGTCCCTGCTTCATGCCAGTATACTTTATTGTAGAAGCTTTGCTCTTCCGGAGATACGGTTGCTGGATCTGGGAAACGGTTATAGTAAAAGCCTGTCCCTTCTTCATTCCAAGCAATGCTCGAGAATTTGCAAAAACGGATTAAATCAGCTTCATCCTTCCCTGTCTCCAAGTTTCGAACTTTGATCTCCTGCCAGTCGCTTCCGTTAAGAGAAATGCCGTATGCTAACTTCTTTCCATCACTTGTGAAAGATAAATTGGTAATGGCGGCTGTACCTTCTTCATTCATCGTATTTGGATTTAACACTTCTTCCAGTTCCTTGGAATGAAGATCTTTAGTACGGTAAAATACAGCCTGGTTTTGGAGTCCATCGTTTTTGTGGAAATAGAAATAGTCCCCTTCTTTGGTCGGAACAGTATACTTCGGAAAATTCCACGCTTCCGTCAGTTTGCTTTTCACGTTTTCGCGATTATGAAAGGTTGAGATAAAGTCTTGTGTCTGTTTGTTTTGGTTGTCGACCCATTGCTGTACTTCCGGGTCTTCCGGATTTTCCAACCATCTGTATGGATCTCGTATTTCAGTTCCATGAAAGTTCTCAATTACATCTTCTTTTCTAGTAAATAATACCATTTCAAATCCCCCTTTAATGACTTACAATTGACATTTTACCATACAGTTCAGAAAAGTGAGCATAATAAAAGCAGCTGAATAAACTCAGCTGCCAAAATTCATTTATGGCTATTGAATGTCGCACCATGTAATGGAGGCGGGATGATCCAGCCTTTCTCTTTGTTTAGACGAAGCAATCTCATTCCAAACAATAGTCGATCTGCATGAAATTTACTGAACATCATTGCAATATCTTCTCTGAGACATTGGCCGATTACTTGACTGCATGATACAAGACCTTGCCCAACGTTTATGGATACTGCCGCACTGATTTCCGGATCCATAAAACGCGCTCCTACTGGAATTTCTTCAGCATTCGCTTTTGCACGTTCTGGCAATGTGGGAGGTGGTGTCACACCGTTGTCCTTCAACACTTTCTCAACAGCATTATTTTCTTCTTTCATCATCTCAACTGCATCTTTCAATAATTTAATCAGTTCCTCGTCTCCAGCATGATTGATGAAGCCTTCATATCCGCTGATCAAACCTTTGTTTGCACCTGCATATGCCCAACAACCGAGTACTTCACCATAGTGCATTGGCTCTTCTTTCGGATTACCATTTAAAATGCCCAATTTTTCTCCCTCTTTTCTTAAACTTTTCCATTGGTGTTTATGGAATTGCAGTTATGATGTGAAGAAATTGTTATTTTATACACTAGGTCCGCGTAAAATAAATCAGATTGACATTTTCGGAATGTTTGATAATATGTTATGCAATACATTTTTTCTCTACATTTCACAAATTACATTAAAGGCGAATGTTTTATAAAAAATAAAATAATATTATTCGTCTTTGAATGTAAAACGAACTACTTAATAAGTATTTCGTAGTATTTTCTAAAAAATACACGAATGATAGGTTGACATCCAGAAGAACCGTGTTATGATTGTGACTAATTAAATAACTCGATAATGATTTGGACGGAGACAGGCTTTGCGGAACGGAATCTCTAGAGAGCTGATGGTTGGTGAAAATCAGCGTTTTCGACGTAAGGCAGCACTCCTGAATCGATGGACAGAAACTTGTAAAGTACGTTCATCCGGCACATGACCGTTACGCATGCAATGAAGGCTGTCCGAACGACAGCGAAAAAGGGTGGCACCGCGTAGCGTAAAGCTTTTCGCCCCTTGCATTTTTTTGCAAGGGACGAAAGGCTTTTTTCATTTACTTAAAGGAGGAGATTGACATGTTGCAAGATCAACAATACTTACGAATTCCAGGACCGACACCGATTCCGCCAAGTGTTCAACGAGCGATGGCTAAACCGATGATTGGTCATAGAGGCAATGAGACATCGGAATTGATTCGTTCAATCAAACCACGACTGAATAAAGTGTTTGGGACTAAACAGGATGTCCTGATCGTTACGGGAAGCGGAACTTCAGGATTGGAAGCAGCTGTCGTCAATGCCGTTAAACCTTTGGATGAAGTGCTCGTCATTGTAACCGGTGCATTCGGGGCACGTTTTGTGAATATTTGCGAAGCATATGGCATCCGCGTGCATAAATACGAAGTTGAGTGGGGGAAAGCTTTCAATCCTATTGAAATTCAACAGCATCTCCGTACTATTCCAAAAATAAGCGCCGTTTTTGCAACATACTGTGAAACTTCTACCGGTGTAATGAATCCAATCCACGAACTTGCTGCCGCGGTGAAAGAAGTTTCCGATGCACTCATAATAGTGGACGGCGTTTCATGTGTCGGAGGAGTCGAAACGAAAATGGATGAATGGGCTATCGACATTATGGTGACTGGATCACAAAAAGCATTTATGCTGCCCGCCGGATTGATGTTCATCGCGGTAAGCGAGCGTGCATGGGATGTAATTCATTCAAACCCGAACCGTGGTTTCTATTTGGATTTGTCAAAGTATAGAGACAATCTTGCAAAGGATACGACACCTTTCACCCCTGCTCTTTCCCTTCTCTTTGGGCTCGATCAAGTGCTTGATTTACTGGAAAAGGAAGGGTTGGAAAACGTGTACAGTCGACATGCGCTACTGAAAGAAATGGTACGCGGAGCTTTCAAGGCACTAGATATCCCGCTATTAACGAATGATGAAGATGCATCAGATACAGTTACTGCCGTCAGGCCAGATGAGATCGACGTGGAGCAATTCCGGAAAGTGATTAAAAAGGAATTCGGACTATCAGTAGCAGGCGGACAGGAACGTTTGAAAGGGAAAATCTTCCGCATCGGGCATATGGGCTATTGCTCCCCTGCCGATGTTTTGCAGACACTTAGCATGATCGAAATCGGTTTGATCCAATCCGGAAATGAAATTGAGCTCGGCAAAGGAGTTGCGGCAGCACAGCGAATCTATTTGAAGAATGGAGCGAACTACCGATGACATACCACATATTAATAGCCGATCCGCTAAGCGAAGAAGGAATCCATCCACTACGTCAGGCGGAAGGATTGGAGATCACTATTGCCACCGATTTATCAAAAGAAGCATTGCTTGAAAGGATTAAAGGCTTCGATGCTTTGCTCGTCCGCAGTCAAACACAAGTGACACGAGAAGTGATTGAAGCTGCGAGCAACTTAAAAATAATTGGACGTGCAGGTGTCGGGGTCGATAATATCGATTTGGATGCCGCCACGGAGCACGGAATCATCGTCGTCAATGCACCTGACGGCAACACGAACTCCGCAGCTGAGCATACAATCGCGATGCTGACGGCGTTGGCAAGGAAAATTCCACAAGCGTTCAACTCATTGAAAAACGGCAAATGGGATCGTAAGTCGTTTATCGGTGTCGAGCTGAAAAATAAAACGCTCGGCGTCATTGGACTTGGAAGAATTGGTGCGGAAGTGGCAGCACGTGCAAAAGGACAACGGATGAATGTTATTGCTTATGACCCTTTTTTAACGGAGGAAAAGGCGCAAAAAATGGGGATCGGCTTTGGGACCGTCGAGGACGTATTAAGGGTGGCTGATTTCATTACAATCCATACTCCTTTATTAAAAGAGACTAGACATTTATTGAATGAAGAAGCATTTACGAAAATGAAAGATGGCGTTCAGATCATCAACTGTGCAAGAGGAGGAATTATTGACGAAAATGCTCTTTACGCCGCTATTTTGTCAGGCAAAGTCGCCGGGGCAGCTCTTGACGTTTTTGAGACGGAGCCATTCGTCGATCATCCACTACTTACATTATCTGAAGTAATAGCTACGCCGCATCTCGGAGCGAGCACTGTGGAAGCCCAAGAAAGCGTAGCGGTCGATGTAAGTATGGACGTCGTGAATTTCTTTACAGGAGAATCTGTGCGAAATCCAGTCAACTTCCCTTCCGTCCCGAAAGAAGTGATGGCAAAAATCGCTCCATTCTTCGATTTATCCGAAAAGCTGGGAGTTTTCCTTTCCCGAATGACCAACGAAGCGATTGAAGAAGTGAACATAAAATATGCCGGGGAGCTCGCAAACTATGATGTGCGTGCCCTGACACGCAATACGGTAAAAGGTATTTTAAAACGGAATCTCGGAAATCATGTCAATGACGTCAATGCGAAATTTTTAGCCGAGCGGTTCGATATTAAAGTGAATGAGCATAAGACGACTGCCGGTAAAGGATTCCTCCATTTGATCACTGCGGAAATCGTCACAGCGAAATGTACACATCTCGTTGCAGGCACTATGCTGAACGGCTTAGGAGCACGTATTGTGAAAGTCGATAATTACGCGGTCGATGTTGTGCCAGAAGGACATCTGTTGTTCATCAAGCATAAAGACCAGCCCGGAGCAATTGGACGTGTCGGAATGTTGTTAGCAGAGAAAAACATCAATATCGCAACGATGCAAGTCGGACGTTCGACTGTCGGCGGCGACGCCATCATGATGCTCACGATTGATAATCGGGTTGAGCAGGCGGAACTTGAAGATTTGACTGATCTTGCAGATATTTATGAAGTGAAGGCGATTGATCTTTGAATCCTTGTAAAATTAATGGAGCCCTTGCACGAATAAAGGAGCCCTTGATGAATTAATGGAGCCCTTGCGCTAAAAAGGTGAGTTCCCGTTGCGGGACTCACCTTTTCATCTTTTCTAAAATCGGAAAAAGCTCGTCCAAATGTTTTATTTCATACGTCGGCTGAATGTCCGGATGCACCGATTTCCCTTCTCGATTAATCCATACGGAACGCATTCCTACACGGGAAGAACCTAAAATATCTGTGAGTAAATTATCGCCGACCATAAGAGCTTCGTCTGCTGATGTCCCTGTTTCCTCCAACACATGCTCGAAAATGGAAGGATCCGGCTTTCCTTTGCCAAATGCTCCTGAAACGACAATTCGATCGAAATATGGAGCCAGCTCTGGAGTAATTTCCAACTTTGTTTGTTGGAGCGAAGGAGAGCCGTTTGTCAATAGGACAAGTTTAAATTTGCCTTTCAACCTATCCAAAACAGGGAATGTCTCATCGTAAACAAATGGTGAGTTTTTTCGTTCCTCAATAAACCGCGCGGCTAGCGACTCACCGAAGTCCCCATCATCAATCCCCAGTTTATTGAGCCCTTTCGTCCATGCATCGCGCTGATAATCTGATATGACTTCTTTCATTCGCTGAAATTCTTCGCCGGGGTCGTCAAATATTCCCCATAATCCCTCGAAAGGATTGATTCCTATCATTTGTGTGTAGTCATATGTATCATACGCGGCATACAGTTCCCTTGCAGCTTCGCGAACGGCTGCTTCCAGTTGTAATGCATCAACGTCTTGCATTTCCTCAGCATATTGACAAGTTTTCTCGAATGCTGTCGCAATGCTTTTCTGATCCCATAAAAGCGTATCATCCAAATCGAAAATGAGTGTCCGTATCATCGGTCATTCCCCCTTTGCTTGATTATACAAAAAAAACGCTCCAAAAGGGATTGGAGCGGATATTTCAATTGGAATAGATATTTCGGTTCCAAAAACGCTGTTGCGCAATTGCTTGAATGAAATCATTCGAGAAATCGGCTCCAGATTCTGATGCAATAACGACGCCTGGTCCTGGACTTGCATCTGAATTCATAAAGATAGCTTCTCCTGTCGAAGCAACGCCAATCGGTTTAAAATGTTTATACGTTTCGTTTATGAACTCCTTAATGTCACTTTCAAATTTCGCCTGATTTGCAGATTTTCCTCCGACGACATAAAATGAGTCATGAAGAACGGGTGAAGTCGTTGTAAAGGTTTCATTCATCACAACTTTTACACCATCCACTCCCGTCAGGCTGCCTAATCGCTCTCCTACAATATCGACAGTAACCCCGTTGTTCAATAATGCTTTAACGACTGCTTTCACTTCTCTGCCGTTGAAGCCTTCACCTATTAACACGCCGACTTTAAGAGTATTCGGGTATCTCGGCGTCCGTTCTTGGCTAAGGGCTGGTGAAGAAGCTGAAACGTCGACATTTTCTCCGGTCGGACGGTTGACCCCGACTGCATCCGCAAGTTCCGTAGCCAATCCTTTGTCAACATTGACAAACATATCGACGACTTGTTGTCTGACGTCGACTGATTTCACTTTCCCCACTTCAAAGATGAAGGCATCGGTTATATGTCGTTTTTCAGGACTTGTCATACTGTTCCAGAACAAGCGTGCTTGCGAAAAGTTGTCATTGAATGAATCGCTTCGTGCTTGAATGATGCGCCCTTCTACTTTTTCTGCGTAATGGACATACCCACCCTCTTCCCAAGTGGAAGTGGAAGGTGTATTTCTAGCGAGTGAATTTTTATGGTAACTGACTTGCCCAACATCAATCCGCTGGCGGCTGAATCCATCCCGTTGATTATTATGGAACGGACAAATTGGGCGATTGATCGGGATCTCAGCGAAATTCGGCCCTCCTAGACGAAGCAGTTGCGTATCCAAATATGAAAATAATCTTCCTTGCAGAAGCGGGTCGTTCGTGAAGTCGATGCCAGGCACGATATTGCCGAGATGCATTGCGACTTGTTCCGTTTCCGCAAAGACATTATCGACATTCCGGTTTAATGTGATTTTGCCGAACATCTGGACTGGTACAATTTCCTCCGGCCAAATTTTTGTAGCATCCAAAATATCGAAATCGAACATGAACTCGTCTTCTTCTTTGATCATTTGCACTCCGATTTCATATTCAACGACATTTCCGTGCTCAATATTTTCCCACAAATCTCTTCGATGGAAATCTGGATCTTTCCCGGAGATCTTTTGGGCTTCATCCCAAACGAGTGAATGTACGCCAAGAATCGGCTTTAGATGAAATTTGACGAATGTCGCTTTCCCTGCCGCATTGACAAGGCGGAACGTATGCACACCAAACCCTTGCATCATCCTGAAACTTCTTGGAATGGCTCGGTCGGACATAAGCCACATGATCATATGTGCGGTCTCTTGATTATTTGCAACAAAATCCCAGAATGTGTCATGGGCGGAAGCAGCCTGGGGCATTTCATTATGCGGTTCAGGCTTGATGGCGTGAACGAGATCCGGGAACTTAATTGCATCCTGGATGAAAAAGATGGGTATATTGTTTCCGACGAGGTCGAAGTTCCCTTCTTCCGTATAGAACTTAATTGCAAAACCTCGTACATCCCTTACTGTATCTGCAGACCCTTTACTTCCAACAACCGTTGAGAACCTGATGAATACGGGTGTTTTTGAACCAGGTTTTTGCAGGAAACCGGCTCTCGTAAACTCCTCCATGGATTTATGAAGTTCAAATTCCCCATGAGCCGCAAACCCTCTCGCATGGACGACCCTTTCCGGTATCCGTTCATGGTCGAAATGGGTAAGCTTCTCACGCAGATGGAAATCCTCCAGTAATGTCGGTCCGCGCACTCCCGCTTTCAAAGAATTTTCATCATCCGACACTCTCAGTCCTTGGTTCGTCGTCATTTTCTTTCCATAGTTATTAACTCTGAATTGGTCAAGCTGAGCGTTTTTTCGATTTTGGCTATTCTCCACAAAATCCCCTTCCACATATTTTTAATTCACCATCCATATATATATGCAATTTAAAACCATTCGGGCACTTTCCTCATGTTTCATCAAATCCGAATTAGGTTACAATAGGAGACGATACATATTCAAGAGGAGGCGCAAACGATGCATTATTTCATTGGAATCAAAGCTCCTGCTTCAACTGAAAAGCTTGTAAAGCTGTATAAGGAAAAATACGATTTATCAAACGTTTATAAGGTCATCCCTCATATGGATGACCTGCATATTACATTGCTGTTCATCGGAGCACTCCCTGAACAACGACTTGAATCTTTGCAGCAAAGCCTGGCCGCGTTAGCCGACAAGTATAGCAACTTTCTTGTAAACGTTGATGGTCTTTCATTTTTCGGTTCTCCGAAAGGTCCTCGTGTTGTTTATTTGTCTATCCAGCAATCAAAAGAGCTTGATGCGCTGCAACAATCGGTTGCCGCAATCGGGTCAGAACAGTTAGGTATCGAACCCGATAATCACTTCACCCCTCATATTACGATTGCTAAAAAGCGGAAAATCGATAGACCGTTACCCATACAGAAAGAGACTTGTACACCTATTCCTTTTTACATCGATGAATTTTCACTTTTTAGGATACACCCATCTAAAAATCCAAAATACGAAGCTGTCCAAACCTTCTCACTACAACAACAACCCTCTCATTAAATTCGAGAGGGTTTTCATTACGTCTTATTTATTCGGAACCATCCTTTGTACGTAAACCAACCTACCATCGCGACTCCTATAATCAGCATTACAATAAGGACTACTGGATACCCGTACCGCATATGAAGCTCGGGCATACGGTCGAAATTCATTCCATACACACCGGCAATGAATGTCAACGGAATAAAAACTGAGGAGATGATCGTCAGCGTCATCATGACGCTATTCATTTGGTTGGAATTAATGGACAGCTGACTGTCGCGGATATCCGATGTGAGCTGTCGATTCGAATCGAGCATGTCACTTAGTCGAATGAGATGGTCGTATATATCCGAAAAGTACGTTTGCTCATGGGGAATGAAATCTAACTTTTTAGACTCGAGCATTCTGTATAGCAACTCTCTCATCGGATAAATTGTTCTCCTTAGACGTAATAGGTCTCCACGCACTTCAAATACATAATCCATTGATAATTGAACGGTTTTCGGTGATAATTTCTCCTCGATTTCGTCTAGTTGGTCTTCAATATTGTAAAGGATTGGAAAGTATTGATCGACGATTTTATCTAAAATTTCATAAGTGACGTGTACATGTCCCCGTTCCCAAAGCCTGGAAGATTGCATGATTGCTTCTCTTGCCTTGTCGATTTCTTGTAGTTTTGTGTAATGAAACGAGACGACATAATTATCACCAAGAAACAAGTCCACTTCTTCCGCATTCAAATCTTCATGGCAGATCGAGTGCAAGGCAAAGAATGTATAATCGTCATAATGATCCAGTTTTGGACGCTGAATGCGGCCGTAACAATCCTCCAAAGCGAGCGGGTGGAAGGCAAAGTACGATTGTAGCAAAAATGCTTCTTCTGCATCCGGCTGATCAAAATCAACCCAGTACCATTGCAATGAGAGCATTGAGATTTCGTGTAATGGGAAGTCGAAAATGAATTGACCTTCTGTTGTTACGCCCATTGTGCGGATCATGTTACCACCCTTTCTTCGCTTTATAAGAACGATATCCATACCGAATCCGTTGATTATCCTTACCGTATCATGTCCAATTTAACCTTATATCCTACATATTCAGAGTGAAACTTAGTGATAGTTCTCTACCGAGAAATTTTCACGCAAAAAAGGCTTGGATGTTTTCACCAAGCCTTTCTAGCTTTGAGAAGATGCTACATATTTTTACTTTGCTGAAGGAGTTTGGATTCTCCCGTCCGCTCCCATTCCTCTACTGTCTCATATGCTTTTTCAGGAGAATACCCTTTCCCGACAAGAACCCCCATTAATATGAACTCTTGCAGAATGTGCGTCGCATTTATGCCTCTCTTTACATCTTCCAATCCTTCGTTCACTAAAAACTGAGTATGCCTTATCCAATCGTCTGGAGTCTTGCCAAAAACAAGATTTCCATTGCTATGACTCCGTCCTTCCTCCTCGGCGGCGGCTGCCTCTTTCGTTGGATGAACAGTACCAAAAGGATGGTTAGGAGGTGCGTAGATGGAGTAAAGCTTTAGTGGAACATTTCCTGTGTTGATGAGATTATGCCATGTTCCAGCGGGCAACATAATTGCAGAATCATCAAATACATTTCTTTCAAAATTCAAATTGTCTTTACTCTTGCCCATTCGAACGATTCCCTGTCCTTGTTCGATTCGCAGGAATTGGTCAACGTCCGGGTGCATCTCCAAGCCGATTTCTTCGCCGACATTTAGACTCATGAGCGTCACTTGCAAATGATCTCCTGTCCATAAAGCAGTACGGAACGTATTGTTTTGTTTCGTTGCATTATTAATATTTACAACAAACGGTTCTCCTCCATAGTCTTTTAGTACAATGCTGTTATTCATTCCAGCATTATATCCAGCATAATCAGGAATCGTCCAAAATCCTGGCTGCTGCGCTCCATAGTGCTGCATTGGTACGTGGAAGTAATACGGATTGTGGTAATACACATTTGGAGCATGATACATAGTCATCAACCCCTTCACAACTTGTAAATTAGTCTATGCTTTATGTCTGGGAATTGTACGTATACAAATTTTACTATGTTTACTTTACTACCGATAAGCGCACTGTATGTGTAGAACAACAAAGGAGTGGTGTCATTATGGAAATGCAAGATAAAGTCCAAAAAGAACTGTCGAAGATTAACGGAGAAGATAAGGATCAGATTTTAGAGAATTTCAATCGATTCAAACAGTATCTATCGGAAAAAGTGGAGCTTGGGGAAAATATGGGCTTAAGTGATGAAAAGCTCGCTAAAACGACCGAAATCGTTGCAAATTATCTCGCCAACCACGAAGAGCCTCGTAACCGTGAAGAAAAGGTTTTAATGGAACTTTGGAAGTCGGGGTCTAAAGAAGAGCAAGGCGTCCTTTCCCGCCTGCTATTGGAAATGGTTAGGAGAGCATAAGTAGGGAGGAAATTGCGATGGATAGTCAACGAGCACGTCAGATTGTGTCGTCGCCGGATGAAATCATGGTCAGTTATAACGGGGTGTCTGTCTGGATTGATAAAGTCCATGATGACGACCGGACAGCCACTGTTCATTTACGTCAGGCGATGGAAGAAAGATCAGAAGTTTCGATTTCCGAATTGAAGGAGCACTCATAATGACAAAAGCTGTCCAGAAATTCTCCGGACAGCTTTCGTATTCTTGCTATTTTATTATTGTCACCCGATATTCTCAACAATAATTTGTACAATCAACATAACCGTCACAACTCGTAAGATTGGCTTCACAAATTTTGGTTTCAGTTTCTCCGCAATCCGGACGCCAGTTTGTGCTCCTGCAATTGACCCTAACATTAACATAAGTGTAAGCGGCCAAATGATTTTTCCTGCTGCGATATAAGTGATCGCCGCCCCGAGACAACTTGAGAATGTAGCGAGTCGAACATAGCCGACTGCCTTTATATATGCCACTTTTAAATGGCCAAATAAATACAACATCAATGTGCCTTGCCCAGGTCCGAAAAGTCCATCATAAATTCCGATACTATACAATCCAGGCACACTCCATTTACCGAATTTCAATGTTTCCTGACCGTCAAAATCCCCTTTTCCAATGAACGATGTGATGAACGCAAATGATAAAAGAATAATCGCCACTATATATAAGTGATCTTCTGAAAGTTTTGTTGCAATGAACCCACCACTAATTCCACCTATTAAACTGACAGGCATAATCCAGAATGATTCTCGCAAAGAAATCTGCTTATGTCTTAAAAGGAATAGGAAACTCGAGAATGAACTGATCGTGTTGGATACTTTATTCGCGCCAATTGCAGAGTGGATCGGCACGCCGAGTAGCAGCATCGCAGGAAGACTAATCAATCCGCCTCCTCCAGCTAACGTACCGATTGTCGTTGCAATTGCACCGATGAAAAAGAGTGAAATATACTCCATAAAAGACACCCCCCTGTGTATAACTAAATTATACTCCTCTAATGTCCATTAGAAAAATCGATAGTTATTATACAAAGGGATAAGAATTTGTTATACAGTCAAAATTAATTAAAACCCGATATCATACTCTTCTCCGTCTTCATTAACCACTTTGAACTTGCTAACTGGATGTTTAAGACCGATCAGAGTATAAGGATTTACTTCATCACTGTTTGCTTCAATTTCGCGAACAGTAACGATTGTTTGGTCATCCAAGTAATCAACACTTACCGCTTCGAGTTCAAGATCGCGCGTCCCTGTTGAAATGACTACCATCTTTTTCCCTTCTGCAACATCAATCACTTTGAAGCCTTTACGCTCTGTTTTATCTTTTTGCAAATAGTTCACATATGCCCTGACAGCGGGCTCATCGTCAAGATTCTTCTTATTCATTACCCAATATCCCTTGCCACAGCCACTCAACAACATTATTACTATGAATAATCCAATCATTATTCTTTTCAATTTAAGCTCACCTTCCCCCTATATTTTTACAGATTTTTTTGTAATACGATCCGATGAATCCCTTCATCATCATAAAATGTTTCAAAAATATCAAACCCATGTTGAATGTTTAAAATCAACATATTTCTCCATTTATTTCTCGTCTTCGTTTCGATTATTGCATAGCCCGCTTCCTTAACGAGACGATGTTGGAGTTCCATAAGCTTAGAGGCAATCCCTCTTCCTCTGTATTCCTCGTTAACGGCCCCATACCAGCTGTAATAGCGGTCTTCTGAAAGACTATATCCAATCTTATAGCCGACCACCTCATCCTTCACAAGGGCAACAACAAAAAGAACACTCGGCTTTGAAGCTACTTTCTCCAATAATTCATCGCCATTAGCAAAAATTTGATTATGTACTTGTATAATCCCCTTCAATGTTTCCTCATCCGGCATTCCCCAGTAACTGTGAACGTGGACCATAGCAACATCCTCCTCTTCCAATATTATACTATGAATTTAATTTATTCATATCTCGAAATTAAGTAATCAATTTATCTCTTTCCACATACAGTAGACAAAAGATTCTGACTCAATAGAGAGGAGATAAAGAATGGACAAGATTTTAGAAACAATCGTCGGGTGGTTATGGGGGTTGCCGCTCATCTTTACAGTATTGTTTGTCGGGCTATACTTTACAATCGGCAGCAAGTTTTTTCAGATCAGTTATTTACCTCATATCTTCAAAGCAACGTTCGGTAAGCTCTTTACAAAAAAGGAAAAGCTTGAAAATGCAAAAGGCATATTGACGCCATTCCAGGCTGTCAGCACTGCAATTGGGGGCAGTGTCGGGGTCGGTAATATCGGAGGAGTGGCGACTGCCATTGCGGTAGGTGGTCCCGGCGCGGTATTTTGGATGTGGATTACAGCACTCTTAGGCATGATGACAAAAACGGTAGAAGTCACATTAGCTGTCCATTACCGCGGCACTGATGAAAAAGGCAATCCTTATGGCGGACCGACGTATTACATGGAAAAAGGATTAGGCGAGGAAAAGAAATTCAAGTATTGGAAAATACCTGCCATTCTTTTCGGATTCGGAATCTTCACGACATTTTTCATTACCCTACAAAACTATACGGTTTCTGAAGCAGTTAGCTCAACGTTTAATATCGGCATGATACCTTCTTCTCTCATTTACGTCACTCTCATTTACGTCATCATCTACGGGGGAATTAAGCGGATCGGCGAAATTGCGACGAAACTGATTCCCTTCATGAGCATCTTTTATGTACTTGCCTCTCTCTTTATCATCCTCAAGAATTTCGATCAAATCGGCCCAGTGTTTGCACTTATTTTTGACAGTGCCTTTACAGGAATGGCCGCAGTCGGAGGCTTTACGGGTGCAGTCATTGCTCAAGTGATCCGGATGGGAGTAGCCCGAGCAGTTTATAGTAACGAAGCTGGTTGGGGTACTTCACCGATGATCCACTCAACAGCGAAAACAAACCACCCAGTCAAGCAAGGAATGTGGGGAGCTATGGAAGTATTTGTCGATACAATCATTATCTGTTCGATGACTGCATTTACAATCATTATTACAGGTGCTTGGTCATCCGGCCTTGACGGAGCGGCACTCACATTATCGGCATTTGAAGCTGGTATCGGACAAACAGGCAGGTATATCATCGCTCTTTCCGTCTTCCTATTCGGCTTGACGACGACGACCGGCTGGTACACCTATTACGAAATCATTTTACGCCATCTATTTGGTGGAGAGAAGAAAGTAAAGGTGAAGAATAAAACCATTGCGTTCTATAAATGGCTCTATCCAGTTCCGGGCTTACTCATGGTCATCTATGCCGTCTACTATGACATGCCTGGAAAAGCTGTTTGGTATTTTGCAGATATCACGACTGCAATTCCGACATTCATCAATTTGATTGTCATCATGTTCTTAAGTAAGAAGTTCTTTGAGCTGCTGAGGGATTATAAAGCAAGGCATTTGAATATCGGCACGATTGATCCGAATTTTAATGTGTTTTATGAGGATAAGGTGAAGAAGTGAATGTAATTTAGTTGGAATGAGAACTTTTCGGAAAGAACGAGAAGTTTTAATAAAAGACGGTTGAAGATTAGTGTTTTACTATTCTTCAACCGTCTTTTTATTCATTTCCCTTTTTATTTTTGCAAGTGCTCCAATTTATCCGGATTGGACACCATGTAAATCCGAGAAATTTTATCGTCTTGAAACTCCATCGAGACGACATAAGCGACATAGTCATTAATTGACACGACTACGCCTGGGTACCCATTTACAACTTCGAAATCCATTCTTGAGTTTTCAGGCAGCTTTTTCATAATGCTTGTAAACAATAGGACAATGCGCTCTGATGTATGGATTGGATTTAGCGCAGCTTTTACTTTGCCGCCTCCGTCAGAAATAAAAATAGAATCTGTCTTCAATAACTCTAACATTTTGGGTATATTCCCTTTTTGAAGCGCTACTGTAAATTGTTCAATACTACTTTTCATTGATTGAAAATCCAATGTAGAAGTTTTCGGTCGATTATCCATACTTTTTTTAGCTCTATGAAAAATCTGCCTGCAATTGGTAGAGGACTTTTCAATAATAACAGCAATTTCTTCATAGCTATACTGGAAAACTTCCCTTAATAAGTAGACAGCCCGTTCATCTTCAGTTAACTGTTGTAAAAGCAAAAGATAAGCGGTCGAGATAGACTCCTTCATCAAATAAGTATGTGCAGGGTCATTTCTTACCTCTACTAATGGTTCTGGCAGCCACTCTCCAACATAAACCTCACGCTTACTTGCAGCCGATCTCAATTTGTCTATAGAGCTATTCATCATAATCTTACATAAATACGCTTTCTCGTTTTCAATTACTTTTTCACTACTAACATGGTCATATATTAAGAACACCTCTTGGACAAGATCTTCTGCATCTGTAATACTCCCAGTCATTCGGTAGGCGATTGAAAACAACAAAGGTTTATACGTTTGATACAATTGTTCAGTCTCCAAACACTTAACCTTCCTTCGCTAACGTTAGTTCGTTTGCTCGTAAAATCTCTAATGCTGCACGCTTCCCGCTCGCAACTGCGGCGTCAGCTAATACTTCTTCATGTCCTGCCCAATCTCCTGCTATAAAAATTCCTTTCATTTCTGGTATGCTCGGGCCAGGGTTTTCTCTTCTTTTTACATGTGGAAAGTCATACGTTACCGTTAGTTTCGGTAAAAATTGTTGCACCACAACTTCCTTTCGCCATCCAGGATGAAGCAAATCCATTACTGATTCTAATTGTTGCTTATCTTCGTTTACGTTTATTTCTTCCATTGGATTATGGTATTTCGTTAAACTTACTACCAATGTCCCGTCTTCACTTAACTTTGCTGCCCTTGATTGGTTCGTGAAAAACAAAGCTTGATCAAGTCCTATCGCAAATTGATGTTTTGGTGTAGGCAACTTATTAATCCCGATATCCAAACAGCATGCCGTAATAGGAATTGATTGTTCATTCCACAAACGCAAAGAAGTATGTTGTGCGCCATTCAACATGTTCATTGCCTCTTTGGGAGGGACTGCAATGATGCAAATGGGAACTTGAATGACCGTACCATCTGAGCATCGTATGATTTGATATTGCTCGTGATGTTCAATAATTGTTACATTTTTATTCGTTGCTATTTCAGCACCCCGCGCTTCTGCCTGCTTCATAAGTTTTTGAACAATTGTCTCCCAACCTCCATCGATATATAAGACACCTGCATGTAATGAACGCTTCACTTGCTTTAAAACTGGCCTTGCAAGCTGCAGTGTCGGGGCACACGTATAGGAAGACAATCGACAAATCGAATTAAATATATGCCTCACCATCGGATCGGATACTTCAGAATCTACCCACTGCTTGAGACTAACTTCGGGTATGGAATCAATATTTAACTTCATAATCTTTACCATTAGTTTGCCGAACATAAATTTAGCTTGCCATGATAATAGTGTAGATGACATGATAGAAGGTACATCTGTTGGTATGACATGAACAGCATGATTTAAAATGCCATGAATCTTAACAGCTTTCGTAGCATTTCCACCAGGAAGAGATATTCCTAGTTCGGTTATAATGTTTGCCGCATCCCCTGACACATACAAACCATGCGGTCCCAAGTTCATAAGAACCCCATTTTTATCATTGGTCATCGCCCTTCCACCTAGTCGTTTCGATTTTTCCAAAATAACGACCTTTTTTCCTTCCTGCGCCAAAAAATTAGCTGCTGTCAATCCAGCTAATCCGCCACCAATGATTGCAACATCATATTGAAGCATGAAAAACCCTCCTAATTTGTTTTGTAATCAAAACGAATGAGAAAGGGTTTTTGTGACAACTACTGTAAAAAATATTCCGCAATTCAGAGGAATTTCCCGTATCGTTATCAATTGGCTCTTTGAGGGTAAAATAATGAATAGAACGGACATTTTATAAAAAGGGGTAATAGTATATGAAATCGATAAAATGGATGCTAATAGTAGCAACAATCTCCATCCTTATCGCGGGATGCACTGATGCGAACGAAGAGGACGGGAAAGAAGCGATGGGGAACAATTCACCAGTTACCGACGATATAGAAGATGCAGGAACAACGGATAACAGTACAACCGACAGTGACTCTTCAACTACCGATGGAAATACCGATAATTCTTCTGCCGAATCCTTGGAGGATGAACAAAAGCAGATGGCGATTGATATGCTCAACGACTTGGTTAATGATGCGAAGGAAGGGAAAGTCTACCGCCCAGACCAAGGATTCATAATTGGAAAGACGAAACGGAATGACATAGTAAAAGCAATTGGAGAGCCTGAGGAAAAGATAGGCGGCTATGATCATTACCATGGCTCAATGGGCAATCCTTCAGTCGCATTCAAATATGACGGAAAGGACGTGCTTGAGGAAGCACGCTACTTCGGAACAAATGTGGAACGCCAAACAAATCTAGGCGGGATCACTGAGGAGAATTTGATCGAGCAACTCGGCAAACCTGCGGACAGTCGCCGAATCGAGTCGACTGGAGAGAAGAATATTCGTTATCATCTTAATGACTTTGAACTGCAGTTCGTCATCGGCAAAGACGGGACGCCAGATCATGTAAATTTGAAGAAATGGCGGTAATCCCTACCTGTTCATGAATTGGAAGCGTCCCATGGCGAGACGCTTCCATTGCCAACTATTCATTTAATACGAATAAAAAGGTGTTTTTTTATATCAAAACATCCATCTTTCCCTCTCGCTTCACAAGACAATAAATAATAATGAAGCTTACAATAATCATGCTGCCGTAAGATATAACGGCTAGCCATTCGGGATTCCAGATAAGAATCATATACGGTAATAAACGATTCAGTCCGAATATAAGGAATCCTACAATGAACGGGATTTGAATGCCGATTAAGGACACCAAATTTGGAACTACATTTGAAAAACTCATGGAAAGAGTGACGAATATAAATCCGATCAAGTAAATTGCAGCAATACAAAGCATGATAAATTGAAAGAATGTCGGATCGTACCAAGATTGATTGCCAATAAAAGTGTTGACACGCACATTAAAAAACATAGATGTATCATTCGACGAATACAAGACGAAATAGACAGCCAACAAACCAGTAACAATAGTGAATGTGGCGATATATCCGGCCAAGAGTTTCGTCTTGAAAAGATTCCTTCCCTTTTTGGACGTGTACTGCAACGGAAGCAGCCCTCTTGAACGGTCCCTCAAAATAGTTGGCGAAGTAACTAACACAACGCTGAACAGAATAGCAACACCGACATTGACAATGAAGTCCTGAAAATTAGTAATTACCAATTCAGGATATATGTCGAATTTCTCTTTTACAATCAATTCTTCATAACGGGCTCTCTGGCTATCAGAAAGCATATCAGGAATATCTTCTCTATGGTTATAAAATTCCATCAACCTTTCAAACTCTTGCAACTCCCAAAAGAGATCTATTTTATTATAGAAAACAACATCATCTCGAAGATTGCGCGCTTCTTGGGATGCATTATCCCAATCATATGCTTGGAATTTTTCATATGTATCTATCCCCTCTGCAATAAAATCCTCTCTAGTTTCCAAATATCGATTTGTTTCTTCCACTTTTTCCGCGTACATGTTACTAAAGTCAGTAAACTCATTTTCATCCATCGTCACACCATATTTCTCTACCATTTCAACTCCGATGTTATACGAATAAACCGCGCTGCCGTTCGGGAAATGCTTGATATCAAATTCAATCAATAAAAAATATAGCACGCTATTGATAAACAACAACAATAGCATCGTTTTCCACGTGAAAATTTTCTTCAATTCATTCCATAAAATTATCATTGCTGCACCTCCTCATGAAATATCAATCTTACTGAAACGTTTATACGACATATAACAAACTGCAATCGTAATCATCATCCAACAGCTTATGGTCATCCATTCGAAGTTTTGAAATAGGATCAATCCGCTGCTTCCCATGAACGAAGATGTAACTGCCAAGAGTATAGTCGGCAATGTATACGCAGAGACGAATAACAAGATTGAAGACTTTGGAATAAAGCTTGGTAATAGCCATACAAGGACGAATAATGCTGTGACCAAAAAGAAAGTAATGTAGCTGTTTTTCACCGCAACTGAACATGCAAATGTCAAACCTGAAAATAGCAGTAGCGAGATGAAAACAAGTACAATCACACCGATTAAAAAGGTCCCTACGGTTAGATCCCACCAAGCTACATACGGAAAATTATATTCCCAGTTGAATGCGCTGCTGATGGATGTTTGCCATACATGCGTGTAATCAAAAACAGTGAAAAACGTTCCAAGTGTTAGCGAGAATAGGAAGACTGCAATAGATGCAGCCATTGCCAAAGAAGCCAGAAGCTTGTTCTTCATCAGCTCTCTGCCGCGTTTCGTGGTGAATGCAACTAAATGCGTCTTGTTTTCAAACTCAAACGTCGTAATCATTGCTGTCGTCAAGGCAATTAATAGAAGAGATTCGATAATGATATGCAGAAAGACCGTCTTAAAAAGAAAGGTATGCATGAAATATGCTTTTCCCGCGAAAAACCATTGCTTATGTTCCCCGTTGTTCACCATTTCCTCGAATCGTTCAGAGAACTGCTTGTTTTCATTCAGAAATATTTCGGCAGCTTTGCCACTAAGGCCGTACCGCTCAATCTCTATTTCGGCAAATTTTCGTATGTCAATTTCTTCATAGCTATCATCTATTGAATTTGCCATGTTCAAATACATTTCTTTCAGTTGCAGCTGGTGAAAAAACTCCCATTGTTCTTCGCTATACTTCTCTTGATCCTCAAATCGCAATCCGTCCAAAAAATCATAAATGCTGCTGAATTGCTGTCCCGTGATATCCATTAACTTTACGAGATCAAGTTGGATATCCTTTTCGAATTGATTCAATGAAGTGTCTGTAATATCCATGCCGTATTGAGCAATGATTTCATTCGTCATCTTCAATTCTTCTTTATGGTCGGACGAACTTATGATGATAAATAGATTAAAAGCAGAAAATACGATGAGCAGTGCAATCAATATAGGCGATGACAGTGCCTTCTTACATTCATGGAAGATAATTCGCATCATACTTCCCCTTCGATTTCATCACGGTATTCGTAAAGGAAAACATCCTCCAGCTGTGGCGCCACTGGCTTCCATTCAGGCTCGGGCACGCCTTTATGAATGAACCGGACAATCATCTTGCCATACTCTTGCTTCTCGGTAAGAAGGACATATTTCTTCCGGAATACATCCATCAGTTCAAAATCAACGGTTGTTTCAAACACATTGCCTTTCAAAGTTGAACAAATATCCTCAACAGAATCCTTATAATACAACTGTTTGTTTTTGATCATTATAATTTCATTCGCAATCGATTCTATATCCGATACGATATGGGTAGATATAATAACGAGTCTGTCACGAGCAAGTTCAGTGAGTAAATGACGGAATCGCGCCCTTTCTTTCGGATCAAGGCCAGCTGTCGGCTCGTCCAAAATCAGGATTTCCGGGTCGTTCAGCAATGCTTGTGCAATGCCGACGCGTTGTATCATTCCACCCGAAAATTTCTTCATTTTTTTATTCACTACATCACCCAAAGCGACTTTTTCCATCAGCTCCTCGATTTTTTTGAGTGCCTCTTTTTTGCCGATTCCTTTCAATGCCGCTAAATATAACATATATTGCTTTGGCGAATAATTTTTGTAATAGCCGAATTGCTGTGGCAAATATCCTAACAGTTCACGATAATTCTCGTCCATCTCGAGGATGTTTTTCCCGTTATAATGGATTTCCCCTTCGCTCGGCGTAATCAAAGTCGCCAACATTTTGATTAGCGTCGTTTTCCCCGCACCATTCGGAGCAAGCAATCCATATAGACCTGTGTTGAATTCCAAATTGATATTTTGCAATGCGGTAAAATCCCCATAACGCTTGCTCACATCTTTCACGACTAACATATTAAAATACCCCTTCCGTCTGTTTGAAAATGATTAGTTTTTTTAAGTAGTTCATATACAAGATCAGACAACCAATTAGAACGACTGCGTAAATGAATACTGGAATATGGAGGAGCATGCCATTGTAATACTCGTTATTGACTGATCTCAAGATGTTGTTTCCGAGTAGCCATACAGTAATCGTCACGATGACAATTCCTTTTGTCCTCCGGTTCATGAGGGCGATCGAAAGAATGATGGAGAACAGGAATAGTGATGTACCGGAAATCATGAATGCTCGTAAGAAGTGAATTTCTTCATATTTCATGACAATGAGAGCAATCGCAAGCGTATTCAGAATCATTGTCGAAACGCTAAACGCCAGCATCCGGAAGGCAATGACTTGATAGACGTTGTATTTACAAGCCATTTCCACGTCATAGGTGGCATTTTGTGTTTTATTCATGTACGTATAGATTGAAAAGGCAAGGAACAGAATTGGTGATAAAAGGAAAATATAGGCATACAGATTTTGTACATCACCATGAATTGGCATGATGAGAAATAGGCTGTATAATCCGATGGCAATCATTGCAATGAAGCTCAGCTCCAATCGGTCAGATAACAGATGCCGCCATCCGACTTGTTGAACCATTGATTGCAAATAGGAAATGAACGTTTCCTTCTTCACTAAGCCTTGAAAGACAATTTGACTGATCTGCCTTTCAATGGTGCTGTCATCTGGTATCGGGATATGTAATTTATCTCTCTTCAATGTTCGCCGCCTCCATTTCTTTACGGATCCACTTCAGTGCTACGTAGTATCTCGTTTTGACAGTTGATAAGGGGATGGCTTCAATGGCCGCAATCTCCTTTAACGTATAGCCGCCAAATAGCTTGAGACGAATAACTTGTTGAGAATGTGCATCAAGTCGATTCACCACTGCATTAACAAATTCGAATTGTTCTTTGTGTTCAATCTCGATTTCCAAATTGTATTCATCTTCAACTTCCTGATGAATGTCTTCAATTGGCTGCGTAAATTGTGCATATCGATAGTGCTTAGAGCGGAAATAATCGACTATTCGGTTAGAGGCTATTCTGTATAGCCACGTCCTGAACGATGCTTTTTTCGGGTCGTATGCATGAATAGATTGCAAGACAGTGATGAATAACTCTTGCGTTACATCTAAGGACAGATCCGGATCGAGCGTCTGCTTGTAATGAAAAGCATACATTTCCTTATAATATTTTGAGACTAGATTATTTGCCGCAGACTCACTGGCATTCTTCTTTATCTGTTTGATCCAGCGTAGGTCGTTATCCATTCATTGATCACATGCTTTCCGATATCTTTGCCTATAAGTATATTCGTATTTTCTTTGGAAAAGGTTTTAAGTTTTTATGAGAATAAAAAAAGGATTCCCTCGTGGAGAATCCTTTCACTCATTTATGAGCTTTTCGTTCGATTTATGCGTGAGCTGGTTATGCTTTTTTCGGCCTTATCAATGGTAGCAATGAGTCGGATAGCAAGTGCAATTCATGCATTGGTCTTGTCATCGCTACGTACAAAAGCTTCCGATCGATCGGATGGTCGCGGAATGGTTCATCGAACGCGGCGATGATGACGGCGTCGAATTCAAGGCCTTTTGATAAATGGCTTGGCACGATTAACAAGCAGTCGCCGTTTATGTCGGAGTCCTCGCCTAACAATTGGACAGGTAAGCCGGCTTTTTCAAGTTGCTTATAAATAGCCCCCGCCTCTTTCCTTGTTTTACAAATTAAAGCGATCGATCGATGTCCCCTGCTTTTAATCGCTTCATGAATTTCATTCACCTTTGAAGCATCGAGTGTTTGCATTTCGTAAAACTCCGGCTCTCTTCCGTGGCGGACAACCGGTTCGACAAGCGGAAGATCCTCTTCCATCTGCTCCAGAACCTTGTTTGCCAACTGCATAATTTCGATTGTCGTCCGGTAGCTTTTTTGCAATGTTGTATACGTGGCCCGCGGGAACATTTCCTTCACAGGTTCCCATGATGTCAATGCCCTGTAACTATGGATTCCTTGTGCCATGTCCCCGACCATCGTGAACATATCCGTTTCTAATCCGTCTTGCAGTGCTGCCAGCTGGAATTCGCTGTAGTCTTGCACTTCATCAATGAAGACGACTCGCATTTTCCATTTATCCGTCACACCTTTCAACTTGGCGTGGAGAAAATAGAGAGCTGCCAGGTCTTCCGTCTCCCATGCATCACTAACGTGCGCGGCAAAAAAAGCATCCCTTTCCGAATCGGACCAGTGGCATGCCAGTTCTTTATGTAATTGAGGTTTTGTTAACCAATCCCTGTACAGTTTTTTAATATTAAACTTATTAAATCTCTTCATGTAAGTGGAAACGGTTTTCTTCCCTTCCTTTTCAATAGAAGGAAGCCGTTCGTCACGCTCATCCATAACCCTTGTAATACGTGCCTTCCGCTTCACATCATCACGTATACCATACAACGCTTTATCGAGCGCTTCTTCATATTTGTCGGATAAGAGCTTATACAGCTGTTTTCGCTTTCGGTTCACTTCACTCTGCATAATGAGCTTAATACGTTCGATCCTTTTTTCAAGAGGCATATATTTGAAGTCTTCTAGGAATAACTTCTTCAAACGGCTTGCGCGCATAATTCGGTATTTTTCAATATAGACATCTTCAAAGAGGGCTGCTGTTTCTTGTTCCAGCTTATTAACATACCTTTGCATGATTTCACGATAGTGAAGCGTTCCTTTCATGCGGGCAATGAAAAGTTGTTCTTCATCTACCGATGCAGCTGCGGTCAACAGCTCCAGCTTTTTATTCGGGTCAGTTAATTTCAACTTCAGACCTGTAGCGTCAAGTACATACTCGGCGAATGTCGTTTGGCATATTCGCCCGACTCCCAACTCTGGCAGCACTTCTCCGATATATTCCATGAACAATCGGCTAGGTGCCAAAATCATCAGCTTCTCTGAAGGGAAATCGGTGCCCATCGTATAAAGGAAATAGGAGATCCGGTGAAGGGCGATCGTCGTCTTCCCACTGCCCGCAGCGCCTTGAACGATGATCGGCTGTTTCAGATTTGCCCTAATGATTTCGTTTTGCTCTGCTTGGATGGTTGAAACAATTTCCGTTAAACGGACATCTGCTTTCCCTGATAGTGCTTCCTGAAGCAGTTCATCATTCGTCGTTAAATCAATATCAAGGACGTCCAGCAATTCTCCTTCTTCGATTTTGTACTGCCGTTTCGAAAAAAGATGTCCACTAATTTCTTCATCCCGCACTTTATACGTCAAGTCTCCTAATCTTCCATCATAGTAAACATTTGCGACAGGCGACCGCCAATCGACGATGATTGGTTCTTGGGTTTCCTGATGAAAGACGGATGTTTTTCCAATATAGAGGAATTCATCCTTTTCCCCTTCAGTCTGGAAATGAATGCGAGCGAAATAAGGCTTTTGCTGAATCGCTTCGAGCCCTTCCTTCTGGGAACGGGCCATTTCAAAAAATCGGGTGTTCGTCAAAATATTGATGTAGCTTAAACTAGAATCCAAATAGTCCAAGTCGGCCATCGCATGTCGGATTTCATCTTGCGAGGATTGCACATCACGCATCGACTCTTCCAAGAGCTTTTGCATATAGTGCTTCGTGTAGTCAAGGCGCTGCAATTCGAACTCAAAATCGGGATGTTTCTGCATAGACAGTCCTCCGTTTTGCGTATTTTGCGTCCTGCTCTTCTAGGTGAGATGTTGGGGTTAAAATGAAACAGAAATTGATTGTACCATTATGGAATGTTTTAGGCAATATGATTTATTCAGAATCATTATAATCATACTTCACGTTAATTAAAAAAAGCCCCGTTTTGAAAAACGGGGACATACCAGTTCTATACAAATGTTCTTACATAGACAATTCAACAGGGAAAAACTCGGTCCGTTGCTGTTCACGCTTGTCGAGCATAATTTGATCCGGTTTAATGCCTTGCTCACGTAGCACTTCGATATTCTGCACGAGAAATTCGTCGCTGCCGACAATATAGAAGAGGCCTTCCTTGTCTGCAGCAAGATTTTTCACTTCTTCATAATAATCTTTACGATTATCAACGAACTGGACAGTGAACTTCTTATCAGCTGCAGGTGCAAACACATCAGGGAACAAGAAATCTTTTGTTGAATCAATGTTCAGGGAATGGATTTGATTGACGTTATCAGCACGGTCGAAATAATCGAGTACAAGCGGTCTAAAAGTTGCCAATCCGACTCCTGAAGAGAGGAGGTACACATTTTTGTCTTCTCTTTTTAGCGGAACATTCGAATGGATTTTAAATATGGCAACTTCATCTCCAATTTTATGATTTCTTAACGTCGATTTAAATTCAGAACACTGCTCTTTAATGCGTGTTGTTATGCCGATCGAGTTTTCATGCGGCAGCGTAGAGATGGACATGTGACGGATCAAGCTGCGGTTTGGTTTATCCCCAGCATTAAAGCCTTCCAGTGCCAAGTGGATGTGGGAACCTTCTTCCCATGTAAGGCCATCCGGACAGTCTAGCAAGTACGTTTTAACCTCAGGCGCTTCTTCAATTATCTCTTTTATTTTTGTCCAATAGATTTGCATATTATCTATTCCCCTTTTTCAATTTTTCGTATTCTTACTATCCACTATACAGCAAGTGATAATGATTATCAATTTCAATCATTTGATAAGAGAGCAGCACATTCATGAAATAAAAAATCTCCACGCCTTTTGTTTGGCGTGGAGATTTTATCACACTGTAAAACGTCCCATATCGTTTTGCAGTTTTTCTGCTACTCCGGAAAGTGTTTGTGCACTTGAAGCGATTTCTTGGTTGGAAGCTAGTTGTTCTTCTGTTGCCGCACTCGTGGACTGAGCCTCGGCAGACGATTGAATTGCTAGTTCTTGCACTTTTTTCGAGCTTTCCATCACTTGCTCGCTCATCGTGCGGATATGTTCGATAGCGGTAGAAACTGTTTGGACTTTGTCGCTGACATCCTGAGACGCCATTTCAATTCGATCGAACACCGCATGAGCCTGCTCTGTGATATTAACTCCGTCTCGCACACGGTCGTTTCCGGCTTCTGCACTTTCAACAGCCCTTGAAACGTTTTGAATAACTGCTTCAATCATCCGTCCGATTTCTTCGGCAGAATCCTTCGATTGCTCGGCAAGGTTTCGGACTTCATTCGCGACAACAGCGAAGCCTTTGCCTTGTTCTCCAGCTCGTGCCGCTTCAATCGCAGCATTCAGCGCTAGTAAATTCGTTTGCTCGGCAATTCCTGTAATAAGACCTGTTACATTTCGGATATTTTCCGAATGGACGGACAAGTCGGTAATGATACTTGCAGAGTTTCGGATTGATGCTGATATGCTGGACATCTGATCTGTTACATCTTTCATAAGATTCGCGCCTTCTCCCACAAGGCGGGACACTTCATCTGAAGATGCAAGCATCGATTCATTGTTATTTGTAATTTGATTTATACCATTTGTCATTTCAGCCATCGCTTGAGAAGAATCGTTGACAAGGTTAACTTGCATATCACTTGCAAGCAAATTCTTTTCGGCGATTTCAGCTACCATTTCGGAAGCAGCAAGGCTTTCTTCGGAACTTGCTGTTAATTGCTCCGCTTGGGCCGCCAATTGATGTGATGTATCCCTACTGCTCATAATGGCACTGCGTAAATCAGACTTCATCTCATTGAAAGCTGTTGCCATTTCACCTATTTCATCACGATTTTTAATATGTAAAGGCTCTAAAGCTAAATTTCCTTGTGCCAGTTGCTTTAAAGCGACTGTCATCTTTGTAACTGGCTTTGTGATACTTTTACTAATAATATACGCAATGATCATACTTAGAATTGCTACTAATCCAAGAAGGCCGATAATGAAAATGCCAGTTGATTTTAATCTTTTATCAATCATTTTTTCAACATCAACCATCTGCTCGTGTTGGCGAGAAATCAATTTATCCGCCTTATTTATTATAAGTGACTGATAGGGCTCCGCTTCTTCGGCATACATTAGCGCTTCATCATCCTTGGCGTTATTAAAAGCGGCAATTGCTTTTTCAGAGAGATTATTATATTGTTCAGATGCGATTTTTAATTCATTGAGCAACGTAATGCTTTCTTCTGTGTGAAGTGAAGATTCAATTTCATTCACTATTTCATCAGTTGTTTCAAGCAGTTCCTTGCGATTCTTCAAGTATTTTGTTTCTTTATAAAGTAAATAGCCCCGCAAATCATTTGAAAGCTCTTTTTGATTGGTTGATAGCTGTTCTAATAAGATAACTTTTTCCATCTGGTCATCAATAAGCGACCTATACTTCCCCGCAATGTCTGGAATGGTCAAATAATTTAAAACACCTGAAATGACCATCAAAACTAATAGTAATAAAAAACCTGTCCACAACTTTTTACTTACTGAATATCTCATTGTTTTCCTCCTATAATAGTAGCCTTCCATATTATAAACTACTATCTTTTACTCGTATAGACATAGGTAGATAGAATGTAAAAATCAGTCGGAAGTACCCTGACATATTAATTTATAATGAACATGATGATAATAATAGTCTTTTTTAACTAAAAAAACCGTACCGAGCCATTCCACTCTGTACGGTTTCACTTCAATTATTTTTTTTTCGGAATTTCACTTTCCACGATAATTCGTCTTTTTCCAAGCCGATGCCTATCCATCCGTCATTCAATAAATACTGCTGCTTCATCACATCGGACATATCCACCTTGACAGTGAGTGAACCTGTTTTACTATCTTCACAAAGCTTTTTCATCAATGTATATCTAAGTAGATTTCCATATTTCTTTTCTAATTTAATTATGTGCATATGTAATGCAAACTTATCTTTTAAGCTTGCAATATTGAAAGGGGCTACAGTGGCGAATACATATCGATGACGATCTCTGTCAACTTGCTTTATAAGAAGTTCGCCAAGAATTTGCTGGAGGCTGTTCCCTCTATAATCCGGGTCCACATTTGTCACTTCCGAATACAATGCGAAAGGCAGTTCAGACTCCGGCAAGCCAGCATCTCTCCCTAAATGATGTTCGTCAATTTCCGGTTCGAGCATCGCTCTGAACGCGACGAGACGGTCATCATGCATAGCCCCGATCATTGAGCCATTGCCGTTCAATATGTAACGGAATTCCTCGTCGGACAAAGGTTGCAAAAAAGAAGTGACTTCCAAGGAAGCAATCACTCTTTCCTGCAATTCCTTAATTACCGGAAGGTCGCTCAGAGCCAATTCTCTAATCGTCACCTGTTGGCCATTTCGTAAGATTATTTCTTTCTTCATCCAACCACCTTCTCCGAAAAGACAGTCAGTTTTTCCAAGACAGCATCATCAACATCTACACCCAGACCCGGCTTTTCAGTCAAACGAATGAAAGGAACGTCATATTTCAAGTTTCCGATATCTTCGCTGAACTTCAATGGCCCAGTCAATTCGACGCTTGTCATGATTTTTTTAGAAAAGGCAACGTGGAATCCAGCTGCTGAACCGACTGACGATTCAACCATTGAGCCGACTTGACATTCGATTCCCGCCATTTCAGCCATATGGGCAAGTTTCATTGCCGGATAAATACCGCCGCATTTCATCAATTTAATGTTCACTTTATCTGCGGCACGTTTAGCGATGATTTCCCTCATTTCACGATTTCCGCGCAAGCCTTCATCAATCATGATAGGCACGGACGTTTTCGTTTTTATCTCCACCATTGCGTCGATATCATCCGCTTTCACCGGCTGTTCCAACCAATCGAGCGAACAATTTTCAAGTTTTCGTAACGCTTGCAACGTCGCCGAGCTGTTTACCCATCCTTGATTTACATCAATGCGGATGGCGATTGACTCACCAACCTGTTCGCGGACAGCTTGAATTCGTTTCACATCTTCCAGTACATCGGTGCCGACTTTCATTTTTAACGAACGATATCCTTCTTGGACGCGCTGTTCCGCTTCTTTGGCCATATGTTCCGGTGTACCGATGCTCAGTACGTGTGTGATTGGGAATTCATCATGGTACCTCCCGCCTAACAAATCATAGACAGGAACACCTAACGCTTTTCCGACAGCGTCGTAGCAAGCTATATCAATTGCGGCTTTCGCTGCAGGCACACCATAAATTTCCGCGTCCATACGCTCGTGAATCTTTTCCATATGGGCAGGATTCATGCCGATGAGCTTCGGCGCAAGCGTATTTTTGAGGACAGCATATGTACTTTCCCAACTTTCCCCTGTGACATGCTCATCTGCCACTGACTCGCCATATCCGACAATATCATTATCTGTTGTCAGTTTGACGATGATGGAAGGCATTGTGTCGTATCTTGCGTAGCTTATAATGAACGGTTCATGTAAAGGCAGGTTGATTGCATATATTTCGATTTCTTTAATTTTCAAGATGTGTCTTCCTTTCACAATGGCAATTGTTTTTTATTATTGTATCATTGTCAGGATTTCGATGAAAGAATGGACTAGGCAGGGGTTTGCTTTGGACGCGTGACGACTTGCTTTGGACGAAGAGTGATTGACTTTGGACGCGCGACGGCTTCCTTTGGACGTGGAGTAGCTGACTTTGGACGCGCGACGACTTGCTTTGGACGAAGAGTGAATGACTTTGGACGCGCGACGGCTTCCTTTGGACGTGGAGTGAACGATTTTGGACGCGCGACGGCTTCCTTTGGACGTGGAGTGAACGATTTTGGACGCGCGACGGCTTGCTTTAAACAAAAACGGCAGGAAGCAATCTCCCGCCGTTTTACTTTCAATTATTCATTCTTCGTGGCTGAACTGCCATTCGATGCCAAATTGGTCTTTCAACGAGCCGTAGCTTTTGCTCCAAAACGTTTCCTGAAGATCCATCACTACAGTTCCGTCTTGCTTTAACTTATCAAAGGCATTTTTGATTAGCTCGACATCATTGCTGACAAAGGCAAGGCTGACATTGTTTCCTTCGATAAAAGGAGAACCTGGAAAAGTATCAGAGAACATGACTCTGCTTCCATTAATATTCAACCTTGTATGCATAACCAAGTTTTTAGCTTCTTCAGGCAGTTGATAATCAGGATGTTGTGGAGTCTCACCAAATGTCATAATTTCAGGTTTCTCCGTATTGAAGACCTCCGCATAATACTCGACCGCTTGCCTGCAATTTCCATTGAAATTCAAATAGACTTCTACTGCCATTGCCATTACCCCTTCCCTAATATTCATTCAATTCAGTTTACCATGTACAAGCCCTCTTGCAAATCGATAATGAATCAAAATGGAAACAATATCGGAATAGCGATCATCATAACGACAAGCATGATGAATTGAAGCGGCACGCCAATTTTTACAAAGTCTTTGAATTGGTAGCCGCCAGCAGTCATGACGAGCGCATTCGTCGGTGAGGCGACTGGAGTTGAGAATGCCATGCTTGCCCCGACCGCGACTGCAATGAGAAACGGATAAGGACTGACGCCAATGCTGAGGGCAGCGCTTAATCCAATCGGCGCAAACAAGACAGCTGTCGCGGTATTACTAATGAATTGACCAAAAGTCATTGTCAATAGGAAGATTCCCCCTAGCACGCCCAATGGTCCGAGTCCGCCGAGCAATTGGATGATTCCTTCTGAAAGCAACACCATTCCGCCTGTATTTTCAAGCGCGGTTGCCATCGGAAGCATAGCTCCGATAAGGATGATACTTTCCCAGTTGATTTGCCCGTATGCGTCATCCATATTCCGTACGCAACCTGTTAAAATCATTAGTGTAGCGCCAATCAATACAGAAATGACTGCCGGAAACACTTCAAACACCATGAGCAGAACCATTAAAATCATAATGGCACCCGCGATCGACGCCTTCCCGCTCGCAGCCGCCATGCTTGCATGTTCCTTCGGCTGGCCGATGACGACAACGTTATTCGTTTCACGTGAAAGCAATTCGATCGAATCCCAAGATCCTTGAACGAGAAGGGCATCTCCAAACCGGAGTTTTTGCTTCGACATATCTTTCACGACATACTCACCTTGACGGTTGATGCCTAGAATATTCAAATTGTACTTTTCGCGGAAGTTGATTGTTCGGAGCGTCTCATTTATTAACTTTGAATGCGGAGTAAGCAGCACTTCCGCGATGCCGAGCTGCTTCGAAACGAGCTCATCCGTCTCAGACGTACCTCGTTCCATCGCCAGCCCGTAATCTTCGATGAATTGTTCCACATTATCGGCCGATCCTTGCACGTAAAGTCGGTCCTTCGGCTGAATAATGCTGTTTGGCCCCGCCATCTCTTGATAGGTCATCGGCAATAAATTCAGACCTTCCTTCGATTTCCTACTTATTTTTAAAATACATAACTTATACGTCGCAGGGATCTTCAATTGAGCGAGCCGCTTCCCAATCATTTCAGACCCTTCTGGAATTTTTACTACATACAAGTTTCCTCCAAGCTTATAGTCAGCCGCCAATTGCTTCGTCGATAGCTTTTGAGCCTGATTGGAATTGGACGCCTTCTTCCCTTTCGGCAGCAATGAATTTCGGATCGAATACAAATAAATGAGGCCGATGATAACCCCGATGACACCGATTGGGGTGATTTGAAAAAAGCCAAGTTTCTCATACCCATTATCAACAAGCATTTGACTGATGATCAAATTGGGCGGTGATGCAATAAGCGTGAGCAATCCTGAGAAGCTTGCCATATAGGAAAGCGGAATCAAATACTTTGACGGGCTGCTGTTAATACTGATGGCAATACTAATGACAATTGGCAGCATAAGGGCGACTGTTCCTGTATTGCTCATGAATGCGCCCACTGAAGCGACAATGACCAAGAGGAGAATGAACAGCCGTTCCTCACTATCACCTGAATACCGCAATAATAATGTACCGGCCATTTGTGCTAGCCCAGTCCGCAAAATACCGGCTCCTATTACAAATAGGGCAGCAATCATAATGACGACTGAGTTGGAGAAACCGGATAACGCTTCTACGGGCGTTAAGATACCCGTCAGAACGAAAGCGAGCAAGGCGAGAATCGCGACGAGATCCGCGCGTATTTTATTCGTCATGAATAAAACGACCGTAATTCCTAAAATGATGAATGTAAGCGTGAGTTGCACAGGCACCTCGTTCCTTTCTTCATATCATTACAACCATTGTAGTATAGAAAGAAAACAAGCACCGACCGGTAACGTACATTTACGTGAACAATTTTATTCGGTCAACTTTCTATCCCCACGGGGGCACTTCTTCTTATCGAAAGATATGGCCTTCCTTCATCCCATCGAATTTTAACGTGAACGTTGTATGTTTCTGTCAGCAATTCATCCGTCATTACATCCTCTTTCTTTCCGGATGCCACAATCCTTCCTTCTTTTAAAAGAAGGACATGGGTAATGTCTTCGACCAATTCCTCGACGTGGTGCGACACATAGACGAGATGACAGTCATTTTTCGTAACAACTTGCAACGTATGTAAAAATTGCTCCCTTGATAATATATCTAAACCGGAACATGGTTCATCCATAATGAGCATTCGTGGTTTATTCATGAGTGCTCTAGCAATTAAAATCCGACGTTTTTCACCTTCTGAAAGCGAGTTAATGCGCTTTCCTCTTAAGTAGGATAACCGGAAATCATGCAACAGCTCGTCCGCTCTTTCCCAATCAACAGGGGATGGATGCTCATACAAGCCGAAACTCGCAAACTTACCACTAATGATAACTCGCTCGACCGTGTCATTTTGAAACATTTGCGCGAATCGCTCCAACGAACTGCTTACAAAGCCGATCTCTTTTCGTAGTTCCGGTAGGTTCGTTTCACCAAATCGGTTACCTAGAACGTGAACCTCTCCTTCAGTCGGAAATTGATGTGCGGATATAATATTGAGAAGCGACGTTTTACCGGAACCATTCAACCCTAAAATCGCCCAGTGCTCATTCTCCCTGATCGTCCAATCGATATTTGTAAGAATCTCCTTATCGCCTCTGCGAAACATTACTTTCTCCATGTCAATTACGTTTTGCATTGTACGTCACTCACTTCCATAGTTTTATTGAAAAACGGCAGATCCTGTTCGATCCACCGTTCCATTTATTCGTCTATCGGCTTAAAATTCACGAGAGAGATTCCCGTAATCCTAATCTTTTGCCCTTCTGTCAATTTCACGCGGCTTTTTGATCCGGTCTCAATGCCACCAATTACTTCATAAAGGACAGGTTCCTTCCCCTCTTCGTGAAGTTCCAAATATCCGAGACCGTACTCACTGCCAAATATATATTCACCAGCTTCAATATCTAGTCCTACTTCCCAAATACCTGCATTTAAGTCAGTAGACAGCTGTGTCGGTATCGGTACGAAACTGACGTAATCATACCCACCATCCGCAAAAACAGTATATGTACCGTCAATATCGACTGTTAAACTGCCGACTCCCGCTGAATGTCCTAGTATTTCACGAATGACAAGATCTCCGTTTTTATCATAAATAAAAATGTTTCCTACTGGATATCCCGTGATTGAATATCTCCCCGGTTGAAGAGTAACCTTGACTCCTTCTTTCGTATAGACCTCGCTTTCAACCTGTTCAGCGTTTTCGTTGCTACGATCCACTGTCGTGTAAATTGCCGGGTTCACTTTTCCGATCAATGCATCCTTTTCAGGACCAACAATTTCAAAGTTCTTCTCATAAGGAATTAACTTTTCGGGTTCCGATTTTTGTAAAGGATGACATGCCGACAGGATCAGTAGGCATGAGGCAATTAAAATCGTTGGACCTGTCTTGCCGCCTAACAATTGGAACCATTTCTGCATAGTGTTTTTCATAATACTCCACCGTTCCTTATTTTCCATTGAGGTCGCATCCTTTGCCATCTTATCAGTTTGATGGTAATGCGACTTCCCCTTTTCGGATGTATAGAAGTTTATTCCGCCCGTACAGAATAGCTACGGCTAGCAGATTGAGACCTACTAACCAACGAAAAGAATGTTTGAAGTCCAATTTTTCATTGCCGAATTCCATAGCTGCTTCCCCATTCAAAACGGAGCTAATGTCGATAAATTTCAATGGATATAGCCAATTGAATTTCACATCCGCGACACTCATTACATCGGGCAGCAGTAAAATGACAAGCATCGCCAAAATGGTCGCGTATAAATTCTTCGTCATGACATTGATGAGAACAAATACGAGCAACAGGAATAAGGCAATTAACGCAAATGCGATGAACATGTAAGTTAAATACCTAATTGTCGATACCGCAATGTAATCCATGTCTTGATAAATAAGAATAGGCGTGGTGAAGTTTCCCCATTCCGTTTTTTGGGCAACATAATAACCACCGATCAGTACGCCAAGACCTAGGAATAACATAACTTGGACTAGATGGATAGCAACCTTGCTGCTTACCTTTTGCATAAAGGATATCGGAAAGCCTCCAACAACTGATCGATGTCGCTGGTCATTCAACAACATACTGCTTCCGATTATTAATACGAAAATACAAAATAGCAAACCGCTGATCATGCTCAATGCAACGGGCAAATAATTGCTGGCTACGAATGGATTTGGCACTAGCGGCAATTTATGTACTTTGTAATAGCGCAAAATCGCCAATTCTTTTTGAATGACATTCTTTGGAATCACATAGTTAGGATGGATTCCTTTGTTTCCCAACTCATGTAATTCGAGGCGCAATTCGTTCAATTTAATGCCATCTTCAATATATTTGTCATAATCGTCTTTCTTCCATAAATAAAACCTTTGCATATTAATCAATGAAGATTGTTGGGTCAAGTTGGTATAGATTGCTTCTCCTTCTGCCGTCTCCCGCAATTCCTCAGGAAACGCATTAAACACTGTATGGAAATGCTGTGCTTCCTCGTTTTTGAGTCTCTGCATATCTTTAATGTCAATTTGACTGTATTGGGAGTAGTACAAAGGGAAAAACAGGATGAGACCAATTCCAAGCAACCAGTTTTTCCGATTATGGAGCAATAGTTTTGTTTCAAATAATAAATACTTCCAAAACATAATTGTATCCTTCCTCGTTCATATTTTTCACTCAAAATAGAAACGTCGTTTATTAATGATCTTTGAAAGTGCGAATAGCACAAGTTCAATAACAGCAATCGTTACTAGCAATACGATAATACCTTTCGTATATGTAATCGTCTCTGTATTTAATAGAAAGTTCTTATCCCCGTTTACAATTTTACCGAAATCAAAATACGTTTGAGGAAAGAAACTAATATCTTTTCCGAAAATCTCTCTTGTCGTTCTTGAAACGAATAGGCGGTCTGAGAAGAGAATTAAACTGCTGACTAGCAAGACGAGCCATTCATTTTTAAACAGAAGACCTAAAATGACGTTCAATCGGATAAAGAGGAAGATTAATAGAGGAACGACTATTAGTGTTTTTCCTAAAAAGACTGCAATTGAAATGACATCATAATCTTCGAATGTAAAAGTTTCTTGTGCGATCATGATGGGAACATGTAAATCGAAATAACCAAAGCCGAATTGCACACTCATCACGACAACCCCTGCAACAAGGATTCCGATAATAACGAGCAACGAATAGAAGAATGCGGATAGTGATTTCAAGTTCAATTGGCGATACCAGGATAGAGGAACGCCTTGCAATACCGATCGATTTTTGCGGTCTCTCGATAACATATCACTGCTGAAAAAGATTGCACAAAATAAGATAAATAGTATCCCATTCGTCTGTAGGAACTTTTGCAATGCTTGCAACCCTGTCTTTTCATACATCAAACCATATGTAATAGGATAGTCATTCGTTAAATAATCTTCATATCGCATCATCGTTTGCTTATATAAATGAGAGCGATCTTTCCCTGGGTATGGAGATAGCGCAAAAAGGTTTTCATCTGACGTATATTCATATTCATTTCCTAATAGGGAAAAGTTCCTTAAATAAAGCAACCGTGGATAGTTGTTATCCTCATACGCTGTAAGCATTGCGTGATTCAGTTTGTAATAGTATGCATTATAGGCATAGACAGGCATGCCTGTCATCTTGATAATGCCCGTATTTCCCTTTGCTTCCCTTAATTCTTGTTCCACTTCTAGATCTATTAAATAGCTTCTAACTTCGTCAGGCTTATATGTTTCTTTTGTCTCTTCGTTCGGCAGCAAAATAATACAATAGCTCAGCAATAATACACTGATGAACAAAAGAAAAGGTATATTACGCCTGCTTCTGCCTGTTATAAGAAATTCATGCTTCAAATAATTACGGTTCATCCCAGCTTCCCCTTTTGGTCGTTAAGTATTAAGAAAAAAGTGCCTAAAGGCAAGGCATTTTCCATTGCTCCGCTTTACTATTAAACATTTTTGGAATAATACTTATCATAGTATTCCACTGTACCCAAAGGCCCGACCGTCATTTCTTTTTCGTTATAATCGAGCATCCGCTCAATCCACTTTGTTTGTTCGGACTCGCTCATCCCCTTAAGAGGGATGCATAATAAGTGTTTCGCTATATAGATGTAGCCTTGCGGAAGTGCAACTTTTTCTTTCAATGCTTCGTATTGGTCCGGAGTTACTTCAATCTTCAGGAACACATCGTTTTCACCTGTAAATCTATGTTCATGGACAAACTTTCCGTCTTTCAGGAATAGGACCCTATCCGCATATAGATCCAAGTTGGATAGTAAATGGGATGCGACAAAGATAAGCTTATCCTTTTTCATTTCCATTAAGCATTCTGAAATTAACGCTACATTATCTACATCCAGTCCATTCATCACCTCATCCATTAGCATGACCGGCGTATCAGCGGCCATCATCATAGCAAAGCATAGACGTTGTCGCATTCCTAATGAATACGTACGTACTTTCCGTTTAACATAATTGCCCATATGAAGTCGCTCAATTACTGTAGGTACATGCTTCGATGAACCTTTCCACATGTTTGCATATAATTTCAAATGATCCACTCCGGATAGTTCCTCGAACAGATCTTTCTGTTCAGGAAACGTGCACAACTGCTTATGGATCAATAACTCCTCTTTTTCATTTCGGTATGCGTATTTACCATCAAACAGCACATGTCCCGAATCGGGCTTCACAAAGTTTGCCATAACATTAAACATTGTAGATTTCCCCGTACCATTAGGAGCCGCCACCCCAATGATCTCTCCTATATTTGCAGTTAAGTCCAATTTATCGAGAACAGCTCTATCATTATACGTAATTGACACATTTGATAATTTCAGCATTTGTTTTTCCGCCTTTCAGTTTGTTCTTACAACCGCTTTCCCCCGACGAAAGTTCACATTAAACTCGTGTTTTAGTTAGTTCCGATTCATCACAGCTTCCCTTTTGATTCCAACGTCTTCAGTTTTTCCAAATTTTTGTTTGTCTTATTACACTATAGACATATTATTGTAATATTTCAATAGTCCATAAACTTTTAATTAATCGAACTTGGTTCTTTTATTCTATTTTATTTACGTAGCGTTTCTATAAATGTAAAAGGCTGTCACAATTGTCTAGTTGACAATGTGACAGCCTTTTTAATTATGACACTGCTACTTCTTTATTTTTCGGTGTGTTGTTCTTTGTTTTCCATTGAATGGCAACTTGGATGACGAATAGAACTAAACCGACAATATCCGTAATCGTTTCAGGGAATATCAATAATAATCCTGTTACGACAGCGAGAATACGCTCGATCCAATTACACTTCCGGTACCAAAAGCCGATCATGCCCGCCCCGATAGCAATCATACCGATGATAGCGGAGAAGGTGACCCATAAGATCTCAAAGAGACTGGAGTCGATCATGAGCATAGCTGGATTGAAGACAAACATATACGGAATAATAAATGCCGCAATCGCAAGCTTCGCAGAATTGACGCCAGTTTTGATCGGATCTCCGCCAGAAATTCCAGATGCGGCGAATGCTGCCAATGCAACTGGCGGTGTAATATCCGCGATGATTCCGAAATAGAACACGAACAAATGTGCAGAGACGGCAACTACAACCGGAACTGTAGTACCTGGTCCCATTTCGCCGCCCATCAGCAACAAAATGATTGCCGGAGCAGCAATTGTAGATGTAATAACATAGTTAGCCGTTGTTGGTGAGCCCATCCCGAGGACTAGAGCTGCCAACATCGTAAAGATAAGAGTTAATAGGATATTACCGCCCGCTGCAGAAACGAGGCCGTTTGCAAGGCTTAGTCCTAAACCGGTTTTTACGACGACACCGACGATAATACCCGCACAAGCAGTCGCCGCGGCAACGGCCAATGCAGTACGCGCCCCGTCAACGAGGGCCATAATAATATCTTTCGGCCCGAGTCTCGTCGATTTATCAAAGAAGCTGACAACTAAAGTGAGGACAATCCCCAATAATGCAGCTTTCATTGTTGGAATCCCTAATAATAGGAATAAGATAATTCCTAAAATCGGCAATAGGAGATAAATCTTTTTCAATGTCGCTTTCCGATCAGGTATCTGGTCTGGAGACATGCCTTCTAGACCGACACGCTTCGCTTCAAAATGCGTCATAATCCAAATTCCTGTAAAGTAGAGCAATGCAGGAATCGCAGCTGCTTTTGCAATTTCCCAATACGTGATGCCGCCAATGAACTCAACCATTAGGAATGCTGCAGCTCCCATGATCGGAGGCATAATTTGCCCACCCGTTGAAGCAGCCGCTTCAACGCCGCCTGCAAATTCCTTACGATACCCCAATTTCTTCATCATTGGAATCGTATAAGAACCTGATCCGACTACGTTTGCAACGGAGCTTCCTGAAATCGTTCCTTGCAATGCACTTGAGAAGATAGCAACTTTAGCAGGACCTCCTGTCAAACGGCCTGCGAGGACGACAGCTAAGTCATTGAAGTAGTTTCCAACTCCGGTCTTCACAAGGAATGCACCGAATAAGAGGAAGACGAAAATGAATGTAGCAGATACGCTGATCGGCGTTCCTAAAATACCATCAGTCGTATAGAACATTAACTGGACAATGCTTTTTAAGTCTTGGCCGCGGTGCGCCAAGAAGCCAGGGAAATAGCGGCCGTAAAATGCATAAATTAGGAAAACTACCGAGATGATTGTAATCGGCAAGCCGACTGCACGTCTTGCAGCCTCCAATGTCAATAGAATAGCGACAATTCCGATGAATAGATCCAAATCGGATACCCTTCCTACTCGAAAGACAAGATCATCATAAAATAATGGCCAGTATAAACCTACCGCAATGGCCAGCAAAGATAGAATGACGTCGTAGAAAGGCACTTTGTCTTTCTTGACTCCCGTTTTTTTAATAGCAGGGAACAAAAGGAAAATTAATGCTAGAGCAAATCCTAAGTGGATGGATCGTTGTATATATGCAGTAAACGGTGTCCCGATTGACGTATATAATTGAAATAACGAGAAAGCCAACAATCCTGCAAAAACGACGATTTTAAAGAACCCTTTCACATTCCGTGTATTCGATTCGGGATCATATTTTTGAAGAATTTCAAGCTGTTGTTCTTCTGTTAATGTTTCAAGGCTGTCAACTTGGGACTCTTTCAGAGATTCTTCCCGATTCTTATTTTTAGCCATTCAAATTTACTCCTTTCATCAATTGATAGAATGATTGGCGTTGCACACGAAATGTGTACGATTTCCCTCTAGTCAAATAGCTTTTCAAATCCACTTCATTTCCTTTATATCTGAAGGCAAGATCAGCATTGACATCGCCTACGAAAAGGACAAATGATTGAATAATGTTCTGCTCGTACGTAAGCGTATACATTCCATCATTTACTGATAGCGTTTCTCCTTCCTCTGCATAGCCCGGCAATCCAATTCCAACACTTTCATATTGCATCGATAGTAATTGGATGGCATTTTGATCAGTAATACGATAGGATTCAACGACATCGGTTAAAAATATGGAGTGTACATAGCGTATTTGAAAATCTCGCTCATCCTCTATTTTATAGTAATACGTTTTTGGATGATCAGTTCGATATTCCGTAAAGGTGAAAACCTTATGTATCGGCAGGAAAATAGTGACGAGGAAAATGAGTAGTGCAAATAGCAGACTGGGGAGAATTACTTGCTTCTTCTTCATACATTTCTCCCTTTCACACTAGCAATTAAGAATGGGACGGCTGAAGCATACGCCTCACCGCCCCGTCCAACAATCAAATTTCATTCAATTATTTTTGTTCGTCAAAGTACTTTTGAGCGCCTGGGTGAACAGGGATCCCGATTCCATCAAGTCCTGTTTCAGCTTTGATCAACGCGCCTTTTGGATGTGTTAGTTTAGATGCATTGTCATAGATCGCTTTTGTGATTTCATAAGCAAGATCTTCAGGAACGTCGTTTTGGATAATCAACATTGCACCAACTGAAACAGTCGGCGTATCTTCTGCAATTCCATATGTTCCTGCAGGGATGACTTCTTTTGCGTAGTATTGATATTTTGAAATCAATTCGTCTGCTTTTTCATCAGAGACAGGTACGATGTAAACTTGTGCGACAGCGTTCAAACCTTCAACCGCGCCAGTTGGAGTACCTGCAGTGATGAAAGCTGCGTCGATCTGACCTGCTTGCAAGCTTTCTTGGGATTCCCCAAAATCCAAGTCTTGCGGTTGGATATCATCCATCGATAAGCCATGAATTTCTAGCAACTGCTCCGCGTTCGCATACGTACCGGAACCAGGTGCTCCTACAGAAACCTTTTTACCTTTCAAATCTTCAAACGTTTTGATGCCAGTCTTTTCCAATGTAACCAATTGAACTGTTTCAGGATATAGAGCACCGATAGCTGAAACGTTGTCGATGACTTCTCCATCAAACATCATTTCACCTTTAGATGCATAATAAGCGATATCTGTTTGTACGAAAGCGATTTCAGCGCTGCCGTCTTTTAAAGCAGTCATATTCGCTGCTGACGCTTGTGAAACTTCAGCAGTCGTTTTAACACCCGTTTCTTGCGAGATGATATCCGCAAGTGCGCCTCCAAGTGCGTAATATGTACCTTGTGTACCACCCGTCAATACACTCAGAAAATCATAATCTTCTTTTGTTTTGCCTGAATCAGAGCCTGATCCCTTGCTTGAATCACCTGAATTACAAGCTGACAGGACTAGCAACGCGATCATCGAAATGAATGCAAGAATACGAAATCTCTTTGTATTCATATTTCCATTCTCCCCTTTTTATATAGTATTTTTGCAACTTAACACCTATTCTAACACGAAAGGTTATTCGCTTGTCAATCATTCTTGGCAACTTTCAGTAACTTGCAAGCGATTTCAATACTGAAAAGGAAGATGAAATCCATCACCTTCCTCTTTATTGATCAATCTAGTTCTTTGTTTGTCTCATCGAAATAAGTGATTCCTGCTTCTTCCAAATCTCTTTTTCGGTGTGCGAGTCTTGATGCGGCACAGGATGCGACACTTGCGACTAGATCATCAAGGAATGTATGGACACCATTTCCCTTTTTCGTATCCAGCTCATTGATAATGCCTATTTTGTTTTTATCAAGATGGCCGAATGTCGTTACCGCAATCGATCCGTAAGTAAAGACCGCGCCTAATGCAATTGTTTCATCCACGCCAAAGAGCCCTTCGTCGGATTCAACGATTTGTTGAAGCGGAGCCGAAAGTTTCCCTTGTTCCCCGAGCTCATCCAATTCGATTCCGACAAGTATTGCATGCTGAAGTTCTCTCTTCCGCAACACTCTTTCGACTGAATCTACACATTCGGCAAGGTCAAGACCTTCATTATAAGGCACTTGCATTTCGTATACGATTTTAGCTATATCTTCCAATGTAACGCCTCTTCGGATCAATGCTTCTTTTGTAGCTTTTGCAACAACGTCGGAATGGACAATGTTTTTTCCCGTGAACATAATTACTACCTCCTTATTCTTTCCTCTGCCCGTCACGTATAATATGACAGCAGCCTTTCAGATGTTTACTCAATTTTGCGACTGTTTCTTCCAACATGTAACAGGTTATCCAACCATTATACCTGTTCATTCACTTATGTTACAATCTTCTTACATAATACAACTGGGAGGACTTGCTGATGAAGTACGGAAAAATCGAAGAAATAAACTTATATAGCAAGGCACTCGATGAGGAGATGCAACTTCTCATCCATTTGCCATATCAGTATTCACCACTTTACAAGTATTCAGTTCTAATTGCTTCAGACGGGAAAGATTATTTTCAGTACGGAAGGATCGGACGGGTTGTAGACGAATTAGTTTACGAAGGTGACATCAATAATATGATTGTTGTCGGCATCCCGTATAAAAGTGTAGAGGAACGCAGAAGGATGTACCATCCGGAAGGCGACCGGCATGAAGATTATATCCGTTTTCTTGCGCATGAGCTTGTCCCTTATATCGATGAAAATTACCCGACCTACCAAGTCGGCGCAGGTCGAGGGTTAATCGGCGATTCATTGGCTGCAACAATTTCGCTCTTGACCGCTTTGAAATATCCGAACTGCTTCGGGAAGGTGATTCTCCATTCTCCCTATGTTGATGAATATGTAATGGAAAAAGTGGAAGGATTCAAAGATCCATCAGCATTTTCCGTTTACCATGTCATCGGCGAAGAGGAAACGGAAGTGAAAACGACACAAGATGGCATCCGCGATTTCCTCACTCCAAACAGGGAATTGCATAATTTGATCAAAAGAAAAGGGTTTTCATACTTCTATGAAGAATTTAAAGGGAACCATACATGGAAGTATTGGCAACAGGACGTCCGAAGAGCAATTAAGGAATCCTTTCAAGAGGAATGATGCCAAACATTTCAAAGAGTAGTTCATTCTGCTATAATTAATTCTAAGATGTATGTAAACATTTTACGAGGAGGTCTTTTATTATGAAATATGGTATTGTAGCTTTCCCTTCAAAGAAACTTCAAGACTTGGCGAATGGGTATAGGAAACGTTATGATCCACATTATGCGCTTATTACGCCTCACATGACCGTCAAAGGTGTTTTCGAGGCAGATGATAAGGAGATCGAGCAAGTTGCAGAAGCCATTAAGAAGGTTGCTCGCAGCCATAAGCCTTTCGAATTGAATGTATCGAAAGTTAGCACGTTTGCACCCATCACCAACACGATTTTCTTTAAAGTTACACCAAATGAAGATATCCTTTCACTTCATAAAGACCTAAATGAAGACTTTTTCGGTGAAAAACCTGAATATTCCTTCGTTCCGCATATTACAATCGCACAAAAATTGAATTCTGGTGAACATGACGATATTATCGGACAAATTAAAATGTTTGGCGTAGACCATACCGAGACTATCGACCGCATTCACCTACTCTATCAACTTGAAGACGGGTCTTGGACAGTTTATGAAACTTTCCGTCTCGGCGAGGAAAGCTAAAGATTGATCGAAGTAAAAATTGCCCGTTCAGAGCGTGAACGGGCAGATGCGTATGACGTGCGAAAAAAAGTTTTTGTGGATGAGCAAGGGGTACCAATTAGTCTTGAAATTGATGAGTTTGATAAATCCGCTACCCATTTCATCGTCTATGATGAACAGCGCCCGATCGGAGCTGGACGCATTCGGGAAATCGAATCGGGAATCGCTAAAGTAGAGCGGGTGTGCGTAGTGAAAGAGTTACGTGGAAAGCATCTCGGGAATTTGATAATGCATGAACTTGAAAGACATGCGAAATCTGTCGGGATGACGAAAATCGTACTGAACGCACAATCTTATGCCGTGCCTTTTTATGAGAAACTCGGGTATACGGTCACATCACCTGAATTCATGGATGCGGATATTCCGCATCGCGCAATGGAAAAGGAAATAGTTTCAAACTAGTTTAATGAATAAAAAGAGCAGATCGCTTCCGTTGACCGGTTGCGAGTCTGCTCTTTTTTTGACGTCATCTTTAATCCTTTTAATAGAATATAGATGCCGCCCATCTTGTTTTACACATATTCGTTTACCGCGAGTCCTTTTCCTACAAGTTGCGCTATTTCAGGCGATAGGTTGGCAGGATTCGGATAGATGAACCCTTTTAAGTAAGGAGGGCGGGAGTTTACGATAACTGTTTCTCCTTCCTCCATGATTCGCTCCTGTTCACTTCGAAGTGTATCATCAAATTTATCCATCAAATCCGGATCCATTTTAACTTTTTCCACTCGATCGACATATGCGAAATTGTTACGCACTGCATTCATTCGATTCGCGTACATTTCAGCCTGCGTCTGCTGAATCGGTAGTATATAGCCCATTTCCCACACCCCTTTACATTAATTTCTCACATACCCTTTAACCTCATTTATAGTTTATGAAACATATAAGACTGAAAATGAATGGTTTCACCTATTTTCGTAGTGATCAACTAGGCATAATCTATTTCCAGCCCGGGTCATCGGTTATGTGGACAATGATACAGGCGTGGGTATTTGGACGTCATCCAGCTACTTTTGGGTTACCCCATCATCCGCTGAATATCATTGAAATTAACTGATTTTCCGTTGTTTACGATCGATTTCACGAGTTCATCTTCCATATGTTGCGGGACTTCTTTTTTTGCGAGTCTGCCTACTTTTTTAACGATTTTCCGCACTTGTCGCTCATCGCTGAAATCCGCATATTGAATTGCGTTCGCCAATGCGAATACTTCTTCCATCGGAACGCCGGTTTTTGATTCTATCTTTTTAAAAAACGAGTCATTCATATTGTCATCCCTCCTCCTTAGACAAAGCTACTGCCAACGATGATTAGCAAGATGAAGAGAACAACAATCAGTACGAAAGTGGAACCGCCATAGCCTCTTCCATACCCGCCATATCCGCCGCCAAAGCCTCCGCCAGAATAGCATCCACCGAACATAAAAATCCCTCCTTCCCTTCCGTCTATCCTATGCAGATAGCGGAGAGAAGAAGGGGGCGTTTGCACAGATTTTTTCAATTGGTGCCCTTAGACTTGAAAAGAAACGAAGCAATGAAGCCAAATAGAATCGCAGCACTGATTCCAGAACTTGTCACTTCAAACATCCCTGTCAGCACACCGATAAGGCCATGTTTTTCAGCTTCCGCAAGCGCTCCATGCGTCAATGCGTTACCGAAAGACGTGATCGGAATCGTTGCACCTGTTCCTGCAAAATCAATAAGCGGTTCGTAAAGGCCAAAGCCGTCCAATACAGAGCCTGCTGCGACAAGAATGCAGAGCGTGTGCGCCGGTGTCAGCTTTGCAACATCAAACATCAGCTGGCCAATGACACAAATGAGACCGCCGACTATAAAGGAGGTAATGTAAATCGAAAACAATCAAACCACTCATTTCATCGTTAGTTCGATCGCGTGCGCGATGCACGGAATCGTTTCTCCTTGTTGGTATGATAATGGGGAAAGAAGCGCACCAGTCGCAATCAGGAGTACTCGTTTATATTCCTTATCCATCATCTTCTTATAGACTTCCGAAAAATAAACGGCGGCTGAACAACCCGCCCCGCTCGCTCCTGCCATGAAATCAGGATTGTTGCCGTAAAATTCCATGCCAGCATCACTGAAGTTCTTTAAATCAGTTATTCCTTGGTTTTTAACTAGCTCTTGAAAAATTGAAAATCCGACTTGAGCCAAATCGCCAGTCATAATCAAATCATAGTCACTCGCAGCTTTTCCATGGCCAGTCAAATGCCGCTTCAGCGTATCAGCTGCGGCGGGCGCCATGGCGGCTCCCATATTCAATGGGTCTGTCATTCCCATATCTATCGCTATGCCAATCGTTCCGCATTCTATAGAAGGAACTCCTTCTTGGAAAGGTGCAATGGCAGCAGCTCCTGCTGCAGTCGCAGTCCATTGTGCGGTACTGCCTTTCTGCGCGCCGTATTCAATCGGATATCGGAATTGCCTTTCGATCGCATTATGCTGGCTAGATGAACCCGCAATTGCCAATTTCGACATTCCCGCTTCCGCCAATAATGCCGCAAAAAGCAAGGACGAGACAGAAGTTGCGCATGCCGAAAACATGCCGACATATGGGATTCCAACTGACGTTGCACAGAAACTGGTAGGGGTCATTTGATTGACAAGATCCCCTGTTAATATAAAATCGGCATCCGATGGAATTTTATCCACTTTACTTAACGCAATCATGCATGCATCTTCCATCAATTTTGAATGTCCCTGTTCATTCGTTTCCATGCCGCATCTTTCATCTTCATATATCTTATCGAAGCTAGTGTGAAATGGACTTTTCTTCTCAAGAGGTCCTGCCGTTACGCCTGTTGCAACGATGGAAGGGGTCGATTGGAATGTCAACAAGCCTTTCATTACCATGAAACGACTCCCATCTTCACTAAAATCGTCTTAATAAGGGCAACGAGAAAGGCTGAAAAAACACCATACACGATGACTGAACCAGCCAATTTAAAAATATTGCCCCCGACACCTAGCACATAGCCTTCTGACTTATGCTCGATCGCCGCTGACACAACCGCATTGCCGAACCCAGTTATCGGGACTGCCGCTCCTGCCCCACCAACTTGACCAATTTTTTTATAGAGGCCAAATCCAGTTAACAGCATAGAGATGAAAATCATCGTCGCAACTGTCGGATTGCTCGCTGTCCGTTCGGTGAAGTCGAAGAAAGTCATATAGAAAAGTGCTATGAACTGCGCGATGAGACAAATCGTGCCGCCTACAAGAAATGCTTTAATCATGTTTTTGAGTAATGGCGGCTTGGGAGTGATCCCTTGCTCCAGTTTCGCGTATTTGTCTTTGTCCATTATGTTTCTTCCTCCGCTAGTGATATCAAATGATGAATTTTTTTCTTCATTCCCTTTTCATCGTCTTTTAAGATGAGTTTATTCGTTTCCGTTAAAATCTTGCTATCCGCAGAAGCGAAAACCGATAAATCTGGGTATTCTTCCTTCAACTTCTTTTCAAGTTCAGCGGCAATTTTCCTTTTATTAAACCTGGAAAAGGTTTTTACACGGATTCCAACGAGCAAATGATCCTCATAAAACAAGGCAGCAGCCCCTTTAATTCGATCATCTCCCTTCACTAACTCTTCTACTTTACTTGCATCCTCGTCTGTATGATTTTCGAATTTGTATTCATTTGGAATACAGCCAGATAGCAGAAGAAGCAAGCATAGCAACGTTATGAGCTGACGAATATTCACCATCCCCTTTTTTTAACAGTATGGCGATCGCTGTTGTTTTTTATTCATGCGTGATGTTTGCCCTAGCCCTGAGCAATCAAGCGCATAAGGTATAAAGAGTTGAGAAAAGGAGGTGGAATGAATGGGATGTGGAAGAAATGAAGAAGTCGGAGATGTACGGCGCAACGACAATTGCATTTGCGAGGTTGTCCGTGCCATTAAACGTGTGCAGGATATCCGCGATGATCTAGATTGCGACGATTGCAGAACTGACTGTTTCCTGACTCCGCTCGGTAGCCTTGTAAGCCCTGCACGTCAACGGGCCAATACGCGTGTATTCATGCTATTGGACGAAAAAGGTAATCCATTCAAAGCAATGTTCAGAAGAAGAAGACGGTTCGACGAGAGTGATAGCGCACCGGCCTCCGACCAAGGGCGTAGAGACTGTGCAACTTGTTTCTCGATCTTCTTCAGGGTTCAAAATATTTTCGACAATTGCTGCGCAACAATCCAAGTACTTGAACCGCGTGATGCTAGAGGTCGCAAAGTCGACTTATTCAAAGGCGGCAAATTAGACCTCGATGCAGTATGCGAAGTAGAAAACTTCGAAGCGACAGGCACTTGCGTCACTGTCGATTTAACATGCTTCTGTGCAATTCAATGCGTAAAAGACGTTTTCATCGATTGTGACGAAGATTGAAGGAATAACCTGTGATGCTGACTCTGCCCGATCGATCCGATCGGGCAGTTTTTCGTTTTATTATACCCAAAAACAGGACGGACCATTTGCTGGTCCGTCCTGTTTTTACTATCTCTCGTCAAATGGCTGCCCGCGCCAGAGGACGTCTTCTATCTTTGCGATTTCAACTTCAGAAATCATATTATCCGTTTCAATCCATACAATGCCATTTTCGACTTTATGGATTGCGCCTTTTACGAGATTGCCTTCTATGACGAATTGAAGAGGCTTATATGCCTGCTTCCTGAACGGTTCGCTCAAATAGCGTATTTTGCTCATGATGGCGGGGTTGACAACATGGCTTTCAGCTTGAACGGATGAGTTGACGTCAATCGCCTCTCTCACGGATACATCGTTCGGAACGAAGACTGACGTGCTTTCTTCCTCATAGACGGCCACCTTTATATAGACGGGCGGCCCCTGCACAAATAGTAACGGTTCATTGTAGGAAATGTTGATTCCCCCTTTTTTCCGTAGTATATGCGCCTATTCGGAATGAAGTTCTTTCCTCTGTTCAAAGGCTGCCGATGAACACTGTTGCCAATCCGAGATAAATGATAATACTAATGACGTCATTCAATGTCGTGATGAATGGACCTGATGCGACGGCAGGATCGATTTTCATCCGATGCATGAAGAGCGGGATGAACGATCCGGAAATGGTTGCAACAAATATCGAAACTAAAATGGCCGCCCCGACGAGCAACGCGATAATGAATTCATGCTTCCATATAAAAATGAGGCCGACAACGAAGATTGCGCAAATTAGTCCGGTAATCAAGCCAGTGCCCGCTTCCCGCAATAGCAGTTTGAACTTGCTCTCATCCTCAACGTCACGAGTCGCAATACCGCGAACTGCGACTGCCAATGCTTGAGTCCCGCTATTACCCGCAGTACCTGCAATTAATGGAATAAATGCAGCGAGCAATGCGACTTGCGAAATTGTATCGGTGAATAGATCGATTAGATTCGCGGTCAACATGCCGAGCACTAACAGAATGATCAGCCATGGAATCCGTTTCTTCGCAGCTGAAAATGACGTTTTGTCAAAGGAATCCATATTGGATACGGCGGCAAGTTTTGAATAGTCATCAGATGCTTCTTCGTCTAATACGTCGATAATATCATCGACCGTAATGATCCCTAACATATGCTGTTGGAAATCAACGACAGGAACAGCTAGCAAGTTATAGTCCTGTGTCGTCCTTGCGACGTCTTCCTGGTCATCGGAGACAAGTACACTGACAACACGCTCATTCATAATAGACTGTATTAACGTATCTTCGTCCGTAATGATTAAATCCCTAAGCGAAACGACGCCCGTTAAACGATTATCTTCATCGACGACGAAGACATAATAGATCGTTTCTGCAGAGGGGGCTTCATTCCGAAGAATCGTCATGGCGGAGCGAACAGTCGAATATTGCGGAATCGAAACATATTCCGTCGTCATGATCGAACCGGCAGTATATTCTTCATAGTGCAAGAGCGATTTGATTTGTGCAGCCGCTTCTTTATTCATTAACGTCAAATAGCTGGCAATCTGCGCTTTATCAAGTTCTTTCAGGACATCTACCGCATTGTCGACGAACATGTGAGAAATCATATCCGCGGCATAAGTCGTGTCCATCTCCTGAAGGAACTGCTTATATTCATCTTCATCGATTTCGCTCGTCTCGAATATCTCCGCCAACTCTTTCGGAGAGAGGAAAAAATACATCAATTTTCGTTGTTCTGCTTCCACCTTTTCATAAAAAACAGCTCGATCATATGGGTGAAGCATCAAATATTCATCACGGAACGTTTTAATATCTTGCTGCTCCAATGAATTTATAAGATTTTCTTCGTCGATAATAATTTCATCGCGAATTTCTTCGTTTACAGTCATGGCTGCACCTTCCTTTCCGCTCCGACATGCATGAATGCATTCCTAAATGTATGATAATGAAAAGAGAATCTCTACAAAGGAGAATCGATAGATATGAAACTGGATATTATTGGTGATATACACGGATGTTATGATGAATTGCTGTCTTTGATGGACAAGCTTGGTTATTCATTCACATCGGGTTTGCCTTTCCATAACGATGGAAGGCAGCTCGCTTTTGTAGGAGACTCGATGGATCGGGGTCCGGCTTCGTTAAAAACTTTGGAATTGATGTTCAAGCTGCAGGATAATCACCGACTTATTTATTCTCCCGGCAATCATTGCAACAAACTGTACCGTTTCTCGAAAGGCAGCAAAGTCCAGCTGAAGAATGGGCTTGAAACGACAGTGGCCGAGTTGAATGCCCTACCTCCTAAAGACAAAATGCGCTTTCTGGATCGGTATAGACAATTCTACGAGGCTTTGCCTTTATACGAAAATCTGGACAATGGAAAACTTATTATCGCACACGCAGGAATTCGTGAACAGATGATTGGAGAACCATTTTCAAAGAAAATACAATCGTTCGTCCTCTATGGAGATACGACCGGCGAAACGCTTCCGGACGGCCGTCCCGTTCGAAGGGATTGGGCGAAAAAGTATTTTGGCGACGCGTGGATCGTCTACGGACATACTCCAGTAACAGATGCACGGTTCGTCAACCAGACTGTCAATATCGATACAGGATGCGTATTTGGCGGCAAACTTACCGCCGTCCGCTATCCTGAAATGGAAATCGTATCAGTTCCATCACAGCAACCGTTCATCCCGGAGAAGTTCACTCACTTTGATTGAGGAATTAATTGCGCCATATCCGATGGCAGACTACTCGTAAAGGTCATCGGTTCACCTGTCAGCGGATGGCAGAAGCCAATTGCTGCACAATGCAACGCTTGACGATCGATCAATTGAAGAGAGCCGCCGTACAAATCGTCTCCAGCAAGCGGGTGACCGAGCCATTGCATATGAACTCGTATTTGATGAGTTCGCCCAGTATGCAGCTTCAAAGAAATGATTGTGTACGTTTCGCCGTTCCATTCGAAGCGGCCTTCTGCTTTCACATCGGTTCTTGCGTACTGCCCATCATCCCGGACTGTCCTTTCAATAATGCTGCCGTCCTTCCGTCCGATCGGCTCTTCAATTGTGAAGGCATCGTTCTCTATATACCCTTCAACAATTGCAATATAACTGCGGTCAAAACCGGTTGTCTGCATCTGTTCGCTGAGCAGATGGTGAATATGTCGGTTTTTTGCTATGCAAACAATTCCCGAAGTATCCGTATCCAGCCTCGTCACGACATGCACGGTCGATGGGACGCCTTCAGCTTCGAGCTTTCCAGCTACGAAATTGGCGACCGTCCCGTTCGGCTGATCGCGTGAAGGTATCGTTCCTTGACCAGCAGGCTTATCGATAATCAAAATCGCTTCATCTTCATAAACGATTGCCAGATTGCCAGTTTCAGGAACTAGACCGAGGCTTGGCTCTTCCGGCGGAAACTGAACTGTGACAGCATCGCCTTTACTGAGCATATGCCTCACCGTCTTCTCTGTCCCGTTTACAAGCAGGCAGCCTCCGTCGTATTTTACAGCCGTCAAAGTCCGTTTGGAAATTCCATGGCTATGAAGGAATTCCCGGAGTAGGATCCGGTCTTCGTCAACAATGAATTCCAGGATGAACTTCTTTTTATCCACAACCACTTCACTCATCACTCGCGATGAACGAATCGTGGACCCTCGTCCAAAATGGGAAAGGACGGAACCTGCCAAACCGAACTTTCTCATCTGCCACTTTATATTCAATCGATTTCACATCTTTATGCAATAGTTGCAAATGGTCGATCGTCACCATGAAATCCGGCCCTTTGACCGGCGTCAGTACACAACTATGATGCGCTGGCAGAACGAGCGGAGAACCGACTGTCCGGAAGACCCGGTTGTTGATAGAAGCCATTTCAGTCAGTTGAATGGCATGTAAAGACGGGTGGATAATCGCGCCACCGAGTGCCTTATTATAGGCGGTTGATCCGGATGGCGTCGACATACAAAGTCCATCCCCGCGGAATCTTTCGAAATGTACACCATTTAACTCTACGTCCATGACTAATGTCACTTCAGGGGATTTTACCGTCGATTCATTGAGCGCAAGATATTTTGCGACTTTTTCCGAATTCCGATAGTTGATCGTCACTTCGAGAAGGGGATACTCGATGACATTATATTCCTTCCGGGCAATGGACAAGACAAGCTTTTCCATTTCAGCAGGCTTCCAATCGGCATAGAATCCGAGATGCCCCGTATGGATGCCGATGAATGCAGTATCCTTCAGTCGGTGGATATATTTATGGAAAGCATGGAGCAAAGTGCCATCCCCTCCGACTGATAAAACGATATCAGGTTCATCTTCGTCAAAAACTAACCCGAAATCAGTCAAATAATCCTTCGCTTCATCTTTTAACCGATTCGATAATGAATCATTTCTCGTCTGGATGGCGAATTTCATCATTGACTCCCCTTTTCCGTTTCGTTTTGCCGTAATCCCTATCGGCTGTTTCTTTAAATGCGCTGAAGTATTGCTGGGCGTCATGTATTTCATCCCGAATCAATGACATCTCTTCATCCAATCTGAATGCGGCTTCTGCTGCCCGTTCCAGTCGATGTCTGATTTCGTTCGGCAATTCGCCTTGATATTTGTAATTCAAGGAATGTTCGATGGAAGCCCAGAAGTTCATTGCCAACGTACGGATCTGGATTTCCGCGAGTATCGTCCTTTCCCCGTGGATCGTTTGAACCGGGTACTCGATGATCATATGAAAGGAACGGTATCCGCTCGGTTTCTTATGAGATATATAGTCCCTCTCCTCAACGACTTGCATATCGGTGCGCTGCCGCAATGTATGAACAACTTTGCCAATATCATCAACGAATTGGCACATGATGCGGACCCCCGCGATATCCGGCAATTCTTCCGCCAACTCCGCGGAAGGTTGGAAAGGAATACCCTTTTCAAGTGTTTTATCATAAATGCTTGCGAGCGGTTTCACTCGGCCTGTCACGAATTCTACAGGCATATGGACTCCTTCAAGTTCATACTGCGTGCGAAGCCCCTTCAGTTTCACCTTCAGTTCGGCAACGGCCTGTTTATACGGTTCAAGAAATTGCTTCCACTCCTTCATGAGTAGCCCTCCAAACTAGTAGTTGATGTTTTGGAGGAAGGCCTCGAATTCCTGCTCCACCGCAGTCGTGAATGCCTCTCCATAATTGTCGTTCCCTTCGATATTATAGACGAGCATCGTCAGCTCTTCTACAAAACCTGGCAAGGGAATTTTTTCATCGTTCCACATGAGAACCGGGTCTGTTCCGGCTTCCAATACAAGCGCCATATATGGCCAAGTTTCTTTTGGGAAATGTATGTATGTATACCCTTCATCTTCGTCCATCAAATAGACAAATGAATGTTCTTCGGAATCGGTTATCATTTTCTTTGCAGGGACCCCAGTCGGACGGTCAGCTTCCGCCTCCAACAAAAACAGGATGTCGTCACCGCTCTGTTGCCCGTTAATTACTCGGTTCTGAATTCGCATAGGTCTTCTTCCTTTCAATTATCTTACGTTCAGTCTACCATATGAGAGCCGTCGGTGCAGTCTGTAACATGCGTTTTTATGTCAAACTTGATATACTTAATTCATAAGCAACAGTAGAAAGTCCTAAAGAAAGGGAGTAGCAAAATGGATGCACGTGCAATACGCACTTTGATGGATATCCAGGCGATGCAGACACTAGGTTCGGTGCAAACTATCGCGAACAGTCAGGATTCAACTTCCTCGCTATTCAGCGTTATGATAAATGATCTATTGAATGGCATGACAGAAGATTCTACACGAACAGAGACATTTCCAATACAGTCGTTCGGAATGCTTGGAGGACTTGAGTCGATGAACAGTCTCCAATACGCAGGTTCGAATAACGTTTATGTACCAAATGGCCTTCAATCGGCTATTTTCAACTCTCAAGCGTTGAACAGTGAAACTTCTGTACCTGCTGGAGAGAACAACTTCACAGTTTTCATTAAGCGGGCGGCGGAAACATATAGCTTACCAGAGAACTTGATTTCATCTGTCATTAAACAGGAGTCCAACTTTAACAGCTCAGCAGTCAGTGGCGCAGGTGCCATGGGCTTAATGCAACTCATGCCAGGCACTGCTAGACTGTTAGGTGTGCAAGACGGATTCGATCCAGAGCAAAATATAATGGGCGGGGCAAAATATTTACGGCAAATGCTTGACCAATTCGGCAATGTCGAAATGGCATTGGCTGCCTATAATGCCGGCCCCGGAAATGTTAGAAAATATGGCGGAATCCCGCCTTTCAAGGAAACAGAACAATATGTATCTAAAGTGCTAAACTACTACAATCGCTTTGAAGTCTGACAGCTTCCTAGTTCAGTTGAAAGCAATATGTTTGTGAAAGAATTGTTTGGTTGATAAAATGTCCATACAGTCAGAACAAAGGAGATTGACATACATGACTCGAAAACCTTTGATTCCTTATGAGGAAATCGGTGCTGAAAAATTGTCGGAGCTCATCGATCGTTTTTATGAAAAAGTGGCTGTCCACCCGGACCTATATCCGATTTTCCCTGAAGATCTGACGGAAACAGCACGAAAGCAGAAACAATTTCAAACACAATATTTAGGCGGACCGAATTTATTCACGGAAGAGCACGGCCATCCGATGATGAAAGCGCGTCATATGCCTTTTCCGATAACTCCAACACGTGCAAAAGCTTGGCTCGCCTGCATGGCAGAAGCGATGGATGATGTAGGTTTGGAAGGACCATTGCGGGACGTATATTATCAACGACTCGTACTAACTGCAAATCATATGGTGAATAGAAGCGAGGAGGATGAGCGGTGAACCGGGAAACTCTGTTGGAAAGCAGCGCTACTTCTTCAGCCTCCTTGTCGAAGCCCATCGAGATTTACGTATTCGTAGATCCCTTATGCATGAACAGTTGGGCGCTACAGCCATTGCTGCGCAGATTGCAAGTCGAATATGAACGTTATTTCACATTGAAAGTCGTTCTTAGAACTTCCTTGACAAAGACGAATTCATGCTGTTTCGTCAACTTGAATGATGCGAAAGCTTGCGATAAAAATCATCCTGCATTTCCGAGCATCGCTTTAAAAGCCGCGGAGTTTCAAGGAAAGCGTGCAGGTTTCCGATTCCTATCGAAACTATTCGAATACACATATTTGAAAAAGAGGAACGTCTTCTCCTTTTCAGTGCTCGTCGAAATAGCAGAAAGTATTAATTTAGATGTTGATGAATTCATCCTTGATTTTTCATCACATCATGTACTGCGTTCCATGCAAGTCGATTTGCATTTAGCGAATGAAATGGAAGTCGAGGACGCACCTTCCTTTGTTTTCTTCAATGAAAATATTGAAGATGAAGGCTTGAAAGTGAATGGTTTACATTCTTATGAAATATATGAACAGATTTTGGAAGAGATGGTCGGGTACGAAATCAGACCAGACGCCCCACCGACTTTAGATGAATTGTTCCTGCGTTTCGATTCACTTTCAACGAAAGAGATCGCCGAAATATACAACATCCCGGAAAAATCGGCCGAGCGCGAATTAAAGAAACAGCTTCTTCTCCAAAAGATAGAAAGACTACCTTTGACAAACATGACGCTATGGCGTAAACGCATTAATTGAAAAAAGCAGATTGCATGGTCGTCGAATCCCATGCAATCTGCTTTTTACATTATAGTAAACAATAAAAGAAAAGAGCATCCACTCTTGGGGGAGAGGGATGCTCTTTTACAAAGGGAATGGGAGAAATGTTCACGTTCAAACAAAAGGGGTGTATGTTTGGTATGTGATTTATTTCACATCTATAACTTATCATAAAATAATAGTAACATCAACATTTCACATAAAAATTCACATCTCTGTCACAAATAAAACACGAGATAAATCCTATACCTAAAGACTTTCAAGAAGTTGTAAAAATACACATTTACTCACTCACCAAAATGAAAGCGCTTAACTTATTGTTATATAAATATAATCATAATACAACTTAAATGAAAAAACCTGACTAAGTCGCCGAAAGCGCTGCGTCAGGTTCTTTTTCACTGTTTTAGATTAACCAAGCAATTCTTCCAGCTCGTTCAATCTTTCCTCAAACACTTTGCACGCCTCTTCAATCGGCGCCGTGCTTGTCATATCGACTCCTGCTTTTTTCAATACTTCAATCGGATAATCCGATGAACCGGCTTTTAGGAAATGATTGATGTAACGATCGACAGCTGGCTGCCCTTCTGACAAGATCTGATGGCTAAGTGCCACAGCAGCACTGAAGCCTGTCGCATACTGATACACATAATAATTGTAGTAGAAATGAGGGATGCGCGCCCATTCGAGAGCGATTTCCTTATCTTCTTCGACTGCATCTCCAAAGTATTTCTTGTTCAATGCAGCATATTCTTCCGACAATTTGTCTGCAGTCAATGCGACGCCTTGTTGGTCAAGCTGATGGATCAGATGCTCGAACTCCGCGAACATTGTTTGGCGGAAGACCGTTCCACGGAAGCCTTCTAGCCAGTGGTTCAATAAATAAATACGTTTTTGCTTATCATCGATTGTTTTCAGTAAATGATCGTTTAAGATCGCTTCGTTTACTGTAGACGCAACTTCTGCAACGAAGATTGAATAACCGCTATAGTTGTACGGCTGATTCTTCCTCGAATAATAGCTATGCACACTATGCCCGAACTCGTGAGCCAATGTGAACATATTATTTACGTTGTCTTGCCAGTTCATAAGGATATACGGATTTGTTCCATATGAGCCAGATGAATAAGCGCCTGAACGCTTCCCTTTATTTTCACGGACATCCACCCAACGGTTTTCAAGTCCTTCTTTTACAATTGAAGTGTACTCCTCACCTAGCGGATGGAAACTTTCAAGCATCGTTTCTGTCGCTTCTTCATATGGAATTTTCATTTCCACGTCTTTCACCATCGGCGCAAACATATCCCACATATGGAGCTCATTTAAACCGAGGACCTTTTTTCGCAATGCAACATAGCGATGATGCAATTCAAGGTTTTTATTGATCGTATTGACGAGGTTATCATATACCTGCTCTGGAATATGGTTATTTGACAATGCGGCTTCCCGCGCAGATGAGTATTTCCGGATGCGCGCGTTGACGTTATTTCTTTTAACATTTCCGCTCAACGTTGAAGCGAATGTGTTCTTGAATTCGCCGTATTTGCTGTACATTGCTTTAAATGCGTCTTCTCGTACACGAGCATCTTTGCTTTCGAGGAAACGGATATATCGGCCATGTGACAGCTCTGCCTCTTCCCCGTCTTCATCCTTCACCGTCGGAAACGTCAAGTCTGCATTGTTTAGCATACTGAATGTCTCGGAAGAACTGCCCGTCACTTCACCCATTTGTGCTAAGATAGCTTCTTGCTCAGCCGGGAGGATATGTGCACGATAAGCGTTCATTTCTTCGAATTCATGCTTGTACACTTTCAATTTATCGTTGTTTTCTGCGAGGCTATTCAATTCCTCTTCAGGAATAGCAAGCAATTCAGGCGCGAAGTAAGAAAGTGCTGTCGAAATTTTGACGTACAAAGTTTTCGCTCGGCTTTCCATCGCTTGGTAGAAGCTGTTCGTCGTATCCTGGTCGCCTTTCAAATGGGCATACGTATACAGTTTCCCCATTCTTTGATAAATCGTATCTCGGTATGAAAGCGCCGCGAACAATGCATCTGCACCTTCATTCAAAGTGCCTTTAAATGTTTCAGCCTTTCCTGAGAGTTCTTCAATTTCTTTGAATTCCTTTTCCCATGCCTCATCATTTGGAAAAATATCTTCGAGACGCCATGTTTCTTCTACTTTCACTTGATCACGCGTCAACACTTTGTTTTTAGTTTCTGTCGACATTCAAAAACCTCCCCATCATTTTTCTTCGTAAATCGAATCATTTTTATTCTCTCAATTCCGTTCCTCATTTGCAAGAAATCTTTCTGAAATTAATTGCAAAATTACATTTTCACCAAAATCTGTTTTTGACGCAGTTGACTCTATGCCGAACTGGCTTAATAATTCGACATAGTTTTTACAAGCCATGACTTTTCCGTTGAATTTCCTATCAAATCCGTGGATAAAACGCTCAATTGCATATGTTGAAACATCTGAAACCGGAATTCTGTTCCGCTTGAGAAAATGAATAAAACGGAACTGCCATTCAACATCTGCTTCGCGGAATGATTGATTTCCTATAATCGGTATACCGATCCATGGCGGCAGCTGTGTAGGGAGCATTTTCATTTCATAGCAGCTTCTTAAGAATGGGTCTTTGATGCCTTTTCTATTCAATAAAATCCTGTTTTGCAAATCCTTTTGCCGATGTGCAGCATAAAGATTTCCATATAGTTTAATATCATTTTCGGTTGGTGACTTCGGGCGTGCGAAAGGGAAAATTTGAAAACCAAGGGGAAGAACGCGGTGCATTCCGATATACCGCTGTCCGGCTACATGCAGCAGACTACTGAAATAGTGAAATGTTAGTGTGTGGGGGTTAAAAGTGAGGAGAACGTCTCCATTAGGATGGGTACTGACGATGAACCATTCTTGAAACTTAGAAAACTGAAAAATGCCGACGCCTTCTGGGGTGTTAGCGAATTTTGCAGGTGTATGCAAAATCCAGATTGGTTCCATGCCTGCTCTGCGATATCCACCTGTCCGCTCTTCTAGATCGGAAATGGGGATTGTACTGCATTGGAATTCAATCGGAAACTTCTTTTTTCCTACTTTGACGAGCAAGTCGGGACGCTGTGAAATCTTGTTCAATAATGGCTCCAATTCTACTTCTTGCCCGCGTTCCTTCAGCAACTGATACAATAACCGTTTTCCGTTCAAATGTTGTTGGGATTCCCCTTCGGAAAAAGAATCGATACAAGTAGTATTCCTCTGGTGTGCAAAATGCGGTACCACAATATCGCCGACTTTCAACTGGACCGGACTTTTGCATTGCGGACAATAAAAACTTTGCTTCTGCCTCCATTCTCGCAATTCTTTCCTTCCCAGCTCTGGGGATAGAATGATCAGTCGGCCTTCATTTGTCCAAGCTGTTAAAATGACCCTCACTCCTTTCAATTGTATTGTAGGAAACACGGCATGTGATTTCAAATATTATGAATCTTAACCTATTTAACTGGTAATTAAGTCTGGATCTAACTATAAATTCATTTCACAACAAAAAAGCCGTCCCCCCTTATTACCGGGAAACAGCTATATTATCGTTATTAGCCGAAATATTTATTCACAGTTGCCATTACATCAGATTCCATAATGACTTTGCCGTATTCCTCAAGGCGGTGGATCGTCACTTGGGATAACGAGCCGTATTCAGAAACGAGGCTACAGTAGTCGGATTTATCATCATCGTCCATTTTCGATTCATCATAAACTACGTATAAATAGAATTTATTTTCAAACGAATAGAGAGATGATTCAACAGCAAATTGCGGAATGACTTTTGACAGCGAAATGACGTTTTCAAACTCATCAAAGACGAACATATCGGACGTCCAAACAACTGGCTCATCGTTCAACTCGCTCATAAGCTGTTCGGAATTGGCAAACATGCTGGGATCTGGTTCAAAAGGCTTTCTGGAATCATCCAAACCGAATTGGCCATCCGATTCATCATTATCCGAAACTTGAGCCCGCGTCACTGTCACTTCAATTCCGTTATTCATCGCATGGACTTGTATCCATAACGGACCTTCCACTTCAAATTCAGTCTCGTCATTGATCTCATCCATCATCTCCCAGAAGAGCTCTTCGCTTTTATCGCGATTGTACCAAACCTCTTCACGTGTAAAGCCCCGTTCCTCAATGTCTATATACGAAAGGTAAAACTTTACAGTATTATCATTAATTCGCTCTATTTCCATCCCTTTTCTCTCCCTTCCTACAAACAGGCTTGAGCCCATTTCGTTATTTTCGCAATAAACCTGCAATGCTTATACTTACTATATGACCGTCCATGAGGTTTTGAAAGGGTTATCCTCAGGGAGTTAAATAATGTTACTAGCATTGTAGAGAACACCAGCCCACAAAGCAAGGAGAAAATAAAAAGCCGATAGGATTGGCTAAATGCCTGTTATCTCCCTATCAGCTTTACTATGTCTTTAGTTAGTTTACCATGCGCCGCGCTTCAAGAAGCTGATAGGCCCTTACTTTTCTAGGTAGGAAGCGTCTGATTTCATCTTCATTATATCCTACCTGAAGCCTTTTTTCATCTAAGATGATTGGTCTTCTTAATAGGCCCGGATGTTCTTGGATTAGTTCATATAAACGTTGCAGCGGTAAGCTTTCTACGTCTACGTTTAGTTTTTGGAAGATTTTCGAACGCGTTGAAATGATTTCGTCCGTTCCGTCTTCCGTCATCCGCAAAATTTGTTTAATTTCATCGATATTCAAAGGCTCTGAGAAAATGTTCCTTTCAGAATACGGAATTTCGTGTTCTTCTAACCAAGCCTTCGCTTTTCTACATGATGTGCAACTAGGTGAGGTAAATAATGTAACTCCCATTCGCTGACACTTCCTTTCAGTCGGCTAACTATCTTATATTTAGAAAATTAAATTAGAATAATTTTAAAGTAACGAGCTTAACTCCTATTATACACATATTCATTCTCAATGAATACACTTTTTCAAAGAAAAGTGGAACAGATGATTTCTTTGTCACATTTTCGCAATATTGTAGGGTTTACAGCTCCTTAAGTTATGTACTTGGACACTTCTTTACTGTTATACCCGGCGAATGAATTGTTTAAACATCATTACTTCAAAAAAATCATTTTCTCATTTAGAATTCGTTGAATGAAAAATGTCATTCTACACTAAGTAGTACGAAATGGAACGATAAAAAGTTTCAGTAAACAATGAAAAATTTCCGGAAACCTATTAACGAAGGCTTCCGGAAATGATTTATGGCGTATAATCTACACCTTCTGTATAATTATTCCCTGCGTTCCATAATAGATACTCGTCGATTCCATTCTCTTTCAGTGCTTTAATTTGTGCTTCTACTTCTTTTTTGCCGTAGCGAAGATAGTTCCCTTTCCCGAGCCAAGGTGCGCTGAAATCCTGAAGCCAAGGACGTGAAACCGGTGGGCTTTCCAGGGCTCCCAGCTTGGCGTTCTCTACTTTCGCATATTCGGTCACAAGTCGATATGGTTCGAGGTCGGGTTTGGAAATGCCAAAATACGACGTCCAGTGACTTGGATAAATCATTGACGAGATGACATCTACATTCTCGGAAATCTTCGAGAAGTTTTGTCCGATTCCAGGCGCTTCAGGCAAAGTAGCGGAATAGCCGAAAATATCAACGGATACGTCCACGTCATATGGCTTCAGTTGTTCTCGTGCATATGCCACAAAATCCGTAACTGCCTCAACTCTGCGCTGAACCGGATCAAGATCCGACTCTGCGTAGTCATCCATTGAGTATTTCAATGTCTCATGCCGTTTTTCGAATCCTTCCGGAAAACGAACATAATCGAACTGAATTTCTTTGAATCCCATTTTTGCGGCTTCAATCGCTATATCAACATTGTGATCCCAAACTTCTTTCATGAATGGATTGACGAATGACTCGCCTCTCCCATTTTTCCAAACTTCATTTCCATCCATGAATGACAGTTCTGGCCGTTGCTCCGCAAGCACGCTATCCTTAAATACTACGACCCTCGCAATTGGATAAACCTTTTGCTCCTCAAGCGTCTCTAACATTTTACGTGGATCTTTTATGTACGGCTTTCCAATATCCAGTTTAAATAAAGGCGAATCCTCTTGAGGCTTATACGTTAAGTTGCCGAAATCATCTTTAATATCGATAACCATTGCATTTAAATCCGTCGAGTCGATTAGTTTTAACAATCTATCGAATCGGGAACCCCCTGCCGAATGTCCCGTCACGTAAATTCCTCTTACTGCATCCGGGTACTCAAATACAAGTCCGGAATCATAACGAAATAATTTTGAGCTTGATACAATTCCACTATCTATCGTTTCAAATCCATATGTACGTTCAGCGAATTCAAAATCCGTATTCGCCTCGTCAGCTTGCACTGCAATCGGCATGGCAACTGCGCTTGCAAGCATCACAGAGGTCATCCATTTTATTTTTTTCATACGACACTTCCTCTCTCTCAATTATTCTATCAAAGCAAAAATACAATGAATAGGGAAAGTAATCTATTCCCTGGATATCGAGTCGAAAAACCTATTTTTTTGTCAGATTCCGCATATAGACCTAGTTCTTACATCAATTTTTTATAGTTGCTTTATTTCAAATGTCGTATTATACTTTTGACAACTATTATGAAAAGCGAAGACGGAAAGAGTATTCTTGTTATGGCATTGAAGAGAGCCTGTGGTTGGTGCGACCAGGTATGGCGAACAAGAGGAATTGGGTTCCTGAGCTTGATTGGCGAAAAAGGATTGCTTCTCCAGTAGCCATTCACGTCCCCCCGCGTTAAGGGGTTTGAGTGGCCTGCACGCAGGCTAATTCGGGTGGTACCACGGTTGATACACATCAGTCGTCCCTTTTTAGGGATGTCTGGTGTTTTTTTATTTTCAGAGGAGGAATATTGGATGAAAACTATTTTTTCGGGTGTTCAGCCCACAGGAACAGTAACATTAGGGAACTATATCGGTGCATTTAAACAATTTACAGAACTTCAGCATGAATACGACTGCCGTTTCTGCATCGTCGACCAGCACGCCATTACAGTACAGCAAGATCCTGATGAATTGGCAAAAACAATCCGCTCGCTTGCTGCAATCTATATCGCCAGCGGAATCGATCCGGAGAAATCTTTGCTGTTCATTCAATCTGAAGTGCCAGCGCACGCCCAAGCAGGCTGGATGATGCAATGCATTTCCTATATCGGCGAGCTTGAGCGCATGACTCAATTCAAAGATAAATCCGAGGGGAAAGAAGGCGTCTCTGCAGCGCTTCTCACATACCCGCCACTAATGGCCGCAGATATCCTTATTTACAATTCAGACATCGTGCCAGTCGGAGAAGACCAAAAGCAGCACGTTGAATTGACAAGAGACTTGGCGGAACGTTTCAATAAACGATACGGCGAGGTGTTAACCATCCCGGAAGTACGCATACCGAAAAATGGAGCCCGCATTAAATCATTGCAAGATCCATTAAAGAAAATGAGCAAATCGGATCCAAACAAAAAAGGAACGATTACGCTATTGGACACACCGAAGGAAATCGAAAAGAAAATCAAGAGTGCTGTGACGGACTCTGACGGCTTCGTAAAATTTGATGTTGAAAACAAGCCTGGGGTGTCCAACTTGCTGACAATTGAATCGGCATTAAGTGGCATCTCAATTACCGACCTCGAATCGAAGTACGAAGGACTCGGCTATGGAGCGTTTAAAGCTGGCGTCGCTGAAGCAGTTATCGGGCATCTTACACCATTCCAAGAGCGCTATGGAGAGCTTCTCAATTCCTCGGAGCTTGATGGACATCTTGACAGGGGAGCAGAAAAAGCAAATGAGATTGCATCTGCTACTCTCAAAAAAATGGAGTCCGCGATGGGGCTTGGAAGAAGACGGTAATCGCTAATAGAATGACCGCCATGACAAAAAGCGTGAAATCGGGCGTTTGGATAATGAACAGCAAAATCCGTTGCCAACTATATCCAAGCGAAAGATAATTGAAATAGAATATCATATGTGTGACAGTAACGACTATAAGTCCGTAGCTGATGAGGAAGAGGAAGATACGCATCATATACATCGCCCTTTTTCTTTTCTTCCAGTGTATGAAAGAAAGCTCCCCTTTAAGAATCAAAAGGGGAGCTTTCAGCCTGTTGGCAAACGCTCGCATCCGTTGTTGCTCGTCTCGCTCGTCCGCTCATGAACTTTAGTTCTATTCGCGTCTTCGCTCGACTTCGCGCCTAGGCTGGCAAGCGTTTTCAATCAGGCTGAAGAAACTCCTGACCATTACTACTTGCCTAAAATTATATTTTCTTGAAAACGAGTGATGCGTTATGTCCACCGAAACCGAGAGAGTTGCTCATCGCATATTCGATGTCCGCTTTTCTTGCTTGATTAACGACATAGTCGAGGTCGCATTCAGGATCTTCATTCACATAATTCGTTGTCGGAGGAAGAATCCCTTCTTGCAATGCCTTTACCGTAAAGATTGCTTCCAGTCCGCCTGCAGCGCCGAGCAAATGTCCAGTCATCGATTTCGTTGAGCTCATTGCAAGCTTATACGCATGTTCACCGAAAACCGTCTTCGCAGCAATCGTTTCGAACAAGTCGTTATACGGTGTGCTCGTACCGTGGGCATTAATGTAATCGATTTTATCTGGGCTAATCTCTGCCTCGTCAAGAGCTTGACGCATTGCACGTGCAGCACCCTCTCCTTCAGGGGCAGGTGCTGTAATATGATGCGCATCGCCTGTTGAGCCGTATCCTACGATTTCCGCGTAGATTTTGGCACCGCGCTTCACTGCATGCTCATACTCCTCAAGAATAAGGATGCCCGCGCCTTCCCCGATGACAAAGCCGTCCCGCTCTTTATCGAATGGACGTGAAGCTGTTGCGGGATCAGGGTTTAGGGATAATGCTGTGTTGGAGCAGAAGCCTGCCACCGCCATCGTTGTAATTGGTGCTTCCGCGCCTCCTGTAATCATGACGTCTGCATCACCGCGTTTAATTACTTCGAATGCATCTCCGATTGAGTTCGTTCCGGATGCGCATGCTGTCACTGTACATGAGTTGATGCCCTTCGCACCGAAATGAATCGATACTTGACCTGATGCCATATCAGGAATCATCATTGGAACGAAGAATGGGCTGACACGACGGTATCCTTTTTCAAGGAATGTCTTGAATTGCTGCTCATGCGTTTCCATGCCGCCGATGCCTGAACCGATCCAGACGCCGGTGCGCAATGCTGTCTCTTCATCCAATTCGAGGTCTGCATCTTTCATTGCCATGATGGACGCAGCCAATGCGTAATGTGTAAAACGGTCCATCTTCCGCGCATCTTTTCGAGAAATGTATTCTTCGATATCAAAATCTTTCACTTCTGCCGCTACTTTTACCGGAAATTGTTCACTATCCAGTCTTGTAAGAGGTCCGATTCCAGATTTTCCGTTCAATACCGCTTCCCATGATTCTTCTGCGGAATTTCCTACTGGAGAAACTGCTCCAACTCCTGTAACGACTACACGACGTTTTTCCATTATTGAAAACTCCCCTTCATTTTTACAATTCATAATTAGTTATATCGCTTCGTTTATTATATAGTAATCCTATTTTATTTTCCCCATTTTATACATAGGGCGCCCCATGTGAGTCCGCCGCCGAAGCCGACTAGGACGATAACGTCATCATCTTTGACGCGGCCTTCCTGCAAATCATCGAATAACGAGATTGGAATCGATGCAGCTGACGTGTTTCCGTATTTATGGACGGATTTGGACATTCTTTCAATAGGAAGTCCGAGCCTTTCACGAGATGCTTCCATAATGCGGATATTCGCTTGGTGCGGAATTAAGTAATCGACGTCATCTGTCGTCAGACCAGCCTTTTTCGTTACATTTACAGCTGATTCGCCCATTTGACGGACCGCAAATTTAAATACTTCACGCCCATTCATATGGATATATTTATCTTGGTATAAATGCTTGCCTCCCGTACCATCCGCTCCTAATTCGAAGGAAAGGATTCCCCGGCCTTCGCTTACTTTTCCAACAACCGCAGCACCTGCACCGTCTCCGAAAAGGACTGCTGTATTGCGGTCTTCCCAATCCGTAATTTTTGATAGTTTCTCTACACCTACGACGAGGACATGTTTATACGTTCCCGCTTCAACGAAATGTTTAGCCATGACAACGCCGTACATGAAGCCCGCACAAGCCGCAGATACATCCATCGCTGCCGCATTTTTCGCACCTAGTCGCTCTTGGATCATCGTTGCGACGGATGGGAATGGACGGTCTGGCGTCACAGTTGCTACGATGATCATTTCGATATCTTCCGGATGGAGACCTGAATTTTCAATAGCGTCCACTGCTGCGTTATACGCCATGTCGGATGTATCGGTATTGTCATCTGCAATGCGTCTTTCTTCAATACCTGTGCGCGTGCGGATCCATTCATCTGTCGTATCGATACGCTGTTCAAGATCATGGTTTGTCACAACTTGCGTAGGAACAAATTTCCCTACACCGATCAACCCTGCATTCATATTACATACCCCGTTCCTTATCATCTAATATTAGTACCTGGTATTAATTATAGAAGATAACACATCGTTTTTCAATATGTCGACACGATTTCGCCAAAGAAAATCTAGATTGCATATAATTTTGTTTATTGATTGGTGGTGCTATGGTATGATGAACGAGGAAATAGTTACAATGAGGTGAATTTGATGAAATATATCATTACATTTGTTTGGTCTTTTCTACTTGTAACGATGTTGAACTACGTAGCCGGTTCAATCGCCGGAATCGCATCTTTCGACTTCATGGGCGGAGTCATCGCTTCGGTCATCTTGTCAGTTATCGTACTAGGCGTAACTGCTGTCATTCCTGACGAGCAAGTCGCAGATTATTGATTCATCTGTAAAGCCGTTCACTTAATTGTGGATGGTTTTTTTATTTGTTCTAAGTCCATTGCATGTGGAAGTTGATATTTTAAGCGCGGTAGTCGTAACTTTGGGCGTGGAAAACGTCGCTTTAGGCGCAGAACAGGTCACTTTGGACGCGGAACACGCCATTTTGGACGCGGAACACGCCACTTTGGACGCGGAACATGCCGCTTTGGACGCGGAACACGCCATTTTGGACGCGGAACACGCCACTTTGGACGCGGAACACGCCACTTTGGACGCAGAACAGGTCACTTTGGACGCGGAACACGCCACTTTGGACGCGGAACACGACACTTTGGACGCGGAACACGCCACTTTGGACGCGAGAGACGCTTCTTTGGGCGCGAGAAGCAAAGAAGCCTTGGTAGCCGATGTTAAATCGGTGACCAAGGCTTTCTTTATTGTTTATCAATCTTCAATTTCCCGTCTTCCATCGTCAACACCAATTTCTGGCCATCTTTCAAATCACCTTTAATGATTTCCTTCGCGACGACTGTTTCGACGTGGCGTTGAATGAATCGTTTCAACGGTCTTGCACCAAACTCCGCGTCCGTGCCTTCCTTGACAATCCAGTCTAGTACATCATCGTTATACTCCAAGTCGATCTCTTGTTCATCGAGCCGTCTAACAAGATCCTCGAGCATTTTACGTGCAATCAAACGGAACGAGTCGCCTGATAACGAATGGAAGATGATAATATCATCCATCCGGTTCAAAAGCTCCGGTTTGAAGTGGCGGCGCAACTCCGCCATGACCAGATCCTCTGCGGCATGCTCATCCGAATCAAACTGGCCTTGCAGCAAGTATGCCGAGCCGATATTGGACGTCATAATGACGACAGTATTTGTGAAATTGACGAGACGTCCTTGGCTGTCCGTAATCCGACCGTCATCTAATATTTGCAGCAAAATATTAGATACATCTGGATGCGCTTTCTCGATTTCATCAAGAAGTACGACCGAGTACGGATTGCGTCGTACCGCTTCCGTCAACTGTCCGCCCTCTTCGTAGCCGACATAACCTGGAGGCGCTCCGACGAGGCGAGATACACTGTGCTTCTCCATATATTCGGACATATCGATTCTTATGAAATGATCTTCCGAATCGAACAGCGTTGCTGCCAGCGTTTTCGCAAGCTCCGTCTTCCCTACCCCGGTAGGACCAAGGAACAGGAAGGATCCGATTGGCTTATTCGGGTCTTTTATGCCTGCACGTGCACGCCAAACCGCTTCAGTAACGAGCTGCACGGCATCGTCTTGACCAATAACTCTCTCTTCTAATGTTTCGCGGAGACGCAGCAACTTCTCCCGTTCCCCTTCAACGAGCTTCGTGACCGGAATTCCCGTCCAGCGGGCCACGATCATTGCAATTTCGTCCTCAGTCACTTCTTCGCGGAGCAAACGGCTGTCTGAACTATTCGCAAGCGGCGCTTCCAATTCCTGAAGTTGTTTTTCAAGCTCTGGAATTTTGCCGTATTGGAGTTCTGCGGCTTTATTTAAATCAAAACGATTTTGCGCATCTTCCAACTCACGGCGGTACCGATCAAGATCTTCCCGTTTCGCTTGAATATTACGCAAAGCCTCTTTCTCTTTGTTCCACTGTTCCCGCATACCGGCAGAAGAATCTTTCAGCTCTTGCAGCTCGGTGCGCAATGCTTCGAGACGGTTTTGACTGATTGCATCCTTTTCTTTCCGCAACGCTTGCTCCTCGATTTCGAGCTGCATGATCCGTCGTGTGACCGAATCAAGTTCCTGCGGCATTGAATCGATTTCCGTCCGGATCATCGCGCTCGCTTCATCCATCAAATCAATCGCTTTGTCCGGCATGAACCGTTCCGTCAAATAGCGGTCAGATAATGTCGCAGCCGCAACTAAAGCACGGTCATGGATGCGAACGCCGTGATGCAGTTCAAAACGTTCTTTCAAGCCACGTAGGATTGAAATCGTATCTTCAACGGAAGGTTCGCGCACCATAACTTGCTGGAAGCGGCGCTCCAGTGCCGGATCTTTCTCAATATACATTCGGTATTCGTCGAGCGTCGTCGCCCCGATGCAATACAGCTCTCCGCGCGCAAGCATCGGTTTCAACATATTACCGGCATCCATCGCGCCTTCCGTCTTGCCTGCCCCGACAATCGTATGAATTTCATCGATGAAAAGGATGATTTCTCCATTACTTTCCTTCACTTGCTTTAAAACGCCTTTCAACCGCTCCTCGAATTCCCCTCGGTATTTGGCGCCGGCGATAAGCGAGCTCATATCCAATTCGAAAATCTGCTTATCCTTAAGCCCTTCCGGCACATCACCTTTGACGATCCGTTGGGCAAGCCCTTCGACAATCGCGGTTTTACCGACACCAGGCTCCCCGATCAGTACGGGATTGTTTTTCGTTTTTCTTGATAAAATCCGAATGACATTCCGAATTTCTTCATCTCGTCCGATGACTGGATCCATTTTGCCGTTTTTCACATCTTCAACGAGATTTCGGCCAAATTGTTCAAGTGGTGTACGTTGGTCTTCTTGTACGCCATCCATTCTCATATACAATCACCTCATTGTTTGACTTTGACTATCTTTGATTAATTAAAATTATATGCTTTTCCTTCCTATAAGTAAAGCAAACTGCCTACTTTTTTCCTCTACCCTTCCTAAAAAGCGTTAAACAAAAAAGGCCGTCTGACAATAAGTCAAACAACCTTTTTTTATGGTTTATTAACGCACGCCAAGCGCCATTTTCGCATAGCGTGACATATTATCTCTCGACCATGGCGGATTCCAAACAATGTTGACATCCACGTCTTTCACTTCAGGCAACTCTTGCAGTTCCTGTTTGATGTTGGCGACGATTTGAGGTCCCATCGGACAACCGAGTGATGTCAATGTCATTGTTACTTTGGCAGTACCTTCTTCGTCCAGTTCTGCATCATAGACAAGTCCCAAGTTGACGATATCAATACCGAGCTCGGGATCGATCACATTTTCCAAGGCACCCATCAAGCTGCCTTTCATATCATCATTCATTGAAATTCCCCTTTCCGAATCTGTTCTGCCTTCATCATAGCAAGGATGGCTTATTCATTCAAATAAGATGCGAACCAATCGACCGACCGAAGCATGCCAGATCTTGAAACGGCGTGCCCTGCTATTGGATCTTTTATAAATTCAAATCGCTCAGGTTCATTTTCATAATCCTTCTTCGCCGCGTTGAAGAAATTAAATGTCGGTTCAAACGGAACGGTCGTATCGTTTTGCCCGTGCCAGAAGAAAACGGGACGATTGTTGAGCTTTTGCTTTTGTTTCGTCAAATCGAAAATAGCGAGTGTATCAAGCAGCGCTTTCCGTTCTTCGTCGGTAATTGGCAATTTGAAACCGCGACGCTCAAATTGAGACATTTGTGCTTTAGCAAGCTCTACATATCCTGGTGCTCCCATCATGACGGTCGCTACGTCAATCCATGGATACGCAGTCAAGCAGCCAAGCGTAGTAATTCCGCCCATAGAAGTGCCGCCCATGCCGATTTTTGATACGCCTCTCTCCCTCAACTCTTTATATAGCACATCCATTTCTTCAATCGATGTGAGGACGATTTCCCAAAAACGCAAGCTCAATTGGACTTCATCCAAACCTTCATCCCGTGAACCATGCAAATGGGCATCGGGCAACAGGACGCGGTATCCTTTCTTTGCGATATTATATGCGTAATGCAAGTTATGCTCTTTGGCACTCGTAAAGCCGTGTAGGAAGATGACGGTTGGTATATTGCTATTTTCCATTGTTTCATCCACAATATGCAGTAATGGTATATTGCTCCAATTTTCCTCTTTGACAATCATTCGAACACCTTCTGTACTTTTTCTAAATCGTATCAAAGTTTTACTAGAAAAACAAAAAGGACGGTTTTCCGCTGGAATGTTTTGACTTGCCAAGATAGATAACGATAAACTGGACAGTATAATAACAAGCTGTATTAGCTCGTTGAATCACTGAATGAATTGGGTATAGAACAAAGAAACTTTCCAAAGGGGGCGGAATTATGAAGCCGCATTTGATTGTCCTCGACTTGGACGGGACATTGTTAACAGACGAGAAAGTGATTTCGGAGGAAACTGCCAATACATTAAAGCGTGCGGAAGAACAAGGCCACCAAGTAATGATTGCGACTGGAAGGCCATATCGTGCAAGCTCGATTTACTACCGCGAGCTTGGCTTAACTACACCGATCGTCAACTTTAATGGAGCGTTCGTACATAATCCGACCGACCGCTCATGGAAAACGGTCCATGAAACGATTGCTCTTCCCGTCGTCAATGATGTTGTCGAAGCGATGCAGGATTTCCGATTCCATAATATCATTGCGGAAGTGATGGACGATGTATACTTGCAATATCACGATGAAAAGCTTTTGGATATCCTCAGCTTCGGAGCTCCTGTCATCAAACAAGGCGATATACGGGAATCCTTGCAAGTCGAACCTACGAGCTTGCTTATTCAAGCGGATCCAACGAATGTCGATACGATCCGAAGGCATTTGGCGGAAGTCCACGCAGAAGCGATCGACCATAGACGATGGGGTGCTCCATTTGATGTCATCGAAATTGTACGCCACGGGTTGAATAAGGCAGTCGGCATATCGCATGTCGCTAAATATCTAGGAATCCCGCGCGAGCGTATTATCGCTTTTGGCGATGAAGATAATGATCTTGAAATGATCGATTACGCAGGTGTCGGCGTCGCAATGGGCAACGGAATAGACAGACTGAAATCCATTGCTGACGAAGTGACGTTGACGAATAACGAAGATGGAATTGCCGAAGTACTGAAAGAACGGTTATTATTAACAAACAAAATATAAAAAGAATGTGAGGGGACTTTACAATGAGAATTTTTGCTGACAGTGGTTCAGATTTGCCGAAATCATTTTTTGACGAAAACGATGTTACGCTTATCCCATTACGCGTGTTAATCGATGACAAGGAAGGCGATGATGTCCTTGAGATTGATTCCAAGGAAGTATATAGTGCCATCCGTAGTGGAAAGCATCCAAAAACATCACAAGCATCGCCCGAACTGTTCCTTTCCACTTGGAAGGAACTTGCCGCATCAGGAGAAGACGGTCTGTACATCGCTTTTTCGTCCGAGCTATCAGGCACGTACAACACAGCAATCATGATGAAGGACCAAGTCAAAGAAGGAAATCCGGGCATGAATCTCGTCATCATCGATTCACGCTGTGCTTCTCTAGGACATGGTCTTCTTGTGAAGGAAGCAGTCCGTCTACGGGATGCAGGCGATGATGTAAGGACAATTGAACGTAAAATCCGTGACATGGCCGCCCATATGGAGCACCTGTTCACAGTGGACGATCTCGATTACTTGGCGAAAGGCGGACGCGTATCAAAGGCGAGCGCTTTCATCGGCGGCCTCTTGAACATTAAACCGCTCCTTCATGTCGAAGGCGGAAAGCTCGTCCCGATCGAAAAACATCGTGGCCGAAAAAAAGTGCTTCGCCGCATCATTGAGCTGATGGAAGAACGGGGAGCCGAATTTTCAAAACAGACAATTGCCATCAGTCACGGGGATGACGAAAGCACAGCTCTTGAAATGAAAGCACTTATTGAAGAGAAATTACAGCCGAAAAATGTCGAAATCCATATGATTGGGTCAGCTATCGGATCCCATTCCGGACCTGGCACGATTGCAATTTTCTTTTTGAATAAGGTCAATCAATAATATACGTTCCATCATAAAATGCCTTTTCAGACATGGCCGCCACCAAGTCCGAAAAGGCATCTTCATTTTATACTTTTTCTTTTCCCTTCCTCCTGTTTTCCCGTCCTTTTTTAATAACGAGGAACAAGAAACCTAGGAAAAGAACGTAAACGAGAATCGACGCGATCAAATAAGGAGTATTAAAACCTTTATCATCATCCGCAATGTACACTTCCGCAAGTTCTCTGTCCAAAATGACACGGAACATACCGTCATCAGATTCCCGGATTAAATCGCCATCCAATACTCCACGCAATTTCTTGTTTGCACCGATCTTTTCGGCAGGTATTGACAAACTCGCAGTTTTCGATGTGTTGTTAATGGCGATCAACCATGTTTCATCTTCCGAAGTCCTTTTAAAGATAAGGAAGCCATCTTCATTGTGCAACAATTCGAATTCACCGTTCCGAAGAGTTTCCGATTCATTGCGAAGCAAATTCAAATTACCGATTAAATCCTTGAATTCCATGTCCGTCTTGAAATTGAAAAGCGGATGGCTTTCAGGTGCTTCTTTACCGTTGACTGCTATTTCCGTCCCGTATGTCATGAGTGGCACGCCAGGAAGCGTAAATAATGCAGTTGCAGCCACTTTCCAGCGGGTCGGTGGGAACATCCGGGCTTCCACGATATCATACGTGAAACGTGGTCCCGTCAAATCATCGTACTGCAGCAAGCCGCGGTCTTCACTTTCCTTGAAAATATTTAGCGGAGTTGAATCCGGATCTGCTTTAACGAATGACTGACGGAGCGCTTCCATTTTCTCATCGCTCGGCTGCAAATCAAAGGCTGCCCCGCTTTTTTCATTCGTCAATACGTATGCGCCTTCCTTAGTGTCATGGATTGCGTCGATCATTTTATTCAAGAACGCCTCATCAAACCCGTCGAGTTTTGTCAGACGGATTCCATCTAGTTCGTAAGTCGTGATGAAATCTACCGCTGCTTCGATTAATGCGTTCTGCACGTTTTCATCGGACGAATTCCAATCTACCGTGCCGTCAGCGGAATGGACGAATTGATATGTCTGTCCTTTCGCCCATTCATGTTCCGCACTGACCTTCCCCAAAGGAAAATCGGCGATCACTTTCATTTTCTTCTCATGGACTTCCTTGACTAATGCATCTAACTCTTCTTCCGTACCGAAATGAGGTTCCAACTCGGTATAGGACAGAACCCCGTTTCCATCATACGTCTCTGTCTTGAAGACCGGACCTAACGAAATCATCGTAAAGCCCATATCGATAATATGCTGCAACCGTGCTTGGACACCGACGAAATCGCCGCCATTGAAGGCGTTGCCATTATGTGTATCGACATCGATATCATTGTTGCGTGCGCCGTTATTGAAACGGTCTACAAGCAGATCGTATATACTCTCATCCAGAATGCCCCGTTCCGCCTTGGCAAAAGCAGCAGCAGGCATGAATGCAGAAATAAACAATAAAAAAATGGCAGCTATGCCAATCAAACGTTTCCCTTTCACGAAAAAATCCTCCTCAGACAAGCTATCTCTTGCCATTTTAACAAAACAGAACGCACCTCGCCATGTAATGGAATGAAAAATCCATACAGGATAAAAGAATTAGTCGAATTTGTGAATAACCAAAAGCGGAGGGCGCCTGCTTAGAAGCGACAGGCATAAGGCAAAGTTGCAGCGTGGCGTTCTTTGCCACAGAGCAACTTTGACTTATGACCCCGAGCTTCTGGCGCCCGAAGTCTAGACGATAACCAAAGCGGAGGGTGCGCATGAAGTTTAGACGGTAACACCATAAAAAAACCGCCGGGAATCATACCGACGGTTTCCATGTTTATTCATATTAGAAAAATTCAAAGCCCATTGGCAATCTGAAGCCAAGGAACATTGTTGCAAAAAGGAAGACGAAAAACAAAATCCAGAATGTCGTCACTTTCTTTCCTTTTTCGGAACGTACGAGGACCATTTCCATCATTCCGATCGTCAATAGACCGAGAAGGAATTTAATGCCGTATTCTGCCCCTCTACCATAGTCCATCCCTTTAATGAAGAGTGCGACTCCGGAAATAAGGATAAGAATGTAAAATAAGCGTGCAATCATATGCGTAATCTTTTTTCCTTTTGTGCCGTTCGCCATCACTGCCGAAACGAGGAAAATGATAATGCCTACGACCCATGTGAAAATATGAAAATGGGGCGTACTTGATAAAAAGTCCAAACTGTTCACCTCATCGATAATAAATTCTACTCTATCTTATCTATCTTATCATAGCAAAGCTTTCCAGAGTAGGAAATGGCCTTATACAAATCGATTGACGAGTGTCCCGATGCCCTCTACAGAAATTTTCACCGTGTCGCCGGCTTTCAAGAATTTCGGTGGAGTAAATCCTTTTCCGACCCCTGCAGGCGTCCCTGTCAAAATGACATCGCCCGGCTCGAGCGTTACAAATTTCGAGATTTCGGCAATCAATTCATCGATCTTGAAAATCATGTCAGATGTATTTCCGTTTTGACGTACTTCATCATTCACTTTTGTGACGATTGAAAGATTATGTGCATTCGGAATTTCATCTTTCGTGACGATATAAGGACCTATCGGGCAAGAGCCATCCAAGCTTTTTCCAAGGAAGAACTGCTTATGGCCGTATTGTATGTCCCTAGCCGTAATATCATTCGCAATCGTATAGCCGAATACGTGGTCATACGCGAGCTGTTTCGGGATATTGCTGCCTTTCTTGCTAACGACGACTGCCAATTCACCTTCATAATCAAGGTTGTCTGTAAGGGCTGCGTGCGCCGGAAGATCCTGCTCATCTGCAGCGATTGCAGTAGGCGATTTCGTAAAGATCATTAGCTTTTCAGGCGGCGCGTCCCCTCCCATTTCTGCGGCATGTTCGGCATAGTTTTTGCCGACGCAAAGGACGTTTTTCGGCGTGCGCGGAATCGGGGACAGCCATTCAATCTCCGTGAATGCATACTTGAATTGTTCCGGATTTTCACTATTCCGAGCTTGCTCGGCAAGTTTCCTCACCTTTTCAACAAACTCCAAACCTCCTGCGATGCCTTCGATGATTGTTGAAGGGAAATCCGTTTCGCCAAATGCTTCGGCAATCGATTTCACATCCCAGACCGCTTCCTCTTTTTTCACTTTCGGACCGAATAATGTTCTTCCTTCAAACCGGAACGACAAAAGTTTCATGTAAAAGCCCATCCTTCCTAATAATGTGGAAAACCTTTTCAACTAATAAAAGTAATACTCATCTACAATTCTACAAAGCTTGCACTTTCTCCTCTTTTTTCGTCATGTTTTTCCCGTACGTCCCTTTCCGCCAAAGCCATTCGAAAGGTCCCATCCGGAATTTCAACAACCAAAGCTCTGCGAAAATGACTTGGATGGCAAAAATGCCGACAGCAATCAGCGTACCTGTCTCTAAATCCACTTTTCCATATAGACCGAAGCCGTATCCGTAAAAGAGGATTGTTGCGACGATCGATTGCGTCAAATATGTCGTTAATGACATGCGTCCTGCCTTAGATATTGGTGAGAAGATCGTGCGGAAAATCGGCAATTGGCAAAGCAAGATGATAACAGATGCATAACCAATTGCTAAAATCGGACCGCCGATCAGTTGCTGGGTCAATAAATTATGATAGGCGTGGCTATCCATATATGGCCATGATTTTATAAAAATCCCGGCAACTAACGCAATGATGCCGACAATAGCAATTTTGCTTTTCATTTCAGCTGCACGTTCAAACAGTTTCCCCTTCGAGAATGCTGCGCCTATCATAATCAATGGCAACACCATAAAGATGCCCAAGAAGGAGTTCGTCAACCCGTATAAAAGCCATTCCGAAAAACGGAAAACGAATACTTCGCCATATGTTCCGTGCGCATATGCAGTAATTGCCAACTCAATCTGTTGAATATTGACATATCCGTCCATCAGTTGATTCGGATCAAGCTTCGCAAGTAAATAGATTACGCCGATGAAAAGAAATGTCGGAATCAAATAAATGATGATCGCAATCCAAAAAAGCCACTTTTTCGGAATCCTGATTGCCGCTAGCATAATGAATCCCATAATTGCATACGTGAATAAAACATCACCGGACCAGACGAACAATGCATGAATGAGGCCAAATCCCATCAGTATCACAAGGCGCTTCGCCATCATCGGCACGTAGGACGTTCCATTAGCAATCGCTTTTTCGTATTGCATATTCAATCCATACCCGAACAACATCGCGAAAATCGGGTAAAAGCTCGCTTCGACAAAAATGTTGATCAGCTTATACGATGCCACATCACTCGGTGTACTAAAATAGGAATGCGGATCGATATAAAAATAAGGTGAATGGAAAATGAGCATATTCGCAATGAAAATGCCGAGGAGCGCAAAGCCCCTCAGTGTATCCAACGCTTCAATGCGGTTCCCTATAGTTGGTGATACGTTCAAACTGTCTCCTCCTGAACATGCACAATCCTCTCCCCGTCAAACAAATAGAGGACCATTTCTTTAATCGTAATACCCGCAATCGATTCGACCGCTTTTTTATAAAGGCTCAATTGGATGCCGTAACGTTTTTGCATTTCAATCTGTATTTCTTCATCGGACCGGAATCTTCCACGGATCCGATCTGTTTTATAGTCTAGCAGTACCCAGCCATCTTTCTCTTCGAATAAACAGTCGGCAATCCCTTGCAAAATCTGATGATCGCCATCGTTTGCGTCGTATGCGTACGTAAATGGCACTTCTTTGAGCATCCTTAAAGATCCTGACAGCCTTTTGAAAAGAGACGTTCCGAAAAATCGGACGACCGCTTTCACATCGACTGCATTCGCTTCTTCCACTGTCAGTAATTGACGCGTCGTCAGCTCAGTGATGAAACGATCCACGTCTTGCACTGTATGCGTCTTCGACAGATCGATATGCTGCATGATCGTATGCATCGCTGTACCGATTTCAGCCCCCGACAACGCCCGAGATTGCATGAATGCGGGACGGTCATGTAAATAAGGAGTGCTCACTTCATCATCTTTCGTTGTGAAGAAGTCGTCGAAGTCCGGCTCCATCTCTAGCAGTGCCACCCTTTTCAAATCGCTCACCGTCTGCTTGGAACGCTTCTCAACGGAAGCTACGAATGGATAGACGTAGTCGAATCTCCGTGTCACTTCCTTGGACCAATCCGCATCGATTACGTCGTCCGTTGACGTCGGCACAGTCCTTTCGACGACTTCCTCCTCTTGCTCCTCCATCGTATTGAAGGAAGAAACAGGATATGCCGCGATTTCCCACTTCGAAGGATCATCGATGGCACGCCCTCCATACATGAAACCGAATTTCTCGAAATCCGGGTGGCGTGCAATGGCCGGCCCAATCCAATCCAAATAGCCATTCGCACGTGACCGCGTATATTCCGGAAGCATTTCGCCTGCTTCAATTAACTGAGCGTCCTGCCAGCTGCCGATCGCCTTTTCAATATCTTTGACAGTGGCAATCAATTCAAGATGCTCCTTCGCACGCGTCATCGCCACGTAAAGCACCCGCATCTCTTCAGCACGCATTTCGAGCTCCTTTTTCTCTTTCATCGCAAGGAAAGGAACGGATGTGTACGTAATTCGCAATTCAGGGTCGATTGCCTTTACCGCCAAGCCGAAATGCTGGTCGAATAAATAAGGTTCATTGAAGTCCATTTTATTGAATTGTCTTCCTGCCCCCGCGACGAACACGTATGGGAATTCAAGCCCTTTAGACGAGTGGATTGTCATAATCCGGACGACATCCTCCGTCTCACTGACGAAACGGGCAGCACCAAGATCATCTCCCCGCTTCTGCATCCGATCAATGAACCTGAGGAAACGGAAAAGTCCACGGAAGGAAGTTTTCTCATAATCGATGGCGCGGTCATGCAGCGCACGTAAATTCGCTTGCCGCTGCTTGCCGTTCGGCATCGCGCCGACCATTTCATAGTAATGCGTATCGTTATACACTTGCCAAATAAGCTCCGACAATGAACCACGTCGCGCTAAATTTCGCCAGTCCTCAAACATGAGGAAGAAACGCTGCAATTTCACTTGCGTTTCGGCAGCAATTCCCGCTCCGCCCGTCGCCATGAACAATTTCAGTGCCTCGTAAAATGGCTTGTTCTTCGCGGCGAGCCTCACTTGTGCCAATTCGTTTTCCGTCATGCCGACGAATGGCGCACGAAGGACTGATGCGAGCGGGATATCCTGATACGGATTGTCAATAACCCGAAGCGTATTAAGCATAATCATCACTTCGATTGCCTCGAAATAGCCGCGCGAGAGCTCCGCGTAGATTGGTATGCCCGCAAGCTTGAACTCTTCCGCAATTTCCCCGGACCATGTCATCGAACGCATAAGGATGACGATATCCCGATATTCAAGCGGACGTTTTTTATCCGTAAATGCGTCTGTTACTTCCGCACCTGACGCCATTAGCTCTTTAATTCTCCGGATCATATACCGAGCTTCCGCCTGCGAGCTTTTCAAGCTTTGCCCCGTCAGCTCCGTCGCCTCATCTTCCATATCCTCTTCGTCCGCTTCGTATAACAACGTCAAAGCGGCTGGTGATTCCTTTTCCGGATAGCGCGCACCGTATTTCAGAGCGGCGGCTTCATCGTATTCGACTTCGCCAACCCGTTCGCCCATCACTTGTGAGAAGATGAAGTTCGTCGCGTCCAGCACTTCCTTACGGCTCCGGAAATTCGCGTTCAGATCGATTTTCAGACCCTTTTCCCCATCATCCGACGTAAAACGATTGTATTTCCCAAGAAATAGTCCCGGCTCTGCCAATCGGAACCGATAAATCGACTGCTTCACGTCACCGACCATGAACAAATTCCCATCCTCTTCACTGCCACGCTTTACAAGCTGGATAATTGCCTCTTGCAGCAAGTTGACGTCTTGGTATTCATCAACAAGAACTTCCGCGAACCGATTCAAATAATCGACTGCGATATCGGACGGCACAAGCTCTCCATCCTGTTCCACTGCAAGAATTTGCAATGCGAAATGCTCCAAGTCCGAAAAGTCGACGAGACCTTTGTCCATCTTGACGTCGCCGTATCTTTTGCCGAAATCGATGACAAGCTCGACAAGCGTATGCATCATTGGCGCCATGAGACGGATTTCATCCAACAGACGCTTTGGGGTCCTCGTAAAATACGATTCTTTCAATGAATTGATGATTTTCTTTACGGAATCCCGTAGCGATTTTGCACGCTTCGCCAATTCTTCGTCGCAAGTGTTCTTCCGGATTGTGCCCGCCTTCACCCAAGTGAGTGACCCGAAAAATGCATACGTCTCTTCCCAAGTGCCTTCTTCAATCCGGCGCTTCGCTTCCCGAATCCATTGCAAATCAGCATCAGCTGTTGCAGCTAGCGGTTCGGGGCCTTCCGGCATTAGTGCAATTCGTTTCATATCCTCCGTCAGATGGATCGCTTCCTCGAGCGTATGACGAATCGCCGTCTTCAGCGGTCCGATGAAGTCAAGCTCATCAATCGTTACGTCATCATCCAGTTCGTATTGCATCGGAATCATCCGCAGCCATCTTTCCGGTGACGGATGCACGCGCGAATAATCGTACAACTTGTCAATGAGCGTCTCGATCGATTGGTCGTTCCTGTCCGACGTAAAGCTGTCGGCAAGCCGATACATTGCTTCCGGGTTATCGGCATTATAAGCATCTTCAAGCACTTCACCGATCGTATCGTCGCGAAGCAATGCCGCTTCCGTGCTGTCCGCTATACGGAACCCCGGATCAATGTCGATCAAATATGCATATTGGCGAACGACGTTCAGACAGAAGGAGTGCAATGTAGAAATTTGTGCTTTATTCAACAAACTCAATTGTCTTCTCAAATGGATGGATTCCGGATTGACGGCAATTGCCTCTTCCAACGCTTCCGCCATCCGGTGACGCATTTCAGCAGCAGCGGCATTCGTGAATGTGACGACGAGCAATTCGTCCACATCGATCGGATTGTGCTCACTCAACACTTTTTCGATCATCCGTGTAATGAGCACCTTCGTCTTCCCGGAACCGGCCGCAGCCGAGACGAGAACGTCTTTCCCCGTCGCCCATATTGCCTTCCATTGGGCGTCCGTGAATGTCACGTCTGCCGGTTTAACTGGAATGTTCATCATCATTCACATCCTTCCGCATCTTTTCAAGGGACTCTTCCGGGTTCATGCTTTCATAATGCCTGTATTTCTGCTCGGGATTCGTCGGGTCAAATTGACATACCGAACGATACGAGCAATACTGACAAGGCATTTTATCCTTCAATCGGTATGGGTACACCCGGGTATCTCCTGCAAGCATTCCGTCTCCTGCCTGCTGGTGGCGTTGCCTTACAAACTTCCGGACGACTTGCAAGTCATCCGTCGACAACACTTTCGAAGCTTTTGTAAATGAACCATCTGTCTTAAATGCAGCAGGAATGACCGCCGACGTCTTGCCAAGCTGCGCATCCATCCCCATGACGACTTCAGGATCATCGAGCAAATAGCCTCTCATCTTATACGATTTCAATATTTCTTCTTCAATCGAATCCTCTGTCAGCTCAAGTTCCGTCCGGATCATCGGGTTATGGACGTGCAAGTAGAGCACTCCCGCTGGATCTGCCTTGAACCCGATCCATTCCTCCGCATGCTCCACGGCGACGTCAAGATACGTCAACATTTGCAAGGAAATGCCGTAATAGACGTCGGTCAAATCGAGTTGCTTCGAAGAAGATTTATAATCAACGATTCTCACGTAATTTTTCCCGTCAATCTCCGTCGCATCGACCCGGTCAATTCTTCCGCGCAAATTCATTTGATTGCCACGCCGCAATGGAATTTCAAGTGGCGGAAGCTGTTCCCCCGGTCCAAATGCCGCTTCGATGGCTATCGGGCGGAACAAACTTTTTGCCGCCTGCTTGCCGAGCGCAAAAATCGTCCGTGTGACAATATGCGTTAATTTCCTGCGGATATAATGGTACCGACTCGTCGACAGCAAAATACGGTTGAAGAACATCGGCGCGATATGCTCCATCGCCATTCTCGCCAATTGCCAACATTGCTCCTTCGACAACTCCGTCCATGATCTTCCCGTCCGGTTCATTTCATCCGATACCCATTTTAAAGCCGCGTGGAATAAATCTCCGATCGACGGAGCTTCAAGTGTGAATTCTATCCGTTCCTGCAAGCCAAGTCCATAGGAAGCGAAATGCTGGAACGGGCAGCTGTAATACGATTCGATCCGTGAGACGCTCGATACGAAATTCTTGCCGTATAACCCTTCCGTAATGGCAGGTGCAAGCCGCTCCGTTTCATTCCGGTCCGTCATCGGCTTCGTAATATAGTCCAATACAGACGACCATAACGGATCATCTTCATAATAAGCGAGCACCGCCCGCCATTCGGCCGAAAGCTCCCCGGTATGCTCCGCTTCCTTCACTTTCATCGATGCGTAAGGCAATGCAGTTCGCGGATGGATAATGTAATCCGCCTGTTCCTCTTCATTCAACAGCTCAGACGGATCCGACACTGCCAACTGCAGCTCTATTCCCGGCAAGAGCTGTTGAATTCTTGCGATATAAAGCGAAGGCAATAGTGATTTCCCTTCTTCATCCGCAATCGGATAGGAAATGAACAGCTTTTCCCTCGCCGACGTGAACGCCCGGTATGCCATATATGATTCATCCATAAGCTTCATTTTCGACGAAGGAGCAAGCTCAATGCCGCTCATCGTGAACCATTCGCGGTCCGAGTCGGACAAAAGCCCTTCCGAGTCAATCCGTTGCGGCAACACGCCGTCATTGACGCCAATGACAAATCCGCAATCGATTTCCATTAGGCTAGCAAGCTCGATCGTCGTCACTGTCACTTGATCGAGGGACGGCGGAATGCGCGTAAATTCGAGTGTATCGAACCCTTCATCCAAAATACGCGCCGCTTCCTTCAACTCCATATTCTTTTCTCCGAACATGAGGACAAACTGGTCCAAAACATTGATCCACGAATCCCAAGCCTGCTCATGCTCAGTCGCGTTCAACAGGCGGCCTGCACGCTCCTCCTCCGCTCGCAAGTCGATGATCTTGTCGTATACTTGCAGCGATTCCATGAATAAAAACAGCGCTTCTGCGACTTCTCGGCCACTTTTCGACCGTTTCAGCCTGCCTTCAAGCTGCGCCAGCGGCTCCCGGATCAAATCCCGGATCAAATGCAGCTCCTGCTCCAATTGCCGCTCCTCATCGGTCTGCACAGTCGTATGCAATTCGAGTCCCCGATACCGCTTCACTTTCCAGCGCGATTCGTCAAACCACCGATTGCCGTAAATTCCGTTCGCGAGCACATAATTTTCGAGTCGGTCCGCCCGCTCACGCCAAAGGAGCTTATCTTCCCGATGCGGAAAGAACAAATCCGTCTTCACTGCGCGGAATATTGATTCATACGTCCAGCCCGCCGTTACAGCTTCAAGGACAGATCTTGAAAATTCGATAAGCGGATGATGGAGCATCGGTTTTTTCCGGCTAATGAACACCGGGATATCATATTGCGAAAAAATCGTCTCAATGAGCTCATCGTATTTGTCCGGCTGCCGGTACAAAATCGAAATCTCTTTATACCGCTCGCCCTTCATGATAAGTTCCCGTATTTTTCTCGCCACAGCATGGACTTCCGCCCGTCGATCCGTCGCCTCGATCAACGAAACCGCCCCCTCCGACGCTCTTTCTTTCGGAGGGTATTTCTCAAATTCATTCTCGAAGTGACGAAGCTCGTCGTTTTCAAACCGGAGAGGCTGTCCCATTTGGATCCCCTCTTCTATTTCGACCGATTCTTTTCGGGCAATGTCCCGAAGTTTCATAGACGTACGAACAGAATTGAAGAACAGCTCATGATCCGCATGCCCCGACAAATCGGATTCCATCGGCAATACAACCGTCACCCGATTTCCGTACTTCATCAATTCTGTAATAATTTCATATTCTCTCGCTGTGAAACTTTCAAAGCCATCTATATAAATATGTGCGCCTTTCATAAGATCCGAATGTTTAATTTGGGAAGCGAGCAACGCCAAATGACCTTCACTATCAACGTAAGACGTGCCGAGACGTTCCTCGATTTTCGATACAAGCAATGAAAGATCGCTCACTTTATCCTGCAACGTCCTCGGCGCATCGGCTGTTGCGAGCTGCTCTCGGAACGCAGCCAAAGTTTCCCGGTCGAGGCAATAACGGCTGAACTCCTTCATGAGGTCGCCGATTTTTTCTGTGAAGCCGCGTTTATTGGCAGCCTGCTTGAACAGCTTCAGCTCTTCCCGGTTCTCTTCAAGCACACTTCGTACAAGCATCCTGTAGCCGAATCCGTCAACTTCCTTCCGCGTAATGCCGCCCGTTTCCTGCAACACCCGCCACGCGAGCCGCTTAAACGTCGAAACTTGCGCACGAATCAAGCCATTCAAGCCGAAGTTCACCGATAGGCTAAGCTCCATCGAATACGACATTTGATCAGGGACGATCAAAATGACTGCCGGTCCCAACGGATCCCGTTCAAGATCTGCCGCAATTTCTCGCTCAATTACCGTCGTTTTCCCCGTTCCGGCTCTACCGGTCACAAACCGTAATGACATGGCCTTCTCTCCTTTCTTGCAAGCAAAGAAAAAATCCTATCTTCCTTTCTTTCATTGTACCGAAAGTTAAGGAGGACAGGAACTATTAACATTGTATTGGTAAATCCAACCAAAAGGCTGACGTCATAACCTTCCGTAGCCAAAGCAGCATGCATAAATTTAAAAACTCGTACAGAAACCGAGATTCCCATACATAACCGTACTCAGTCGCGCTCCTCTTCCTCTTGAAAAATCGAACTCGATTCCTCTTCCACTTTCCGATCAAGCCGCTTTTCAAGCCATTTGCCGACTAACCATAGAAGAACGATGATTCCGACGACAATTCCCGTCCGTATCGGCTGCGTCAACAACGCCTTCAGATCATAACCGATAAAGCTGATCGTAAAAATCATAACAAATTTCCCTGCCATCAAAATGAGCAAGTAAGTCTTCTTTTTCATATTTGACAAACCCGCCACAAGATTTACTAACGCGGAAGGCGTAAAAGGAAAACAGATGAGCAAAAATAGCGGAGCAAACCCGTTCCGCTCCACCCAGCCGATCAACTGCTGCACTCGTGCATTCCTCGTTAAAAATCGTAAAAAACGGTTACGGCCATAATTTCGGATAATCAAAAACACCGCGTACGAGCCTACAACCGTGCCCGCCCACGACAGAATAAACCCATACCAGAGCCCATACGCGCCCGCATTCGCAAAAACGAACACAAATAGCGGCAAAAAAGGCAAAAAGGATTCTATGAAAGGCAATAACAAACCGATAAACGGCCCCAACGCCTTATATTGCCCTGACAATTCAATAATCTTATCAACATCCAACCATTCTTCCATGAGCAACACCCTCGCCTATCAACAGTCGGCCTTCCCGATTACTGCTATCAATATACTACTTCGAATATTCCCTTTTCCTTATAGAATAACACCAAAACATCAAAATATAGTATAATTTCAATCATACATAATGAGAAAGACGTGACAAAATGATGAAAAATCAATTCGTCGCTGGCCTAAAAGCGGGGCTCAGCATCGCGATCGGCTACTTCCCAATCGCACTCACTTTCGGGCTGCTTGCAAAGACAACCGGTCTGTCACTCATCGAGGCGACTGCCATGAGTATATTCGTTTACGCCGGTGCAGCTCAATACATATCGCTCAATCTTATCTCTTTCGGAGTAGACCCGTTCACAATCGTCATCAATACATTCATCGTCAACATCCGTCACTTCCTAATGACGGCTTCCCTAAATGAAAAGATGCATCGTGCGCCAAAATGGGTGAAAGCGATCTACTCCTTTGGCATTACGGATGAATCATTTTCCGTCCTTGCAACAGGAAAAGAAGGAAAAATTCCGACCGCATATGCATTCGGAGTGACGATTATCGCGTACGGCAGCTGGGTCATTTTCACGATGGCAGGACATGTCGTCGGCGCAAATCTCCCCGGCTTCCTGCAAGTCGCCATGTCCATCGCCCTTTACGCTATGTTCATCGGCTTGCTCGTCCCTGCTATGAAAGGGAACCGCAAAGTCGTCATGCTCGCGGCACTCGCAGCTGTCATCCACTGCATTATTTATATCGGCGAACTGCTATCCACCGGCTGGGCGATCCTCGTCTCGACGCTAGGGTCGGCAATACTTATAGAAATTATCTACGCACGCCGCGGCAAAAGCATGCAAGCTTTGCATAAGGAAAAGGAGGAATACTAATGGGACCTACATATTGGTGGATGCTATTCGGGATGGCGCTCGTCACATACATTCCGCGAATGGTGCCTCTCACATTCCTCGACGGCAAGGAATTGCCTCCGATCATTAGCGGCGTTCTTAGCAATATCCCATACGCCGTACTCGGAGCACTCATCTTCCCAGCCATCATTTTCGTTCAGGAAGGCAATATCCTATTCGGCGTCATCGGTGCTGCAACCGCTTTCCTCATCGCCTTTTTAGGAGGAGGCGTCATGCCCGTCGTCCTCGGCACGATCGGCGTACTTGCCGTCTACAGCTTTTTTATGTGAATCGCGTCAAAGTGTGTGTACGCTGCGCGAATTAGCAGCCAGCCCGCAATACATGAAGTATCAGTTCAAGTGATCATAAATCTTTGCAAGTGATCATAAATCTTTGCAAGTGATCATAAATCTTTGCAAGTGATCATAAATCTTTGCAAGTGATCATAAAAAGGCTGCCACTGAAAGTCATTATCGACTTTCAGGGCAGCCTTTTCTTATTCATCCAACTGTTCGCCTTGCTTTTTTGCCTTCTTCACCATCCGCGTTGCATACCAAAAACCGACCGTCAGCGAAAGCGCATCCGCCACGTATAAAATCCAGTTATGCGTATAACCCGCATAAACAGACGCCGCAATGAGCGCTATCGTCAATGCGAGCCCGACAAAATGATGAAAAGTAACGCGGGTGAAAAACACGACGAGCAATCCAGGCAAAAGCAATGCGAGCATCAATTTCGTTTCCAATGCAGCGATATCCATTTTTCACCAAACCTTTTTGCTGAATTCAATTAACGGACAACGAGCAGTCCTAATCGGTGATGATCATGACGGTAGATCACTTGCTGCATAAGCCGCACTTCACCGTCGCGGCCGATCACTTGCAGACGACAATGGGCAGCGTTCACTTGAATCGCATCGTACAATTCCTTTTCATTCGACACTTGGATGCCGTTTACAGCCCGTATGCATTCCCCAGGAATCAATCCCAGTTTTTCACCAGGTGATTCCGGCAAGATTCCAGCGATGATGACACCAGCCGATTGTGGAGCGGCTGCAAATCCGCCTTTTCGCTCCCGTACAGCGACAAGGATTGATAGCGCTGCCCTGCCGACGACCCCGATGATCAGCGCAGCCCATCCGAGAATCGGCATCCACCAAGCAAATGCTCCTACAAGGACAACTACAGCACCAATGACGGTAACCGCTTGTCCCACTTTCGGGAACAGCACATCCGGAAAACTAGCCCTTGCAACTTGTGAGAATCCGATAATGATCGGCACTGGAAGAAAGCTGAATGACGCAGAGCCTATCGTTAATTGTGGCCAATAAGGTGCGTATTCCGAGATAAGATCTCCAGGCACGAGAAATATTACCGGCAACAGCCAGAGCCGTTTGGATTTATATGCAGCTGCACGCAATCCACGGTTCGTCTTCGTCAAGAATGGAGAGGCATAGGCGGCAGTATAACGACGTATGAGGAAGCCTTCTACGATGAGGAAAAGTCCTGCAATGACAGGTACTGTCAGCGCCAAATCTCCGAACAAATCGACATCGCCGAGAGACCAACCGCGATATGTAAGAGTTTCCGGACCCCATTGCTGAAGAGCAAACAAACCGAAAAATGCAATCGTTGCAAAATAGATCGGTGATGCGGCTTGGTAATAAAACGAGATCATCGACAATATGGCAACTGCTGAAAATAACGCAATCCACCCGACATCGACGGATAAACCGACTCCACAAATGACTACGGATATAATCAGCGCCGGCAACCATGATTCAGCGAGCAATCTTTTCATTTCCGTCAAACCGGGATGAAGTCGCACAAGGAAACTGCGCCGTTCCCGCTTTACCCGGAAATACCCTAGCCCGACCGCCGCCATTAAGGCAACCAACCAAACTGGATTCAGGAAAAATAGTGCAATAGCTTCTAACAGATCCATCAGTACTTGTTCACTCATCAACCGTCACCATCCCATCCCCGAAAACATGATTATTCTCTATTGTATCAAAAGATACGTCTCACGTGTGAGACAGCCGAAAAAATTCTCTCACTTCGTCCTATATGCGCAGTAAAAAACTCCCTACTGGCGCAGGGAGCGTGGGATGGTGAAGTTAATGGAGCCCTTGTGCGATTTATTGAGCCTTTGTAGGAATAATGGAGCCCTTGTGCGATTTAATGAGCCCTTGTTGGAATAAATGAGCCTTTGTGCAATTTAATGAGCCCTTGTTGGAATAATTGAGCCTTTGTGCAATTTAATGAGCCCTTGCTAGATTAAATGAGCCCCTGCCTACTTCAATTGCTCAGCAAATGATGCACATAACCAATTGCGACTTGCAGTTGGATATCGTTTTCTTGATCTTTGCGGAAATCCTCGACTTGATCACGGATTGCGGCGAAGAATTTTCGGTCCATGATGCTTTCCGGTGAAATTTTTGCATTCACGCGGAACTCGTGGACAGCGACGGATGTCGACTCGTCAAAATAGCCGTCATCCCGTTCGAGTGAATAGCCGAGTCCTATAAGAAGCCTTTGGGCATATGCGATATCTTCATGAAAATCGCCGACTGCATAGACGTCTGTCGAGAAACGGATATGCTCTGTGAATAGCCGGTCCTGCTCTGACTCCAAGTCAACGGGGACGCCTTTCCCGTGAATCCACGTCTCTTTCGGAGTGAGCCATTTATGCGTGGATAGCTTCATCTCACCGCCGTTCGAAAGCTCCATCGTATCTTGGACCGTCCCTTTTCCGAAGCTCACTTGCCCAATGATGAAGCCCCTTTTCAAGTCTTTCAACGCACCGCTCAACACTTCGCTTGCCGATGCGCTTCCTTTATCCTGAAGCAAGACGACCGGCATCTTTTTCAGTTTTTCATCAAACTTAAATGTCTCGGAAGGCTCCACGACGAGCGGTGTCAGTTGGCCTTTCGCATTTTGCATGTAAGCGAAGACGGTATCTTGCTGCAATAAACTTCCAGCCACTTCACCGACAGCTCGTAAATAACCTCCCGGGTTCCCGCGCACATCAATTATGAGCGCTTGGGCACCACCTTTAATCATCTCATCGGTAGCCTTTTTCCATTCGGCAGCTGTCTCATCGCCGAACATCGTCAACGCTATGTAACCGAACTTCGTGCCCCTTTCCTCCATCAATTCAGCTGTCACCGTTTTGACTGGAATGACGTCACGCATCACTTTCAACTCAAGATGCTTATTCAAATCAGGCCTGTAAATCGTCATTTCCACAGCGGTTCCTTCCTTGCCCCGGATTTTCTTCACGACGTCCTGCAACGTCAATCCGCCGAGCGGCTCTCCGTTAATGCGGACGATTTCATCGTATGGCTGCAGCCCCGCTTTCTCAGCAGGCGAACCTTTAACCGGTGCAACGATGATGTATCTGCCACCTGACCTCGTAATTTCCGCTCCGATTCCGACCCTTTCCCCGGCGAGCGACTCTCTATGCGTTGCCGCCTCCTCTTCAGAAAAATACGTGGAATACGGATCTCCGATTACATCCGCCATGCCGCGCAGTGCCCCTTCAATGAGCCTGTCCCCTTCGACCGGGTACACCGCCTTCTCCTGAATGATGCTGTACGCTTCGTCAATGACTGGGAACGCCCCTTTCAATGTCGAATCCGCACTTTTTCCCTTGTCCGCGGAGCAACCGTCCAACAATAGAAAGACGCCTGCCGCGATTACCGCTAGTATCGCAAAAACTAAAAACCGGCTTCTGCGCATCGATAACATCCCTCCTCCGTCCACTATATGAACGAAATGAGTATGTTACGACAACAGAAATCCGGCTTTCCTTAATCCAGATCGTCTATAAGAGTTTTTAGCGTAGCTTCATCCATTGGTCCTTTAACGATTTGGGAAATTGTGCCGTCAGTGTTCAGCATATAAGTCGTCGGAATTTGAAATACTTGATATGCTTGCCCGACTTCTCCTTTTTCATCCAACGGAATTTTAAACGTCAAGCCGTATGAATCAATGAATTCCTGGACGACTTTCACACCACGGTTTTCACTGTCCGTCAAATTGACTGCAACGATTTCTACATTATCTTCTTCCGCGGAATTTCGGTAGTAATTTTGCATATGCGGCATTTCCGCCTTACACGGCGGACACCATGTCGCCCAGAAATTCAGGACGACTTTTTTCCCTTTCAGATCGGATAATGTGAGCTGCTCACCGTCTAATGTCGTCAATTCGAAATCGGGAGGGAGATTGCCGAAGTCCAGCCCCACCTCTCCAGCTGCAGATTCATCTTCGGATCCTTCCTTCGTTTCGATGAGTGCACTCGTCGAATCAATCGGATCCGCTTTTTTCACATTTTGGTTGATCATAATGACGACCATCGATCCGATGAGCAATGCTGCGATTATGTAACCGATCACTTTCTTATTCATCCTGTTATCCCCCGTTCGTTAGTTCAGATGTACGTTTATCCACAAATATCACTATAAAAAATAGACCGAGCAAAAATGTCACAAGCAGTGGCGGATTCATCAAACCTTTCGGCTGTATCACTGCGACAAATACATGAGCCGCCATGAAGAGCAACGAAAGATATACAATATGGCTTCTGCTAACCTCCACGTTTTTCCATACGAAAAACAGATAGCCAAGAAACACGACTGCCGTCCCGACTCGTGCGAGCAAGCTCCCTTCATTCAAGAGCACCATCATCACTTGGAATATTGCTTGGACGGATACGGCACCAATAAATAATGCAGCGAGCACATCCTTATCAACTCGACCCTTTTTCCAATCAAGCCATGTCCGGAATGCCACGTATGCCAATCCGAGGATAAATCCGACAATCCCTCCATTGAAGTAAACAATCGAGAGTGGGGCCTGAATGACGATTTTGAAATCTGTAATGATCACCGACAGTTTCCATATGATAATAAGATAAAAAATGGCGTCGCCGAAACGATTTGCAATCTGTTTCCCAAATTTCAGCCGGATAGCAATATATGAAAGAAGGAATGCGATGATGAGAGCAATCCACGTCGATGGAACCGTTAGATTGACGATGTAAAACAGTTTAGTGACTGTCATCCAAGTATACTCCCCTTTAATACGTGTATGGGTATATGCTAATGCAAATATAATGACTATGCGAGCATAATGCCTCAAGTATCTAAGACAAATGGAAAGACTTTGTGAACTTCCGTCAAATATAAAAATGTTTGCAACAGAAAAAACTGCACCTCCGAATTGAGGTGCAGTTCCTAGACTTCATTTTTAGTTAAAATGATACGTATCTCAAAGGATTCACAGCGCTAGGACCGGATGCTGTCCAACTTCCTATATGCATTTCGAAATGCAAGTGAGGACCCGTTGATGCTCCCGTATTGCCGGTAGCCCCGATATAGGTGCCTTTGTCGACAACTTGTCCGCTGCTGACACTGATTTTCGATAAATGCGCGTAAACGGTCGTGAAAATGCTGCCGTTCGTAGAATGCGTAATCATAATGACATTCCCGTAACCGCCCATTTGGCCGGCATAGGAAACGACACCATCACCAGCTGCTACGACTGGCGTCCCAATCGGTGCGGCAATGTCTGCGCCACGGTGTTGACGCTTCGTATTATAAATCGGATGGACACGCCAACCAAATGAAGATGAATATCGACCATTCGCTGGTTTTGTCCAGAAGCCGTTTGAAACATGCGGCAACGAGCCTGGTTTAGCTGCTGCAGCCGCTTCTCTTTCTTTCCGTTTACGTTCCGCTTCTTTACGGGCAATTTCTGCTATCCGTTTCTGTTCGGCGATTACTTTCTTCTCTAGTTGTGCATCGATTTCAATCGCTTCGTGAAGCTCTTCTTCCAACTGTTCCTTTTCCCTTGAAAGCCTTTCCTGCTCCGCTTCCAATTGGTCAATTACTTTATTTTTCTCTTGTTTTCTAGATTTCAGGTTCGCTTTCAGCTTATCAAGCTTCGCTTTGTCTTCTTCCAGCTCTTTCAGTTTCTTTTCAACGAGCGCTTTTTCTTTTTCCAGCTGCTCGATATCTTCTTGCTGTCTCCGCATAATATCACGGTCCGCATCCATCAGCGTTGTCACAGCTGAAAAACGGTCGATGAAATCAGCGAAGCTGTTCGCCCCAAGCAAGACGTCTATGTAGTTGACATCGTTGCCCTTCACTTGCATGGCACGTACGCGTTCCCGAAGGACAACGTCACGTTCGGCAATCTTGTTTTCCAGATCTACGATAGATGCTTTCAACTCTTCGATCTCTTCAGTCGTTTTGTTGATCTTATCGATGACACGGTTAATGTTCGCGTTCGTTTCTTCAATTTCTTTATTCAACTTACTAATTTGTTTCAAAAACTTTTCAATTTCAGTTTCAGTCGTTTTAATGGCATTGTCTTTGTTGTTAATGCTTGATTTCAAGTTCTGTTTCTTTTGCTGGTTTTGCTTTTGTTCCTTCTTCAAATCGTTCAATGTGCTCGCCAAAGCTCCTGATTCACCTACGATTGTGGTCATCAGCAAGACTACGGCAAACATCACCATAATCCATCTACGCTTGTTCAACTTCTTATTTCCCCCTTTAAGCTAGTGCTGCAGGTTGATTCGTTCATAATCGAGCCGTGGCCAGGGACTACAGCGCTCCCTCTTTTGCATGACAGCTTATTAGACTCTAAGAAATTTGCGGACAGACATGAAACTGCCCCATACTCCGATAAATACACCCATGAATAGAAGAAGTGCATTCACTTGGAGAATGAAAGGTGTAGCACTTAATAATTGGAATAATTCGTTCTGTAATCTTGGCTGCCATTGTGAATAAAGCTCATAATACGAAACAGAAATGACGGCCATCGGAATGATCGACCCAAGAACACCTAGCCAAACCCCTTCCAATACGAATGGAATGCGGACAAAGCTATTCGTGGCGCCTACTAGTTTCATAATCTCGATTTCTCGTCCTCTCGCAACAATTGTGAGACGAATCGTATTTGAAATTAAGAACATAGCAGTGAATAATAGGGCTAAGATAAGCACCATTCCAATGTTTCTGCTCATATTGAGCACATTGAACAATTTCTCGATCTTCCCTTCGCCATAGACGACTTGGTACGTATTGTCATACGTATCGATCTTCATGGCGACTTCGGCCGTCTTATGAGGATCCGCCGCTTTTACATAGAAAGCGTCCCCTAACGGATTGCTTTGCTTGTACAGATTCAATTCATCCCCGAAAGAACTTATCATCTTATCCAGTTCTTCGTCCTTCGTTGCATGGATAACTTCGCTTACACCGGGTGTATCCCGTACTTGCTTTTCTAGTATTTTAATCGCCTCAGCATCTGCCGCCGGCTCTGTGATGACTTTGATTTCCACATCGTTCTCTAGATTGTCCGCCAATTGGTTCAAGTTCATCATGATGACGATGAACACCCCGACGAGCAGAAGTGTAACTGTTACTGCACTGACAGAGGCGAACGTCATCCAGCTGTTCCGGCCGAGGCTTTTAAGGCTTTCTCTGAGATGCCGCCCCATCGTCCTAGCTTTCATAACCGTATACCCCTTCATATTCATCTCTCGTAATCATGCCGCCATCGACGACGATGACACGATGTCTGATTGTATTTACGATCTCTTTATTATGCGTGGCCATGACGACTGTCGTGCCGCGCGCATTGATCTGTTCAAATATCTTCATAATTTCCCAAGATGTATCTGGATCCAGGTTCCCCGTCGGCTCGTCCGCGATGACGACCTTAGGGACATTGACGATGGAGCGGGCAATGGAAACCCGTTGCTGCTCGCCTCCCGACAACTCATTCGGGAACATTCTCGCCTTTTGTGTCAATCCGACTAACGCTAACACATCATTCACTTTTTTTCGGATTTGCTTCGGTGATTCCTCGATCACTTCAAGCGCAAACGCGACATTCTCGTAAACATTCAATTTAGGAAGTAGTTTAAAGTCTTGGAATACGACGCCAATCTGCCTTCTTAAATAAGGGACTCTTTTATTTCTCAATGTCGCAAGATTGATGCCGTTAATGATAATGTCGCCTTTTGTCGGGGATTCCTCGCGATACATCATTTTAATGAACGTCGATTTCCCCGCACCGCTAGGTCCAACGACATAAACAAACTCGCCTCGACCGATTTCGACGTTGATGCCATTTGCCGCAACAACCCCGTTCGGGTATTTCTTATAAACATCTTTCATTACAATCATGTAAAAACCACCTGAATCATATTGTATTCCTCATTTTTTGCCGACAAATTTATTATAACATGATAAGGCTTGCTAAGTATTACAGATATGTTTCATTTGAGATGACACAATTCAACAGCTTTATTATTCCTAATGTCAAATCGTCACGAAAAGCGTGACCTTCCCTTTTTCAGTACGAAAATAAAATGTTTTTATTTGATTTTTAGTATGGTTTTTCGACAGGGAAAGTGCTTCTATGTAATATTTGTGCAATAGTTTCGGCATTTAATTTCCACTTATTTTCATTTTCATACAAAAAACGCAACAGGTCAATTCACCCATTGCGTTTTTCAAAAATAAATTATTTCTTTTCAGCAAGCCATTTTGTAACTGCATCCAATTCTTCGCCTTGGATCAATCCACCTGGCATACCGCCTCTACCGTTTTGAATAATATCGTGAATTTCACTCTCGGAAAGCTCGGATCCGATGTTCGCCAATGCCGGAGCATTTCCACGTCCTTCAAGATTGCCGCCATGACAAGTCGCACAGTTCGATTGGAAAACTTTGTCCGCGTCAACGCTCGCCGTATCACCTTCACCGGCATTATTATTGTTATTACCGCCGCCACATGCGCCAAGTACAAGCGCTGCACCAAACAACGTTGCTAGTAGCTTGTTCTTCATGTTGTTTCCTCCCGTCGTAAAAAATTATCCTACATGCTTAGTATACCAAAGGAACGGGATTATACACCGTGAGGGTAGGTACCCATTTTTATCAAATTGATGACAAATTGGTAAGTTTTTCTCCTAACGGTTTTCCCATTCACCTTTATCTATTACTATAGACGGAAAACGGTATTTCAAACCCTTTAGATATTTTTCATACTTCAGAGGGAGACATAGAACGAGCTTTTCTGGACGTAGGTGTTAAGTCACGAAATGACGATATCTTTGTGAAATTGACCGATAACTCTTGGGAATTGACCGATAACTTTCGGATAATGATCGATACATTTGTGAAAATGAACGATATCCATCCGAAACTGATCGATTTCTTATTCTCGGCATGTGGATAAAACAAAAAAGCGCACAAAAGTGCACTTTTTTGATTGTTTTATGAAATTTTCGAACGTAAATATGCGTTAATGAACATATCGATTTCCCCGTCCATAACTGCGCCTACGTTTCCTGTCTCTTCGTTTGTACGATGATCCTTCACCATGGAATACGGGTGGAACACGTATGAACGGATTTGGCTTCCCCATCCGATTTCTTTTTGCTCGCCTCGGATTTCAGCTAAACGCGCTTCTTCCTCTTCGACTTTAATTTGGTAGAGCTTCGCTTTCAAGAGGTTCATCGCACGCTCACGGTTTTTGATCTGTGAACGTTCGGTTTGACATGTCACGATCGCGCCCGTTGGAATATGCGTGATCCGGACTGCGGAATCCGTCGTATTGACGTGCTGGCCGCCTGCGCCGCTTGAACGGTACGTATCGATTTTTAAATCTTCTGTACGGATTTCAATATCGATGTCCCCGTCAAATTCAGGCATCACTTCTACAGATGAGAAGGATGTGTGTCGACGGCCTGATGAATCGAATGGCGAGATACGTACAAGACGGTGAACGCCTTTTTCCGCTTTCAAATAGCCGTATGCATTATGGCCTTTAATGGAAAGTGTCACAGACTTCACGCCGGCTTCGTCACCTGCTTGATAGTCAAGCGTCTCTACTTTATAGCCTTGGTCTTCAGCCCATCTTTGATACATACGGAGCAACATGGAAGCCCAGTCTTGGGACTCCGTTCCACCTGCACCAGAATGGATTTCAAGGATGGCATTGCTGCTGTCGAACTCGTCGCTTAATAGCATTTGCAAGTCGAAGTCTTCCATTTTTTTCTTGAACTCTTTCAGCTCGGAGACTAATTCTTCTTGAAGCTCTTCGTCAGCTTCTTCACGAAGCAATTCAAGCGTCATTTCCAAGTTTTCCTGCGTGTCACTCAATTCATGGAATGAGCCGACTGACGCTTTCAGTGCATTTGATTCCGAAATGACTTTTTGCGCGCTGTCCTGGTTATCCCAGAAGCCTGGCTCCAGCATTACTTCGTCTAATTCCTGCATACGTGCCTCTTTGTTTTCTAAGTCAAAGAGACCCCCTGAAGTCCGCTAATTTCTTAGCTGTTTTGTCAAGCTCGTTCCGTACATCGGATAATTCCATCATAGTTGTTCCTCCTGAAAATAAAAAAATGTGTGTTCAACAGGATTTCCGCTACAGGCGGACGCTTTCCGCGGGCGGTCCGTGAGCCTCCTCGTCGCAAGCGACTGCGGGGTCTCACCTGGACACGCTTTTCCCGCAGGAGTCGCCGCCTTTCACTACAATCCAAGTTACTTCAAAAATTGAAGTGACATAAATGAAACTTCCATCAGTAAGCGTAGATAACCGCGCTCGCTGATGGGAAGTCAAGTTGGTGCAATTTGTGCCTGACAGCAATTATTTGCCGTGGCAGTTTTTGTACTTTTTGCCGCTTCCGCAAGGGCACGGATCGTTCCGGCCGATGTTGACAGCGCGGCGCACTGGTTTTTTCGTCACTTTTTCGCCGTCTTCTTTCGGGTTGACGGCTTGCCCTTTCGCTACTTCCTCGCGCTCGAGGTTGTTGCGAATTTCAGCCTTCATGACATATTTCGCGGCATCGTTTTCGATGGACGTCACCATTTCCTCAAACATGGCAAAGCCTTCGGATTGATACGCACGAAGCGGATCCGTTTGGCCATATGCACGTAAATGGATACCGTGACGCAATTGATCCATCGCGTCAATATGATCGGTCCATTTCGAATCGATCGCCCGCAGAAGGACGACCTTTTCAAATTCGCGCATCCGATCCTCAGACATTTCAGCTTCCTTCTCATTATATCGTTCAATGACCGCATCGTGAATCATTGATTTCAATTCTTCTTCTGATTTTCCTTCCATGTCCTTCGCCGTCAACCGGCCTTCAGGAAGAAGGTTCGCACCGAGGAAATCTTCAAGACCTTTCAATTTCCATTCCGTTTCCTTCTCATCAGGTGCATGCATCTCAACGGCACGATCGATGACATTCGTCAACATGCCTTCAAGTACTTCACGGATATTCTCGGACGCAAGCACTTCATTACGTTCCTTATAGATGATTTCACGCTGTTGACGGAGCACATCGTCATATTGCAGCAAACGTTTCCGGGAATCAAAGTTATTCCCCTCGACGCGTTTTTGCGCAGACTCCACGGAACGCGATACCATTTTCGATTGGATCGGCGTTGTATCGTCCATGCCAAGCTTCGTCATCATGCCTTTCATTTGCTCGGAACCGAAACGGCGCATCAATTCATCTTCAAGAGACAAGTAGAACTGTGTCACACCCGGATCTCCTTGACGTCCGGAACGTCCACGCAACTGATTGTCGATACGACGTGATTCATGTCGCTCCGTACCAATGACCGCAAGTCCACCAAGATCTTGCACACCTTCACCAAGCTTGATGTCCGTACCACGGCCCGCCATGTTCGTCGCAATCGTGACGGCACCTTTTTGACCTGCTTCTAAAATGATATCAGCTTCATGGCCATGGTTTTTCGCATTCAATACATTATGTGGAATGCCATATTTCTTCAAGAAGTTCGAGATGATTTCAGACGTTTCAATCGCCACTGTACCGACAAGAACAGGCTGCCCTTTTTTATGGCGTTCCTTAATGTCTTCGGCAACCGCTTTATACTTCCCGTCCATTGACGCGTAAATCAAATCTGGACGGTCATCCCTCGCAATCGGACGATTTGTCGGGATCGCAATGACGTTCATATTGTAAATATTACGGAACTCTTCCTCTTCCGTTTTCGCTGTACCGGTCATACCGGATAGCTTATCATACATACGGAAGAAGTTTTGGAACGTAATTGTTGCAAGTGTCATCGTTTCATTTTGGACTTCAAGGCCTTCTTTTGCCTCAATCGCCTGATGCAAGCCATCGCTGTAACGGCGACCACTCATTAAACGTCCCGTGAACGAATCGACGATGACGACCTCGCCTTCTTGAACGACGTAATCGACGTCGATATGCATGCTCGCATGCGCCTTCAATGATTGGTTGATCGCATGGTTCAACGTAACATGCTTCAAGTCGAATAGGTTCTCGATGCCGAAAGCCTTCTCCGCTTTCTCGATACCCGATTCCGTCAAAACGACACCTTTCGTCGACTCATCATAAGAATAATCTTCTTCCTTTTTCAACGTAATGACGAAACGGTTCGCCAAACGGTATAGCTCCGCCGACTTCGACGCTTGACCGGAAATGATCAACGGCGTACGCGCCTCATCAATCAAAATGGAGTCAACTTCGTCAATGACCGCATAATGAAGCGGCCGTTGCACTTTATGCTCATCATACAGGACCATATTATCACGCAAGTAGTCGAATCCAAGCTCATTGTTCGTCGTATACGTAATGTCCGCTGCATACGCTTCGCGCTTTTCCTCTTTCGACAAGCTATTCAAGTTTAAGCCGACTGTCATGCCGAGGAATTCGAATAGCTCGCCCATTTCCGTCGCATCACGGCTAGCGAGGTATTCGTTCACCGTTACGACATGGACGCCTTTTCCTTCAAGCGCATTCAAATAAACCGAGAGCGTCGACGTTAACGTCTTCCCTTCCCCGGTCTTCATCTCCGCGATATTCCCTTCGTTCAACGCAGCTGCACCCATGATTTGGACACGGAATGGATACATGCCAAGCACACGGCGTGAAGCTTCACGAACGACCGCGAATGCTTCCGGCTGGATGTCATCAATCGACTCGCCGTTCGCAACGCGCTCTTGGAATTCCGCCGTTTTCGCTCTCAGTTGTTCGTCGGAAAGCCGCTCCATTTCGGCCGCATGCTCTTCGACTCTATCTGCAATCTTTTCAAGACGTTTTAAATCTCTTTTATTCGGATCAAACATTTTATTCAATACGCCAAGCATTTACGTCACATCCTCATTAAGTTCACCCTTCATTTTAACACTCTGAAAAGCACGGTGCAAATAGTCTGGGTAGATTAGTACAGATTTTTTGAAAAATCGTTTTTCTAAAACAGCTCGCAACTTTAAAACGGAGAAAAGCTTCGAAAAGCGCAAAAACGCTGTTCATTATTCATAAATCAAAAGAAGCGAGCATAATTACGCTTAGACACTCATAAATAATTATTAAGACGCAAAAACGGCACAAAAGGTGCATACATTATTTTCCCGCTCATAATAAAACCCCCGGATTTCTCCGGGGGCGATTCGTAGACGATTAATTCGTTTCAATCAATCCGTATTTACCGTCTTTCCGTTTATAGACGATGTTTGTGCCGTCAGATTCTGCATCAGTGAAGATGAAGAAGCTGTGGCCAAGCATGTTCATTTGTAAGATTGCTTCCTCTTGATCCATCGGCTTCAAATCGAATTGCTTCGTGCGGACAACTTGGAATTCAACTTCATCGGCCGCAACGTCTTCATTGCCGTTCTTTTCTCTCTCGACGGATTGCAGGAAGGCTGCGACACCTTCGCGTTCGCGGAATTTGCGGTTCACTCTTGTTTTATATTTCCGGATTTGACGCTCGAGCTTGTCGACGATCAAGTCGATTGCTGCGTACATATCGTCATGGCGCTCCTCAGCTCGGAGAGTCAAATTCTTCATCGGAATAGTTATTTCTACTTTAGTCTGTCTGTCGTTATACACTTTCAGGTTTACGTGGGCTGTTGCGTTCGCGCCCTCTGTGAAGTATCTTTCGAGCTTCAGTACTTTCTTCTCGACGTACTCACGAATTGCCGGAGTTACCTCAAGGTTTTCCCCTCGGATGTTAAAGTCTAGCATATGAACTCCTCCTTTAATTAACCGTTAATGTATACTTCTACATCTATATTTTAATTTCCTTCTTTTCATTCGAAGAAAAATTAAAATCTTGTCGAAATGTGACGGAATCATCACGTTGGAGTTTTTTAGCTCTTCTTCCTGTCCGTTGTCCCGATTTCCGTCCGCCTGCGCAGCTTCAGATCATCGACGATCAACTTCTCCATGGAAGGATCTTCAACAAAGTCTATACCGTACTGGAAACCGCCGGCGGATTGCTTTTTCCATGCAATCTTTCCTTCCACATCGATCGGCGTTTCGAAAAGGGTGAAGTGGAGCCGCACAGTAAGTGGCCCATTCTCTGTAGGTAAATCGAAATCGGTGGCGATTTTCGTTCCACCCGGACTGATATCGAGCAACAAACAGTCTCCCGGATTGGACTCATTCGCACTTTCTCCAATGACGATCCGAAAAGTTGCATTCAGGGGAGTCCCAAATGAATGCCTGAAATACTCATGTCGTTTATACAGCATTTCATCACCCTATTCCTTATCTATTCCCTATATTCAGTATACCAAATCTGGGGAGTATTATCTAACTTCAGCCATCTCCCTCGTTCGTCTCATCGTTCCGTCCAAAGTCTTAACAATCTGCTCGTTATCCGCGACTGTCGCATGCACCGTTGCATTTACTTCTTCCAGAGAAGCGCTTGATTGCATAAGCAGATCCGCGAACGTGCCAGTCATTTCACCGATATCGGACGTCTCTTCCGAAATGATTTTCATTTTGGAATCAAACATTTCAAACTTCCTATGCAGCCCATCCAACGTTTGATGCATCCGCTCAATTTTCTTTTCCGCCTGGACAGTCATCGTCCCTTGCGATTTCAATTTGCCGGTGCTCGCTGTTAAATTCTCGCGGGAGCGGCCGTTCATCGTATTGACGTCATTTAAGTTGCCATTGATTTCCGTCAGCGTCTCGGCTGTCATATTGGCGAGTTTCCGGATTTCTTCCGCAACAACCGCAAACCCTTTTCCGTGATCTCCTGCACGCGCAGCTTCAATGGACGCATTCAAAGCGAGTAAATTCGTCTGCTCCGTAATCGTCGCAATCGATTTTGCGAGTGCATTTGTCCGTTCAATGTTTTGGGTGAGCGCGCCGAATGAGCCATTCAAATCATTCAACAACTGTTCAACCTCATCCATGCCGGCTTGCACATTGCGCATCAGGACCACGACTTCATCGGATTCCGATCTTAGTTTTGCGGCTTCCTCAACCATCGATTGCGTCTCATTCTGCATATCGATGACATCGTTCTGTGTCCGACTCGCATTTTCTGCAATCTTGCCAATCTGTTCAGCTTCCTGCTCCACACCTGCCGCAATCGCATTCATAATGTCCAACAATTCTTTTTGAGAAGCAAGATGGCGTTCTGCCGTATTTCCGATTGACGTTAGATCATCCGCCACTTGCTCGACGTTTGCGTTTAAACTGCGGTGTTTCCGTTCCTCTTCTTTCGCAAGTTCCGCCTGTTCAAACGTGTATTGATTCACTCGCAACTCCAGTTTTTTTGTCTGCCTAATTTGGATAAGCAGTCCGACTGCCATGAGGATAAGCGGGAGCATCATGCTTCCTTTGCTTGACGCGATCTGTTCCTGGTACGGATAGTTCGTCAAAAATATGATCATAACAACGATGGATAGACCGAAGCCGTACGACATGATCCGCATCGAAGCATGGACGCTAGCGATTCCCGCAATGAAAAAGGCAATGCCGGCAGTCGCAATGGACGGATCCCCGACGATTCCATTGAAAATGGCGGCAAGCGAGGTAATCCCGATGATCGCCCATGGAAACAACTTTTCAATAATGATTATTTTCCGCGATAAAAGGAAGAAAATGACCGACATCGCCATTGGAATTGTCATGCTGATCGTCTTCAACGCATCTTGCCCGGTTAAAAAATAATAAATAGCTCCAATTAAGCTTGATGCGCCGAGTGTAATGAACAATATGAAATTTTTCTTCGCAAATTGCTCTTGCATTAATTTATCCACGTTTTCAGTTATCATTTCCATTCCCCCTTGTCGGTTTCGTTAATCCCTTGTCTCTATTTTCAATGTATCATGAATAGTAAATTTGTTCCATATGAAAAATAGTGCTGAAGTAATCTGAGGAACGGTTGAAAATGTCGGGACCGCCTGAAAGCTAGAGAGTATCGCGTGAAATGGCGCGATGTTCGCCTGAAAGCTGGATGGAACCGCCTGATAACCAGAGCGAATCGCCTGAAATGGCGCCATGTTCGCCTGAAAGCTAGATGGAACCGCCTGAAATGGCAGCCAGACCGCTTGATAAACAAACTAATTCGCTTGAAACAGTATCATAACCGCCTAATAACAGTCCTTACGATACATTCTGCGGACAAAAAAAGACGAAGGAAAATACTACATATTCCTTCGTCCGCTTATTATTGTTTCGTATCATAAAATGTGCCATCACGGGCAACTTTTCCGTATGGATTCACATAACTTTTGACATGTTCTTTCTTGGATTGAGCCGCAGTAATGTCGATACGTATTCTTTTTGTATAAGATGCAAGCGCTGCGGAGACTTCTTTTTCGAGTGCGACGAGCTCCTTGCCCAATACCTCTTCTTCTGGCGAGAAAGGAGCGATGATATCCGCCTGCAACGCATCCCTTTCATCGAGTAGCTGGTTAATTTCGTTGATGACGGCATCCCGATGTTCTTCCTCTGTGCGGCTTGTAGCTGACAGAAGCTGCCGGGCAACCTCTTGCCACCGGATCATTGCCGGCCGAATCATATTTCGTCCGTATTCGCGTACTGCTTCGTGCGATTGATTTGGATCACTTGCTTCCACGTATCGCGAAACTCCGTAATAATGTCTGCAGCTTCATCGTAAAGTGTGATGTCATTTTTAATATTTCCTTCAATCAAACGATTATTGACGAAATCATAGAGCACCATCATATTTTCAGAAACCGGAACGGACATGTCCAATGTCACCATCAGCTCGGACACGATTGCCTGTGCCTTTTGAGTCGCCGTATTCTTTTCTTCGATATTCCCTTGATCCATTGCCTTCTTTGCCTGTTGAATAAATTTCAAGCACCCATTATAGAGCATGAGTGTCAGTTCACCAGGTGTCGATGTGTTCACAGAGTTATTCTGATACGTTGCATATGGATTGTTAATTGCCATTGATTGCATATCTCCTTTTAAGGGGCTTTCTTTCTTCATAGAGAACGTTCCCTTTTACTTGCTATTCTTACTGGCCGCCAAACATGTTCATCATACTCGCTGACTGAGCATTCGCACGTTGAATGGCTTTTTCCATTGCGGTAAATTGTTTCCAAAGACGATTTTCTGTCATTTTCAAGCGATCTTCGAAACGTTCGATTTGTTGGTTCATGCTTTTGAGGGTACGGCCCAATACGAATGTATCATTCACCGCATCACTCGTACCAGCCTTCTTCTCAATGATTTTACGCGTATCACCGATCACTTTACGGTACTGCACTGCAATTCCGCCGTCTTTTGGATCTTTGTCATCGGTCGGTTTTTTATTGAACAATTGGTATACTTTATTAGGATCTGCGGAAATCGCCTCACGCAACTTCTTCTCATCAATAACGAGCTTGCCATTATCCTTATAGTTCATGGTCGTAGAAATCCCGAGATCACGCAAGCTCATCTTATCATTCTCTCCCGGACCAACATGGACCGAACTATTCATGATGGAGCGTAAACTTGTAAGCATACTTGAAATAGATGGATCGTTACGTAGCGTACCGCTCTTCGCTTTTTCTTCCCATAGCTCGATTTCTTTCTCTTTCATCTCTTTTTTCTGCTCGTCAGATAGTGGTTGGAAATTACGGTATTTCGGCTCGCGTATTTTAGCATTCAAGTCCTCAATCAGCTTATTGTAGTCATCCACAAATTTCACGACTGACTCGACCACTTTGTCAGTGTCAGGTGCGGAGCTGAATGTTACAGCAGTTGTTGTCGGTTCCTTCAGGTTGATTTCGAACCCGTTGATGGTGAATGTGTTAGAAGGACGGGTTGTTTCTAGACCATTGAATTTGAAACTTGCGTCTGTCCCTCCTCGATTATTTGCTGATGCGAGATCAGTAGGCAATTTTAACAGTCCTGCATCGCCGGAAATTTCTATTTTCCCTGCTCCAGTATTCTTAGCAGACATCGCAATAACACCTTTACCTGAATCGAAAAATGCATTTACACCCGTCTTTTCATTTATCTCTTTAAGTACTGAATTTATCGTTGAGTCTGCAGTGACTACAATGTTAACCGCTTCCTGCTGATTAGGTGCTTTGATTGATATTGTTCCAGTACCTAATCCAAGTTCACTAAACTTAGCCTTTGAAAATTCCTCAGATGTTACTTCATTCCCACCAATTTTCAGTTTTCCTTGATCGAAAAACGAGTCTCCATGCAAAGTCGCCTGTGTAGCCAAACTATTAACTTCAATTGTTCCCGAGAACTCACCTGTCGCGTTCAAAGCACGAATGCTAACCGCGGCCTCATTCGAGTTGTTCATCTTCTTCACATTAAACGTGCTTTCCTTCATAATTGTGTCAAACAGATTGTTATATCGAGAGAATAGATCTCTATTAATGCTGCGATAATCATCCAACTGCCATTCCAAGTACTGCTTCTTCTGAGTAATCTTATCCAAAGGGATACGATTCGCTGTCATCATATCTTTGATAATCTGTTCCGTATCCATTCCTGTCGCTAATCCACTAATTCGCATGTGTTAAGTACCTCCTCAAATTTTCCGGTCGATGAGCAATCCGACAAACTCCTTCATGGCTGCGTAAATATCCATCAGTTTTTTCGAAGGAATCTCTCGGACCACTTCGTCTGTTTTCGAGTCGACGATTGTCACGTAGTATTCCTTTAGTTCATTATGCAATTTGAATCGTAATTGCGTGTTTACGCTTTCGAGGAACTTATTCATACTATCGGTCATCTGCTGCGCTTTTTCAACGGGCAGTTGACGTTCTTCCCCTTTTTGCTGTTCGTTTTGTACGGAGACGGCTTGCACTTCCGCTACCGCGATTCCCCTATCCGGTGCTGCACTTTCCACTTTTACGCTCATTTGCTGTGTGCTGTTCGCTCCCCCAATTCGTCCGACCATACTCCAAACCCTCCCTGTTTTTGAAAATCCCATTACTCTTTCTATCGGCCTTCGTCGAGAAAAGTTGAGCCAAACTGGAAAAATGATTGGAATAAAAAAGTGTCTCCAAGCCAAAAGCGGCTTAAGAGACACCTATTATTTCATGAGCATTTTACACAAGCTCCCACTGTCAATTTTCCCGACGTGCGTTTTCGGCAGCTCGGGCAGCACGATGAACTTTTTCGGAACTTTATAGGAAGCCAGCGAAGCTTTGCAATGTGTTACTAGCGAAACCTCATCGAAACTATATTCCGCGTCAATCGCAACAAATGCGACGACCGTTTCTCCCCACACGGCATCGGCAAAACCGACGACAGCGGCTTCTCGAATGCCTTCATACGTGACGAGGCACTGTTCGACTTCTTGCGGATACACATTTTCTCCGCCTGTAATGATCATATCTTTTTTTCTACCGACGATAAACGCATCTCCGTCATCGTCAATTTTCGCAAGATCACCCGTACAAAGCCATCCGTCCTTCATGACTTGTATTGTTTCACGTGGTTTATTCCAATAGCCGGAAAAGACATGCGGACCTTTCAGCAGCAATTCACCGATCTCGCCGGTCCGGCAACGATTCCCTTGATCGTCCACCACTTGTATTTCATTGAACAGCATGCTTTTCCCGACAGACCCAATCTTCCTCTCCGCCAATTCGGGGTCGATGAAGAAATTATTCGGTCCCGCCTCCGTCAAACCATACCCTTCCTTGAATCGCAGCCCTTTTGCACGGAAGGAATGGTAAACCGTCTGCGGACAAGGCGCTCCCCCGGACAGGAAGACGTTCATCGATGGAAATGAAGATTGCCTGAAATAGGATGTTCCAATCATCAATTGATACATCGTCGGCACAAACAATGAGATCGTCGCTTCATATTTATCCGTTGCGATAAGTGCTTCCGTCGGTTCAAACTTATGCCCGACTACGACTGTTCCGCCCGCCATAAGCAATGGGATGCTCAATGCGTTAAGCCCGCCCGTATGAAAAAGCGGCATATAACTGATCGTCGTATCACGGCTTGACAATCCCCAGCTTGCAATCGTATTGAGCGAATTCCAATTGACCGCATCATTGGAAAGCATGACCCCTTTCGGCAACCCAGTCGTGCCGCCCGTATAAATGATCATCCACGTGTCGGATCGATCATGAAGATCGGACGGTTGCCAGCTTACCGTTTCACGAACCGTCTCGATAACGGAAAGCGAAATGGAATTCTTCGCTGACAATCCATCCATACGATCTTCGAAATCATCGTGGAAAAGAAGCAAAACCGGATTGCAGTCATCGAGCAGCGCTTGCAATTCAGGTTGGCTTAACCGCCAATTAAGCGGGACGTATAGTAATCCTTGCAGTCCACAAGCGAACAGGACGGCGAAGAGCTCCGGGTTGTTCGGCGAATAGACAGCAATGCGCTCCCCTTTTTCGTATCCTTGCTCTCGGAAAAAGGATACCCATCGAAGGATTCGATCTTTTAAATCCGCGTAAGTCCAGCACGTCTCCGAATGGACGTCAATCAATGCGGGCCGTTCCGCGGAGAGTGCGGCCCTTTTCAATATCCAGCCATGCTCATGGAACACGCGGAACCCCTCCTTCTATTACATCGTTATGCCGCCATCAACATGTAAAACGTGTCCGTGGACATAGTCCGATTCTCCGCTCGCTAAGAAAAGATACGCATTCGCGATGTCTTCAGGCTTTCCGAGCCGTTGCAATGAAACGACCGATTCCATCTGTTTTATGATTTTCTCCGGCATTTTTTCAACCATAGCTGTCGCCGTGAAACCAGGTGCTACCGCATTCACGTTAATCCCTTTACGCCCTAATTCCTTCGCCCACGTCTTCGTCATCCCGACGACCGCCGCCTTTGTCGCCGCATAATTCGTTTGACCGAAATTCCCATACACGCCGCTGACAGAAGATGTATTGATGATTTTTCCTCTTCCGGCTGAAATCATATGAGGCGCGACTGCTTGCGTACAATTGAAAACGCCAGTCAAGTTCACGTCCAAAACTCGTTGGAAATCAGCAGGATCCATTTTTAAAAGTGTCGCGTCTTTCGTTATGCCCGCATTATTAATTAACACATCGATTTGCCCGTGTTGCGCAAGCGTCTGCTCTACGAGGCTTGCGACGCTTTCACGGTTGACGACATCGACTTGTACGAATGTAACGTCATGTCCTTTTTCCTGTAAAACCGATTCCTGCTCTTTTCCTGCATTGTCGTCAAAATCCGCCATAATGACAGAAGCCCCTTCTTCCGCAAAACGCTCGCACGCAGCAAGGCCGATTCCGTTCGCTCCTCCAGTAATGATCGCCACTTTCCCCGATAGTCTCATGCTGTCCTCTCCTTACTCCAAAAACGATTCGATTGTTTTCGTTAGTTTGTCTACATTATCGACTAACGGCGAATGCCCCATATCTTCAAGCGAAACGAACGTCGCATTGTCGCCGAGGTCTTCCATAATTTCTTCCGTCATTTGCGCATTGACGACGTAGTCCCGGTCCCCTCGCAAGACGAGCACAGGGATGTCGATATCCTTCGCCTGGTTGCTGCCCTCATTCAAGCCGTTATGGTGCGGGCTAATATTGAATGTGTTCAATGAGTGATACACATCCGCCAAATTCCGCTGCGTCAGCATATCATCAATATATTCATCGTATTTCGCTGCATCCGGCTGATTATGCGTGTAGATCAATGCGTTCCAGACTGCTTTCAGCCCTTCCCGGTTTTCCGTATCGTACAATCCTTGCATCGGTATTGTTTTGCCAGCGTCCTGCTCGACATCATCGATCGTTTGGAGACGATGTTCGAGATTCGGACTGCCATCCTCCTTTGTCCCGAAAAACGGATAGCCCCGCGTGGAAGCGGATGCGAGCAAGACAAGCTTTTCACATTTGCCCGGATGATCCGCCACGTATTGCATGCAGATCGCGCCGCCCGTCGACCAGCCTACTAAATGAAAATCTTTCAGGCCCAACGCTTCAATGAATCCATGAAGATCTTCCGAAAAATCGCAGATGCCTGTCACTCTTTCGTTGTACGTGGATTCCCCAAACCCGCGGTTATCCGGCGCGTAAATCTTATGCTTCGGATCCATCGCGTCAATGAGGATGTCCCAATGCTTCGACGACGTCATATTGCCGTGGACGAGAATGACGACTTGCTCGCCGCCTTCTCTTTCCCGATACGCAATTTGTTCATTGTTCGCCAAGGTCACTTTATTCAGTCCCACTTTTTGAAGTGCCATTTTCCTTTTCCCCCTCGCTTTTTCCCCATTTCACCGTAATCGCTCCCCACGCGTAACCGATACCTGCGCTGACGAGTACAGCGATATCTCCATCATTCAATTTATTTTCCGTTTGAGCAAGCTCTAAAGACAAAATTTGGTCCATTTGCCCAATATGACCGTATTCATGTAAATAAACTGATTGCTCTTCCTGAAGACCGAGCTCGCGCAGGACGTAATCATGCGCCGACCTCTTCATATGCAAGATTGCGAGATAATCAATGTCCTTCTCGGTAAGTCTGCTTTTTTCCAATGAACTGCGGATGACCTTCAAGAAGTTTTCCATCGACTTCTGTTCAAGCCGCGCTTTCATTCCGATCGGGTCAAGCACATCCAGACGGTAAAGGCCGTTGTCCAGATCTTCTGACGTGAGCGGCTTCTTCGTCCCACCGACAGGAACGACGACATCCTCCGAGAAGGATCCGTCCGTTATGAGTTCCGCTTCCATGACGATATTTTCAGGATGATCGCGCCGTAAAATCATCGCGGCACCACCCGCGGCCAAGTTAAACATGAAACGGGTCCTTTCATTTCCATAATCGATGAAATCGCCGTTTCGATACCCTCCCGCGAGAAGGACCGTCTTAATTTCCGGATCTGATAGCATAAGGCTTTTCGCCACTTTCATCGCCATGATCGCCGTTCCGCAGCGGAGCGCGACGTCGAAAGCCCATGCATGATAGGCACCAAGCTCCTCCTGCATTTTAATGGCAGCTGTCCATAACGGGTATTCCTTATGCTCTTCCCCGATATAAATGATGACGTCAATTTCCTTCGGGTCGACTTGCCCTTTCCGGAGCGCTTCTCGGGCTGCCCATACGCCCATTGCGACAGTATGATCGTGCTCCCCAGGAATCGGTTTTTCCGTTATGCCCATCTTCGTCTTCACGACGTCCACCGGCAATCCCGATTGTTCCGCAATTTCCTCCGCAGTCATTTTTGTTGACGGAATATACGTGCCCGTACTAACAATACCGACAGACGTCATGAGACTTCCTCCTTCCCGAGCGGACGAGTCTTCGTTTTACGCTTCCAGAACTTCTCGCGTATCGTCCCGACAATGCCTCGTGGGAAGAAGATGACCGCCAGGATATAGACGATTCCGAAGAAAATGATCCATCTTTCAAAAATCGGATACTCCTTCGCGAGGCCCGATAAATAATGTTGGGCCAATTCGATGACACCTGCACCAACAATCGGGCCGATCAACGTTCCGACGCCGCCGATGATCGTCATGAGCAACGCGTCGAGCGTAATATCCATTGTCAGTACGCTAGTGTTGACGAATCGCAGAGAGACTGCATATAGCGAGCCCGCCAAGCTTGCGATAACTCCAGCCACAACGGACGCGATAACTTTATAATGCAATGTGTTAAATCCGAGCGACTTTGTCCGCTGTTCATTCTCCCTTACCGCGACGAGGACACGCCCGAACGGCGAATTGACGAATCTCCGCAACAGCAAATAGACGAGCACAAGACAGATGAGCGTAGCGAAATAAAACATCATCCTGTCCTTGAAAAACTCAGGTGCCTTGAACGTAAATCCGTCATTTCCCTGAGTTACTGTACGCCATTTTTCCGCGAGCACTAAAAACAGTCCGGAAACGGCTAACGTGAGCATCGCGAAGAAATGGCTTTTCAGCCGCAGCGTCATGAGTCCGATAAAGAAACTGATCAATGCCGCAAGCAGCATCCCACAAACGATCGACAGGATAAAGACACCGATCGTTGGCTCCATCCTTTTCAGCATGACTGCGGTCGTATACGCTCCCATCCCGAAGAACATCGCATGCCCGAATGAGACGATGCCCGTATAGCCGAGCAAAATATCATAGCTCATCGCCAAAATCGAAAAGATGAATATCTGCGTCAACAGAATCGTCCATGTCCTGGAATCCGAAACGAGCGGGAAAACGGCGAGTACAATGACAATGATTGCAAGAAACAGGTTGTTCCATTGGAATTTGTTTTTCATGCCGTCACCCCTTTGCCGTGAAAAGCCCTTGCGGACGGAATATTAATACGATTGCCATAAGCAACATATTGACCGCAAGTGATAGAGCGGGAACGTAATACGCCATATAACTTCCCGCGAGACCGACCAAAATGGCGGCAAACAACGAGCCCGGGAAGCTGCCCATCCCGCCGATGACAACGACAATGAACGCCAAAATCGCAAATTCAAAACCCATTTCCGCGTAGATGACACCTGAATACGGAGCAAACAGAACGCCGCTCAACGCTGCAAGCGCAGCACCTGCCATGAAAACGTACAAGAAAACGCGCTTAATATTGATGCCAAGCGCCTGAACCATGTCTTTATCCAATACGCCAGCACGAACGATCAGGCCGATTTTTGTCCTTTGCAGCATGTATTGGAAAATGCCAAAAATGACGAAGCCTACGATGATAATGAATAACCGATATTTAATGATAAGGACGTCCCCGAACTCCCAGCTACCCGCCAAATACGGAGGCACTTTCGCCGCGATTTGATTCGGCCCCCAAACGACTTTCAGCATTTCAGCAAGCACAAGCATGAAGCCGAGTGTAATGAGGATCTGCTGGACGTGATTGCCATACACCGGCGTAATGATCAGCTTTTCGGTAATGAAACCGAGGATGATTCCTGTAAGGATGGCGCCAAGAATGCCGACGATGAAGCTTCCCGAGATCGTATAGAACCATACGCCTGAAAACGCACCCCACGCGAACAGTCCGCCATGCGCGAAATTCAGCACGCTCATGAGTCCGAAAATGAGTGTCAAACCGGAAGCGAGAAGGAAAATGAGCATGCCCGTCGCCAAACCGTTTATCGTTAAATTGATAAGTAAATCCATCGTGCAGCCCCCTTCATCCGATTCCTAAGTATTTGCGTTTTATTTCTTCGTTGTGGATTAAATCTGCCATATCCCCTGCATGGACCGTTTCCCCGTCGTCAATGAGCGTATAACGGTCGCCAATCCGGCTCGCCATAATGAAGTTCTGTTCCACGAGCACAATCGTCGTGCTTTTCTTCATTTCCGTAATGGCTTCCATTACCTTCTCTACGACGATCGGTGCCAACCCTTTCGACGGTTCATCGATAAGGAGCAGCTTGCTGTCATTGACGAACGCACGTGCCATCGAAAGCATTTGCTTCTGCCCACCAGATAAATGTCCTCCGTCCTTCTTCCAAAACTTCTTTAAATCCGGAAATAGTTCCAGCACATAATCTTGTCGCGCAAACGCCGCTTCGTCTTCTTTCCGCATAGCTACTTTCATATTCTCCTCAACGGTCAAATCGCCGAAGATACCTTGGTCTTCCGGCACATAGCCGATTCCGGCGTTTGCAATCGTATACGTCGGTTTTTTCGTAATATCCTGTCCAATGAATTCAACGCTACCTTTCGAAGCAGGCGTCAATCCCATAATCGTCTTCAATGTCGTCGTCTTACCCGCTCCGTTCCTGCCAAGAAGAACGCTCACTTCCCCTTCACGCGCTTCGAATGAAATGCCTTGAAGGATATGGTACTGGCCGATATGCGTATGGATGCCATCAACTTTCAGCAAGGTTTTCATCGTAAAGGCCTCCCAAATACGCATTTTGTACAGTTTCGTTATCCATAATTTCTTTCGGGCTGCCATCCGCCAGCAGCTTGCCGTTGAAGAGCACCATGATGGAATCCGACAAATCCAAAATCATATCCATTTTATGCTCGATCAACAAAATCGTTTTTTCACCCGTCTGTTTGATTTTTCGGATGACGTCCAATATCGCTGGCACTTCTTCAAGGGACATGCCGGCCGTCGGTTCATCGAGCAACAGCACTTCTGTGTCGAGCGCGAGCAGCATCGCGATTTCAAGCTTCCGCTTCTCCCCATGGGATAATTGGCTTGCGATGGCATGTTCTTTGCCATCGAGCAGCACGAGGGCAATCAATTTCTCCGCCTCTTCGATGAGCTGCTTATAATGGATAAAATGCCGGATCATTTGATACCGGATTTTTTTTTTTGATTGGACTGCAAGCCGGACATTTTCCAGCACCGTCAAATTCGGAAACACATTCGTTATTTGGAATGAACGGCCAAGCCCTTTCCGCGTCCGGGCAACTGCAGATAAAGGAGCCATCGATTCTCCTTTGAAGAAGACGTCCCCTTCCGTCGGTTTCAGTTCACCGCTCAATAAATTGAAAAACGTCGTCTTGCCCGCGCCATTCGGCCCGATGATCGACTTCAAGTGCCGTGGCGGCATTTCAAAATTTACATGCGATACGGCCGTATGCCCGCCGAATCGGATTGTCAGGTTTTCTGTTCGTATAATCGGTTCCACTCGTTTTCCTCCTTCCCATCCTTCTCAATCAGATCAAACTGTTTTGATGTGATTGAGAAGGACAGCGAGTTCACTGTCCTTCCAAATTCCCTATAAGTGATCAGTTATTGATTGGCGGCTCAGTTTCTTCAGGCGAAAGCTCCCTGATGAGAACCGGAACCGGATATGGCACGCCATCTTGCTTTTCAAGCTTGATGGAATAAAGCGTTTGCAACGCTTGGTGATCTTCGGCTCGGAAAGTCATCTTTCCTTTTGGTGTGTCGAATGACATGCCTTCCATAACACCGATCAACGTATTGCCGTCCGCGTCTCCATCCGTCTTCTTCAACGCTTCAACAATCGCGATGGCAGCAGTCATTCCACCTGGCGTGAACAAGTCAGGAACTTCGCCGTTATAGCGCGCTTTGTGCTCCTTGACTAACCAATCGTTAATTTCATTGTCAGGAAGCGTATGGTAGTAAACCGAGAACCCTTCCATGCCGACGAGCGGCTCCATGATGGAAAGTGCCGGGATATCCGGTGCACCTGTCGAGATTTTGATGCCTTTCTCTTGCATCTTCAAATCAGCGATCTGGTTCCAAGGCGAGTTCGCCCCAGCCCACACGACAAACATGTAATCAGGGTCTGCTTCAATGATCTTCTGCAAGTTGGATGTGAAGTCCGTTGCTGCTGGATCTGCGAATTCTTCGATAACAATTTCTGCCCCTAAATCTTCAGCAGCTTTCTTGAATGCTGCGACACCATCCCATCCGAATGAATAATCCGGTGCGAATGTCGCGATTTTAACGCCAGGACCCGCGATTGCAGCAGCCCCTGCGACAGCGTCTTGAGACGAGTTTCTTGCCGTCCGGAAAATGTATGGGTTGAACTCCGAACCTGTAATGCTGTCCGCTACAGCTGGTTCAACGATCATAATTTTCTCGTATTCTTCCGCTAATGGAAGTACTGCGAGCGTGTCCCCAGAACTAGAGGAACCGACGAGGAAATCCACTTCATCTTCTTCTAAAAGCTTTGTCGCTTTTTGGACAGCGACTTCAGGTTTCGTTTCCGTATCTTCGAAAATGAATTCGATTTTCTTGCCTGCGACTTCCATCGTGCCGCCAGTCGCATATTCAAGACCGAGCTCGAAGCCTTGTCTTGTTTGCTTTCCATATGATTCGAGCGCTCCAGTCAATGAAGCGAGGACACCAATTTTAATCGTGCCGCCTTCTTCACTGCTCGCTTCTCCCGATACAGGCGTTGTATTCGATGGCGTTTCCTTTTCAGAAGACGATGCATCTCCTTCTTCTGATTTGCTGCAAGCCGCGCTAATGACTAGCATCATTGCAAATAATAGAACTAACCACAATTTCTTCTTCATACTGCAACTCCTCTCTCCCACTCGTTTTGTAAACGCTTTCTTCCTGTCTATTACTCTAGCGATGCGGAGTTGCAAAAGAGTTACAAAGCAATGGACAAGCCGGTTTGAGCGCTTGGGCGAAGTTCTTGAGCGCGGGGGCGGAATTCTTGAGCGCGGACTTGGTTTCTTGAGCGCGAAATGGAAATCTTGAGCGCGGATTCGGTTTCTTGAGCGCGAAACGGAATTCTTGAGCGCGGAGTCGGTTTCTTGAGCGCGAAACGGAAATCTTGAGCGCGGATTCGGTTTCTTGAGCGCGAAATGGAAATCTTGAGCGCGGAGTCGGTTTTCTTGAGCGCGAAATGAAATTCTTGAGCGCGAAATGGAAATCTTGAGCGCGGATTCGGTTTTCTTGAGCGCGAAACGGCTTTCTTGAGCGCGGGCAATGCAAAGACGGCCCCGGAATCCGAGACCGTCCTATAATTCATTCATAATCATTTTGTACATCTGCTCAGTCGTTTCCATAGGTTCGATGGATAACTCGTCTTGCAAAACAGATTGGCATTTGCGGTACCATTTGATAGACTGCGGGCGGTTTTGGAGCTGGTAGTGGGCGTACATGAGCAAGCGATACGCTTCCTCCCATGTTTGATCGATCCGCAGCAGTTTCTCCGCCCATTCGATTGTTTTTCCGTAGTTTTGCAGCCTCGTATATGATTGTGCGAGGCGTTCGAGTGCTTGGATGTAGAGCTGTTCGATGCGCTCGCGTTCTTGTGCAATCCATTCGACAGACAGCTTTTCCTCGAACAGTTTCCCTTTATAAAGGGCAGTTGCTTTCAATAGTTGGTCTACTGCTGTCTCGGCGGTCTTTTCCGCCAAGCCGGATTCCACATACTCTATGAAACGATCAAGATCCGTCCGGATGTCGGCTTTCGGGTTCAACCGGTACATCGTCTGTTTGCGGAGAATGAAAAACGGATTTTCCCTTGCACTCCGGTTCGGCTCGATCACTTTCAGCAATGCATTCAAGGCCACTTTAAAATCCCGGTCAGCGCTCTTGTCGTCGGCATCTTCCCAAAGTGCCTGCATGATTTCCTCTTTCGGGACGAAACGGTTTTTATTCAATAATAAATAAAGAAAGATCTCCTTCGACTTATCCCGTTGCCATTTCCGGTCGTCGACTTCTTCAAGCCCAAGTTGAATCATGAAAGGCCCTAATAGCTGGACATCGATTTTATAGCCTGGATGGGAAGCGGTTTCCTCTAGTCCAAGGAGATGAATGGCGTGCTGAATACCAGTGTGCTCCTTATGGATACGTGCCGACTTGAGCACTAAAGGATGGATGGACTGGCGATCGAACGGGCCGAAAACGGTGTCGGCCGTCAGGAAGAAGGAATAAACCGTACAAAGTGTGAAAAATCGTTCGGCGTGCTCCGAAAAACGTGCTTCATTTCCGGTTCTGCCGTACAAATTCATCGACCAAAACGCTGTCACCATTTCTCCGTACACATCTCCACACGTTTGGAATAAACGGTCCGCCTCACTTAAATGGCGTTCCATGTCCGAATCATTTCCTGCATAATAATGAACGATTGCGAGCCCAATATGAATCAGTGCAGAAAGCCAGCCATCGTTGACCTTCTCCGTCTCCCGCAAACCCGCCTCTCCGTACCGGATCGCTTCCGCATATTCTCCTTGCCGCGCTGCCACAATCGACAACCCCATATACGGCTCTGCATTCCCGCGCGACACATTCAATTCATCCATCCGCTCGATCGCCCGGATATAATGTTCTTTCGCAATTGCTGCATCGCCGGAATCGGCAATCGTTCTCGCGTGGCCCATCCGGATGAGACCGACCGCTTCAATGAAACCCGATTTCTCCGCCTTTCCGAGCTCGACCCCTCGTTCGGCACTCTCCAATGCGAGCTCATTTTGCCCCGTCATCGAGTAAATTAAAGAGAGTAAAATGTCGGTTTCCCTGTGAGCATCAGGCAATGTTGAATCATCGATACGTTCCGTTAAGATTGCTTGCGCTTCATGCAATTGGCCGGTCCGAAGCGCAATTCTTGCATCTAAATTGCCTTCCCGGAGAATGCTTTTATCATGGATCTCCTGCTCCACCCATTTTGCAGCATCGGCAGCTTTACCGAGATTGACGAGGTTTTCTGCGAATTGCCGTTTCAACAACTCCATTTCCAATTCGCTTGTCCTTTCGCTCTTTTCCGCGAAAAGGATCGCATTCATCAAATACGGATCTGCGAGCCCAGGTTGGATCGTGTCGAGATAAATATTCGCGATTCCCGCATGTGCGCGGCCTGCATAATAATCATCACCCTGGTTTTCGGCTGCTACTATACATGCCGAATACGCCACTCTCGCTTTCTCGTAAAAAGCACGGTACCGATGCGCCTCCCCTTCAAAATAATAGAGTGGATAAAATCTTTCGAGCACGTCAGGCGATAAGCTTTTGACAATATCAAGCAGCCATTCGAACTGACCGGCTTTAATGAGACTTGCCCCATTATCGATGATGATTTGACCGATGAATTCGGAGTCACCACTTTTGACAGCATGTGAAATCGCTTGGATCGGGTTTGCCAGCCGAACATAAAATTCAGCGGCCTTTTTTTGTATTGAATGAAACCGATCCGGATCGGCCGTTTGCCATTTCCGTTCCAAAAATTGCTGGAAGAGGGCGTGGTACCGGTATGTCCCTTCCCCGAGTGTTTGAATAAACACATGCCGCTCCGCTAATTGCTCGAGTATGCTTGCCGCTTCATTCCCATAAAACGTACCGACAAGCTGCAAGGAAAACGTCGGAAAGATTGAATAGGCCAACAGCCAATTCTTCTCTTCCTCGCTCATCCGGTTGAACACTTCCTCGGACAGATAGGCGAACAGTTCATGCAGGGCGGGCTTCATCGCGGTCGGCAAATGGGTTTCACCACCTGCAAGATGGAGCGCCAGTAAATTGACCGCAATCGCCCATCCTTCCGTCAAACGGATGACCGATGCCGCCTCCGCTTCCGTTAGCGTCTGTTCGAAATAATCCTCGTAAAAAACGGCGACTTCCTCTTCCGAAAATAGAAAGTCTTCCTCCGTCAGCTCGTTCAGTTGGCCAGTCACCTTCAATTTGACGAGGCTCGCCCAACGCGGACGGTTCCGCGTCGCAACAATAAGATGTATGTTCGGTGGCAATGAACCGATCATCTTTTCAACGAGATAATTGACTAAAAACACATGGTCGACATGGTGAAAATCATCGATGACAATGAAAAGGGAGGTGTCGATTTCACAAAGTTCATTCATGAAAAGGGCAAGCCATCGTTCAAGATCCATTTCTTTCGGATGCAATGTCGGCTCCTCCCATTCAGACAAGGAAGACCCGAATTCCGGCACGACACGACGGATACTTTGCGTCAAATATGTAATAAAGGGAAGGACGTCATCATCTTCATCCGTCACGGAATACCAGCTGTATGTCGCTTTCGTATCATGAAAATACGCAGAAAGACCCGAACTTTTCCCATACCCTGCCCCGCTATGCAATAGCGTCAGCTTCACCCGATCCGCCATCTTCATCTTTTTAATGAACGAAGCTCTCCGCATATACGTGGCGGACGGCGTTGGCGGCATTAGCTTTGATAGTAAAATGGGCTTTGTCTGCATCGATTCTCACCTACCCTAGTATCTCTTTCTAACTATTTTAACATAGAAGGTTCTGAATTGGATGACATCTGTAAAAAAACACCTTCTAACCAGTTTCGCTGTGGAAACTGGAAAGAAGGTGTTATGACTAGTTTACAATTTCATCACCAAACCGCAATCGATCCATCTGTTCTCGCTTCGGTCCCGCCAGAAAGGACGCCTGTTTCCGGGTCGCGCCAAATGATCTGGCCCCTGCCGAATGATCCGCCGTCCAATGTAGGGACGACTTGATGCCCTAGCCTGACGAGCGCTTGGGCAATATGATTCGGGAAATCCGGCTCTACGTGCACTTTATTCCCTTCAATCCATTGCCAGCGCGGCGCATCGAGCGTCGCTTGTGGATTCAAATGATAATCGACCGTGTTGACGACGACTTGGAAATGGCCTTGCGGTTGCATGAAACCGCCCATGACACCGAACGGGCCGACCGCTTGTCCATCTTTCGTGAGAAACCCTGGAATGATCGTGTTATACGTCCGTTTGCCCGGCTTCAAGACATTCGGATGGTTCGGATCAAGCGAGAAATCGACGCCTCGGTTTTGGAGCGCAATGCCTGTTCCCGGCACGACAACTCCCGACCCGAAGCCCATATAATTCGATTGGATGAATGAAACCATATTCCCCTCTTCATCCGCAGTCGCCAAATAGATCGTTCCGCCTCGAGGCAGCTCGAATGGTTCCGGCGCTGTTGCCCGTTCCTTAATTTCTGTGGCACGTTTCTTTGCATAATCCTTCGACAACAATTCCTTAACATCAATCGGCATCTCTTTTTGTTCGGTAATGAATGCCTTTCCGTCAATGAAAGCGAGCTTCATCGACTCGATCTGTTCGTGCAATGACTGAACGTCTCCAGAAACGGCAGGATTCATTTCGGAGAAAATATTGAGCGCCATGAGCGCCACGATGCCTTGCCCGTTCGGCGGGATTTCCCATACGTCATAGCCACGATAATTCGTCGAAATCGGATCGACCCATTCCGCTTTGTAGTTTTCAAGATCAGATTTGCGTAAGTAGCCGTTGTTCTCAGCCACATGTGCATCAATCAAATCCGCAAGCTCGCCTTTATAAAAGGACTCTGCATTCGTTTCGCCAATGGAACGCAATGTCTTTGCATGATCCGGCGACTTCCACATTTCCCCGATTTCAGGCGCACGGCCATCCGGCGCGAATACTTTGAACCACTCGTCGAATTCAGCTGAATCAAGCGATTTGAATTTATTATAGGCAATTTTCCAGTACTTCCCTAAAACCGGCGTCAACGGATATCCTTCCTCCGCATAACGGATGGCAGGGGCAAGCGTTTCACTCAATGGCAGCTTGCCGAACCGTTTCGATAGTTCCGCCCAAGCAGAAGGAACCCCCGGCACGGTAATCGGTGTGAAGCCGAACGTCGGAATCTTTTCGTGCCCCGCCTCTTTCATCGCATCCAGTGTCAACGCTTCCGGCGCAGGTCCGGACGCGTTCAAGCCGTACAGCTTATCCTTCATCCAGACGATTGCAAATGCGTCGCCCCCAAGTCCGTTCGTTGTCGGCTCGACGACCGTAAGCGCAGCTGCCGTTGCAATCGCGGCATCGACCGCATTCCCGCCCTTCTGCATTACTTCAATGCCCGCTTGAGACGCCAGCGGTTGCGACGTCGCCACCATTCCTTTCCGCGCGAATACGGTATGGCGAGTTGTTTGGTGTGGGTTGTATAAATAGTCCAATGGAATTCCCCCGTTTTTTCTTCTATTATACGACACTTTCGCTAGAATGGAGGAAAACTTTAGAATAGTAGTTTTTGTCGGAAATAAAATCCTTAGAATAGCAAAAAGCAAAAATAAATCCCGCTATTGGCCGAATGCCAGCGAGCGGGATTGTTATGATCATTCATTGACCGGGCAGACGCTTTTCACGGAAACGGCGGCCGGATGATTCGGCATAGAAGGGAGAGCGGTACTTGAGAATTGGATCATCCGAACACTCAAGACCTTCAACCTCAAGCGTCGGATCGAATACGAAAGATTCGGCCTCATCTTCCCGTACAGACTTTAGTGTCAAAATACCCGCATCGATCATCTGTCGATCTTCTGGCCATCTGACACTCGGATCATCCACCGGATCGCCATCCTCGCCGATCTGGATCATCAAGCGGAATTGCACACCCTCATCTTCCATACGGGCTAGCAGTTCCTCCTCCAAATCATTCATCGTTTTTAAAATTGAACCTTCCTCTTTAGAGACGGGCGCCCATCGAAATCTGACAGCCTGCCGCTCATCTTGCCCATTGACCAAATAATACGAATGGAGCGCATGGTACGTTTCTTCTGCAAAACTAGCAGGCGGTTTGAGCTGCTTCAACAACGTAGGCACTGTCCGAAATTCAGGGTCTTTCCGAAGCACGCGCCATTTTTCACGCCATGACAACTCACCCTTTGTCATCACTTTCAGCAGCCGCACAAACGCTTCAGGCGTCTTCGTAATGAATACCGGCACATTCGCCATCACCAAATTCGTGAATGCGCCGTCCGGCAATGAAAACCGGACCGCCATTCCCTTGATCGGCACAAGCCATTCCGGCGGGTCGGGTGACGGCGTGCTATGGGAAAACCGAACAACTGCGCCAACTTTCCCCTTTTGAAGATGCGGGGACACCGTATACGGAACGGCAATTCCAGACGGCACAAACTCCGCGTCGAACGCAATTCCCTTCGCATGCGCACGCCGATAGCCGGGATACCTCCCTGCAAATTCCTCGATCGTATCCACCGCTTCTTCCGGTGTTATGTACTCCTCTCCATCCCCAAACATGTCACCACCTCACTTTCTGTCACTTGCCTCTTTTATACCCTTACACGGCGGGATTCATACACGCCCTCATCATAATCACTGCGCTTGTTTACCACTATCCGAATTGCAGCCCAAGTTATTTTTATGCTGGATATGATTCTCGCCCCATTCGTGCATCGCTTCTAGAATTGGACCGAGAGACCGTCCGTACTCTGTCATGGAATACTCGACTTTCGGTGGCACTTGCGGATAGACGACCCGCTGGATGATATCCTCTTCTTCCAGTTCCCGTAGCTGTTTCGTCAGCATTTTCTGCGTGATGCCTGGCATGCTGCGCTTCAGCTCGCTGAACCGTTTCGTACCTTCATGCAATAAATGAAGCAAGATGATCGGTTTCCATTTGCCTACAACGATTTCGAGCGCTTCTTCGACTTTGCATTTTGAAACGTCTGACATACATGATTCCTCCTGTAGTATCCTTTTGTATACTATAGGATGAAAGAATTGAAGAAATTGTTGCTCATGCGGTGAAACATACGCCGTCTGCTTTCAATTCACAGGGCGGACGCGTTGTCGTGCTGCTTGGCGAAGAAAACAACAAGCTCTGGAATATCACTGAAAATACATTGCGTAAAATTGTGCCTGAGGAGAATTTCGCTTCAACTGAACAACGTATGCAAATGTTCGGCGGCGGGTACGGCACAATCCTGTTTTTTGAGGATATGGATTTAGTGGAACAGATGCAGCGGGACAACGAAGAATACAAAGATAACTTCCCAGGCTGGGCACTCCAGTCGTCCGGCATGCTGCAGTTTGTCATTTGGACGGCGCTTGAAGAAGAAGGATTCGGCGCAAGCCTGCAACACTATAATCCGCTGATTGACGACGAAGTTAAGGAAACTTGGAACTTGCCTAAAGGCTGGAAACTGCTTGCTCAAATGCCGTTCGGCAAGCCGGTCATGGAACCGAACAAGAAGGAATTTCAACCTGTGGAAGACCGTTTGAAAGTTTTTAAATAAAATCAAAAGGAAACGTGCCTGTCTTCCGGCAGCTCGTTTTCTTTTTTATGCGTGGTGTATTGCTATATTGTCATTCGTTCATTTCATATAATCCGGAAGCGCGATACTCCCCGTTCACCCATTCACCGTCTTTGCATTCCATTCCCCCTTTTCATTCCCTTTCACACAAAGCTTTATAGAATTAAGATAGAAAACGCCATGCAGAACATTGCCCACATGACTAATATGAAAATTAAAAAGACAAAATATTTTGTTCACCCGGTTGAGAAATCACTTGAATCGCCACAAAATTTGTCGAAATAAAATATATAGACCAAATTTACTAAGAAGGGTGGATATTTATGGCTAAATCACTAAAAACTAAGATCATCTTCACAGCTCTAATTCTATTTTTTATAGGAACCTTACTTATGGCCTTCATGCTTAATGGCCAGGTGAAGAAACGTTCGCTGGAAAGTGTTATCGATTCAAGCGACGCTATTTCGAGCCAGATGGGTTACTCTGTCGAAAACTTCCTTGCACAATATTCGAAAGGAATCGATGCCCTTACCGATTCGGATGAAATTATGAACTTCACTGGTCCTAGAGGTTCAAGTGTAAGTGAAGCGGAGTTAGTTCAAAGACTGAAAAACTTTTTGGAAGTCTATTCCGATGCAGTTGCAGTCTATTATGCACTACCTTCCAAGCATATCAATATTTATCCTGTGTCGGATTTGACCGGCTTCGATCCGACGAGCCGTCCATGGTATGAAAACGCGATTGCAGAACCGGGCAAGGTGCAATGGTCGTCACCATACATCGATGAGGTCAGCGGCGATTTCATGATCACTGCTTCCTTTGCGGTCGAGAAGAACGGAACAGTAGTCGGTGTGGCCGGGGTTGACCTCATGTTGACCGCTATTACCGATATGTTGAACTCAGCGTATATCCCGTACGATGGTTATTCCACGCTTTTTGACGAAAACGGCACAGCGATTGCCCACCCAACAAAAGGCGGGGAAAACTTGATGGAGATTGCCTATGTCAAGAATATGTACGATTCGGACCAGGGGGATGCGACATTCAAGGACGAGGACGGCAAACAGATGATCAGCGTCCATTCGACAATCCCCGAATTTGGTTGGAAGGTCAGTACAGTATATGAGGAGAACAACCTTATGGAAATGTCGCGTCAGCTGTTAATTTCCATCTTCATCATTTCAATCATCACACTCGCCGTTGTCGGAATCGGCCTGTACTTCCTCATTAGCAGAATGCTGAAACCGATTGCACGTCTTCGAAGCTTGATGGATGAAGTAGCAGAAGGCGATCTGACCGTCCAATCGGATATCCGAACGAAAGATGAGATTGGACAACTTGGCGAAAACTTCAACAAAATGATTGCCAACATGCATGGCATCATTTCCGTTGTGAATCAATCCGCTGACCATGTCAGGACAAACTCTGAAAGTTTGAGTGCCGTGGCAGAAGAGACGAGTGCATCAAGCTCGGAAGTTGCAAATGCCGTAAATGAAATTGCACATGGTGCTTCCAGATCTGCAGGAGATGCCGAAACGGTCACTGAAAAAGCAGATGAACTTGGCAGACAGATCAACGATATTACGGAACGTGCGGTTTCAATGAAGACAATCGCGGAACAGACAGGCAAGATGAACACGAATGGCCAAACCCAGATGCACAATCTTCAACAGACGTTCGAATCATCAGGCACAAATCTGAAGTCGATGAACGACGCCATTAGTACCCTCGGCGAAAAGGTTAAGGAAATCGGTGGAGTCATGGAAACAATCACTGATATTTCCTCACAGACAAACCTTCTTGCACTGAACGCAAGCATTGAAGCGGCTCGTGCAGGCGAACACGGAAAAGGCTTTGCAGTCGTCGCAGAAGAAGTCCGGAAACTTGCGGAAATGTCTGCGCGTGCTACGGAAGAAGTGAAAGAGACCGTCTTGCAATTACAGGAAGAATCCCGACTCGTAACTTCCCAGATGGATGAAACAATCGCTACGTTCCGAGACCAAGAAAGCGTCGTCCAGGAAACAGAAAAGACATTCGCCCAACTTTCCGATTTGATGGAAAATATGCAGGCTTCCATCGATTCGATTTCAAATGAAATCGAGAGCGTAGCCCGTCGTAAAGACGAAGTGGCAATGACCATCCAGACGATGGCGGCCACGTCCCAAGAAACAGCAGCCGCATGTGAAGAAGTCAGCGCTTCAACAGACGAGCAGCTCAGGGCAATCCAATCTGTCACAGATGCTGCAGAAATACTGACAGACTTGAGTGAAAAACTGAACCTTGCAATTGACCGTTTCAAGATGTAAAAAAAATCCCGCATTGGCTATATGCCAGGCGGGATCTTTATTTTGTTTTATTGAACTTCGGATATCCAATCAACATTGCAATAATGCAGCAAATCCCCATCAGTACCGGGTAGAACGAATAGACGATGATGCTTAACGGCGAAATTGCCGCTAAGCCCGCGGCCGCCAATACTTGGACACCGTACGGCAAGACGCCTTGCCAGACGCTTGAAAACGTATCAAGCAAACTTGCCGATTTGCGAGGATCAATGCCGTACTCATCGGCGATGCGTTTTGCGATCGGTCCCGTAATAATGATGGCGATTGTATTATTGGCAGTCGCAATATCCGCCGCGCTCACTAATCCTGCAATTCCGAATTCAGCGCCTTTTTTCGACTTGATTCTACGGGAGATGACCCGCAATAAGTAATCGATGCCGCCATTATGCTGAATGATCCCAACGATACCGCCGATTAAAATGGAAACGATCGCTAAATCCTCCATCGACATAATGCCCTCGGATGCCGTCTGCAAGAAGCTCGCCAACTGGTAGGAACCATCCAGCAGTCCGATGACACCAGCTAAAATCGTTCCTCCAACGAGTACGACCAATACATGCGCACCGAGCAATGCCGCCACTAATACAGCTACATACGGCAAGATTTTAATGAATTCAAATGGGTATTCACCTGCTAGCTCCGCGGAATTACCTTGCGTCAACAGAGCAAGGAGAATCATCGTCACGATCGCTCCCGGAAGAACGATGAAGAAATTCACTTTGAACTTGTCCTTCATTTTTGTCTGTTGCGTCCGGACCGCCGCAATCGTCGTATCCGAAATCATCGACAAATTATCCCCGAACATCGCACCGCCAATGACCGTTGCCATCGCAAGCGATACAGGGATATCCGTTTGAGCGGCAATTCCTACACCGATCGGCGCCAGTGCAACGATTGTGCCCATCGACGTCCCCATCGAAATCGATATGAAACAGCCGATGACAAACAAGCCGACAATGAGCAAATTTGCTGGCAGCAACGACAGCCCTAAATTGACCGTCGACTCAACAGCCCCCATCCCTTTCGCCACTCCCGCAAAAGCGCCAGCCAATAGAAAAATGACTGCCATTAAAATAATATTCGGATGCCCCGCATGCTTCATAAAAACATCGACCTTGTTACTGAACGTCTCCCGCCGATTCATCATGAGCGCCACAGCAGCCGCAATCAGCATCGCCACGTTCAAAGGCATATTATAAAAGTCCTTCGTCACAATCCCCGACCCGATAAACAGGACAACAAAAACAATAAGCGGCAAAAACGCCAACAGACTCCCTTTTTTCAATTGTTCATTCAACATACGCATTCCTCAACTTCATTGTATTCAGTAACACAAGCATATCAGTATAACATAAAAATCAGCTGTTCAGATGAGTGAAGTACTCGGTTGAATAGCTGATTTTGGATGGAGCTCCTTATCAATCAATGTTGCCATAAAAAATTTCATTACTAGGCGACATTCGTTATGTCAATTCAAATTCTTACGAACAAACTCCGTATCAATCGTCTCCCCAAACTCCTTCTCCAACCGCTCAAAAATTGGCAACAAGCCACTCTTAATGATCGTTGAAATTTGAACGTTCTTCTTCTTTTCAACTGCCTTACCTAGCTTTGACAACTCAGCTTGCATGTTGGACGTCATCTGTTGATACATTTCCCAGTTAGAAGGGCGTTCTTTGCTATTGCAAACGACTTTCAACATGTCATTCAGCCATTCCACTCCGCCTAACAGCATTTCAAATCTGTCCCATGTCTGACTTGTTGGGACACGTTGGAACTCATTTGCAAGTGCGGTCACTTCAGGAATTGCACGCTGCAAATATTCCTCTGCCGACAAAAGTACATCATTCATGAATTCTTTTTCTGTTTTAATGACAACTTCAAGCTCCTTGATCCCCTCCAAGTTGCTCTCCAAAAACTCCTCATGTTCGTCGTAAACTTCCGTACCATCTGCAATAAAATGGCTGAAATAATGCCCTTCCGTCACGCTCTCATTAATCCGTTCAATCACTTCATCCGCTGACGGCTTCTCTTTATACTCAATATGTTGTTCTCCGATAATTAATTTCAAAATGGTTCCTCCATCAAATCCAAATTTGCAGTGCTAATGTTTATATCGGTCAGTATGGGCATTATTTCAGTTAAACAAAAGTGCTTTATACGAGGATATCGTTCCTGAAGAATACTATGCTTCGCCTTTCGCCAAATCTAGCACAAATTCTTCCACTCGCCTTTTCGGTAACTGGTACACTTGTCCCTTGTGCCGATCACGTTCCTGTTTCATTTGCGCCACCATCTGATCCCAATTTCTTCGCAAAGCTGCAGGGGATAGGATAACTGTCCGCCAGAAATGATGTTGCTGCGACCACGTAATAATGTACTGTACTTGTTCAATCGTACGCTGATCTTTTTCAACGATGTGCCTCATTTCGATTATCCATTTTCCAAGATCGGGCTCCCTATAGCCAGGATGGTTTAGGCGAATCTCTTCATGAAGGGCCAACGCCAGCTGATAATACTCGGATGACTCATCGTGAGTAACCCTTGGATAATTAATTATTGCATTCTTTTCTTTCTTAACATTCTTGTTAGGTGTTAACTGCCTGTTAGCCGTCTGTTGACTGTCTGTTAGGTCATCTGTTCCAAAACGGTCACCACGTTGATAGACATCCCAATTCACAATGGTTATGAGCCTGTTTTGATTTGTTGATTGATCTGTTAGAAATCCATACCTTTCAAATCGTTTGAGAGCAGTGCGGATTTTCTGCACCGTCACATTTTTACCGCATTTTTGATGGAGAGACGGGAGTGACGTTATCATTTGACCCGGTTGCAGTGAATACGACATCCCCTTCCATTCCCATTGCCTTTCTTTGTGCGTCGCCATCAACAGCAATGTCACCAGAATCACTTTCTGCTCGGATGTCGCCTCTGTCCAAATCGGCTTGTCTAATAGTGACCTATGTACTTTAATCCAACCTTGTTCCATTTTCCTTCACCTCAATTAGTTGTTTGAATGAACAGTCGCTTCACTTGCTATATAGACTGGTCTTCTGGACAAGGATACAAGGTGATGGAAGTTAAACTCATCAAAATGAAGATAAGAACCAAATTCCACTGAAAACTAAAAAACTGCCTTCCTAGGAATGGCAGCAATTGTGGAAATAACAGATGAAAATGAATTACTTTAATAATTTTGACTCTTTTCACTTAACGTCATCTTAGCCACTTTTAATATAAAGAACATTAGTAGAGGATTTCCACACTCAAATACAAAATAAAAACGCGGTTCGACCTCATTTTTATTTTATAGTTGAGTAGAAATTAAAGAAGTATTGTTGTTTTGCTTACGACAATACAATTCTGTTCGGAAGAGAACTTTGATTGGTTTTCAATTAAAGCAAGATATTGTAATCGCATAGTATTTACTATCTGGAAAAAAAATCTATTCAAATAGATTAAACAAATTCTATCTGGAAACTTTAGCTGTTACCAATTTGATACGCACTAGAAGATCATTAATGGTTGATATGAAAATAATGTTAACTAACATTTTCGAAAAAAAGAGTAGTAAGAGAAAACAAAAAACTTTTTTGAATTTTCATAATTAGATTGATGTGTTTCTGCATTTGAAATTATCAAATCAATAATTACGGTGTGTAAAAATACTTGTCTATGAAGTCTGTAAACTCACTAATAGGATAAACTTCCAAAGTCGAATCAGACTTGTCCCAACTTGTTAAATCTCCAATTAATTTAAAGCGTGGATTCTGGTTGTAATAGTATCCATAGACAAATGATCCACTCATTCCCGATACATTAGGTACATCTTCCTTTTCTTGAAATTTAGATACACCAGTCTCGTCAATGAGAACAAAAAGGGAATTTATATATTCGTCAAATTTATCAATAAAAGTACAATAAGGAAATGTCGTTGCTTCGATTTCCAATTTATCGTAGTTTATAGTAGTTTTCAGAGATGGATAGCCATGAATAAATATAATATTAGTCTTGTTAACATAATCCCTAATGTTATATTCTATAAACTCCTCATTTACAAACGCGTGATTACTAATATTAATATTAGAATTAAATTTTATTTCAATAATAGCTATATCATCTTCGGAATTAGAGTATGCGTCTAACACAGTCATAGAATAAGTTTCATTCTTAATACTATAGGGGATTCTTATATCTTTTTTTAGATCGACTATGTTTTTAATAACATGATGATTTGTAATCACAAAATGTCTTCCACGATATTTCAACAGACCACCAGATCCTAAAGGAATTGGTTTTTCTTCAAAATCGGGAAACATTCCCATAATCCTTACTAGAAACGGACCAGACCACGGAGTAAATCTATCCAACTCATCCAACAATTCCTTCTGTGAAATTATTTTTTCGTCTCCCCCCACATTATCACTACTCTCGTCTCGCTCTCAATTTTCGTCATCCAATAACGAATACAACCGATTCTACTAACTTTAATACCCTATAACAATCTTCACTAGTCATAGTAATATGATTACAAACAGACTAAAAAAGCGATCCGAATAATCTCGGACCGCATTTTATTAACCAGATTAACGTAGAAGTTGAAGAACTCCTTGTGGTTGTTGGTTCGCTTGCTTTGCGACTGTATCTTTCGATTACAGAATAGACTATATCTTCACCCTTAAATTTCCTTGGAGGGGCTGGGCACTTCGAATGTTACGATTCGTAACATCCTACGGATTTCATCGTCGTAGCGATTGCCTTAGACGGTATATCCTAATCGTTGAACGTTCCCCACGGTTTCCCGACAGGGGCTTCGCTGCTGATTGTCCAATCTCTTCGTTTTTTAAGCCATCGCGTTTACCGTTTCCAGTGCCGCTGTGGCAGAAGAGCTCTCAGGAGGTTCCAGCAATTCACCCAGTCATCATCTAACTCGTTACCAAGTTAGACGCCCGGTCACAACATTACCGAAGAAGTTGTAAGACTCCTTGCGGGGTTTGCTGTGCTTGAGCCAACATTGCTTGTGCTGCTTGAGTAAGTGTTGTTCTTTGTGAACTCTATCATTTCTTTCGCCATCGTGCGAACATTAGCTTTCACTAATGACTAGACTATATCTTCACCCTTCGATTGCTCGGTAGGGGTCGGGCACTTCGGATCGGCAAGTTACTCAGTCTTGCGTTTCCTATGGGTTTCATCATCATGGCATGTGCGATAGATGGTATACCCTAGTCGTTGAAACTTCTCCACTCTTTCGAGACAGGAGCTTGGCTGCTGATTGCCCAATCTCTCTACTTTTCGACCCGTCACGCTTACCGTTTCCGGTTACGTTGTGGGGAAGAAAGCTTCAGGGGTTTCCAGCAATTCACCCGATTGTACTCACTGACCGTTACCAGTCAGGACGACTTTGTCTGTCACTGCTTATGCAGCAGCTAATACATAATCCACGTCGCGGATACGTGATTCCGATTTGCCGGATTTTATAATTTCAATTCCTGCAAATACCTTTCATTAATCCTTCACTAAAACAACCATATGTGCCAAAGTATTATATCCTGAATCCTGTAACAATTTTTCCACATTGTAAAGATAAGTTGAATTATGATCAATAGTTTTTGAATACGATTGGAATAATTTTATTACCAAATCAATTGTCAATCCATTATGATATTTTGCCATCCCTATAAGATGTAATTTAATCATCGAGATATTAAGAACAAGCATAGTAAAACTATCTGTCACTGTTTTCTTGTCAAACGGGAATAAATTTGTAAATACATAATTCACCAGGTAGTTCTCAAGGATATATTCGTGTTGCTGTATAAAAGATTTATACGAGTTTTCATACGCCTGTGTATAATTTAAAATTATTCTTTCTTCACCAATATCCACGTCCAATCCAAGTCCTTTAATCGTTTCATCTAAACATTCCAGATATCGATTACTAGTTACTTGAAGTGAGGTCCTATATTTAAGAAGGCTTTTACACATACTCACTTTAAATGGTATATTTTTCGGCAATTGGTTTATTGGTTCGGAAAACGCCAAGTTCTCCATATCTCTATTAAACTCAGATATTAACAATTGAAGATTTTCATTTTCATTTGAAGAAGTGTTATATTTCCTCAGAAACATCCCTAAAATAATTAATCTTTCTTCAATAGAGATACTCCTATTTTGTAAAGTATTAATAATAAAAATTCGCAACTCCCAAAATAGGTCCTGCTGTTTTTTCGTCATAGTATTTTTTTTTACAAAACCCTTTGTATTGGCCGGTTCAGTATCTTGATAGAACTCAATCCCATTCTTATTAAATAAAGTAAGTCTTGCGGCTTCAGGACATGACAGTGTAGCACTCTTTTCGACCACATTATCTACCATGTTTAAGTTCCTTGGATAAACAGCACACGTATTTGATAAAAAATCTGGGCCTAACTCTTTTTGGATTCTACATAGATGATCATCATACAATAACGTACAGGCACCCGAACTATCCATCTTTATTTTTGCGTATGAGACATCTGTTGCTGCAGACCTATTACGTTTCACATTTTCCTTCAATAACGATTTTAGTTCTGGATGGTTCGTGTTTCTATATTTTTTGTATGTATCTTTATCAACAATAACTTTCCAACCAGCACAGCAAGTATCATCACATGCTGAACCAATACATTGAAACTCTTTCATATAGTTTGGAGCAATAAATTCTCTGGTGGTTTTTGTAGTCAATGCCTAGCACCTCTCTTAATTACCTATTTTTAAATCAGTAATCCTGTTTTATTTTGCATATTTTATATCGGTTGAATTTCTAATATATAAAGAAAAAACGCGATCCAATTTATGGACCGCGTTTTCTATCCTTATTAACGTAGAAGTTGAAGAACTCCTTGAGGCTGTTGGTTTGCTTGAGCCAACATAGCTTGTGCTGCTTGAGTAAGGATGTTGTTCTTTGTGAACTCCATCATTTCTTTCGCCATCGTGCGAACATTAGCTTTCACTAATGACCAGACTATATCTTCACCCTTCGATTGCTCGGTAGGGGTCGGGCACTTCGGATTAGCAAGGTACTCAGTCTTGCGTTTCCTATGGGTTTCATCATCATGGCTTGTGCTGTAGATGGTATACCCTAGTCGTTGAACCTTCTCCACTCTTTCGAGACAGGAGCTTGGCTGCTGATTGCCCAATCTCTCTTCTTTTCGGCCCGTCACGTTTACCGTTTCCAGTTACGTTGTGGGGAAGAAAGCTTCAGGGGTTTCCAGCAATTCACCCGATCGTACTCACTGACCGTTACCAGCCAGGACGACTGTGTCTGTCACTGCTTACGCAGCAGTTAAGACATAATCCACGTCGCGAATACGTGATTCCGCAGCTGTTAGGTTTTCGGAAGATGTTCCGAGGTTGTTGATTGTGTGTTCTAAGCGGTTTTGGTTAGCACCTAAAGAGGAGCGTGTGTCAGATACTTTTTGAATAGCATCATCCACTTTTTTTAATTCAGCATTAAATGCAGTAGTAGTCGTCATTCCAGTTACGTTTAAGTCATTAACTGTTAATGTAGTTGCGTTCATATTCTCAATTTTCACTTCAAGTTGCTGATCTTTGTTAGCTCCAATTTGGAGTACAAATGATGAACCTTTTACTTCGTCAGGTTGACCTGCTGTACCAGCAATTGTTGCTGTCCCATTCAATAGATTCTTCCCATTGAATTCTGTTCTAGACGATATGCCATTAATTTCATTAATTAATTCACCGATCTCATCTTGAATAGCATCAAGGTCACCTGATTGTTGTGTTCCACTATTACCAGCTTGGACAGTTAATTCACGCATTCTTTGAAGAATCGCATGTGTTTCGTTAAGTGCCCCTTCAGCAGTTTGAATTAAGGAAATACCATCTTGAGCGTTTTTAGAAGCCATATCCAGCCCGCGAATTTGACCACGCATTTTTTCAGAGATAGCAAGACCAGCTGCGTCGTCTCCTGCACGGTTGATTTTAAGACCTGAAGATAGTTTTTCTAGGTTTTTAGATGCTTGTGTGTTGTTAGCACCTAGTTGGCGGTATGTGTTGAGAGCCGCGATGTTGTGGTTAATTCTCATTGTAATTTTCCTCCTTGAGTTTTATGGGTTCACGTCCTTGTGACCCTAGATAGTATATTGCTCACGGTGTAAGAGCCGGCCGAACTCGTTACTGCCGCTTACATATTTATTATCGGATAGATCTTGTATTGATTTAGCATTTAATTAAAAATAGAATGATATGATTTATCGATCATTCTGTTAAAGGTTAGCGGAAAAGTTATAATACTCACTGTACGTGAAGTTTGCATTGGCTAATTTTGCTTGTACAACTAAAGCCAGGAAGTTGTTCTTTATAATTCTATCCTTAATTTAGGTTGCTTCTTCTATATTTCAAAACAAAAAAACGCGATCCGAGATATTCGGGTCGCGCTCTAAATAGTATTAGCGTAAAAGTTGGAGTACGCCCTGTGGTTGTTGATTTGCTTGAGCCAACATAGCTTGTGCTGCTTGAGTTAGGATGTTGTTCTTTGTGAACTCCATCATTTCTTTCGCCATCGTGCGAACATTAGCTTTCACTAATGACTAGACTATATCTTCACCCTTCGATTGCTCGGTAGGGGTCGGGCACTTCGGATCGGCAAGGTACTCAGTCTTGCATTTCCTATGGGTTTCATCATCATGGCAAGTGCTGTAGATGGTATACCCTAGTCGTTGAACCTTCTCCACTCTTTCGAGACAGGAGCTTGGCTGCTGATTGCCCAATCTCTCTTCTTTTCGGCCCGTCACGCTTACTGTTTCCAGTTACGTTGTGGGGAAGAAAGCTTCAGGGGTTTCCAGCATTTCACCCGATCATACTCTCTGACCGTTACCAGTCAGGACGACTGTGTCTGTCACTGCTTACGCAGCAGTTAAGACATAATCCACGTCGCGGATACGTGATTCCGCGGCTGTTAGGTTTTCGGAAGAAGTTCCGAGGTTGTTGATTGTGTGTTCTAGACGGTTTTGATTAGCCCCAAGTGATGAACGTGTATCAGAGACAGTTTGAATTGCGTCATCTACTTTTTTCAATTCCGCATTAAAAAGAGCAGTACTAGTCATTCCAGTTACATCCAAATCATCTACAGTAAGAGTTGCAGCATTATGATTAGCTATTGATATGGAAAGTTGTTGATCTGCATTCGCACCAATTTGGAACCTTAATGCTGTAGTAGTTGAATCTCCATTTAAAAGTTTTTTGCCGTTGAATTCAGTTCTAGTTGAAATACCATCAATTTCGCTTACCAACTCATCGATCTCATCTTGAATTGCTTGAAGATCGTTTGATTGTTGGGTACCACTGTTACCTGCTTGGACAGTTAATTCACGCATTCTTTGAAGGATTGCATGTGTTTCATTTAATGCACCTTCAGCCGTTTGAATTAATGAAATACCATCTTGAGCGTTCTTTTGAGCCATATCCAGCCCGCGAATTTGACCACGCATTTTTTCAGAGATAGCAAGACCTGCTGCGTCGTCTCCTGCACGGTTGATTTTAAGACCTGAAGATAATTTTTCTAGGTTTTTAGATGCTTGTGTGTTGTTAGCACCTAGTTGGCGGTGAGTGTTAAGCGCCGCAATGTTGTGGTTAATTCTCATTGTAATTTCCTCCTTGAGTGTCTATGGGTTCACGTCCTTGTGACCCTAAGTAATTTGTTGCTCACGGAGTAAGAGCCGGCCGAACTCGTTACTGCCGCTTACAATATTAGTATCGGACAAGTTGGTTAGGAGTTTAGCGTTTTCTATATTTTTTTGTTGAATTTTGGTTTATTTTAAAGAAAAGTATGTTGAGAAATGAAAATGGACGCCAGTCAGTATTGCTAGGCATCCATTTTGAAGTATTATTGCTCTTTCTTTGTAAGTTGAGAAAAAAGGGAAGCATCTAATGTAAGTGCCTCTGTGTTTGTTTCGGTGATTGACTGGACCAGTTCTCCGCGAAGGATGTCTACAGTTTTCGGAGCTTCTATGCCGATTCGGATTGTGTCGCCCTTAACTTCAAGGATGCGGAGCTCGATGTCGTCTCCGATTTTGATTGTTTCATTCGTTTTGCGAGAGAGGACTAGCATGTCATTTTGCCTCCTTCGGTTGGCCGATTGTGTGGCGAGTTGTGAAACGGTTATCATTTAATATCATTTGTTTTGCTTTTCTGCTGTTCATTTGGAAGATAAGTGGCGCTTGCAGGTTAATTGTAGATGTCTCGAATGGCTGTTTCAGTGTAAGAATCCCGAGTACGAATATATCTTCCGGTTTTTCGACGTCGAGCAGTTCGATTGTCGGTTCGTCGATGTCGAACGAATAGTCTGCGACTAGCGTGTATGGATTTGTGACGATGAACGCGACGGTTGGTGAATTGGTTGATTGTAAGACTTGGAAAATATCGTTTCCTTCTATAGGTAGAAGAATAAATTCCTTTTCGTCTTCGAAACCTGGAATACCTTTCGGGAAGTTCCATAGTTGATCCGTTTTGATTTCGATTTCACCATGAAACTTTGTTTGGATATGCATGTTATTCGCTCCTTTACCTAGTTCGCTATATTGAGAGTACCATTGTCGGGAGAATAAAAAAAGAACGAGCTGTCCCGTTCTTGTTACACTGTCCAATCGATTTGGATGGATGGGTATTGTTCCATATGACCAGTGACTTTGCCCGGAGTATAGTTATGGATCGGTTTGTTAATTTGGACGTCTAATACCGGTTTTTGTGGTGTTGCGTTGATGTTGAGTGTGCCGGGTTGGAAGGACATTTGGATTTTTGTCCGGTCGCCTACGAATCGGATGCCGAGTGGTGCAGGAGGCGGGTTAGCGTTTTGTTTAGCTATGTCGGCAATCGGGTCTCCCCCATTTTCAATTTGCATGAGCTGTTGGCCTTCTTGTGCTCGTCTTGCAATTCCTTCATTTATTTGCTGCATCCCGTATTGCGCATTTTCGTCGCCTCTTCGAAGTGGACTTTTCAAGTCAATGTCGGCACGCGCTTCTGTCGAGTCTATGGAGAGCTGGGATCTTGTCGTCGACATTTCTAGAATGGCGGCTGGTTGCTCTTGGTGGATCGTCGCTTTTGGCTGCTCGATTTCTTGAATTGGTTTATCAATTTGCAGTCCAAGAATGCCGCGTGTTGTTTGGATTTGAAGTTGTGGGATGTTCATAAGCTTCACCTTTTAGAAAAGCGTTTGGCATGTGACCAAACGCTTTTGATTTATTAACGTAGAAAATCTACTAAAGATGGTTGGATAATCCTTGCACCGACTGAAAGTGCTGCGCGGTGGACGGATTCTTGTGTGATCATTTCGGTGATTACTTTCTCGATATCGATATCCTCGTTTTCGGACATTTGTTTTTTCGAGATGACCTCTTGGGAGTCAAGACGGTTTTCCATCATTTCCGCACGATTCTGTCGGGCACCGATGTTTGCACGCTCCTTTAGGACAAGATTTTGCATGTCATCTACATTGCCTAAAAAGGAGCTGATGTCCGAGCCGCTTTTTCCTTCATCTTGAATCGTTGCAGATAGTTGCCTGAACATGTCATCGATTTGGGAGAACAGTGCAGCTCCATCCGTGTTGACCGGCAATTCGACGCCATCAAATACTTCAATATTTACTGGCTGTTGGAATGATGGGTTAAAGGCAGTTGGATAGTCGCCATCCGGAGGAATTGCAACCCCGGCGATTGTCTCCCCTTGAAAAAGCGGTTCTCCCGTTTTCGTTCCTGAAAACAGATAGTTCTCTCCCGCTTTCGTATTCGCCAAGTCACGCACTTGTTCGCGCAGTTGGTCGATTTCTTTCAGTACTTTTTGGCGGTCTTCATACGTTTTAGTATCGTTAGCAGCATCTGTTACGAGTTCTTGGAGCCGTTTCATCGCTTCACCGACATGGTCAAGTGCATCGTCAGTTGTGTCAAGCCAGTTATGCACTTCTCCAAGATTCCTTTGGTATTGCTCCACCTTATCTACTTGCATACGATAAGCCATACCTTTCATCGCAACGACAGGGTCGTCGGATGGACGGTTCACTTTCTTTTGAGTTGTCAGCTGATCCTGAAGCTTGCCCATTTTATTATAGCTCGTCGATAAGTTGCGGAGCATGTTATTGGAGAGCATAGATTGTGTAACACGCATTGCTATTCTTCCTCCCTATTATCTGCCGACAACACCCATGCCGTTGATAATTTTATCTAATGTTTCATCAACGACCGTGATCATTCTTGCCGAGGCGTTGTATGCTTGTTGAAACTGAATCATATTAGTCATTTCTTCATCCAAGGAAACTGAGCTGATGGAAGCTCGTCGTTGATCAACTGCTCCGAGCAGTGTCCCTGAATTGAATGCCATCTTTGCTGCATTTTGCCCTTCAACTCCAAGCTTCCCTATAACCCCTTGGAAATATGTCTGGAGAGACGGACCGTTATCACCCATCGGCTTAAATTGAATACCGGCAAGATTTTTGGCGTTTGCCCCATTTCCTTCTTCAGTTGCTTTGGACGAGGCCGCAACTCTACTGGAATCTTCTTTTATATAATCAGAAACAGCGATATTTCCTGCGGTCATACTGCTATAATCATAAGGATTATCAGTGTCGCCGACATTCTCTGAATAAGGGTCGAAAAAGTTTTGTCCATTATTACCGCTATTCAACTCAAAACCTTCTCTATGAGCTTCATTGAACATTTTAGCAAATTCTCTAGCCATTTCATTTAGGCTATCAATCATCTCAGGATAAAGGCCTTTTACTTCACCCTTGTCGTTCGTGTAGCCGAAAGAAGTAATAAGGGAATTGATTTTACCTTCGTCTTTTGACTTCACAAAAGTAACTTGCTCTTTGTTTTCACTTTCCGCTAAATTGAAATCGACAAACGACTCTTCCCCTTTTTCGAGGGATTTTCCATCAAGCAAATAGAAGCCTGCAAATGGAGACTCATTTGGAGTTGTCTTATTTTTATCAACAGCCCCTTCAGTTTTGAACTGGGCATAATTTGAACCTTCAACTACTTTAATTTCTTTACCACCGAAAGTAACTGTGACAGTAAGTGAGCCTTCTGCAATTTTTAACGCTCTTCCGCCTGATTCAACTTTCTCTGTCTTCACTGGTAAATAGGCGGATAATTGATCGAGTAAATTATCTCGCGCATCATAGAGATCATTCGGTAAATAGCCGTTCGGTTCTACTTGGGCAATTTGGCCGTTAAGTTTCGCAATTTGGTCAAGGATTGAGTTAACATCCTCTATTGCAATTCCAATTTCACTGCCTATGTCTTTTTGGATTTGTGTCAATGAACCATGAAGATAGTTGAATGAATCAGCAACGGCTTCTCCCCGTTGTACAACGACATCCCGCGCTCCGCCATTTTTCGGATTCACGGCAAGGTCGTTTAAGGACTGCCAAAATTCACTGAGCGATTGTTGAAGACCGTAACTGGACGGTTCATTCAAGACATCTTCCATTTGAGTGATCGCTTTTGATTTTGATTCCCAATACCCTAACTTATTCGATTCCTGTCTATACTGCTGATCGACGAAAGAGTCGCGGATACGTTGGATGGAGCCCGCTTCTACTCCAGTACCGAGGAATCCAGGCATTGTTGGGGTGTTCAGTCCGACACCTGGGAATCCGGCGGTCGCCTGCATGTTGACGCGCTGGCGGGTATAGCCTAGTGTGTTGGCGTTGCTAATATTGTGTCCTGTTGTATAGAGGGCGGATTGTTGGGTGTACAGTCCGCGTTTGTTTGTTTCGAGTCCCATGAATGTGGAGCGCATGGTGAGTGTTCCTCCTTAGGCTTGCGAGTCGAAGTTTGGTAGTTCCTTCTTCTCTTTTCTGCCGTTGATTTCAGTTTTTGAGTAGGTAGCCGTTTCCGGACGCGGGCGGATCATGTCCAGCGACAGATTCACGAATTGAAGGGATTGGTAGGTCAGTTTTTGGTTCAAGTCGTTTTGCCATTTCAATTCATGAATCGCATGCAGGAGACGGTCCTTCGCCTCCACAAGTTGGTTCTCTTCCGGCTCGGGTGTTGCTTCGATCAGATTGGCGATTGTCGGGTTCATCGGCACGGGACGTCCTTGTCCTTTGAGGTATGCGATGACCGCTTTTTGCCTGTTGTTGTCCATTTGGACGATAGCAGCAAGATGAGCCTGCTCGTCTTTCATAAGCTGGTCGATGCCGTTAATGTCGCCGTTTTTTATGAGCGCAGTTTTTTCGTTTGCAATGCGAAGCAGGCTCTTATGCAGTTTTTCCAAGTTGTCGAGTATGGAAAGGATTGTATCTATTGACATGGAGACCCCTGCTTTCGTAGTCCTTATTTTTTGTAGTACTTCATTAGATTGGAGGCGAGTTTTTCAGCGTCCACTTTGTAGTTCCCTGATTCGATTTCTGCTTTCAGCTGTTGCACGCGCTCGTTCCGTTGTGTTGTGATCGGTGATGTTTCGGAGAGCTGCTTCGCTTCGGATGAGATTTCGAGTTTATCCGTTTTGAATTTCGCCTGTTCTTTCGCTTGCTCGGCTTTCAATTGGTTCGTCCGGTACGGGTTGACGGGCGGGATGTTAATTTTATTGATTTTCATTTGTCTCGCTCCTTTCGATGTGTCAATTTGGTCTTACCTCTTATTTCGGCAGATTTGTGACAACGTTTAGGGTCTTTTGAAGGAAAACGGAGTTTGTGCGTTTTGCAGGGGTAGTCCTAGCTTATTCTTCCCTTTAAAAGGAGGAAAAAACCGACTTGTGCAAGTCGGTTTAGGGCGTATATGCGTGTTTCTTAGAATTTATAGGTTTTTCAGCCTAAATTGAATCAACTGGCTAACCTCGCCCATATATTCTTCGCTGCCGATTCTGCTCACTTCCTTGAATCCGAGGTTGTGCAGCATTTTTTGTGAACGGATATTTGTTTCGTGTGTTTCTGCGCTGAAGTCAGTGATTCCCAGTCTCGAGGAAGCGTATTTCATTAAACTCAACGTCGAACGATAGCCAATGCCTTTTCCCCAAAGGGATGATTCGCCGATTGCGATGCCTATTTCGGCGATGTTCCCTTCTATATTTGCCAAGTCAGCATAGCCTATCAGTTTCCCGTTGAATTCAATTCCCAATCTAATAAAATCTTCCGCTTGGATGTTTACACAGCGCACCCACCATTGGTAAAGCTCCTCTTCATCGCGATTTTTCTCCCAGTCGTTTGCGGCACAGAAGAGGTCGTCCTTGCTCCAATTTAGAACAGCTTCATAATCGGCGATGCGTAATGGCCGTAACGATACCGATTCCTTAATCATCTCTGTTTCGATCGGCTAAATATGTGCCGGATTCGCTTTTTTGGACTGCTTCCCTGAATTCTTGAGCAGCTTCGAATTGGCGCAGCCCACTTTTCAGTTCCTCAGTGCAATTTACGCAAAGCTTGCCTTTCGTCGTGAGCTTGCCGCAGTTGTCGCACGGATAACCGAGATTCGGGAATAATGCCGGTTGTAGACGGCCTTTCCGTACCCATTTATGCAACAACGTTTCGGTCACGCCTGTTACTTCTACAATCCGTTCGATTGTCGCGGCGCGGTTTTCGCGTCTTCTTAGGAAGCGGTACACTTCCTCATACTTTTCTTCTTCGCTGCGTGCGCATTTGGCGCATACTTCTCGGATACCAGTGTAGTTGAAAAAGTCGCCGCATGTCGGGCAATGTTTTAGTTCTGCCATGATTTGTTCCTCCTATTTTTCAGCACGGATGAGCGTGACTGCCTCCACTCGACTTGCGCCAGCTTCCTTCAAGACGGTTGCTGCTTGTCGGAGTGTCGTGCCTGTTGTGTATATGTCATCGACGAGTATGTAGGTCGTATTTTGGATTTCGCTTCCGGGTTTGATTGTGAATAAATTGCGCATGGCAAGCCGCTCTTCTCTCGTTTTCTCTCCCATCACTTCGGTGTTTGTCTTAAGGAGTAGGTCTTCGAATGGAATGCGCGCTTCCTTAAGCATTTCCTCGACGTGAGCGAAAGTGCGCTCGATTTTCTTTTGCGGATGCATCGGGATCGGTACGATGATGGCGTCCTTCCCTGTCAGTTCTGTGCGTAGTTCCTCCGCAAAGACACCTGCGAGTGCGACGTCTTGTAGGAATTTGTATTGATGGAGATATTCGCGCATCGGTTCGTTATATGTATAGATGGAAGTGACGTGATCGACCGGATCGCCTTCCTCTTTTATGTCGACCCGTTCGAAGCTTTTTGAACAGTTTTCGCAAATTAATGATGTCTTTTCGATGGCAAAAAGGGATTGCCAGCTCGGTGTGGAGGCAAGTTTCTGCTCACAAAGGAGGCAATTCATGTGCGGACGCCTCCTTTGTTTAATTTGTCAATTTCCGTCTTCGCTTCGTCCATCGCGTACGTAATGCCGTTATGGAACAGGATGAAATCACCAGATGGAAAGTCCGCCGACCTTCCGACTCGACCACCGATTTGGATGAGGGCGCCTTTGTCGAAGATTTGCTGTTCGGCTCCGACGACTGCTACTTGCACGTTCGGTATTGTAATGCCCCGTTCAAGGATAGTCGTCGTAAGCAAGCCCGGCAGTACTTTATTCCGCAACGCCTGCACATGCTCTTTCCTGTCGGGATGCGACGCATGAACGGAGCGGATGCGCGGGTCGATGAGCTGGAATAAAGGCTCAGCTTCCTCCATTAAACCGATATGATGGAAGAAGATGAGGAACGGTTCTTTGTTTGCAAGCCGTTGTTCCGTCCATTTGACGAGTTTTTTCGGAAGGACACCTTTTCGGATCTGCTTTTCGTAGCTCCATAACGGGGTGAATGTCGGGACAGGCAATGGGTGGCCGTGGTAGCGCCGGTTGATGATAGAGACGAAGCCTGCCCGTTTCATTTCCGAGAGGAGCCTATCTGAAGGTGTCGCTGTTACGTAATGGACTGGAAAACCAGGTTTGACCGCTTTTCGGACGGACTTTTGCAATGTTGCATCGGACTTGTATGGGAAAGCATCCGCTTCATCGACGAAGACGGCATCGAATGCGTGCTGGAATCTGTATAGCTGATGGGTTGTCGCGAGGACGAGCTGGGAAGCTTCCATCGTCGGCTTGGCACCGCCGTATAACGCTTCGATTTTCGTATCAGGGAATGCTGCGCGCAATCTCGGTTCGAGTTCGAGAATGACGTCGACACGAGGCGCCGCGATGCAAACACGTTTTCCTTCATTGAGCAGCTTATGTATAGGCTGAAACAGAATTTCCGTCTTTCCTGATCCGCAAACAGCGTAGATGAGATGGGACACTCGTTTATTTTGGCTTTCGGTCAGTTCGTCGGATGCTTTTTGCTGATGCGGTGTAAGTGTGCCTTGCCAAGCGATTGTGTGGTTTGTTGGGTATGTCGGTTTCTCACCATTCCATATAATGAGTTCCGTGCATGACGAGACGCGGCCCATTTTGAGGCATTGCCTGCAATACGTGCATGTTCCTTCGCATTTGGCACAGTTGAATATTGTGAAGCGGGTAGGGTCTTCATTTTCACACCGTTTGCAGAAGTGGCGTTTTTGATTCAGAAAAGATGGTTTTGATTCAATGCCTTTGATTGTTTGAATATGTCCTGCTTCAATAAGCGCATCGATTTCTTCGCGCGGAAAAGGGGTGTGCATGCGCAGCCAAATGCGGCCGTCCAGGAAATCCCGGATTGCCGGATTGAATGGTTTTGTCATGTTCACACCCCCACTTTTGTTATTTTGTAGTTGTACGCGGCAAGAATTTGGTTAATGACGCGTCGTGCCGCGCTGAATGCTTTTGACCAATTGAGCCTTTGATTGATTAATTGAGCCCTTGTTGGAATAAAGGAGCCCTTGTGCGATTAATTGAGCCCTTCTTGGAATAAAGGAGCCCTTGCCAGATTAATTGAGCCCTTATCAAAATAAAGGAGCCCTTGTACGATTAATTGAGCCTTTATCGGAATAAAGGAGCCCTTCCATTACGCTTATGCCTGTCGCATCTAGGCGGCCGCTTACGCTTTTCGTCTTGTCCATCCAAGCCCCATCGATCCTTCACCTAAATGCGTACCGATCACCGGGCCGAAGTGGCTGATGGTGAAATTGACGTCAGGCAGGCGTTCTGATAGTTCAGCTAACCAGATTTCCGCTTCTTCAGGTTGGTTGGCGTGGATGATTGCCGCGTCGAGAGGCATTTTTTCAGCGTCTTCTGCGAGCATGTCAGCGATGCGTTTCATCGCTTTTTTGCGTGTGCGGATTTTTTCGAATGGGACGATCACTTTGTCTTGGAAATGGAGGATTGGCTTCACTTGCAGTAGGCCGCCGATCAGTGCTTGTGCGCTTGACAGTCTGCCGCCACGCTGCAAATGTGCAAGGTCGTCCACCATGAAGTAGGCGCGCGTCGTCTTTTTCATTTCCTCGAGCTCCGCCATAATTTCGTCGGGAGCAGCGCCTTCTTTCGCCCTTTCGGCTGCCCGGATGACGTAAAATCCTTGGACATAGCACGAAATTTCCGTGTCAAAAGTGCGGACGTCTATGTCTTCCACCATTTCCCCTGCTTGGCCGGCACCTGCATAAGTTCCGCTAATACCGCTAGATAGGTGGATCGAAATGACAGCATCATAGTCCGCTTTCAACGATTCGAACAGCTCAACGAATTTTCCGACGGGCGGTTGGGATGTTTTCGGCAACGGTCCTTCGCCGCGTACTTTATCGTAAAAATCCGCTGACGTCAGATCGACTTCCTCTTCGAAAGCCTGTCCGTCAATCGTCACTGTCAGCGGGATAACGTGGATATCGAACTCCTCCACTATGTAAGACGGCAAATATGCCGTACTATCTGTTACAATTGCTGTTTTCACTACTAATCAACTCCTGCATAATATTCTACTTGATATGCAGGTGAAAAGAAAAGGTTTAAAAGGTCATCTCTCAAGTGTTCGCGCCCAATGGTTCGCTTTATTCGAAAACGCAGCAATCTCCTCTTTCGACACTCCGAATTGTTTTCCGATTTTCTCGATACTTTTTAAATCAAAACGCTCCGTCGCAATTGCGAGCTCCAAGTAAGGGCTCAAGTCGGTTTGCTTTCCTGACAACGTTTCCGCCACGTCCTCGGAAAATGGGAACATCGGTATAATATCGTCCCAGTTGCGCTTCATAATGACGTCGAGCAATGAAAACAGTCCGACGAAGAAGTGCTCGTCGCCGTTCGGATACCCTGTACGGACTGCCATGAGCTCGCACATTTTCGCACGTGACATTGAATAGGAAACGAGCGCTTTAATGCGGCCGCTCGATGAATGATCACCGATATCGAGCAGCATTAAAATCCGCATCCATCTCCTCAATTCACGCAAGCCGATCAAGACAATCGCCTGCTTAACGGAGCCTACGCTTTTCGGGATATTGAAATTCATCGTGTTAATAAATCGCAGCAATTTGTACGTTAGTGAGATGTCATGGAGTATTAGATTTGCGATTTCGTCGATGTTCGGGTCCGAAACGTTCAGCCTGTTTATAATTTGCATATGCAAATTAAGGTTCGCGGGGATTTCGACGCCTTTAATGATTTCTGGTTTGGCAAAGAAATACCCTTGGAACAGATCGTATCCGCTTTTTTTCGCCATCTGAAACTGCTCTTCGGTTTCGATTTTTTCCGCAATCATTTGAATATGAGGGTATTGTTTAATGAATTTCTCAATCGCACGTCTACCCTTTTCGTCTACAGCGAGAAAATCCACTTTCACATAATCGATCAACTTGAATAATTCATTATGTAAGGCGTATTGGTCTTGCATGATGAAGTCGTCGAGCGCAAGTTGAAATCCATCCTGCTTGATCTCCTTAATTCTCGAGATAAGAGCTGGCGTAATTTCAACGTCCTCTAAAATTTCGATGACGACAGATTCCGGCTTCAAACTCGAAAAGATGTCCTTAATGAGCAGGTCACCGGAAAAATTGATGAATGACTTTGAATCCCCCGAAATCTGATCGACGCCAATCGATAAAAATGTATTGATAAGCAATTGGATTGTCGCCTGCTCTGGATCGATATTCGGGAAGCTGTTTTTTTCACTATTGCGGTACAGCAGTTCATAACCGAAAATGCGCCCTTCAGTGTCCAAAATAGGCTGTCTTCCTACAAATATATGTGCCTCCATGTTCCCACCTCTCAATGCAATCAGTATACCAAAACTAGTTCTCTTTTACTATTAATTTTCAAACTATTTTAATAGCAGTAGATTAAGAAAAATGATATGTTGGATGAAAGTTTGAGGAAATGGGAGGTTTCACAATGGAAACACTACTATTTGAGCAAGTTGGGCATGTCGCGAAGGTGACGCTGCACCGTCCGGAAGCAATGAATGCGTTCAATTACAATATGCTGTCTGAACTAGGACAAGTGATCGAGTCGATTCGCATTAATCCTGATATCCGGGTTGTCACCTTTACGGGCTCCGGGGACCGTGCATTCAGTGTGGGGGCTGATTTGAAGGAGCGAAGGCTGCTGTCGGATTCGCAAGTGAAACGGAATATTTATAAGATCGGCGAAGTGTTTACGATGGTGGAAAATTTGCCGCAGCCGACAGTTGCAATGTTAAACGGTTATGCGTTCGGCGGTGGAATGGAGCTTGCATTAGCTTGCGATTTCAGGTTCGCGGCGGATTCGGCGGTAATGGGACTGACGGAGACGGGGCTCGCAATCATTCCAGGAGCCGGCGGGACGCAGCGGCTTCCGAGGCTGATCGGTGAAGCAAAAGCGATGGAGCTCATTTTGACGGCGAGACGATTGAAGGCAGATGATGCACTTGTATACGGCATATTGACGGGCGTCGCTCCTGCGAATATTTTACACGAAACGGTAGACCAGTTCACAGAGGGGCTGCTCGCAAATGGACCGATTGCTCTGCAGCAAGCGAAGTTCGCGATAAAGCATGGAATGAACACCGATTTGCAGACGGGGCTTGCGATCGAGCGGAAAGCGTATGAGATTACAATCCCGACGGAAGATCGGTTGGAGGCGCTTGCGGCTTTTGCGGAGAAGCGTAAACCGGAGTTCAAAGGAAAATGATGATGGGAATGGTTGCGGAGGACCGATTATTTCTCTTTCATAAAAAAAGAATAAAGGGATAATTAATAAAGGGTTTCACTTTAATTAAAATTAGGAGATGGATTTAGAATGGAAAAAAAGTATATAGTTACTGAAAATCCAGAACAAGAACAATGGAAATTGTTATTACGTTATGGATACCCTTCTAATATAGAAAAATATTTATTTAAAATGGATCATACTTCTGATGATGAGTTGATTGATTTCATCGCGGGTTCAATTATGCAGTCTCATGCCTATTTTGAGTCTGCAAAGCATTCGTCATTATATATAACACCTTTATTAATTTATTATGGGGTAACGAACCTATTGGTGGGATTTGCTAGTTTGAAAACGGGTAAAAAAATTGACATAAGAGGTCATGGAATGAGTTTATCACCGCCAAAAGATTTGACAGAAGGAATTGGAAATTCCCTTATCACTATTAAAGACAGTGAGTTTGGTGGGTTTACGAAGTTTTGCGAAGTCTTTTCAGATGACGATTTCCCAAAAGGAATGAGTTGGAAGCTAAAAGAAGTATTTAGTATTATTCCCGATTTAAGAAATGATTTCGAAATGTGTTATTCTACTAATTCAAATGTTATTCCTATTGAGGTTATCAAGCTGAGGGACAGGACTATAGAAAGAATAAACTTTGGGGAATACCCATTTCTAAAAAACAACACTTCTCTAATAGATAGAGTAAAAGATTTAAATGTTAATTATCTAATTCCTGAATTTCAAAATGATATGGTCATTCTAAATAGAAAAATCAAGTTTAAGGATATAGGGGTATATTCATTGCACGGAAGAAAATTTCTCCAATTGGCTTTGAAGAAACAAGGAAAGCTAGTTAATTTATCACTTTTAATAGCCATGTATTCTGGATTATACGGACTTGGGTTTTTATCTAGATACAATCCAAGTATATGGAACCCTTTTATCCAAAAAGACATAACTGGAGAGAAATTATTGGTTGAGAAGTTTTTATCTGTATCAGTTCGTCACCTCCCTAATTTAGTCTTGAATTTCATAGAGGATAAGGATATTTTCTTTGTTAATGAAACAGAGGGTATAACTGATTTAAGATTTACAACATTAAGTGAAGACATAAATAAGATTGTGCAGGAACAGTTAGAACACTTACTTTACGGAAAAGGAATGAAATATAAATGAGTATCGTAAAAGTTGCCTATGAAATGTGTAAAACCATTTTAAAAAATTCATCCTTTAGGGACGAAGTTTCTTCGATGATGAGTGAATTGAATAAATTTCAAGACGTAAAAATAGGTGAAAGGCTAGATCAGTATGAATTTGGAAAAATAATAAGAAACCAAAGCGCAGAAAAAGCGAATATTCAATTCTATGGATATTTAGTTGCTGATAGCCAAAGAAAAGAGATTGAAAAACAATTTAATTGCTTAGTACCACAATTAACTAAAGAGCAGTATGGACTATTAACTAAATTACATAGGGAAATTATTTATATAAACGAAAAAATAATTAATTTATTACCAAATAATTTAAATCACAGAAGTATCTTAGATCCCTATAGTATTTATGAAAAAGTTGTAACTAAAGAACATAGTTATGATTCATTGATTTTTACTGATGAAATTTTAGAAAGTCTTCAATTGCATTTCAAAAAACACAAAGGGTTTCAAGAGATTGGTGAAATCCCTAGTGGTTTACATTCCGAACTAAATAAAATTAGTAGCAAGAATATAGAAAACATCATTTTTTTATTTACGGATAGGATTCGTAAAGCAGGGGTCATGCACTCTCCAGATGATATATTAGAAGCGATTGAAAATGCTAAAAGGGATAAAACTATAATACCCTTGAAATATTTTATCTCGTTAATGTGTATAAGAGAATCAATACAAACTTTAAATCAACTCATCTATCAATCCTTCTTTCAGAGCAAGCTACCTATTTATAACGAAGATAATTTGATTAGTATTAGAAGTGCTTCTCACCTCGTAGGAAACGGCTATTCTTTAAAATCACAGCAAATATACAACTTAAATCCCATAGACTTAGTCCATGTTTTTGACCCTTATGATACAGAACCTGCACCAACACTGTGTCAAATCGAAAATATTAGTACTAGCTTTAATAATAAATTTGGCAGCCATGCGGATTTAAAGCTTAGAGTTATCGATGAAGATTTGAATCCTTTCTTTGGAACCTTGGAATCCATTAACCATAAGTTTTTATAAAAAAGGGATTGCAGCATTTCTCTTATATTTTCATAAATTTATTAATCCCCCAAAAAGATTCATCATTCACAAGCGGTCCGTCGTGAAATTCCTGCGGCGCGTTACTTGTTTGGCGACTTGCCATGACGCGATTATCTGAACAGTCATTTCTTCGACATGGTCGAGAAGGCTATCCGTTTTGGTCATATGTGTTTGGACGAGGCATTGGTTCATGTGAAGGTAGATGGCCATGAGCCGTTCGCTTCGTTCGGCTTCGTGGTCGGTCGTCGTCATGAGTTCGAATAGAAAGTCTTGTGCTTTTTGCAATGTACGGTCTCGCTCGTCGGCATCCCCTGCCCCGATCGCCTGCTTGCATTGTTGAATGTTTTTTTGGAGTTCGTTGAGCAGGAGGAGGACGTATTCCATCATCGATAATGTGGAGGCGCTCGCTTCTTTGTAGATTTGGATTGCTTTTTCGATGTCTACGGTTGTCAATGTAGGTGCCTCCTGTCGCTTTTTCTTTTGTATCGGCTTTTTTCTGTTCATTTCAATCGTTTTCGTCCGATATATAAATGGAGATCGTGTAGAAGTTTGAATTGGGGTGATGGAATGCGTGTTTTGAGCGGCGAGCATATTGCGGTGTCGGCGAATCGGTCGATGCGGAATGCGGGTCAGATTGAGAAGAGTTTGATGAAGCTTGGGTCCGGCGTGAAGATTGCGAAGGGCAGCGACAACGCTTCAGGGCTGTCGATTTCGGAGACGATGCGTGCGCAGATCCGTGGGATTTCCCGGGCGCAGAGCAATATGCAGGACGGGTTGTCCGTTCTTGAGGCTTCGAATGAAGGGCTGAATAATGTGAATGGCCTGTTGCAGCGGGCGCGCGAGCTTGCGGTGATGAGTTCGAATGATACGCTAACGGTGAACGACCGTGCGGCTAGCCAAGTCGAGCTTGAGAATTTGCTTGGCGCTGTCGATGATACAGCTTCGAAGCTTGAGTTCAATACGAAGAAGATATTGGGCCAAGAGGGATCATTGACGTTGCAAGTCGGGGCGAATCCAGGGCAGCAAATGAAAATAACGCTTGTCGATGTCAGTGCTCAGGCTTTAGGTCTTCGCAAGGATGACGGCAAGTATGTGTCGCTGGAGTTGCGCGATTTGGCAAATGAGCTCATTACGAAAATCGATGATGCAATTAAGACAGTTTCCAGCCATTTGACACGTATCGGTTCGAATATGGAAGCGGTCGAGCATCATTTGACGAATGCGTTGACGTTCGAAAATAATTTGACGAAGTCGCTTTCATTGCTAGAGGATACGGATATGGCGAAGGAAATGATGAATTTCGTGAATCTGGATATCCGTCAGCAAGGGGATCATCTGCTTGTCAAACAGGTGAATCAGAATATCCATAGTGTGATGTCGTTGTTTTCGAAGTGAGTAGGCGTTGGGATTTCTCCCTGCCTACTCTTTTTTTGCGTTTTCGCAGCGGGGCGATGCGGAGACGATGCGTGCCGCTTTCACGACAGTTGAGAGGATATTCGTTGCGCCTTGCCGGTCTGCGACGTGGGAGGCGCGGATGTATGGGCTTAGATTGGTGTTGACGATATAGCGCGGCGGGATTTCGTTCAGTGCGATAGCCATGATGTCGTCTTTGCATCTGTCGCAACTGCACGATAGATGTAGTTCTTTTTCGTATTGTTGGAGTACGCCTTGGACGACTTCTTCCATTACATTGTATACTGGCATGTTTCATAACCCCCTAGAATGGAGCTTCTAACTTCATCGTAACATTTGAAGGAAAATTAAGGAACTGTAGGAAAGTTGTATTATGAACAAAGGACTTTATATCTATTTAAGAGGTTTTACGAGCATTTGCGGGATTTATTCGTCTACTCGGGCAGTTATATGCTTTAGTACAAAAAAGTCGAATTCCTATTGGCAGGAACCGACTTTTTGTGATTACTCTTCATCGTTTTGGTATTCCAAAATATCGCCAGGCTGGCAATCCAAAGCTTTACAAATCGCTTCTAACGTTGAAAAACGGATCGCTTTTGCTTTTCCATTTTTCAGTATGGATAAGTTCGCCATTGTGATTCCGACTTTCTCCGTTAGTTCTGTTACGCTCATTTTCCTTTTTGCTAGCATTACGTCAATGTTTATTATAATCGCCATTGGTTTCACCTCAGACCGTTAAATCATTTTCTGATTTTATATGAATAGCTTCCTGCAGCAATCTTTGAAGGACCGCAGCAAACACCGCGATCACCAAAGCAGCGAAGACAGGAACCATTCCAAAGATGATGAGACCTGGCGCATCATCCAGCTCCGCCACGATATAAACGAATGGCAAAATGATGACATACAATACGCTGATCGTCATCGCACAAAACTTTATTTTCTGGAGAGCTTTGACGGATAGCTCGGAAAATGCTTCGTTCTTGTCAATATAACTTAATAGTTTAAACGCCTGATACAATGCGGCGAAAAACGGTATAACGGATACATACATGCCTATCACGATCGGATAGAGGGCGTAGGCATACTGTGGATTGAATGGATTATTAATTAACGAATAGAGCCCATATATACATAATGCAAGAACCGGCATCCCGATAAGAAACAGTGCCAGTTTTAAAAATAATGTTGATCCTCGTTTCATTAAAAGCACCTCGCATGTGTAATGTGCTTTGATTATAACTTATAATTTATCGATTATCAATAAATAATTATCGATTATAGTTAAAATACTATTGAATTGGGATATAGAGCAAGCAAATCTAAGCGCATTCTTAATTGCAACAAAAAAAGAAGGTGCGAGACCTTCTTTTCTCATTCGTCGGGAGTTAGCCCTCTTTTGAGGAAGTGGATCATTTGATTGATCTCTTCTTCATCATCCCATTTTACGCCGATGACGTATTTAGCGGCGAAGTAGCCCATAATCGTCGAGGCTGCGAGGCGGACGACGGTTGTTGCGGGCAGTTTGATGATTTGGCCTTTTGATTGGTAATGCTCGATGATTTGGATAAAGCGGTTGACGACCTTTTTTCCAATATGTTCGATGAATTGATCGCGCAGTTCAGAATGGAACGGGATTTCCTGGAGAAAGATCTGGACGACTTTCAAGTTTTTCTCGAGGAATTCCTGGCGGTTTTTAATCATTGCCCGGACGAAGTCTTCAAAGTGCTCAAATTCTTTGTCGAGCACTTTGTTCAAGTCTTTAATGATAATCGGACCGAGCATTTTCACCATCATCGGCGTAACGATGGAAAGAAGCAGATCCTTTTTCGTCTTGTAATGGCGGAAGATCGTGCCTTCCGCTACACCCGCTTTTTTGGCGATTTCATTCGTAGATGTGGCGGCGAAGCCTTTTTCCGCGAACATTTCTGTCGCTGCAACGAGGATTTTTCTTTGTTTATCTGTCAGGCTGTCGTCTTCCTGCAGCATTTCCTCTAGCATGTTTTCGTCTGTCATGACGGCCTCCTCTTACATTTTGCGATATTTGCGTAGTACGGCGATGTTAATGGCAATGAACAGCAGGCAGAATCCTGCAAGTATGAGCACGTTTGTCAAAATGTCACCGAATCCGGCGCCTCTCACCATGACGTCGCGCAATGCTTCGGCAGCATAATAAAGAGGCGTCAAGTAACTGATCCAGCTGAGCCACTCGGCGATTGTCTCCAAGTTGAACAGGCCGGAAAAGAACACTTGTGGGACGACGACAATCGGAATGAATTGCATCATTTGCAGCTCGTTATGCGCAAATGATGAGAGCAAGATGCCGAGCGTCAGTGCAGTCATCGCGAGGATGATGATGATCAGGAGCACGTAGAAGAAGGCTCCTTCCATAACCATGCCAAGCACGTAAATTGCGTACGCTGTTATAATTGTAGACTGGATTGTCGTGAAAAGTCCAAAGCCGATGACATAACCGGCGACGATTTCCCATTTGCGAAGCGGGCTGGCAAGAAGCCGTTCGAGTGTTCCCGTCGTCCGTTCGCGCAGGAATGAAACGCCCGCGATGAGAAAGACGAAGAAGAACACGAAAAATCCGAGCAACACTGGACCGAAATAATCGAATTGCCCCATATCGCTTGAGCCGTGCAAGTAATCAACTTCCAATTCCGGTGTATCGACCGCTTGGGGCGGTTTTGGCAATGCGTTTTGCAGCCATTTCATCGTAGCACCTGTGACGCTAGGATCGCTTCCCTCTAGAACGATGGACGGTTTATTGTCTTCGATTTTCAAATAGCCGTCGAGTTCCTGAGCGGCTAGTTGTTTCTTCGCTTCCGCTTCCGTTTCGAAGGTCGTTACTTTTGCGCCTTCCGTGTTGATTTGGTCGACGAGCATTTCAGGTACATCAACCAATCCGATTTTCGGTGTGTAATCGTCGCCGTTAAAGACGAAATAGAGCATCGTCAACACGAGAATTGGCGCGAAGATAAGCAGCCCGATTGTCCGTTTGTCCCTGACGAGTTGACGGAGGATCCGTTTAACCAATGCCATCACTCTCATCGTTCCACACCTCCGAAGACGAGGAATGCTTCCTCGATTGTTGCTGAATTGGTTTCCTTTTTCAATTCAGCAGGCGTGCCGACTGCAATCAGTTTTCCATCACGGATTAAACCGAGCCGGTCGCATTTATCGGCTTCATCCATGACGTGGGTCGTGACGATGAGCGTTTTTCCTTGTGCTTTCAAGTCTGTAAATGCATTCCATATGCTTTTCCTAAGGACTGGGTCGATTCCGACAGTCGGCTCGTCGAGGATGAGCAGTTCCGGTTCGTGGAGCAATGCAATCGCGAGGGAAAGGCGTCTTTTCATTCCCCCGGAGTAGTTCGAAACAAGTTTTGTGACGTCGCCCGAAAGCTGAACGAGCTCCATCACTTCGTTGATGCGCTGCGCTTGTTTCTGCCCCTTCAATCCGTACAGTTCCGAAAAGAATTGAAGATTTTCCTTCGCGGATAACTCCTCGTAAAGGGCGTCCGATTGCGCCATATACCCGATCCGGTTAATGAGATTCAGGGATGGCATCTTCTCGTGGAATAATTGATTCTCCCCTTCCGTCGGTTCGTCTAGGCCAGCGAGTTCCTTCACGAGCGTTGTCTTCCCCGCACCGGATGGTCCAAGCAACCCGAAGATTTCCCCTTCGTAAATGTCGAGATTGATGTCTTGAAGGACTTGATGCTTGCCAAAGCTTTTCGAGACGTTGCGGATGGAGACACATACTTCACTTTCTTTCATCGTTGGTCACCTCTTTTTTAATAGTGAGTGATTACTCACTTTATTGTATTCGTTGAAAATCAGTTTGTAAAGTGAGTAATCACTCATCACGCGGGAGTGTCTGGTAATAAAGGTTTTAGTTTCGCGCTAAATGCTCTTAGATCAATTAGTTATGCTCGTCTCGGGACTTTGGTCCTTCTATTATTCATGGAGATTCACCTGCTCCAGATAATTTATAGTTTGTGAAAGGCATTTGGCACGAGATATTGCATGCTGAGGGTAACGATATCTTGCCGCGTTCGTTTTGTGTGGCTGCGGATGAGCGGAACACAAACAAGTTGAGTCGTAACACAATCATTGGCGGGTGCATCAAAATCAAAGTGAAGTGCATCACAATTAACCCATACCGTAACGAAAACAAAGCCGGGGGCAACACAATCAATATAAGCCGTAACACAATTAACGCACAATCAATTGAAAAAGAGGATAGATGCCAGTATGACGGCAAACTATCCTCTACTACTTCTAGTCATTCAATTCATCGCGAAATTTGTAGAAATTCCTTACAAGATCTGTTTCTGTTTCAACATCGATTCCATCCCATTTTCTCTTCCCTAGCCGCCTGTCGAATAAGGAAATTGCCCGAATGAAGGGATGCTCATGTGTCAGCGCTTCTTCAAATGGCATTTGAATGTAGTCGAACAGGAGATGGATAATCTCCCATGACGGGTATACGCCACGCTCTTTCATTTCCGTCTCCGCATCTTCGTAGGCGGCATGCAGCTGCTTCCGTTCATTCGACTCCCACATCTTTCGCCAATCGGATTCCCATTGTAAAGGGTCGATCGCTCTTTCCTCGGTCAATTCCTGTCCGCGGGTATTGACGGCAATATTGAAGGGAATATCGGAGGCCCGGAAGATTTCCGTACCGTCCAATGTCATCCGGAATGTTCCCGGCTGGTCATGGCTTTTCCGATGGATGATCCAATGGTAGTGGATTCGCCCTTGAAGCGGTTCGCACAGAAATCCTTCCGACAATTGCTTTAGCTTAGACCATCTCATTTCGCCTTATGCGCTTCCCATTCCTCGCGCAGCATGCCCATGCGGATCGAGTCGTAGTAGACGCCGTTCCAGTAGCGGACTTTGCGGATGCGCGCTTCCATTGTCATGCCTAGCTTTTCGGCGACGCGGATCATCCGCTCGTTGCCGGACCATGTTGTAAGGCCGACGCGGACAAGCGGCATTTCGTTGAATAAATGATCGATCCACATCGTGAGCGCTTTCGTTCCGTAGCCGCCGCTCCAATATTTCGGCTCGTAGATGAGGATGCCCATCTCAAGCCAAAGGGACGGCTCGTGCTCCCAATAGTAGCTCACCATGCCGATGAGCTCGCCGTCCACTTCGATGCCCCAATAATCGCCTTGCACGACGATTTGGTCTTTCCGTTCAAGAAACGCTTCGTACGGTATTGATACATGCGGGTAATACGGAGCGTCCCATTTCTTCCATTCGGGGTTTTCCTCTTTGAAGCTTAATTCCCACATGCGATACAAATCTTCATCTCTAATCGGGCGAATTGTTACGCCTTCTACTGTATATGACAAATAATAGCCTCCAAGATTATAGGTATTTCGCGAACCAGCCCGTAATCTCGTTCAATCGCTCGACGCGGAGATTCGGTGCGCCGGTCCGCGATAAGTTGTGGTCTGCATCCGGGAAGCGAACGAATTCCGTCTCTTTCCCCATGCTCTTCAATGTAATATATAGCTGCTCCGCCTGTTCGATCGGGCAGCGGAAATCTTTTTCTGAATGAAGGATCAATAGCGGCGTTTCGACGTTTTCCGCGTATTTCAGCGGGGAATGCTTCCAGAGCTTTTCGACATCTTTCATGTCTGCGGCGATTTGCCAGTCGCTGAAGTAATAGCCGATGTCGGATACGCCGAAGAAGCTGATCCAGTTGCAGATTGAACGCTGTGTGACAGCTGCTTTGAAGCGGTTCGTATGGCCGACGATCCAGTTTGTCATGAAGCCGCCGTAGCTGCCTCCCGTAACGCCGAGACGATTTTCGTCAATCCATTCGTTTTCCGCTAACACATAGTCGACTGATGCCATGATATCCTCATAATCGCCGCCGCCATAAGCGCCGCGGACAGCATCGACGAACTCCTGGCTGTACCCATGGCTGCCGCGCGGATTGATATACAGCACGCCGTATCCTTGCGCCGCAAGCAGCTGCATTTCATGGAAGAACGTGTTGCCGAACATGGCGTGCGGTCCGCCGTGGATGTCGACGATAAGCGGGTGTTTCTCCCCGTCTTTGAAGTCTGCCGGTTTCATGAGCCAGCCGTGTACATCCCAGTCTTTCGGTCCTTTGAAGACGATTGCTTCCGGCTCTACCAGTTGAACTTCCTCCAAATAATCTTTATTGAATGATGTAAGGGCTACTCTTTCGCCTGTCGCGATCATCAATCTATAAATTTCGCCTGGATTCACTGCAGAGCTCACCGCAAGCAACGCGAAATCGCCTTCCCGATTCACGTCATAGCCGTAAACATGCTCGTTTTCCTGAGACGCCGGGTACAACTCCCCTTCAAGCGTTGCGAAATAAAGGCGCACATCGCCCATCGACGAAAGCTGGAAGTAGAGATCATTGTCCTTCGTCCAGACGGCTGCTGGCGCGTTCGCCCCTTGCTGATGATCCGCCACAGTATAGTCGCCGACCGGAGCATCGACGCTTTCCGTAATGTTGATCGTATTGCCGCGCTTCGTATCGTACACATACAAGTTCCCGTGTGTCGCATTTTGGAACGCGCGATCCGAGCCAACGAACGCGATATAGTCGTCGTCCAATGAGAAGTTTGCCCCGCCATAATAGCCTTCCTCATCGATGATGATTGTCTCTTCCTTCGACTCGACATCGACCAAATAAAGCGGCTGACGGAATTCAAAGTCCAAATTCTCGTTACGGTTTACGCCGATGACAATTTGCTTTCCATCATTCGAAACGGCTTGCAACGTATGCTGGTGATTCCCTTCCGTAAATTGCGTCACTTCTTCAGTCTCGATATCAATGAAGCCGATTTGTTTGAATGAATCTTGTGGCAATAAACCTACGCCGTCCATTTTATATTTCATTTTTGTTACGCGGACAGGTTCCGGTTTTTTCTTTTCATCCTTCTCTTCTTTGTCCGTGAACGTTTTGCCTTCTTTCACCGAAGCATCGAACCAGATTTTCGTTCCGCATGGCGACCATTCGAAGCCAGAAACACCTTTTTCAAATGATGTAAGCTTCTTCGCTTCGCCTCCGCGGGCGGAAAGGATGTATAGCTGATTTTTATCGTCGCGATTTGACAAAAAAGCGATTTGCTTGCCGTCTGCCGACCATTTTGGCGAGCTGACACGGTGGTTTCCGTATGTCCATTGCGCCGTTTCCTTCGTCTCAAGGTCGATATGGTAAAGGTTCGCGATATATTTGTTTTCTTCTTCGTCGATGTGCGTTTTGATGAACAGCGCTTCTTTTCCGTCAGGTGAGAGTTGCGGGTTCGTGACGGATTGCAGTTTGAATAAATCTTCTGTTTGTAAGTTTCTCATGGGAATTCCCCCTTCTCTTTTCTATTCTACATATTTCGACAGCCGGAGGAGTTTTCCCTTTTTAATTTTGCATTATTTCAAGATTTTTTTCCGACGTAGACGGATTGCGGGCGGAAGATCGTGTTGTCACTCAGTTGCTCGATGGAATGTGCGGTCCATCCGACCATTCTTGCTGCGCTGAATGTCGGGGTGAATAGTTCGGGTGGCATTTGGAGCGCCCGCATAATTGCGGCCGCGTAATATTCGACGTTCGTGTACAGTTTGCGACCTGGTTTGTATGCTTCCAGAAGCTCGATGATTTCTTTTTCTGCCGCTGTCGCGAGATCTAGCCAGCCGTCTTGACCAGCCAAGTTGGCGCATTTGTCCCGTAATAAGATGGAACGCGGATCTTCTGTTTTATATATCCGGTGGCCGAATCCCATGATCCGTTCGCCGTTCTCTAGTTTTGTTTGGATGACGGGACTGATGTTGTCCTCTGTACCAATCTCTTCAAGCAGTTCGATGACGGCTGACGGAGCGCCGCCATGCAAAGGTCCCTTCATCGTGCCAAGCGCTGACGTGACGGCCGCTGTCAAGTCGGATTCAGTGGAAATCGTGACTCGCGCAGCGAATGTGGAGGCGTTCATGCCGTGTTCCATCGTTAATTTCAAGTATGTTTCGAGCGCTTCTACGTGGACATCGGCAGGTTTGTTGCCGGTTAACATCCATAAATAGTTGGCGGTATGCGATAGAGTTGGGTCAGGTTCGATAATCGGCAGTCCGTTTGCGTTACGATAATGTCTCGCTATGATGACCGGGAGTGAAGCCGTTAGTTGGCGTGCTTGCTGTTCGATTGGTTGATTCGTGAAAGCGGGATGTGCATATGCGGATGTAGCTGTTCGCATTACATCCATCAACGGCGTTTCGGTTGGGAGAGCGTCGATGATCGTTTTTACATGCGCGGGTAAGTCCCTGCCCTCTTGAAGAGTATATGATTCGTTTCGGTCTGCGAATTTTCCGTTCCAAAGGAAGTATGCAATCTCCTCGAATGAATGATTGGTGATCAGCTCGCCGACTTGGATTCCGCGGTATCGAAGTTCACCGATATCCCCTTCTACGGACGCAATCTTCGTATGTACTGCAACGACATCTTTCAAGCCTTTTTGAAACATAATACATTCCTCCTTTTCTTCAGTATAGGCGGGAGGTATAATTAGGTAAATTGAATGTTTTGGAATAGATTGATTAAGTTTATTAATCAGGGGTGAGTGCGAGTGGATATGCAATGGCTAAGAACATTCGTCGTGGCGGCGGAGACGTTGAATTTCAGGAAAGCATCAGAGCGATTGCTGTTGTCACAGCCGACTGTCACGGTACATATTAAGCTGCTGGAAGAGCATGTTGGCGTCCGGCTTTTCGACCGGATCAACAATCGGGTTACATTGACCGATGCCGGAAGAGTGTTTTACGTGGAAGCTATGAAATTGCTTGCAGGGCTGGATGAAAGCGTGAATCGAATGCACGCATTTGCGCAAGGCTACCGCCGAATGTGGACGATCGCCATTTCACCGCTCATGGCAGAGACGATTTTGCCTTATTTCTTGCGGACGTTCATGGTGAGTCAAGCCGATGTGGAGCTGACAATCCGTGTTGAGGAGTCCGAGATGATTGAGCAGCTCGTCGATTCGGGTGAAGTCCATTTAGGCATTTCTGCCTTGGATGCGACGTTGAAAGGAATCGAATCGATACGCATCTACGATGATCCAATTGTTTTTATTACACCGACGGACAGCTACGACGAGGAAAGCGGCCCGCCTGTTGATGTGGTGGAAGCGCTTCTCGGCAATTATTTATTGACACATCATCATCCGGTCTACTGGGACGATCTACTTGTCATGCTGCATAAGCATGTGACGGGGGTTCGCACGATGAAAGTGACGCAGGCGCATATCGCGAAGCGGTTCATCCAAGAAGGGTTAGGCGTCTCTTTCCTCCCCCACTCGATTGTCCGGCGCGAACTGACGGAAGGTCGGCTTATGCGGCCGCATTTTGATCTGTTTCCATTGCCGACCGTTTCGACGTTCATTCTTGTGAAAAAGAAAGGTGAATTGGAAGAGGCGTTTATTCGGGAGATTTCGGCTTATTATTTTGGGTAGGCGGTTATACGGGATTATTGCTAGTAACTTGGTTGTGTTGCAATGGGACTTAGTTGTGTTGCGAACTGAATTGATTGTGTTACGTCCGGCTTTGATTGCGTTGCGACCTATTTTTTTGAGTTGCAACCCATTTTCATTGTGTTGCAAACCGAATTGGTTGTGTTGCACCCAGCTTTAATTGCCATGCGACCTATTTGTTGCTTTGCGAACCGAATTGATTGTGTTGCGTCCTGCTTTAATTGCGTTGCGCACCAAATTGATTGTGTTGCACCCAGTTTTAATTGCGTTGCGACCTAATTTTTGTGTTGCAACACATTTTCATTGCGTTGCGAACTGAATTGATTGCGATACGCCATGCATTAGTTGCGTAGCGAATTGCCTTCCTTACGTGATGCATGAAGATACGCAGCCCACCCAAAAAAGCGATCCCTATCGTATATGGATCGCTTTATATTCATTTCACTTTAAATTTGGAGACGAGCTGCTGCAATGTATCCGCCATCGAGCTGAGGACTGTGGAGGAAGCGGCGATTTCTTGCATCGTGGCGCTTTGCTCCTCGGCTGCCGCCACGATGTCCTGGGCGTTTTCATCGGACTGATTCGACAAGTTCGCCACTTCGTCGACGAGTTGTTTTACTTGCTGCGTACTGGCATTTATCCCTTCACTGATCTTGGAAATTTCGACGGCTTGCGTGGATACTTCATTCACACGTCGAGCGATTTCCTGGAAGCCTTCTCCGGTCTGATGCACCATTTCAAGCCCTTCATCCACGAACAGAGTTGATGTTTCCATCGCTTTGATTGCCCCGCTTACTTCGTGTTGGATTTCTTCAATCAATTTTCGAATGTCGGATGCCGCATTGCCTGATTCGAGCGCCAAGTGGCCAACCTCGGAAGCAACGACCGCAAAGCCTTTCCCGTGTTCTCCCGCTCTTGCCGCTTCGATGGAGGCATTTAGCGCCAGCAAGTTTGTTTGTCCTGCGATATTCGTAATGATCGAGACAATTTTGCCGATTTCAGACGACTTTGTATGTAACGATTCTACAACCGCTGCCGTCCTCTTTGTTGACTGCTGGATGTCTTCCATTTTTCCGACAGTCGCTGTCATTCTTTCTGCGCCGGCTTCAGTCAACTCCGTCGCAGCGACAGCCATCTCGGAAACATGCTGGATCGACTCTACCGTTTGATTCAATTGATCCGCTATGTCGTCTACGATCACGCTGCTGGAGCGTGCGCTTTCCAATTGGATAGCCGCACCTTCCGACACACCGATGACCGAGTTCGTGATCTGCTCGGAAGCACGGGCTGATTCATCTGCGCTGGCCGAGAATTGGCCAGATGTTGCGGCCAGTGTATGGACATTTTCTCTCAATTCCGCTACCAACTCGTTCAAATTGGCAAGCATCGTGTTGAAATTATCGCCGAGCTGACCGATTTCATCTTTCGTCTTAATTACGATCGGATTGATGGACAAATCGCCGGTCGCCATTTGCTTAAAACTATCAGAAAGAGAAACGATCGGCCGTTGGATAGTGCGCATTAAATAGCGGCTGCCCAAAACGGCAATCAGGACAGCAATCAATGCGCTAATCGATAACGTAATTAAGACTGTCGAATAAAGCATAGCTCCTTTTTGCTCGATTTCTTCCAGTTCTTCATGATGAAGCGCACTTAGCTCACTCAACTTCTTATTAATTTCATTACTAGTGATGATTGCGCCGTATGACTGCTCGGTCGCCTTCTGATCCAGTCCTTTGCCGCTCATCTCAATGATGGCATCGATATCCGCGGTAAAGGTTTTCCAATACTCAGTTACGTCCGTTAATAACTCTCGTTCCGCATTTGTCGACAGCAACTGATCATATGTAGAGATAACGTTGTTCACAGAATCCTTTTCAGCAATGATTTCGCTTTCGTATTGTTTTTCGAAATCATCATCTTTCGAAAGGATATGCCTTTGTGTCACGCTTAACACGTTTTGAGTTCCTTTTTCAAGTGCATTGATGTTTTCGATTTTCGGGATGATGATGTCGTTAATTGTAGATGTGTTTTTATTCAGCGTAAATGTACTGATGATACCAGCAGCGCTCATTCCCAAAATGAGAATAATCATGAGCATCAAAATCGACGATAATTTCTTCCCGACAGTCCAACGCATGGTGTTTGCCCCTTTAGTTATTTTTTTGTTTTTATCGGTATTTGCGATAAAATCTTTATGCCAAGCTAAGCCTATAACAAAAAAAATTTTCCCCTATTCATTAGGGGAAAATCGATAGTTACTGCTTCACCTGATCTTTCAACGACCTGCGCAAAATCTTACCGGTTGTGTTTTTCGGCAGTTCGTCCAGGAATTCAATTGTTTTCGGCACTTTGTATTTTGCAAGACGGTTGCCGCAAAAAGCTTTCAACTTTTCTTCGTCCGCTTTGGCACCTTTCTTCAGCACGACGAATGCTTGGACTTCTTCCCCGAAGTCGGGGTCCGGCACGCCGATGACCGCTGCTTCGACAATATCGTCATGTGTGAATAAAACCTCTTCCACTTCACGCGGATAAACGTTGTAGCCGCCGACGATGATCAAATCTTTCTTTCGGTCGACGATATAGAAGTATCCGTTTTCATCCTGCCGAGCTAAGTCGCCCGTATACAGCCAGCCGTCACGGATGGCGGCAGCCGTTTCTTCCGGCATTTTATAATAGCCTTTCATGACATTCGGCCCTTGGACGATGAGTTCGCCGACTTCGCCGACAGGCACTTCATCCCCGAATTCGTCCACGACTTTATTCACCACATTGACGATGTTCGTGCCGATTGAACCGGGCACGCGCTCTCGGTCGAACGGATTGAACGTCGTAACTGGAGATGCTTCGGACAAGCCGTACCCTTCCGACACCTTCACATTGAATTTGTTCTCGAAGTTATGCAGCAGCGCGACAGGCAATGATGATCCTCCGGAAATCGCGAGGCGGATCGTACTGAAGTCTGCCGGATCGCCTTCCGGGAATTGATAAAGGAAATTGTACATTGTCGGCACGCCTGCGAATACAGTCGCTCGCTGCTCCTTGATCGTCTGGAATACATCTGCAGGACTGAATCGCGGCACGAGCACAATTGTCGCCCCTTTCAACAATGGCGCATTCACGACGACGGTTAGTGCAAATACGTGGAAAACAGGCAGCGTTGCGACGACCCTGTCGTCTTCCGAGAAACCTAAATAATCAGCGACATCGCGAGCGTTTGAGTACAGATTTTTATGCGTCAGCATTGCGCCTTTCGGATGACCCGTCGTTCCTGACGTATAAAGAATGACAGCGGTTTCATTTTCGTCAACGGATATTGGTTCGAGATTTGGACGCCCGGTTATGATAAGCTCAGAAAATAGTTTCACTTTCGCCTTTGCCTTATCCGATAGCGCCGCCACTTTTGCACCCGCTTCTGCACTCATTTCACAAACGATATAGTGCCCGATCGACGGAAAAAGCGTAGCCGATTTCTCAACTAGCGGCAACATCTGATCGATCGCAATGACCGCTTTCGCATCGCTATTATGTAAAATGTACGAGATTTCGTCAGGCGAGTAAATCGGATTGATCGGAATCGCCGTCGCCCCGATCCGCATCGTCGCATAAAGCGAAATGAGGAAATGCGGCGTATTCCCTAGCAATAAAGCGATATGATCGCCCTTTTCGATTCCCAATTCTTGCAATGCAGATGCAAACATGGACACGGACTGGTCGAACTCAGCATAAGACGTATCTTTCCCCATGAAGTGATAGGCCGTTTTCCCAGGTTGCAGCTTCGATGTTTCATAAACTTGTGTTACCAAATTCATCGTGAACATCCTCCCTTTTAATTGAATGAATCATCATTCATTTAACCCATCTATTATTATATAAGAAAAATTAAAAGTTCACAATACTTTTAGAAAATCTATGGAAATTGCAATTTAGCATCTTCTCTTTTTTATTCCAAGAAAACAAATGCCTTCCCTGTCATTCGAGGGAAGGCATGAGCTTATTACATTCCACTTTTACTCCGGTGTTCGGATATGGGCTAAATAGCGCCAGCGGATGAGGTAGAAATAAATGATTTGCAATGCTGTGAAACCGACGAGCACCATGATGAGTTCGCGAACGATGGAAATTTCCGCGAGTGCATCCCAAATGACTTGAAGTGACAAGAACGCAAACGAGCTATGGACGAGCGCGACACCCCATGGGACGAAAAATTGCGGGATGAGCTGCCGATTGACGATTTTCTTGAATTCCTTGTCGGTAATGCCCATGCGACGGAGCACGTCGAATTCTTTCCGATCACTGTCGAGCGACGTATAGAGCCGGAAATAGATAAAGCTTCCCGCAGCAAGCAGGAAAACACCTGCGAGCAATAAACCGATGAACAGCAATAATGTGAACGTCGTACGCATGACGGAATAATTCAGGCCTGGGTTATCGAAAGTAAAATGCAGTTCACCACGTGTGCCTGTTATAATCGACTGCGTCACTGAATGTTCGATTGTCAGCCCAATGTTTTTTGTCTTCTGCCAGTCGGGAATATCGAATGCGTGATAGATGGATGATGGCTCGACGAGCAAAGCGAGTTTCTCATAGTCGACGTCGTTTAAAATGATCGTGTTCGTGCCGATAGCATGAGGCGGGAACAGTTGGTATGGATAGGCGCCGTTGATTTGCACAGGAATGCCGCTTTCCTCGAGGACCGTCTCGACAGATTGCCTGTTCAGCTGTTCAAATGTAGTAGCGGTCGGCGGCAGGAACAGCGCTTCCCCTTCCTTCAGTTCAAACGCCTGATTGCCAAATGATTTCGAAAGCCTGTTGACGCTCGAAAGCTTGATGATCGTGACGGTATAATCCGTCAAAGATGACCGCTGTTTCAACACAGGAAACCGCACATATGTGTAGTCGATCTCATTCTTCCTTAGTTCATACCCAAGCCGATTAATATGCTCCTGCTCCATTTCATTGCCCGGTAAGCTTTCGTACACAAGGCCGAGCGGGTTTAACTCCCGGTATTGAGAAGCGAATGAAGTGAGCGAAGCGAGGATGCCGACTGACATGAAGGCGACCGTCGATACGATCGTCACGATGAAGAACATCCGGGCGTTTTCTTTCAGTCGAATAACGCCTTCGGAAATCGCGAGCAAGCGGAAATGCCGCCAATAGAACTCCCTCCGCACTTTGAAAAGATGAAGGAGGAACGGCAATGAATCCGTGAAAAAGAAATATGTGCCGAGCGTCGCGAGCGGTGGCAGCATGAAGACGAGTCCGATGACGATGCTGTTTGACGTGAAAGCCGCCATGCCATAGGACAGTGCGAGAAGAACGATTCCGATGACCCCGCGGGTTTTTGAAAAACCGTGCTGTTCCATGCCGGTTACATCTCCACGAATCAATTCATCGAGCTTGCCCGTTTTGATGAAAACCGGCGCGACCCATGAAATGATGATAAATAGACTTAGGAAAGCACCGACCGTTAATGCGAACGGCTCCCACGATAAATATAAAGGGAGTGCCGGCAGCATGACGATCCTTTTTACGACCATGAAGAAGAACTTCGAAAACATATAACCTAGAAACGTGCCGACACCAATTGATGCCGCGCCGATGATGAGCGTTTCAATAAAAATGAGCCGATGCAGCTGCCGTTTCTCCATTCCTAAATGGAGAAGGATCCCGAACTCTTTCGTTCGAGCTTGCAAAAAGGCCCGCATCGAATAAAACAGGAAAAACATCGTGAATATGTATAGAACAATTTCAGCGATCCCCATGCCGAGCACCGCAATATCCTGTACCGCACTACCTTCAATCGACGGATGGAAGAGAAGCATGGAATAAAGGAAAAACACCATGACCGAAAAAACACTCGCCATGAAAAAGGCAGCGTAAATCCGCCGGTTGCGCATGACATTCCGGAAAGCGAACTGGCGAAACGTCATCGCGAATTCCTCCCTATTCGACTGTCCGTCTTACAGCATCCGCAAATCATGGACATTCCCTCCAAGTAAGCTGAGCACATTCAAAATCCTTTGGAAGAACGTCTGACGCCGTTCATCCTTATAAATTTCATTGAAAAATTCGCCGTCTTTAATGAACAGCACGCGATCGCAATAGCTCGCCGCAATCGGATCATGCGTCACCATGATGATTGTCGTCCGCTCGGTTTGATTGACAAGGCTTAGCAATTCGAGAACTTCTTTCGCCGATTTCGAGTCGAGATTCCCGGTCGGTTCATCCGCGAGAATGAGCTTCGGCTTATGGATGAGTGCCCGTCCAACTGCGGTCCTTTGCGCCTGCCCACCCGACAGCTCATCCGGACGTCGGTTGAGGATTTCTTTCAAGCTTAATTGCCCCGCCAACTTGTCGATCCGTTTTTGCATTTCCATGATCGGCAATCCGTCCAACGTGAGCGGCAGCACGATATTCTCTTCTACCGTCAAATTTTTAAGCAAATTGATGTCTTGGAAAACGAAGCCGAAATTATGCCGCCTGAACAGCGCCAATTCATTCGAATTCAACGCTTCGGGCTCGATACCGGCGATCATGACACGCCCGTACGTCGGCATATCGATCGTCGATATGATATTCAACAACGTCGTCTTGCCGCTCCCCGAAGGCCCCATGATGGCGATGAATTCTCCGGCGTCCGCCTCGAAGTCAAGGCGGTTCAACGCGCGGTGCATCACTTTCCCTTCATAGATCTTCGTCACCCGCTCCAATTCCACGATCGAGCTTTTCATCCGCTTCACCTATCTCTCCATTTGTAAACAGAATCTTAATAGAAGTCCCTTGCCCCACTTCCGAGTCAATTGTCAATGGATGCCCGAGCTTCAAACAGATCTCATCGGCGATATACAGCCCCATCCCTGTCGATTCACCGGTCAACCGGCCATTTTCCCCTGTGAAGAACGCCTTTGTCACCCGTTTCAAATCGGAAGCCGGAATGCCGATCCCTTCATCGCGAATAGTCAGCTCAAAGCCTATCGCGGTTGGTTTTGCTAATATATAAAGGCGCTTCCCTTTTTCAAACGTATATTTCACAGCATTCGTAATAAACTGCCCGATAGCGATTTTCATCCATTTCGGATCCGTCGCGACGACGAGTTTCTCGTCGATTGAAATGACCGGGAAGACGCCGTTCGTAATGAACAGCCGCTTATGGTCCGTCACGATCTGCTGAATGAGGCTCTTCAAGCCGACTTGTTCGATCTGCATATCCTCCTCGAACGTTTCAAGTCGTGCATTGACAAGCACGACGTCGAGACCGCGCTGAATTTTATCGACTTCCTCGCGGAGGCTCTTCTTGTCGAGCTCTCCCTCTTCCTGCAGCAGCAAGTTGATGACTGAAATCGGCGTCTTCATTTGATGCACCCATTGATTGACGAACTGGAGCTGGCGATGCTGAGCAGCATACAACGATTGCACTTCGGCTTGGTACAGCCCATACAAATCCCGCATGAACGCCGTCGATTGGCGCTGCTCCGTCGTCTGCACATTGCGGATGAGTGCGTCTTCCATCTGTTCCGGTTTGCGCAAAATCGCCGCATAGTACGACCGGCGCATTATAAAACGCCCGACGAGAAAGCCTGATGTCAAAAGCAAGGCCATAATAATCGAGTAAATCGCAGTATTAATACCTCGGAAGCCGTCCAACCAATATAAGACAAGAACGAACGTGACGAGCATCGCTTCAAATATGATCCATGATAAATGCTCTTTCAGGAATAAAATAATTTGTTTCATGACTCCTCCGGCGCAACGAGAAAGCGGTAGCCCGACCCACGAACAGTCTCGATCACTGATTGCACACCGTAATCCGTCAGCTTTTTCCGTACGCGCGTCATGTTTACATTGAGTGTGTTTTCATCGACAAACGACTGGTCGTCCCATAACTCCTCAAGCAGTGTTTCCCGCGACACGACTTTCGGCGACGACTCCATCAACAGCTCAAGGATGACGCATTCCTTCTTCTGAAGCGGAATCGCTTCATCCCGCAAATGCAGCTCCATCCTTTCGATAAACAGTTCAAGTGAACCGAGCTTCACCGTGCGTTCTCCTTGGCTCGGCGCGTACTCACCGAAGGCTCGTCGTAAATGGCTCCTGATCTTCGCAAGGACGATCTCATAATGGAAAGGTTTCGTTATGAAATCATCCCCTCCATTCTCGAGCGCAAACACTTGGTCCATATCCCCCGAGCGCGCGGAGATGAAAATGATCGGGCATGTCGTCGTTTGCCGAAGCTGTCGGCACCAATAATAACCGTCGTACGAAGGCAGATTGATATCGAGCAGGATCAAATGCGGATCAAACGCCGAACATTCCGCCTCCACATTATCAAAATCCTCAACGATTGCTACATCATATTGATATTTGCGCAACGTATCCGCCAACAGCCGCGCAATTTTTTTATCATCCTCAACAATGAAGATACGGTGGTTCCTCATCGCAAATTCCCCCTTCACTATTCCATACATTATATCGCAAAACTGGAATGCACGCTCGGCGGGCGAGGAGGACGCTTTGGAAATGGTTTATCACCGACTCGGGGAGGTTTATCACCGACTCTCTGCCCGTTATCACCGACTTGGATGACTTTATCACCGACTCTCGAGGGGTTATCACCGGTATTCGATGTGTTATCACCGCTGCGGAGGGCTTTACCACCGATGTGGTGAGGTTATCACCACTCAGCCATTACTTGCATCCAAACTTGAGATGACCACACCCGCTGAAACAATCGTGCATAAACTATAGCAAAAGAAAAAAACCGGCTAAGCACCGGTTTTCAACTTAGTAGATTAAGTTAATGAATTCTTCTTTTGTAATACCGCCCAATATCGTCGGGATGTCGATTGCATCGAGTGCTTTCGTAATGGAATCGCGATCGTATTGAACGCCTTTTAAGCTATCTTCTACAACGGTTACATCGCCGACACCGAAAAAGTCGCCGTAAATGTTGACCTCATCAATCTTGCCTTTTTCAACTTGTAGTCGCACATCAATGCCGCCCACAGGGAAGCGATGGGAGTGCTGCATATTGAATTTTGGGGATTTACCGTAGTTCCAGTCCCAGTTTCCATAACGCTCTGCGGATAAAGCTCGGATGTTGTCCCAATCTTCATCGGTCAGCTCCCAATATTGGATGTTTTCTTCGCCTTCGAAAATTGACTTCAAGATTTCCATACGGAATTGTTCGATCGTCATCGGCTCTTCGATGAACTCCGAAATGTTCGCAACACGGCTGCGAATCGATTTGATCCCTTTTGATTCGATTTTGTCTTTTTTCACTTTCAATGCAGAGACGACACGCTCGATTTCCGTATCAAACATCAATGTCCCGTGCGTAAACATACGGCCTTGCGTCGCGAACTGTGCGTTGCCTGAAACTTTCCGTCCTTCGACGAGAATGTCATTGCGTCCTAGCAACTCCGCTTTGACACCCATATCCGCCAAAGCCTTGATGACCGGCTCAGTGAATTTCTTGAAGTTGCGGAACGACTCCCCATCATCTTTTGTAATGAAGCTGTAGTTGAGATTCCCTAAGTCATGGTATACAGCGCCTCCGCCGGAAAGTCTACGGACAACGTGGATGCCGTTCGCATCGACGAATTCTGTATTGATTTCTTCGACCGTATTTTGATTCTTCCCGATAATGATCGACGGTCCATTGATATAGAACAGTAAAAACGAATCTTTGTTGATATCCATGTTTTTCAATACATACTCTTCGATCGCAAGGTTGATTCTTGGATCTGTAATGCCTTTATTGTCAACGAAATACACGATAATCGCTCCCTATGTAAATGAATTCACTTTTATTTTATCTGAAAAGAACGAATAAGTCTTGACTTTTGTTTATCTGTTATATTACAATCACACTATTACATTTAGTTATAGAACAATAGGAGGAAGATGAAATGATCGAGAGTATCGTAGAGTTTTTCAGAAACCTGCCTGCAAAAGCCTGTGATGTTTGTGGAAATAAAATCGAAGAACAGCATGAATGCTATAGCAATAGATGCGACGAGTGCAACATCGTCTAATTTTTTTACTTACACTGTTATATAATAATAGCCCATTGTCCTATTGAGTATTAGTACAAAAAGAACAGGAGGAAACACCGATGTTAGAAAATGTCATTGAGTTTTTCAAGAACCTGCCTGCGAAAACATGTGCCAACTGCGGAAATGAAATTGAGGAACAGCATGAATGCTATAGCAATAAATGCGACGAGTGCAATATCGTCTAATTTTTTTACTCATACTGTTATACCACAATAGACCATACGCCCATTTAGTATTATTACAAAAGACAGGAGGGAACGTCGATGCTAGAGAATGTCATTGAGTTTTTCAAGAACCTGCCTGCAAAAACATGTGCGGAATGCGGAAAAGAGATTGAGGAACAGCACGAATGCTACAGCAATAAATGTGATGAGTGCAATATCCTATAAAATAAAACAGCTGAGATCATATCTCAGCTGTTCTTTATTCACTCAATATATCGGGTTCATCCGTATGGATTCCGTTGACGCCCATTGCCTGCAACCTAAGGGCAGCTTCCGGGTCATTCACTGTATAGGCATAGACAGCCAAGCCTTCACCATGCATCGTATTGACGAAAGGTGGCGTCAATGCTTCATAGCTTACGCTGATGCCCGAAGCGTATGACAAAATATCCTTCAATTCCTTCTGCGAAAGTTCCGCTTCCTCCCCCTCATCAAAGGAGATCAATTGCAACAATGGAATTGTTGAATCCATTTCATGCACCTGTTTCAATGCTTTTTTATCAAATGAATGGATGACTGCCTTCGGATATCCTTTACGATCGACACCCGTCAGCTCATATTCCTTCATCAAACTGACCAATTCCTCTTCAATGCCTGGATATTGCTCTGTATCCTTCAACTCGATGACAAACCGGAGTTCACCTTTCATCTCCTCGATTACTTCACGCAATGTCGGAATTTCATATGCTTCTTCGTTCTTTCCGCTAACGGCCACTTTCCCGCCTTTTTCCTTATTTGCAGTCAGCTCTTTCAATTCGGCAAGCGTGAAATCCTTTATCTTCCCTGCAGCTTCCGTCGTCCGTTTCACGTCATCATCATGCATGACGATCAGTTCTTTGTCTTTCGTTAAATGAACGTCAAGTTCGACATAATCCGCATTCAAGTCGTCAGCAAGTTCAAAGGATGGCATCGTGTTTTCCGGTTCATATGCAGAAGCGCCACGATGTCCGATAATGAGGAAGCCTTCCTCAGGCATCGGATTGTCCCAATCGTTTCCGATGGAACAAGCAGACAATAAAATTGCTGTACTAATAATACATAATAGCTGTTTCATACAAAAATCCTTCCAATGTAAAAAGTCCGCGCGAGGGCGGACTTTTCGATTTAATTCGCGAATAGCTCGGCGATAACCTCTTCCATAGCCGCTTTGCCTTGATCAATGCAGTCCGGCAGTCCGACACCGTCATAAGAGGCGCCTGCCAATTTGACGTTTGGAAATACTTTTTTCAGTTCTGCACGAGCAGCATCTACACGTTGGCGATGGCCAACCCGGTATTGGGGACGGTCTTCCTTGAAACGCGTAATGACAGTGAAGTCCGGCTTGCCTTTAATTGTCAGTATTTTGCTCAAATCTTCAAGGACAATCCGTTCGATTTCGTCATCAGGCAAATCGACGATCGCTTCTTCCCCTACTCGCCCGACGAATGCGCGCAAAAGGATTTTCCCTTCCGGCGTTGTCGTCGGCCATTTTCGATGGACCCATGTGCAAGCAGTAATGGAATAGTCGCTGCTTCGTGAAACGAGGAAGCCGGTTCCTTCCATGTCTTGGACGACCGCTTCTTCAGGAAATGCAAGAGCGACTGTCGCAACGGATGTCGTTTGGATTTCCTTCAGTCCATCAAGCAGTCCGTGTGAAGCGAATAGTTGGCTTGCCGCCATATGACCAGTCGTCACGATGACGGAATCGGCTACAATCTTCTCACCTGTATTCAGCTCGAGAATGGTTTGATTTCCCTGCTTGGAAATGCTTTCGATGCGAATCCCTTTCCTCACAGTTCCAGGTTCCAACTGTTGCTCCGCCGCCTCGACGATCGATTCAAGCCCGTTCCGCAATGAATGGAAAGCCCCTTTTTTGGAAGCTCCATGCCCGTCCTTCTGCGGTACTTGCTTCGGCGTCGTCTTCTTCATCCCGAGGATGAGGCTGCGGTGCTTCTTTTCGACTTGGTAAAATTGTGGATATGTCGATTGCAAGCTCATATGGTCAATATCGCCTGCATACACTCCCGAGAGCAGCGGTTCGATAAGGTTCTCAACAATCTCCGCGCCAAATCGGCGTCGGAAAAAGTGGCCGAGCGACTGGTCTCCTTCAATTCCTGAGCGCGGCAAGACGAAGTCCCCAGCCGCCCTCAGCTTGCCTGCTAATGAAAACAGATCCGATTTCAGGAATGGTCCGAACTTCGTCGGGATGCCCATGACAGAACCGCCGGGAATCGGCTGCAAACGATCGTTTACGAGTATATACGCTTGCCCTGTTGCGTTGCGTACTAGCTCTTCACCTATACCGAGATCTTGCGCAAACGTATCCATGCTTTTCTTTCGGATGAGGAAGCTATCAGGTCCCCGTTCAATGACAAAACCGTCGCGGCGGACCGTCTGAATCTTCCCTCCTAGCCGATTCGTCGCTTCGATAAGTATCACTTCGATTGGCAAGTTTTCTTCTCGTGCTTTTTTTTGCATATAAAATGCCGCGGAAAGCCCGGTGATCCCTCCACCTACGATGACGACCTTTTTCTTCTGTTCACTCATGTCCATCATCACTTCCTAGCTGCCATCAGGCTTCTTTCAATTGTTCAAGAACTGCGTCCGCCATTGAGCTAATGAAAAGCGGGTCCGTATTCGGCATTGCCGGACGATAATACGATGCACCGATTTCATCACATACGACTTTACATTCGTAATCGTTATCATAAAGAACTTCCAAATGGTCCGAAACGAAGCCGACCGGTGTGTAAACGAATGTTGTGTAGCCTTCCTTCTCATGCAAATCACGTGTCAAATCTTGGACGTCCGGCCCGAGCCATGGCTCGCCCGTCTGCCCTTCACTTTGCCAGCCGACTGCATAATTTGCAACTTGTGCAGCTTCCGCAATCAATTTAGCAGTCTCTTCCAATTGGTCAGGATACGGATCCCCGAATTGCTTGATTTTTTCAGGCAAGGAGTGTGCTGAAACGATGAGGCATGCTTTTTCCCGCTCTGCCTCGCTCATGCTTTCATACGTGCTACGGATTTTATCGGACCAGTATTCGATGAATTTCGGCTGTTTGTACCAGCTGTCGACCGACGTAATGGAAATGCCGTATTTATCAGCTTCTTCTTTCGCACGCCCGTTGTATGATTTTACGGAGAATGACGAGTAATGTGGCGCCAATACGATGGACACCGCTTCCTTAATGCCATCAGCATTCATCTTTTCAACTGCTTCTTCAATGAACGGTGTTATATGCTTCAAACCGACGTAAACGGTAAATTCAATTTCGTCCTGCATTGCATTCAGACGGTCGCCAAGCGCGTTCGCTTGATTTTCCGTAATTTTCGCTAGAGGCGAGATGCCTCCGATTGCTTGATAACGCGACTTTAAGTCTTCCAGCTGTTCAGGAGCAGGTGGACGACCGCGCCGGATATGCGTGTAATACGGTTCGATATCTTCTTCTTTATATGGCGTTCCGTACGCCATAACTAAAAGTCCCATTTTCCTTTTTGTCATCAGTTGCACCTCATTACAATTTATTTGCGTAATTTATTTACGAAGCTGCGCGCTATATTCGTGAACAAACTCTGTGAGTCGTTTCAATGTTGCCGGTTGGACTTCCGGGAAGACGCCGTGGCCGAGGTTGAAAATATGGCTGCCGTGTTCGACGCCTTGTTCAACGATGACCTTCGCGCGCTCCTCGATAATATTCCAATCCGCCAACAGCAGCGAAGGATCCAAATTCCCTTGTAATGTCTTCGTCAATCCTCTTTCCCCAGCTTCCTTAATAGATAAACGCCAATCCAAACCGACGACGTCTACAGGAAGGTCATGCCATTCATTCGCCAAGTGGCTAGCCCCAACGCCAAACGTGATCAATGGCACGTTCAATTCGCGAAGCTCACTGAAAATACGTGTCATGACAGGTTTAATGAACGTTCTGTAATCGGACACATTCAATGCGCCGACCCATGAATCAAACACTTGGATGGCCGCCGCTCCCGCTTTCACTTGAGCTTTAATGGACGTGATTATTGTATCCCCTAATTTATCCATTAGCGCAAACCATGCTTCCGGCTCAGATACCATGAAAGATTTCGTCAAATTATAGCTTTTTGACGGACCGCCTTCGATCATATAGCTCGCTAATGTGAATGGCGCGCCTGCGAAGCCGATCAGCGGAACAGTCAATTGCTCTTTCAAGATTTTAATCGTATCGATAACGTAAGGGATATGATCCTCTGGTGAAAGCTCACCGAGATTATGGACGTCTTGCACCGAACGAATCGGATTTGAAATGACCGGGCCAACGCCCGCTTTTATTTTCACATCTACGCCGATTCCCGGAAGTGGCGTCACAATATCCTTATACAAAATCGCCGCGTCGACGTTGTAGTTGTCGACAGGAAGTTTTGTCACATAAGCGCAAAGCTCCGGCTGATGCGTAATCTCTTCTAGTGAATACTTTTCTTTGATTTTGCGGTATTCAGGCTGAGAACGCCCCGCTTGCCTCATGAACCAAACTGGCGTATGGTCGATTTTTTCTCCTCTAGCAGCACGAAGCAGTGTATCGTTAAATGTTGTCATAAATCGATTCCCCACTTTCTTTATAATAATTATCGAAGTTCACTTATTCGCTTTCAAATATAGACGTTTCTACTTTGAATGTATAGTGTTTCAGCTGTTTTGTCATGAAATTGTGCTCACTTTTCATCCTTGCCGCCATCAATTCGACAATGTTTGTTTTAATTGTCTGGTTAAGGGAAAATATGAGTACTACTTAATTTTGGCAGGAGGTATTGGGAATGTATATGTATTTGACTAGCGGTACGATTGATTTCATGGAAAAGATTCAACAGCGTCATTCTAATGAAGAGATGATTCTCATGCATGGCGGAGGACGGTCCCTTCTTGTGCATGAAACAGAAGGAAAGTCTGTCTTCCAAGCACCAAGGCGGTATGAAGTCGTTAGCTCTGCAGGTAAATTGAAGGCAGAAGGGTATTTTGTCTGCAACAACATACCTGTCACAGATGAAGGACGGCCTGTCTTCGAGCACCGTTTTTCAACAAACACCGGCAAGATTGAAAGCGAGAAAGGTTTCATCGCTTTCCGTCTTCTTCGCCCACTCGATTCTGACACTTATATTGTAATGACGGAATGGGAAGATCCGATTGATTATGACCGCTGGAAAAATTCGCAAGCGTTCAAGGACTCTCCTCATTCACTGAATATGAAAGAATTTGCAGGCAATACGACACATATTTTCGCAAGCGCTTCTTATTTAACGACTTATACTGCGAAAACAGATACCCAAGAATGATCGGATGATCGCATTGCGACCCCCGAAACGTATTGTTATAATTGTGAAAGTATAAATAACAGCGTTTCGAGAGGGGTAATGGAATGAATGAGCAATTGTTCGAGAAATTAGATCTGGCTTACGAGGATATGGTCGTCATCCGCAGACATCTGCATATGCACCCAGAATTATCTTTCAAAGAGGAGAAGACCGCACAATATATCCATGATTTTTACGCAGATCTCGGTGTTGAGGTACGCGCTGGCGTCGGCGGCAACGGTGTAGTCGCCCGTGTCAAAGGAGCACGTCCCGGCAAGACTGTTGCTTTGCGTGCTGATTTTGACGCATTGCCGATCCAAGATGAAAAAGACGTCCCTTACAAATCGACGGTTCCAGGCGTCATGCATGCTTGTGGGCATGATGGACATACAGCTGCATTACTTCAATTGGCGAAGGCAATCCACGAATTGCGGGAAGATCTCGCAGGAGAATACGTCTTCATTCACCAGCATGCTGAAGAATTCGCACCAGGTGGGGCCATTTCGATGATCGAGGACGGTTGCCTTGATGGTGTCGATGTCATTTTCGGCACACATCTTTGGTCGCTCATCCCCTTCAAAACTATCGAATATTTAACAGGTCCGGTCATGGCGGCTGCGGATCGGTTTGAGATTACGGTTCAAGGTGCAGGCGGTCACGGAGCAGCGCCTCACCAAACGAAGGACGCTGTCGTCATCGGTGCGCAGCTCGTCATGAACCTTCAGCAGCTCGTATCCCGTCGCGTTGATCCGATTGAATCTGCCGTATTGTCGGTCGGTTCATTCATCGCGGATAACGCGTTTAATGTTATCGCTGATTCGGCAAAGCTTGGCGGCACGGTGCGCACATTCGATCCTGATGTCCGCGACATGATGGAACGAGAAATGGCACGGGTCGTGGAAGGTACGGCACTTGCCAATAACTGTGAAATTCAGTTCGACTATTTCCGCGGATACCCTGCTGTCGTGAACCATAGAGAAGAAACCGAGCTCTTGAAACGCGTTGCTGAAACGATACCTGGCGTCGAGCACGTTGTGGAAAGCAAGCCGCAAATGGGCGGAGAAGACTTCGCTTACTATTTGGAAAAGGTGCCTGGCACTTTCTTCTTCACAGGTGCCCAGCCAGCAGAAACAACCTATCCTCACCATCATCCGAAATTCGATTTTGAGGAGCAGGCGATGTTGCTTGCAGCGAAAACGCTTGGCGCTGCCGCGTTGGATTATCAAGCTGAATAATACCCAACTCCCCGTTTACCGACGGGGTTTTTTCATTCAATAAAATGGTAGAATTGAACGTCTTATTGTATAGTTCAAATTATTCATTTAAAAGGCTTGTTTTTCTAATTCCTTATCCTATAATACTAGTGAGGGATGGAATAATTAGGATAGGAGGAAGTGGATTTGACTGAAGTCGTAACAAGGTATTATTTATCATTCGATACTCTCATGTTATTGCCAATTGAAGAAGGCAATAAAATCTTCACGAGGGTGATTGAACGGAATAGAACTCTGACAGTCCTGCAAAAACCGATACATATTGTAACCGGTTCCTGCACTTTCTATGGTGCGAGCTATAAAAATGTTATGAACACGTCTAGGCTATTATTTGGGGATAATAAGCAGAAGGCGCCTCTACTGACGGCAAACGCTTTCGGCATTCCATTAATCTTTATTCCGACGTTATCTCCTTCATCGGACCAAAATGTATGGATTTCTTCCCATGCAATCGATTTTTTTGAGACTGACGGTCTAGGTATTGCTGTTACATTGGAGAATGGGGGAAGGTACAAATTAGGAATTTCAATCACGACGATGTATCGCCAATATTCGTTGGCAAAATTGCTTGAGAGGAACTTTGTAAGAAAGCATAAGAACTTTGATCGTTCCTCTTTCCTATTTCCGCCTAATGACCCGCCGACTGATTATCCGACCTTGTAAAATACAGGTCCAATAATTCTTCTGTGCGATTGCGAAGTCGGACATTCAAATAGCGACGGTGGTCTTCGTAGCCGCCATGGATGAAAATGTATTCCGTGAACATGCTATCCCTCGTTTTCCGAATCAATTTCATGTTATGGCGGCGTAAATAAAACGTCGTTTCTTGCAGCTCGCTTTGGATCTGTTTGATCGAAGCGTCAATTCTTTTCAAGTAGGGTCCTTTCAATTTGAAGGGGCCCTTTTCAAATAGTTCCCGGTCGCGCTGCAACACGATCAGAACCATCGGCAAGTAGATCATGTTTTCAAAATGAGGCAATGCCTTCGCTGGAATTAAAGGCATTACGTTTTCCTCCCTTCAAAGGAACATTTGTTCCCATTATACATCCTTCATTTCTGGAAAGCAATATAGTGAAGGAAGGTAATTTTAACCGTTAAGAGCCGTTACTTTCCGTTTCAGGCGGACGCTTTCCGCGGGCACGGCTTCAATCTCCTCGTCGCTTCGCGTCTGCGGGGCTTTCAGCTCGTGCTGTTCCCGCTGGAGTCGCCGCCTTCCACTCCAAGTAACTCAAGCACGAATACTAATAATTTCATAAACAGAATGAAAAAACTGCCCCAGCAAAATTGCTTGGACAGTGTTAGTTTGTGGATAGTGTTAGTTTGTGGATATTTAATTGTATATAAACGTTATTTCTGTTCTTCCATATAATAAACGGAGTTCACTTTCCAGTCTCCATCCTCTTTTGTGAAGACGGTGACTTGCCTGCCGTCGCGGTTCGTCTCTAGGCCCGTGGATTTTTGTTTCATTTTCGTTACCAAATTGGCGAACACTTGGGCTTCCCCCGTCTCCTCGTCAAACTTCACAATTGTAATATCTTTTGCCTCGCGAGACAGTTCAAACTGTTCAAATGCACTTTCGATATACTCGCGCTCTTCCTCCAAATTGAAGCTTTTCGGCTTCTTGGAAAGCGTGCTCATATATTCATCGATGTCCTGATTGTTGAACGCGTGGATATATGTATCGAACGACTTGATGATCAGCTCTTTCTCTTCCGCTGGCACGTTTGCAGCTTCTTCAATCGTGCCGCCTGACAAGTTGAAGCCAACTTTATTGTCATCGCTATTTTCATCTACGCCATGATCAATTGAACCAAATTCACTCGGTTTTTCCCCGTCATTCACCGAACCTTGGTTTGACGAAGTATCTTCCTTTTTCGAACATGCACCGAGAATAAGCACGAATATAAGCATTGAGAAAACGAACATTTTTTTCATTATTCTTCCTCCTATACAGTAAAAGGGACCTTCTATAAGAAGGCCCCTTTTATTATAACATTATTTCACTTCAACCCAACCGTTTTTGATTGCCGTGACAACCGCTTGTGTACGGTCGTTGACACCCATTTTCTGCAAGATGCTCGAAACATGGTTTTTAACCGTTTTTTCGGAAATGAAAAGCGTCTCCCCAATCGTACGGTTGCTTTGTCCATCTGTCAACAGCTGCAATACTTCACATTCACGCTTCGTCAATAAGTGAAGCGGACGGCGAATGTCGTTTTGTTGGAATGATCCTTTATGTTCACGTTCGCTCAGGCGACGGAATTCTGACACGAGGTTATGTGTCACTTTCGGATGTAAATAAGATCCGCCTGCAGCGACGACTTTAATAGCTTGTACAATTGCGTCTGCGTCCATTTCTTTCAGCATATAACCGAGCGCACCCGATTTCAATGCATGTGACACGTATGATTCGTCATCATGGATGGAAAGCATGATCACTTTCGCTTCCGGAAATTCGTTTTTTAGATTTTCCGTTGCTTCCACTCCGTTCATTCCAGGCATATTGATGTCCATCAATACGACATCCGGCTCAAAGCGGCGGTATAGCTCAACAACTTCGCTGCCGTCGTCTCCTTCTCCTACTACATCGAATGAATCTTCAAAATCAAGGATTCTCTTAACACCTTCACGGAATAGCTGATGATCATCTACAATTAAAATTTTCGTCATTGTCATTCCCTCCCAATACTCTATTCAATTATATTTTCATGTAACGGAATACGGAATAGTACAGTTGTGCCCTTGCCAATTGTCGACATGATTTTCATCTCGCCTTTTAGCAGTTCGACGCGCTCCCGCATCCCTATAATGCCAAATGATTTATCTTTAGTTTGATTCGGGTCAAATCCTTTTCCGTTATCCTTCACGACAATATTCATTGTATCACGAAGCCATTCGACTTTCACCCAAACATCTCTTGAATTTCCATGTTTAAGTGCATTTGAGATACATTCTTGGACGAGTCTGAAAATCGCCACTTCGATGCTTGACTCAAATCTTTTCTCCGTTCCATTATTCATGAAATGGATTGTGACACCTTTTTCATATTCCATGACTGTCGAAGAATATTTTCGGAGCGTCGGAATCAAACCGAGGTCATCCAATGCCATCGGACGCAAGTCATAGATGATGCGTCGGACTTCAAGAAGGGCGTTCCGGACCATCTCTTTCAATTGATTCAGTTCGGACAAGGCAGCATTCGGACCTTTTTCGGAAAACGTCTTTTCAATGAGTCCCGATCTGAGCAGCACATTGGCAAGCATCTGCGCTGGACCATCGTGAATGTCACGCGATAGTCGTTTTCGTTCCTCTTCTTGAGCTTGGATGATTTGAATGGCGAACTCTTGTTTTTGTCGGGCTGTTTCAAGCACTTCCCCGACCTTTTTCAAATCAGAAGTCAAATATGTAATGACCGTCGTCACTTGATTGACAAGATGATCCGCCTTTTCAATCGTTTCCAAAAGGGCGGCAATGCGCCGGTCCAACTCGTCCCTTCGAACACGCAATTGCTTTTCTTCCATTCGGTTGATGGATAATCTGACGAGTAAATCATTAGCAACTTCGTACGCTTGACGTACTTCTTCTTCTGAGTAGTTCATAAAGTTTTTAGAAACATCCGCCAGCCGTCGTCGGGATTGGCGAGTCATATCCTCCAAATAATCACCTTCAGTGATTACCCGGGAAATATCTTCTTTAATAATAACAAGTTCGGTTTGCATCTCTTGGAAGGTTTGACGGCTTTGCTCGCTTATAGTGAAGATGTCATTCTTGGATTGATCCATCACATTAACCATATTGTCGAATATTTTTTCCAAGTTTTGGATATCCATCGTCTTTTCTGCCATCTCAACCCCTCCCTTCTGGAATGCGAAAAAAGCTAAACATAGGCAATGTTGCAGTATTCCTTGATTCCTTATACACTTTATTATTATATCATCATAAAACTAATTGCGTATTAAGATTGTATTACAAGTGATAGGAGTGCTGCAAATGCGAGCAGATTATAAAACAGTCAATTTGGCAGGTGAAAGTGAAATCGTCATTCAGAAATCCAGATTCCTGACGTACGTCAAGCGTGTTGAGACGGAACAAGAAGCAATGGACTTCATTCAAGATATAAAAAAGATGCATCATACAGCAACGCATAACTGTTCAGCCTACATCATCGGTGAGCACGATCAAATCCAGAAGGCAAATGACGATGGAGAGCCTTCGGGCACAGCAGGGGTCCCTATGCTGGAAGTACTAAAGAAACAAGGATTGAAAGATACAGCTGTTGTCGTAACACGCTATTTTGGCGGCATTAAATTAGGAGGCGGCGGCCTCATCCGCGCATATGGCCGCGCAACTACCGAAGGAATCGCCGCGACAGGCATCGTCGAACGTAAACTTCACGCGCTCATGAAAGTATCCATCGATTATACATGGCTCGGAAAAGTTGAGAATGAAGCTAGGCAATCGCCTTATCCACTTAAAGAAATTCTATATGAAGAAGACGTCAGCTTACTATTAAATGTTCCTATAGCAAAGACGGATGCCTTCATTAGTTGGATGACGGAATTGACGAACGGCCAAGCAGAAATTTCTGAAGTCTCAACTTCATTCCTCGAATTCGATTTGTGATAATAGTATACGACCAAGGAAATTAATAGTATAATGGGGAAAGTTGACGATTCATTGTTTATTTTGCAAGATTCTGTTCTTGTTTGCGTCAACTTTCCGTTGTTCATTGAACATTAAATTTGCTTGGGAAGATTCCTTAGCCAATGGTGGAGGCCAAAACAAGCCATGAAAAGAAAAGACTATAGAAAAATGAAAAAGAAGACATCTAAAGGTCGTCTAGCTATTAAGATCGGCTTATTAGTTTCGCTAACTGCCTTGCTTGCAATTGCAGCATATGGACTTTCATTGAGAAACCAGGCGGAGCAGGCAGTCGATCGAGCGTATGAAGCCGTTCCTGCTACACAGAAATCCGAATTGAGGGCCGAAGCGAAAGTGGAGCCAGCGAAAGACAACGTATCCGTCCTTTTGATCGGTGTGGATGACAGTGAAGCGCGCATGCAAGGAGACAGCCATAGTCGTTCGGATGCCCTTCTCGTCGCTACGTTCAATCCAGAGGAAAAGTCAGTGAAATTGCTAAGCATTCCGCGTGATTCGTACGTCTACATCCCGAAGGTCGGGTATAAAGACAAAATCACTCATGCCCATGCATTTGGCGGAACGCATGCATCGATTGAATCAGTTGAAGAAATGCTTGATATCCCAATCGATTACTACGTGAAAATGAACTTTAATGCATTCATCGAAGTTGTAGATGCATTAGGCGGAATTGAAGTCGATGTTCCGTACAATAGACTAGAAAAAGATGAAAACGATAAAAACACAATTCAATTAGTAAAAGGCTTACAAACGCTTGACGGTAGACATGCTCTCGCTTTAGCGCGTACACGTAAGCTCGACAGTGATTTGGAGCGCGGAAAACGTCAACAAATGATTTTGCAAGCAATCATTAAAGAGATGGTGTCAGTCAAATCCATCGCGAAATATGGTGATGTCATCGATGCTGTCGGAGACAATATGAAAACTGACATGACTTTCAAAGAAATGACTTCCTTCTGGGAATATGCAAAAGGCGGCATGCCACAAATTGACTCACTCAATTTGCAAGGCTATGACGATTGGTCAACAGGAACCTATTATTATAAATTGAACGAAAATGATTTAGAGAATGTGAGTCAACTATTGAAAGCCCATTTAGGCTTGATTCCTGACTCTTCCTCGTTAACGGATAGCAACAATCCAAATGTTGTCGGAACAACGGATGAAACCGCTGAAGGCAGCGATGGTTATTGAATTAGACACCCCACTGATCATTTCAGTGGGGTATTTTTTATATGCACAATAAAAAAAGTGATATGCGAGATTTCGCATATCACCGTATTATACAGCATTCATTATTTTCCAATCATACGAACTAAATTCAATAATGGCCGGTAATTCGTTCCGGCGAGACCGATGATTTCAACGAACAACTCAATTGCGAGAAGCATGACGATGATGAGTACAATCGCGCCCCATACAGTCGCTTGCGAGAAAAGAACTGCAGCTACACCGAAAAGGATAGCAAGTCCATAGATGATCAGGACAGTCTGTCGATGTGAGAACCCTGCCCGCAGCAAGCAATGGTGCAAATGCGATTTATCCGGCGCGGAAATCTTTTGCTTCATCCGCACACGACGGATGATTGCGAAGAACGTATCCGAAATCGGAACGCCAAGTATGATAATCGGAATGATAAGTGAAATCATCGTGACGTTTTTATATCCCAATAGCGCCAATACCGAAATCATATAGCCAAGGAATAAAGCTCCCGTATCCCCCATGAATATTTTCGCTGGGTGGAAATTATAGAACAAGAAGCCAAGTGCACTCGCAGCCAAAATGGCAGCTGTCGCGACAACAAACATTTCTCCCATGATCATCGCCATGACAGAGATGGAAATGAGTGCGATCGTGGAAACACCCGCCGCCAGTCCATCCAATCCGTCGATGAGATTAATAGCATTTGTAATGCCGACAATCCAAAGAATCGTGATTGGGATACTTAAATAGCCAAAATCAATCGGGCCGAAAAATGGCAAGTTAATAAATTCAATTTGTAAGCCGCCCCACGTAACGACGACGATCGCTGCAGCCATTTGGCCTAACATCTTCGCCTTGGCGGTAATTTCAAGCATATCATCGAGGAAGCCTGTAATAATGATGATGACGGCTCCAACAAGAATTCCGATAGCGTGCTCATCAGACGGACGAAGCAATAAATAACCGATGACAAAAGCACCGAAAATTGCCATCCCTCCGATACGCGGCATAACGGATGCATGCACCTTCCGATAATTCGGATGATCAACTGCTCCGATACGGAACGCGAATTTTATGACGAGCGGAGTCAGTATGATGGAAGCTATGAATGCAGCAGCCATTGCAAGGAATAACATGTCCTTCCTCCCCGTAAATAACAATAATTTAATTAGCCACAAGTATTATAGCACAGCTGTCAATGGAAAGCACCCAAGTTCGTGAATCTGGGTACTCGAGACTACTATACCCGGTTAGCAGAAAGACTACCCTTTCTATATCGCTACAATTTCTTAACAAGGTAGTCTTTTCGCATATAGTTTGATAAAATAGAACCTGTATCCTTAATAGAAGGATTAAATAAAGGAGCGTCCATCATATGTTATCAATTTTTAAACGTTCAAATCAAACGAGCGAACGACAACTTCGCAAATATCGTAAAGTTGTCCAACACATAAATGACTTAGAATCAAAATACGAAACATTATCCGATGAAGAACTTGCACATATGACAGAAGTGTTCAAAGTGCAAATCCAAGAAGGCGAAACTGTACAGGCAATTTTACCAGACGCATTCGCAGTCGTCCGCGAAGCATCCAAGCGAGTATTAGGCATGCGTCATTTTGACGTTCAGCTTATCGGCGGAATGGTATTGGCTGAAGGCAATATTGCAGAAATGCCGACTGGTGAAGGAAAGACGCTTGTCGCTTCCCTGCCATCCTATTTGCGCGCGCTTGAAGGAAAAGGTGTGCACGTTATTACAGTTAATGATTATCTTGCGAAACGTGACTACGATCAGATCGGTCAAATTCACCGCTTCCTCGGATTGACGGTCGGCTTGAACGTCCCGATGATGCAAGGACCTGCGAAGCAGAAAGCGTATATGGCTGACATTACATACGGCGTCGGAACTGAGTTCGGTTTTGATTACCTCCGTGACAATATGGTTCAGCATACTTCCCAAAAGGTTCAACGTCCGTATCACTTCGCAATTATCGATGAAGTGGACAGCGTCTTAATCGACGAAGCGAAAACACCGTTGATCGTTGCAGGTAAAATGCAAGCGGATCCTGATCTTCATTTCATCGCAGCGAGACTCGCGAAGCGTTTCAAAAAAGGTGTGGACTTTGAATTTGATGAAGAAACGAAAGCGACTTCACTAACGGAAACTGGAATTGAGAAGGTAGAAAAAGCTTTCGGCATCGATAATCTGTACGAACTTGAGCATCAGACACTCTATCATTATATGATTCAAGCCGTTCGCGCCTATGTCATTTTCAAACGTGATGTCGATTATATTGTGAAAGATGACAAGATTGAGCTAGTCGATATGTTCACGGGGCGAATCATGGAGGGGCGTACCCTATCTGATGGTCTTCACCAGGCGATCGAGGCGAAGGAAGGGTTGCCGATCACTGATGAAAATAAAGCCCAAGCGCAAATTACAATCCAAAACTATTTCCGGATGTATCCTAAGCTTAGCGGTATGACAGGAACGGCAAAGACACAGGAAAAGGAATTCCGTGAAGTGTATAACATGGAAGTCATCCAAATCCCGACGAACCGCCCACGTGCCCGCATCGATTCGCCGGACCGAGTCTATCAGACAATCGAACAAAAATACGAAGCGGTAGCGAAGGAAGTAGCGGAGCGCCATAAAAAAGGACAGCCTGTGCTCGTCGGAACGACTTCCATTCTCCAATCTGAAAAAGTTGCGGAGTTTTTAGACCGTGAAAAACTTGAGTATCATCTATTGAATGCAAAAAGTGTTGAGCAGGAAGTAGATCTCATCTCCCAAGCAGGTCAACGTGGCCATATTACTGTTGCTACAAATATGGCGGGACGCGGAACAGACATTATGCTCGGTGAAGGCGTCGAAGAACTTGGCGGTCTATTCGTCCTCGGCACGGAAAAACACGAAAGCCGCCGGATCGACAACCAGCTGCGCGGACGTTCAGGACGTCAAGGCGACCATGGCGAAAGTCAATTTTTCCTCTCGCTTGAAGATGACATGTTCAAACGCTTCGCGAAGGAAGACCTTGAGAAGTTCAATAAAAAAGTCGTTGTTAACGAAGATGGACTCGTCCAAAACGCTGATGTGAACGAACTGACAGAACGGACACAGCGGATTGTTGAAGGTGCACACTTCGCTATGCGTGAATACAACTTAAAACTTGACGATGTCATTAATGACCAACGCGGCGTTCTTTATTCGTTGCGAGATAAAGTTCTCGAGCGCACAAACCTTCTCGACCAATTGAAGATAATGGTGTCCGAAGCTGTGGAATTCGTCGTTTATGATAGCTGCCCGGAACATGAAACTCCGGATAACTTTGATTTCGACCGAATTGAGAGGACGATGAACGGACTATTACTAGAAACGGTCACGCTCCCACGTAATTTGGAACGACCAGTAGACGTATTGAAGTTTTATGAAGAGCCGGTTGCCGATCTGTTTGCGTATCTTGATTCATTTGCCGAAAATGAGCAGGTGAACGAAATCATCCCTCAAGTCATGTTAAGCCATATCGATACGATGTGGGTGAAACATCTGGATGTGATGGCTCGTCTTAAGGAAGGTATCGGATTGCGGTCATATGGACAAGAAGATCCAATGCGTATTTATCAACGTGAAGGCTTGCAATTATTCGGTACGCATTATCAGAAGCTACGCCGGAATATCGCATCCGAAGTTATCGGCTTTATGAAGCTTATTTCACAACAACAGGAGGCCCAAGAATCATGAAACTTTTCAACTTATTTAAGAAAACCGAAAAAACGGGTTCAGACAGCACAATTAATTCAGAAGAAATTCTAGAAGGCAGCGCACAGGCGAAAGGCACGGATGAAGTGGAAACAACGCTTTCCCTTCATCCGGAGTGGGCTCTTTCCCAAGAACAGGAATATGTTTTCCGTTTCCTTGCGAATGAATTGGAACCATTGAAACCGAACCAAATCTCCCTATCCGGCATCGACATCGATGTCGAACCGGCAAATGGAAGCTGGCTCGTCAAATCATTTTTCCGTTCTTCATTGGAACAGTCGATTTCTGTCGGCTCTGTCGAATTGATGCTCCTTGACGCGGATGGAAAAACATTGGCGTCACAGGAATTCGATTTGAAGGAATTGGGCGACATTCCAGGGAAGAGCGCTCGTCCTTGGGTATTCGTGTTCACGAAGGACAACATCTTTGCGGAAGAGCCGCCTGCAGAAAACTGGAAGCTCGCGTTCAACGTACAATCGATGGTGCCCCATAAACTTGAGCTGGAACAAGCTTGGGAAGACGGCTTAACTGCCGAGCAAAAAGAGGCGCTTGAAAAAGTAGTTGAAAACATGCCGAAGTTGAAGCCGCGCGAAGTGAACTTCGCAGGTTTCCAAGTGAAAAAACAAGAAGACGGAAGCATTGCTGCATCCATCTTCATCCGCAACGGACACTCAAAGCAGATCAATATCGAAAAGCTTCCATTGGAACTAGTCGATGCGACAGGCGAAATCGTCGCACGCGGCTCATTCGATTTAGCACCGCTTTCCGTTAAAGCGAACACATCGAAGCCATGGACGTTCATTTATCCGAAGGAAATGGTTCAAAAAGAAGAGCCAGACTTCTCCCGTTGGACAATCCGTGTACCACAGTAATGATAAAAAAGTGAAAGCCGCGAATTTCGCGGCTTTTTTCTATGAGGTAGAAAACGTTTTGCGCGAGTTGTGTAGGCTTTTGCGCGAGTTTAGACCTATTATGCTCATCTCATTACTTTGGACCTATCAACATATCAAAATAAAAAAAACGGATTCCCCATAAAGGAATCCGTTTTGAACTTTATTTATTGAACGCCACGTCATTAGCGCCTGAAATGCGTTTCGCTCCGACATATCGCTTGCCCCAGTAATGAGGGTCGTTAAGTTTATCGATCCGCACGCCTTTTGAAGTTGATGCATGTGCAAAATTACCATCGCCTACGTAGATGCCGACGTGGGAAACCCCTTTGCCAGTTGTATTAAAAAACACAAGATCCCCTTCGATAAGATCGCTCTTATCGACCTTTTCCCCGGATGCATACATACCTGATGAAGTGCGGGATAGCTTAATGCCATGTTGATTGAAGACATAACTTACATACCCGGAACAATCAAATCCAGCTGTTGTTGTGCCGCCATAAGCATACCGAATGCCAATTAGGCTTGAAGCCGTTTCTGAAATTGAAGCCGAGTCGGATGATGATGCTTCAGCTTGACCAATGGTAGGTGTGAACAATAATACAAAGACAATCGCAAAAAATGCAATCGACTTTTGCATGCGTGAAAGTATTCTCATATGATCCCCCGAATTTTTATTTATCTGAATAAATCATCTGAGATTACTTTACCATGTACTATGCTCGTCCAATATTACATTTCGGTAACAGAAATATTACAAAAATCCACAAAATATTCTCTTTGAAACATTCTTGTCATTATTCTTCCCATAAGAAAAAGCCGCATCCGACAAGGACACGGCTCTCCATTAAAATTATAATTCTAAGTCTGTAATAATTGTTACGTCGTTATGTTCGAGCAGGTATGTGATCGTCCAGTCCGGATCGATTTTGCCTTCGAGCACTTTTGTAATCGCTGGGCGTTTTTTCTCACCGAATGCGAGGAGAACCAATTTTTTGGCACTCATAATAGAGGCGATTCCCATTGTCAATGCTGTGTTAGGGATTTTCTCGTCGTTTTCAAAGTATTGGCTGTTTACACCGAGTGTCGATTCAGTCAAAGTTGCAACGTGTGTGACGGAATCTTTCGGAGTGCCAGGTTCATTGAACGCGATATGTCCGTTTTCACCGACGCCGAGTAGTTGAATATCGAGCTTTGCATCTTGCAATGCTTTCTCATATCGTTTGCACTCTGCTTCGAGATCCTCTGCCATGCCGTCCGGTATATTCGTATCTTTGAATTTTTTCTTGCTGAATAAGTTATCTTTCATGAAGTATGCATAGCTATTCGGGCTGGATGCAGGCAAGCCGACGTATTCATCTAGATTGAATGTCGTCACATCCGAAAAGTCCAGCTCCGATTCTGTCAATTTTTTATAGACAGGGATCATTGTACTTCCTGTTGCCAATCCAAGCACATGAAGTCGATTATGCTCAAGTTCTTCTTTTATCAACTCAAAAAAGCGTTCCGCTCCTTTTTCAGGGCTTTCAACTTGAATAAGTTTACATTTTTCCATTCTTCTCAACCGACTTTCATTATAGATTTGGTCTTACTGTCTTATTTTAATTTCCAAAAACAGTATGGTCAATAAAACGAATAATTTACACAAAAAGACTGACCACACTTCTATTCCCTTTCTTTTTCTTCCGAAACACATTTCGTCTGCGAAAACGTATATGTCTAATTTTTGAAGACGATGTGAACAAAATGTGGACTCTTTCGTAAATTGCAGATTCATAGGGATTTCCCTAATTCTCTATTTTCCCCTCGTGCTTATGATAAAAGTATGAGCTAACAACTTCAATGCAGGAGGTGGAAAGTATGGCTACAAGCAATTCCAAGAAGCGCCCGGCAGAACAATCCGGCAATCCTCATACCGGCATCAATCTGAAAGGGACCTTCATCTCAGTCATGCTGTTAGGTGTCTTCATCCTAGTAACATGGTTTGGACTTTACGCACTATTTTTATCTAGATAATGAGACTCATTAGGAGGAAATACGATGCATTTGCATAAATACGAAAAGATTTGGCTTACATTCGGATTGGGTTCTCTCGCACTTTTCCTTGTAATTATCGGATTCGCAGCTTTCTGGAAAGGGACACATCCAATGAGTCATATCGAAACGATCGACCCACAAAACGTCGAAGCGCACGAATCTTTCAAACCTGAAAATCTCGGCCTTCGTGAAGTGGCGGAAGGCAAATATACCGTCAATATCGTTGCTTCCGCGTTCAACTACGATTTTGGCACAGATGCAGACGGAAAACCTGTTAAAAAAATCCGCGTGCCAAAAGGTTCCACTGTTTTATTCCAGATCACTACTAAGGACGTCGTGCACGGGTTCCAAGTTGCAGGCACGAATGTCAACATGATGGTTGAGCCAGGACACGTAAGTCGGCTTGAAACAGTCATGAAAAACACCGGCGAATTTACTGTCGTCTGCAATGAGTATTGCGGTATCGGCCACCATCAAATGTTTGCAACCGTGGAGGTGTATGAATGATGTTGAAAAACTATCTGTTCCCGAAGAAGGAAGCCCGGCTCTACATGGCGTTCATGCATGTAACATTTGCTTCCTTGCTCATAGGCGGGCTTATGGGACTCTTGCAAACTCTGTCCCGTTCCGGCCAATTCCAATTGCCATTCGGAATTAACTACTACACGATTTTAACGGTGCACGGCGTCATTTTAGGTTTAGTATTAACAACGTTTTTCATCGTCGGTTTCCAATTTGCCCTTATGGGGAAGACGGTCGGTATTTCTGATAAACAATACAAATGGGGCTGGGTTGCGTTTTGGACAATGCTCGTCGGTACAGTTATCGCAGCGACGACAATTTTAGTAGGGCAAGCGAACGTACTGTACACATTCTATGCTCCTTTGCGTGCACATGCTGCATTTTATATCGGTTTGGCATTAGTCATCGTCGGCAGCTGGATAGCTGTTTTTGTCAACTTCCGTCAGCTGTACGTTTGGAAGAAAGCGAATCCGGGACAAAAATCTCCATTGCTCGCATTCATGGTCGTTATCAATATGGCGATGTGGTTCATCGCATCTCTCGGTGTCGCTACTTCCGTATTAATTCAATTCATCCCTTGGTCTTTAGGATACGCGGCGACAATCAACGTCTTATTGAGCCGTACGCTTTTCTGGTATTTCGGCCATCCGCTCGTCTATTTCTGGCTGCTCCCTGCATATATGGCATGGTATGCAATCATCCCGAAAATTATTGGCGGCAAATTGTTCAGCGACTCGCTTGCAAGGCTATCATTCATCCTTTTGCTTATGTTTTCGATTCCGGTCGGATTCCATCACCAGTTGACAGAGCCTGGTATTGATCCCACATGGAAATTCATCCAAGTTGTCTTGACATTCATGGTTGTCATACCGACTTTAATGACGGCGTTTTCCATCTTTGCAACATTTGAAACGACAGGCCGCCGGAAAGGTCATAAAGGGCTTTTCGGTTGGTTCAAGCATTTGCCTTGGAAGGACGTTCGTTTTCTTGCACCATTCATCGGCATGGTGGCATTCATTCCTGGCGGCGCTGGCGGTATCGTCAATGCTTCCCACCAAATGAATACGCTCATCCATAATACGATATGGGTGACAGGACATTTCCACTTGACGGTTGCAACGACAGTCATCTTAACATATTTCGGTATTGCCTATTGGCTCGTTCCCCATTTGACAGGAAGAAGATTAACACCGAAATTAAACAAGCTTGGGATCATTCAAACGATCGTTTGGACAGTCGGGATGACGATCATGTCGACATCTATGCATATTCAAGGTCTCCTTGGCGGCCCGAGGCGTTCAAACTTTTCGACTTACGCTGGCGGCGCGCAAGTCGATACGTGGATCAGCTATCAAATTGCGCAAGCTGTCGGAGGTACAATTCTTTTCATCGGCATCATCATGATGATCTATATCTTCATCCAGCTCGCATTCTTTGCACCACGCGGCGTTCAGGAATTCCCGATTGCGGAAGAAGAAGTGGACGCCGATCCGACTCCAAAAATCTTGGAAAATTGGTATTTATGGATCGGAATAACAGTCGCTCTTATCCTATTCGCTTATACTATTCCAGTCTTCGACATTATTAAGCATTCCCCACCGGGATCATTGCCATTCGACTGGCCGATTGGGCGATAATATACAAAAGCGAAGAGCATAAAGTTTGTAACAATAATAAAGCCTTACGCTTCGGTATTTTCCGTAGCGTAAGGCTTATCTTCATTATAACGCGGAAGGCAAAAGCAATTTTCTGCCTCGCCTATGAGTGTGGATCAAATCATTAATTTCTTCGACAGGGAGAGGCTTGCTGAAATAATATCCTTGCAGCTCGGAACAGCCGAACTCCTTCAGAAGATCCCATTGCTCTTTCGTTTCGACACCTTCACCAATCGTCTGCAGACCGAGCATTTCGGCTAAATGAATGATCGTTTGGACGATGCCGGAACTTTTCGGATCATTACCGAGACCATTGATGAACTGGCGATCAATCTTAATTTGCTGGATCGGGAAATGCTGTAAATAAATGAATGCAGAATACCCTTTCCCAAAATCATCGATGGAAACAGAATAACCCATTTTTTGCAATAGAGTAATCCGGTTGGCGACAGCTTCCGTATCTTCCAAAGCGACATTTTCTGTTATTTCCAACATAATATTTTTCGGTTTAATGTTCGCTTCAGCGATGCATGTATCCAAATAGGAAGGAAGATTATGATGGAGGAAATGCCTTGGTGATAAATTGACCGACACCGTTATATGCTTCAACCCCTCCTCTTTCCACTCCCGCACCTGTTCAGCTGCTTGCTTGATCACCCATTCACCAATCGGTATGATAAGTCCGGTCGATTCGGCGAGCTCTATAAACTCCCCTGGGAAAATGAGGCCGCGTTCCGGATGCTGCCATCGGATCAACGCTTCAAAGCCTATCACTTCTCCCGTCCGGCAATTCACTTGCGGCTGAAAGTGCAATTTGAATTCATTCAAATCGAGGCCTTTACGCAAGTTCATTTCCGAAAGCATCGTCTCTTTCAAATATGTATGCATCTCTGGATTGTAAAGCCTCCCGCTTTTACGGACAAACGCCTCTTTTCCTGATTGCAATGCCATATATGCCGCCTGAACACCATATTTCACGTTTGTCGCATGCTCTGGATAGACAGAGGCACCATAGCTGAAAGTCAAATACAATTCTTGTCCGCTTACATGCATCGGACGCTTCAATCGATTGACAATCTGCTCGATCTTCTCCATTTCGCTTTCCAATTCTCCGCTAAAAGGAAGGAAAATGATGAAATGATCGAAAGCCAATCTTGCAGTTTGTGCAGGATATTGGAACAATCTCTTCAAACGATTCGCTGTGATCATTAATATTTGATCTGCGCCATCAGGTCCGAGCACGCTTTGCATATTGGTATATTGATCGAGTACTAGATATATGAAGACTCCCCGCTGCCCTTTTTCGAAACCTTCAATTTGCTCGATTACCTTTTCTGTGAATGAATATTGATTATTGAGCCCGGTCAATGGATCGACATAAGCAAGACTATGCACATGTTCCTCCACTTCGATTCTCTCAAGCCGGTCAAAAATAAATGAGAGCATATCTGCAATGGATGCAACTAGGACTTTATCGAGATATGTCCATGTTCTCGAATGAACCGACTCGCAGCAGATAACACCACCAATCCCTCTACTTAAGATAATCGTAGCGTCAATAAGCGATTTCACTTCCTTATCAGCGTAAAATGGATTGTGCAGCAATTCTTTCATTGCCTGATCTGTTGAAACGTCTGAAATCGCTAATATCCGCTCTTGTTGGACCGCTTCAAAATAAGATGGCAACTCTTCGGCACGGATTATTTCTCCAGATGTATGAGTTGATCTATTTTTGTGGAATGTATTTTGTGCGGTCAAGAGCGTTCGTTTTTCATTAAATAACCAAATGCTCACACGATCGCAAGCCATTATCTTTGATATGCGAATGCATAATTCTTCTAAGACAGGGGCAATCGATTTTCGTGAAAGGTCCGACTGCTTCGCCTGCTTAAATATGAATTCCTGCTTCTTTTGAAGCTCCTCTAAAATTAAGTTGAGTTCTTCTTGAGTACGATTCATCGGCGTTATGCATCCCCTTTCTACCTACTACTATACCTACCCCTTTCTATCGACAAAATTCCAATTTTTTTGAGAGATAATACGTATTTTTACATAATTCTTTTCGAAGTATATGGTATACTGAATGAATAGTCACTCATTTAACGGTAAGGATGGTGTTCCCCAATGAATTTGGAAAAATTGACGATGGAAGAGATTTGGACTGAAATTGATTCACAGCTGAGCGCTAATAAAGGACCAATCGAGGGAATGAATGCGTCATATTCTTTCGATTTAGCTGGTGAGGATGGCGGCATGTACGGCTTGAAGTTTGCAGATGGTGAAGCGGAGACTATTCATGGCGACCCGGGTGACGTCGATTGTGCATTGAAGATGAGTGTTGGCGACTTTAAGAAATTGCTTGAGGGCAACTTGAATTCAACCGCAGCTTTCATGATGGGAAAATTGAAAGTGAAAGGAAATATCGGTCTTGCGCTGAAGCTTGAAAACTTATTAAAACAATATACATTCTAATAGTACGTTCACGCTGTTTACGAAACATTAAACAGCGTTTTTTATTCCACAGAATTTCACGTTTCGCCAGCTTTCTACCCTCTTGTGTTACGAATAGATTACTAGTAAAATAGAATTATAGAAGTTTGTCTAAGAGGGGGAAATATGAGTGAAAAAGAAAGTTTTTTCGGTGATGGCCACTTTTGCTCTTGCGACATGCATCGCTGCCAGCAATGCGGAAGCCGCCACTGAAGAGTACACTGTTAAAACCGGTGATTCCCTATGGAAAATCGCTTCCCTGCATAAGTTGACTGTAGACGAATTGAAACAAATGAACAATCTTACGACTGATTCCATAAAAGTTTCTCAAAAACTACTTGTAAAAAAGCCTGCTGTGACGAAGCAGCCAGAGAAACAAAACGCTATCAGTACGAAAGAAATCAATAAAAGCTTGACAGTCGCGAAGACGACTTCATCTACAAGCTTCTTCAAACCGGCCGAAGAAAAGGACAAGCCCCTTTTACCGAACTTGTCGAAATCAGCCCAAGACATTCAAATTGCATCAGTCGAAGTGGCACTGCCGCTTCTTGATACACCTTATGTATGGGCCGGCGTTACGCCTGAAGGGTTCGATTGCAGCGGTTTCATCTATTATGTGTTTACAAATGCAGGGCTTCAATTACCGAGGTTAGACACGATCAGCATGTTCATGAATTCGCAGCATGTGGACGAGCCAGTTCCAGGAGATCTCGTTTTCTTTGAAAATACGTATCGCGAGGGCATTTCGCATGCGGGTATTTATATAGGTGACGGCAAGTTCATTCATGCCGGAACAAAAAAAGTTGAAATTGCGGCAGTCGATTCCGCTTACTGGAGAGACAAATTCGTCGGCTTCACCCGCTTCACTCAACTTCAATCAGTTAGATAATATGCATCAGACCAAGAGATGAACTTCTCTTGGTCTTTTTTATTGTCCGTAAGTCGAGACGCCCAAGCAGAAGTGCCCGCATAAGATGAGAATAAGGAGATATTTTTAAAAATCGCTTCCCTATTTCTTCATATTAGATTAGTATAGTCATGTGTCTTGACATCTATCATGATTACAAAAGAAAAGGAGAATAAGAATGAAAAAGAAGCGTATGTGGTCTTTGCAATTTTCAACGGCTGCGTTTGTATTAATTCCAGCAGCGGTCGGCATCAACTTTTTAGGAAAACTGTTTGCAAGCGTTTTGAAGCTGCCATTATGGGTCGATGCCATTGGGACAGCACTTGCGAGTATGCTTGCAGGTCCGCTTGTCGGCGCCATTGTCGGGATTGTTAATAATATCGTCTATGGGTTCACGACGGACCCAGTATCTTTCGTATATGCAATTACCCAGGCAGTCATCGGAATCGTTGTCGGGGTCATGGCGTATAGAGGGTGGATTTCGAATATCGGCAAAGCAATCATTCTTGGGGTCGTCGTTGGATTCATCGCGGCGATCGTATCAACTCCTCTCAATATTATTTTTTGGGAAGGGACGACAGGGAACGTTTGGGGCGATGCATTATTTGCAACGATGCTTGCAAAAGACATGCCGCTTTGGCTCGCTTCATTCGCGGACAGCATCGTCGTCGATGTACCCGACAAAGTGGTCACAGTACTGCTCAGTTTCTTGATCTTCAAAGGGTTGCCGAAGAACGTGAAACTTATGTATAACAACCAAAGTGAGATTGAAAGATTGTAAGCACTGCCTGCAGGAGGGATTCGAATGAACATTATGACATTGTACGTGCATAGGAATTCACCGGTCCATAACGTGGATCCCTTGACAAAGCTATTATTCGTCTTCATTTCCATAGCATCAACATATATCATCTCGGACCATCTAGCCGTGCTCGGAATCCTTCTGTTCACTTTCATCATCTTGATGATCGGTAAAGTAATCAAATACATTTTGCCGATCATCGGGGTCAGCTTTCTGTTAATCGCATCCATCATCATCGTTCAAGGTTTCTTTCATCCTGATCGCATGACGGTTCTATTTGATATCGGCCCGATAACGATTTATAAGGAAGGCTTTGCGATCGCCTTTCTTATCACGCTCCGGGTCGTCAATATGGTCGCGGCTTTCGGTGTGCTCATTTTAACGACAAAACCTGATGATCTTGTAGAGGCATTGCTTCAAAAAGGTATGTCGCCGAAGTTCGGTTATGTGCTGCTGTCAGTTCTGCAGATCATCCCGCAAATGGTCGCACTAACCGGCAAAATAACTGATGCGCAGCGGGCTCGTGGAATGGAGACAGAAGGCGGACTTTGGATGCGATTCAAGTCATTCCTTCCCCTCCTAGGTCCCGTCGTCCTGAATTCCCTTACAGAAACACGTGAACGGTCTATCGCATTAGAAATACGCGGATTCAGTGCCAAAGTGAGACGGACGTTTTTATATGAGAGGGCAAGCTACCGATATGGGGTGCCGATGCGGATTGCATTGATCGCCTTCTTTTTGGCTGTCATCGTATGGAGGGTGAGTTCATGAGTCTTTTACGTGTAGAGAATTTGAAATATAAGTATCCGGATAGCCCCCATTTCGCACTCGATAATATTTCATTTACAGTGGAAAAAGGTGAGTTCATTGGAGTCGCCGGCATGAATACGGCTGGAAAGACGACATTATGCTACGCGTTGAGCGGACTTGTCCCCCACTTTTTTAAAGGTTCCTATGGCGGAGATGTTTTTATTGACGGCAAGGATGTTTTATCGCATGACATAAGTGAAATTACCTCACGAGTCGGACTTGTGCTTGAAAATCCTTTTTCACAAATGACAGGAGCCAAGTTCACTGTCTATGATGAAATTGCATTCGGATTGGAAAATCAAGGCGTACCGCGCCATGTCATGCATGAACGGATTCGTGAAAGTATGAAGCTGCTTAATATTGAAGGATTGCAAGAGAAGAATCCATTTTCGTTATCTGGAGGACAAATGCAGCGTGTCGCCATTGCTAGCGTCATTGCCATGAAACCTGAAATCCTCATTCTTGACGAACCGACTTCCCAGCTTGATCCGCAAGGCGCTGAAGAAGTGTTCCGCATTGTTGAAAAGTTGGCAGATGTAGGAATGACGATCATTATGGTGGAGCAGAAAATGGAAAAGCTTGCGGCATACGCTGATAGGATTCTCTTGATGCATGATGGGAAGTTAATCGAGGACGGAAAGCCCGACGAAGTCTTTTCAAAAGACGATTTGCATGCATTCGGAGTCGAGCCTCCTATGTATGTAAAAATCGCACGAGCTCTCGGCTTGCGAAATGATGCAACCGGATATTATCCAATATCTCTGAATGAAATGCCAATGCATCGGGAAATTCAATTTAAGCCGGTAGATCAAATGGATTCACATAAAATAATGACGCCGACACTCACCGTCCGGAATCTTCATTTCAGCTATGAAAAAGGACGGGATGTCATTCGCGGACTGAACGTTTCGTTGAGTGGTGAGCCAATTGCGATCATCGGGGAAAACGGAGCAGGAAAAACGACGTTCGTTAAACTAATAAAGGCACTATTAAAACCTGATTCCGGCGAAATATTAATGAATGGAATGCCAATATCTGCAATGACCGCTGCAAAGTTGGCAAGCCAAATCGGGCTCATCTTCCAAAATCCAAACGACCAGATATTCAAACATAAAGTGATTGATGAAGTAATGTTCGGTCCATTGAATATCGGCCAAACCGATGCAGAAGCTCTTGCAAATTCAAGAGAGATGCTTGCGCTAGTTGGTCTTGCCGATAAAGCGGAAGAAAATCCGTATGACTTGAGCCTTGCGGAACGGAAAATGGTTGCGATGGCGTCGATACTCGCGATGGATACGGATATTGTCATTTTCGACGAACCGACGATGGGGCAGGATGTACGGGGGAAGGCGAAGGTGAAAGAAATGATTCATTCGCTCTATGAAAAAGACAAACTTGTCATCTGCATTTTGCATGACATGGATTTTGTCGCGGAAACATTCGGGCGTACAATCATTTTCAGCAATGGTGAAATGCTTTTCGACGGTGAGACTCGCGAGGCGTTTGCTCAGGAGGAAGCATTGCGGGTTGCACGGGTCGAGCAGCCGCATGTTACGAAACTAGTGAAACGATTGGGATATGATTATATTGTATTGAAAGAAACTGAACTTGCGTAATTTTTGAAGGGCTGCCCTGAAAGTCAGGGAGAGTTGACCTTTTGCGGCTGCCCTCAGTTGTAGTAAGCTTTGGACCATTGACTTTTAGCATGGGACCTTGTCAGCACTGCATTTTTCACTTATAATGAAGATAGGAAATATTTTTACAAATACAGTGGAAGAAGTGTGACCGCCTTGTTCAAAGATCAGCGTTTTGTTGATTATAATGCGTCGGGATTTCGGAAAGATTTACTTTCAGGGATTACTGTCGGTATCGTAGCCATTCCACTCGGGATGGCTTTTGCAATTGCCTCAGGCGTTAAACCTGAGTATGGTTTATATACGACGATCATTGCTGGTTTTCTCGTCGCCCTCTTAGGTGGATCCCGTTTTCAAATTGCCGGTCCGACGGGTGCATTCATCCCTATCCTTCTAGCAATTGTCCTTCAATACGGCTACGAAGACCTATTAATTGCCGGGTTTCTAGCTGGTATTTTCCTAGTGATCATGAGTTTTGCAGGCGTCAGCAACCTCATTCATTTTGTTCCAAGATCTGTAACGATCGGTTTCACTTCAGGTATTGCAATTATCATTTTCACAGGGCAATTCGGAAACTTCCTCGGCCTTTCAGGTTTGGAAAGCAAGGAATTCTTTCATGAAAATATGATCGATGTCGCCAAGCATCTCCATACGGTGAATGTCTTCAGTGTACTTACCGCTGTAATTGGTCTAGCTATGATTTTCATTTTGCCGAAAGTCGCTCCTCGAATTCCGTTGCTGCTCTTCGCTCTTTTAATTCCAACCATCGTATCCGTCTTGTTGTATCCTGGAAAACTGGAGACGATCGGCACAGCGTTTGGCGGTATTCCTCAATCATTGCCGGGATTTCAACTTCCCCAAATCACATTGTCCAAACTCGTTAGCCTTTGGCAGCCTGCATTGATCATTGCCGCGCTAGGCGCAATTGAATCATTATTATCGGCAGTCGTTGCAGATGGCATGAAAGAAGGACTGAAACATGATTCGAAACGGGAACTTTTCGGTCAAGGGATTGCGAATATCATTACACCGTTATTCGGTGGCATTCCCGCGACGGGAGCGATTGCGCGAACAGCGACAAATATTCGATCAGGCGCTGTCAGTCCAGTATCAGGCATGATCCAAAGTGTTTTCGTCTTGTTATTCATTTTAGTATTTGCTCCGTTTGCTTCCTATATCCCATTAGCAGCAATGGCTCCTATATTAATGTTTGTCGCTTGGAATATGAGTGCAAGAAAAGCATTCATTCATATTTTATCTGTCAGATCCAGCGATTCAATTGTCTTGCTGATAACATTTATACTTACTATATTTATTAACTTGACAGTAGCTGTTCAAGTCGGGATCCTATTGGCTGCTCTTTCCTTCTTGCGTAAGATGAGTGGCAAGCTTCATATTGCGATGGATAAAGTTTCCGATGTCGAAATTCATAAGTTCGGAGAAGACGTTACGAAGTATAGTATCGAGGGACCGTTGTTTTTCGGTACGGCTAAGACGTTTGAGGATAAGATGCCCGATCTCCTTTCGAATGGGACGGCTAATATCATTTTAGATTTGGAGCACTTATCAATGATCGACGCGACGGGCGAAGCTGCGTTATCCGCTTTATTAGATAGCGCTAGCAAAAAGAACGTGAGAATCATTGTGAAGAAATTGCCGAAGCAGAAACTATCTTTGTTCAAAAAGAGCGGATTGTATAACCGTATAGGCGAAGAGAATTTCTTCATGTAAAATACGTAAAAAGCTGTCACCTCGTTTCGGGCGACAGCTTCAGCCTGTTGACAAACGCTCGCATCCGTTGTTGCTCGTCTCGCTCGTCCGCTCATGAACTTTAGTTCTATTCGCGTCTTCGCTCGACTTCGCGCCTAGGCTGGCAAGCGTTTTCAATCAGGCTGAGGAAATTCCTGCACATTGCCACTTGCCTTAAAAAGAGTGTAGACAAAGTCCAAAAACGACTTTGTCTACACTCTGAAGCTGTCACCTGTTTTCGGGCGACAGCTTTTATCTTATACAACAACTTCTTTAATAGCCTGCTTTTCCTCTTCTTCCGGTCTTTTCCTCTGAATGAACCAGATGATTGCGATAAGCAGAAGTCCAATAGCACTTGATACTAGCTCGGGGATGATAAGCATCAAACCGGCACCAAATAGGACAAATCGTTCCCACATACGTGCATTCCGTACGAAGAATCCAATGACGGCGCTGCTGACTCCCATCATGCCAATTAACGCGGTTGTGATGGAAATTACGAGCTTCACTGGAGTGACGTCAACAAATACGAGAATCGGATTATAGATGAATATATATGGAATGATGAAAGCGGCAATCGCCAGCTTTACAGCGGTTACTCCAGTCTTGAACGGGTTCGCCTTGGCAATCCCTGCTCCTGCATAGGCCGCTAAGCAGACCGGCGGCGTTATGTCCGCTACGATACCAAAATAGAAGACGAACATATGCGCAGCAATCGGCGCAATGCCGAATTCATTAATAAGCGCTGGAGCCGCAATCGTTGCAGTAACAACGTAGTTAGCGGTTGTCGGCAATCCCATTCCTAACACAATACAAGCAATCATTGTGAAGAATAGCGCCAAAATTAAATAGCCATTTGATAGGGCGATAATACCCGCTGCAAATTTTGCGCCTAATCCCGTCATACTTACAACACCGGCGATGATGCCGGCTGTTGCGACAGCCGATATGACAGGAAGAGCGACCCTACCTCCTTGCTCAAGTACATAAATGACTCTTTTTACACTAAACTCGGATTCCTTTCTGTAAAACGCATTAAAAATCCAGATAACAACAGCCGATAGGATTCCGAATAATGCAGCGCGTTGCGGCGTAAAGCCCGACATAATTGTAACGATGATGACTAAGAGAGGAATGATCATATAACCATCTCGTACAAATATCTTTTTGAAAACCGGAAGCTCGGACTTTGGCAGCCCATGAATTTTTAGCCGTTTTGCCTCGAAATGCGTTCCGATGAAAATCCCTGTAAAGTACAGGATAGCTGGAATCAGAGCAGCCAGCATAATCGTTGAGTAGCTGACGCCAAGGTACTCCATCATGATGAAAGCGGCAGCACCCATCATAGGAGGCATGATTTGACCTCCTGTCGAAGCGGATGCTTCTGTTGCTGCAGCGAATTCCGGCTTAAAACCCGCCTTTTTCATCATCGGAATTGTGAAGCTTCCAGTCGCTACAGTGTTTCCGACAGAGCTTCCAGATACCGTTCCTTGAAGTGCACTTGCTACAACAGCTGTCTTCGCGGTTCCGCCTGTATAACGCCCGGTTAATGAAAACGCCAGATTATTGAAGAACCTGCCGATCGGTGTATTGACAAGAAGAACCCCGAAAAACAGAAACAGGAAAATGAATTTCGCGGAAATTTGGATCGGAGTTCCGAAAACACCGCTTTCACGATACCAAAGGTTCGTCATCGTCCGATCGAGAGCAAATCCTTGGTGGGATAAGATACGAGTCGGAACGAGGTTTCCATACATTGCGTATAACATCGCAATGCTCGCAACGATGACGATTGGCAGACCTACTGTCCTTCGAGTGGCCTCCAATACGAGTAATACGCCCAAGATTGAAATGATGATATTCAATGAGCTATAGCCCGAAACCCTGCTTTGGAGAATTGAATCGTAAAAAAATATTTTATGATACGCCACATACATTGCTGTAAACGCCAACAGCACATCATACCAAGGGACTTTTTTCTGCGTTTTCCTCCATGCCTTCTTTGCCGGATAAAGAAGGAATATGATTCCTAGAGCCGTACCAAGGTGGATAGCTCCTTGCTGTTGCGATGGCAGAACACTCGTTGCCCCCGTATATAGATGGAAAATCGTGAGTGAAACTGCAAGAAAGGTAACGACGTATGCCCATCTACCGATTTGAACACGGAATTGACTTTCCTTGTCAAATTTCTCAAGTATCTCTTGTGCATCTACCACCTTATGATTTTTCATATTTTGCCGCCTTTCTTGACTTGACTATATTCTGTTGAATGAACCGGTTCCCCTTTGCAAATTGACCTTTATTTCACATCTTCAAAGCTGCTGATTTTTGTTTTTTCTCTCGTTACGATTTGAACAACTTCCGGATAAATATGTCCGATGAACGCTGCGTTTTCCACAGGATTGCCTTCGAAATCAGCTTTTCCATTTCTAGCATTCAGTGCAGGGACATGGACCGTCATACCTAAATCCATCTGGCCCTGGCTAATTGACGATAAGTTTTCTACAGAAGCCCCTGTTTCCATATTTGTGACGTTAATACCGTCAATATACTTATTCCAAAGGTTTGCCATCTCACCGCCAAGCGGGTAATACGTTCCTCCTTGGCTTCCTGTGCCTAGCGTAAATTCTTCTTTTCGATTCCCTGCTGTAGCTGTCAATTCAGCCACTTCATTGTCGACCGTCAATCCTTGTTCCTCGTAATACTTTTTCGCGCCAGGGTGGATTAACAGCCCTTCAGCACCATTCAATGCATTTTCCAAAATCATTTGCTTTGCTTGTGCATGCGTATTTTCGCTTGCGTTTTCAATCATGCTTTTCGCTAATTCATAGCCAAGTTCTTCGTCAATTGTGTCCGTATTACCCATTAAGATAGCGAAAGCTGTTACAGTCTCCACATCTTCTGTCAGGAATTCATAGGACTCCTTAGGGATTGTGAACCGTTTGTAGCCCGATTCTTCTTCGATCTTCTTAATCGCTTCATCTGATAGGCTTAGCATTTTCACGTCCCCGGCAGATGCTTGCAAGCTTTCAATGCTTGCCGCAGGAAGGCCTAAAATTCCGATTGAGATGTCGATATTACCGTCTTGTACGCCGTCAGCTGCATCTCCAAAGCCTTCTTGGAATGCTGTATAGTCGCCGTCACCAATTCCATAAGCATCCAAAATGATTTTGGATACATTGTTCGTTTCACTAGCCGGCGGGCCGATTGCAATATTCTTTTTCCCTCCACCACTACATGCAGATAACACAAGCAAAGCACCTAGCAGCATGAACACTAAAACTTTTACACGATTTCTTTTCACTGTCGTTCCCCCTCATTTTTCATTTTCCCTTCTCGTAAGCGCTTACAAAAATGAAGAAAAGTGGAGCTCTTATAGAGGTATTGACGCTATGAAAAAAGGAGTCTACCAATAATTATACTTAAATATGCTCAATAAGCAATTAAATTTCACTTAATTCTGATTAAACGTAATAGATGATAAATTAAAAAACTCCATCTTTCCGGCGATCGTCCGGTAGATAGAGTTTTCGTTTTTATTCAAATGAAGCTTTCGCCAACGTCGCCGCCAACACTTTCGCTCCCATGTCGAGCGCATCTCGATTAAATGTCATATTCGGGTGGTGGAGACCCGGGCCTAAATCGGCTCCTACCCCGATCATCGCTGCTTTCAACTCAGGGTTGTGAATCGTATAAAAATGGAAATCATCGCTGCCTGATGTGATAATCGCAGGTGCAAGCGCCTCTTCCCCAAGCGCCTCCACAATCGCTTCTTTCGCTATTGAAGCGGCTTCTTCGGACACTTCTGCGGCAGGCGTATAATCAGACCAATTCAAATCGATACGTACACCGTATAGCTGTGCAATCGATTTGATTCCCGCATCGATGCGCTCCTTCAATTCATTCAGCACTGAGTTTGCCTGAGCCCGTGTATCAATCGCAAACATTGCGTTCCCCGGAATGATATTCAAGCTTTCGCCACCCGCCTGTACTTTCGTCAATTTTGCGGAATATGCTTCATATGGCGAGAAATGGATTGTTTTCAGGAATTGCGCAATCGCGAATATCGGATCAAGCGCATTCTTTCCTTGCTGCGGCCGCGCACCATGAGCATCTACTCCTGTAACTTTCCCTTCAAGGAATAGCGCAGCCCCGTGATGGATTGCAGGAGAGATTTTGCCGAAAGGGGTCTCTTCCTGTGGCCGTAAATGTACGCCGAATAAATGGGAAACGCCATCGATCGCTCCTCTTTCGATCATTGATTTAGCCCCATTCCCTTTCTCTTCCGCTGGCTGGAAAATGAAACGGATGCGGCTGCCGATTTGCCGCTCTTGCAAATAGGAGAGCGCACCGAGCACCATCGACATATTTGCATCATGCCCGCACGAATGGTTCGCCCGGTATACGCCATCCACGTCTTGCCATAGCGCATCCATATCGGCCCGTACTGCGATGATCCGATCCCCGCTCCCGATTTCCGCCACCACGCCTGTCACATCATCGAATGTATGATGCTGCACATTCATTTCCGTTAGGATTTCAGCTATCTTCTTCGTCGTTTCAACCTCTTTCCAACTAATTTCAGGATTCGTATGAAAATGGGCGAACCATTCCCCTATCTGTTTTTCAATGGACATTGTCATCTCTCCTACTCTCGTTTCTTCTTTTATTCAGAATAGCTCAAATCGAATTGGAATAATAGATAAAAAAATATCCCGCACGCAGTCGATTCTGCGGCGGGATATTTTGTTTACAGCTTCCATTTCACTCTTGCATAAATAACAAGCATGAGCAAGTTGATAGCTGAGCTGATGACGGTTCCGTATGCAATTGCTGTAGGACCGAGAGAATCGATGAACAAATAAATGATAGCAATATTAATGCCTAGCACACTGATGAGACTGAAAATAACAGGCAGCATCGAGTTGCCTTTTGCGTAATAAAAACGGGTCACATATGTGTTCGCCGCAAGGAAGAACATTGACAACGCGAATACCTTGAAAATCGGAACTGTAATTAACACCGATGCTTCGTCGAATTCTCCACGTTCGAAAATGAGTCGAACGAGCGGATCAGCGAAGAAATAGGCGACTGCAGTGGCTGGTGCAATTAATGCCGCTAGCAGGAGCATTCCTTTTTTATACAGTTTCTTAACTGTTTCATTATCCCCTTCGCCTTCCTTCTTGCTTAACATCGGATAGATGACAGTCGTGACAGCTGTCATCATAATCGCTTGTGGGAAATTGCTCAGCTTGGACGCGTAGTTGACAGCTGAGATGACGCCTTCGCTTAATCCTGCGGCAGCAATTCTATGGATGAACGCATAGAATTGCATCGATGCGCCGCCTAGTAGAATCGGCAATGCGATAATCCATACTCGCTTCACGTCTTCCGACTTGCCAAGTGTCGGCTTCAGTGAATAAAGCTTGCTTTTTTTGATGCCTGCGAATAAAAAGACGCCCATGAGCACCGCACCTAATAGTGCTCCGATTCCGTATGCAGTCGGGCCGTACCATTTGACAAGCGGTGCAGAAATGATGACGAAAGCAGCGTTGTAAACGAGGATCGCAATACTCGACAGCTTAAATTTGTCGTTCAGATTCAATAAACCGCTCATCCATGTCGAAAGGACAAGAATGATCGTGGAAGGCATCATCCATAGGAATAGCGTATATGTCAATTCAAATTGTGATGGCGTTAAATCATTAAATGCGATCCGCAATAATGGTCCTGCGAAAATGACAGCAAGGACCGTGATAATTGTTGCGGCCATCAATACCGACGTAAACATTCTTCTGACGAAAATGGCTTTGTCGGTTTTGGAGGAATGATAGACGGAAATGAAAGCCGTCGTCAACCCGCCGCCTACGACGAGGTAAATGAAATTCGGAATCGTATAGGCAGTAGCAATTGCATCCGCAGCTGCGCTTGTCCCGAACTGTTTCCCGATGACCACTTCACGCAAAAAGCCAAATAGCCGAGCTGCAATATTGATGATGGCAACTGTGCCGATGATTTTCATCATTTTACTCATTTGTATTCTTCCCTTTCGACACAGCATCATAGATTGCCGTCAATCGTTCGGCAATGACATCATACGTATGTTCCGCCACTTTCTTTTCAGCAATTTTCTTTCCTGCTTCCGACGGCTCTTCCAATGCTTGTTTTAATCCGGCCGCTAGAGATTCCGGTTTTTTCGGCTCAACGAGAATACCGGCTTCATTGCCAAGCAGGAATGAAAGGCCTCCGACGTCAGTTCCAACTACCATTGTACCTACCGCCATCGCTTCGAGTGCAACAAGACCAAAGCCTTCATGGTGGGAAGGCAAAACGAAAACATCCGCTGCTGCAATCCATTTTGTAATGTCCTTCTGAGGCAACGGTTCCTGATGGGAAATCCGGACACCATTCGACAGCAGCCGCTTCGCCAACGTCTCCATGAATCTTTCGTCTTTACTCGATCCGATCATATGAAGTGCAGCTTCAGGATGGTCTTTTTGCACGATGTTGAACGCATCGACAAGGTCGAGCACGCCTTTCGCTTCGATCATATTCCCGACGAACAATAGAAGTTTTTCGGTCGAAGGGATGCCCAACTCTTTACGCGCATCTTCCTTCGGCATCGGTTGGAAGATCTCCATGTTGACTCCCATGCTCATGACATGGACTTGCTCTTCCTTTACACCAAATCTTGTAATGACATCATTCTTCAATCGTTCCCCTACCGTAATGACTGCATCCGCCCCTTGCAGGACCTTTCGCGTATAACCCGCGATACGTTCACTTTTTGCGGCCATTTTATCAATATCACCGCCATGCACAGTTACAACGTATGGAATTCCGAAAAGCTTCTTCCCTATTAATGAAAGAACTCCTGTCGGAAATGCATAATGTGCATGCGTCAATGATAGATGCCTTTTATTCTGTAATAAAAAGCCGATTGATTTCAGAAACCAGGCCATATATTTTTTCAAAGTGGCGGCTTTCCCTTTTCCCGGCTCATCGATTGCAATAAGATCGACTTGAATTCCTTTTGAGCGTAACAGCTCCACTTGATTTTTAACGAAAATACCGTATGTCGGGTGCTTTTCCGAAGGGTACATATTACTGAAAACTGCGATTCTGCGCATTTATTTCTCATCCCATCTACTGTAAGTCTGTACTCTATACACATTAAACGATTATACCATAAGTATGTTCCTTTCATTTTTGTAACATGTCTGTCATATACCATTTTTGCTACGAAGAAACTCAGGGTGAAATACCTAAAATATTGATGAAAATTGAAAAATAACAGTAGATTGTCTTTATAATTAAACTTTCCTACAAAATTCACCCTTTATAAAACGTTGGTATGAGCGCCTTTTCGACACTAGTCGAAGAATGTAACGTTATTGTAATGTAACTGTAACCGAAATGAAGGTTTAGCTATGGTAGGATGTTCTCAGATAAAAGCACACTGTATGTAAACGTGCGAAAGGGGAATTTGGGAACCATATGAAGAAACTGTTTTTCTCGTTTTTGGCATGCTTTTTGTTAGCAACGTCCGTACCAGCCATGGCCTCAGCGAATTCACCGACTTCGCTCGTCAGTACAGCGCGGACCTTTATAGGAACGCCTTATGCCTATGGAGGCACAACCACTTCCGGATTCGACTGCTCAGGATATACACAATTCGTTTTTAAAAAGCAAGGCATCAATATTCCAAGATCGACTGGCGAACAGTTTGCTATGGGAACAGCTGTTAAGAAAAGCGATCTTAAAACTGGAGACCTCGTCTTCTTCAACACTTTCGGGAACAGAGTCTCACACGTCGGAATCTATATCGGTTCCAGCAGATTCATCCATGCTTCGACATCCAAAGGTGTTATGATTTCTTCCGTCAACGACCCTGCATACTGGGGAAAACGTTATTTAGGCGCCCGTCGCGTCGCGGATTTCAAGAATGAAAAAACAGTCGCCTTCGAAGAACCGACGGCAACTACACCTGTCTATGTATCTCGCGCTAAAATAGCAGAGACGCTCGTAACTGAACTTGGCCTGGAATCAAACGCTACTGATATATCATTCTCTGACGTAGCGGCAGATCATCCTCAATATGAGGCAATCTCGAAAGTAGCAAGTGCCGGGCTATTTACCGGAAATGACGGGAAATTCAATCCAAATGATTCATTGACTCGTGCGCAAATGGCAAAAGTCATCGTAGAAGCTTTCAATTTACAAGGTTCTACAAATACATCTTATACTGATGTTCCTGCAGATCATTGGGCTAATGAATATATTAATATACTAGCCTATAACCATATTGCAAGCGGATATGAAGATGGATCTTTCGGTCTTAACGATAAATTGACTGAAAAGCAATTCCAAAAGATTCTTGATCGACTTCATTGATAGCCTAAAAACCGGGTGTTCCGTAGTATTGGACACTCGGTTTTTTTCAGAATAACTCTATTAAAATAGTAAATCCTCTATAGATTTACGTTGATAAAACTGGTAAACTTAATCTACATCTTATTTAGGAGGACACCATGAAAACGTTTAAATGGGCAGCTGTTGCTTTACTTTTTTTCGCTCTTGTTTCCATCGTCCCTGGACATTCTTCGGCAAAGTTTCAATTCTCGGATATCTCACCTCAGAAAGAGTATTACGAACAAGTACATTACATAGCTGATTTGGGTATCGTCAATCAAGCAGAAAAATTCAATCCCGGCAACAATTTGACACGTGCTCATGCGGCGAAGATGCTCGTCATCGCTTCCGGCAAAAAGGACATGCCTACGCCAAACATTCAGTTCAAAGATCTAAAGCCAGGCACTGAGCAGTATGAATTTGCGAGCCGTGCAGTTGAACTCGGCTATTTCAAGAAAAAAGCCGACGGAAGCTTTGATCCGAACGAAAAATTGAAACGGGATGAAATGGGATATGCCCTTTCCGTCGCTTTCAATCTTTCGGAGAATGTGACAGTCGATCGTCCGTTAATGCTCACCGACATGAAAGACCATGCTTACGCAAAGCAAATTAACGGATTGTACTACGGTGGTGTTACACAAGGAGATGCAGGCAAATTCCTGCCGAATGATCTGTTAACTCGTTCGCAATTTGCATTGTTTGTAGCACGTGCTTTGAATGACGACTATAAGCTAACGGTCAAATTGCCTGAACAAACTTCGAGAACGTATTTTGCAAAAGTGTCAACTGGCGGAGACAACTTGAACGTCCGTACTCATCCGGCAGTTACCGGTGATGTCGTCAGTCGATTGAAAGACGGTGAAATCGTCGAAGTTATTGGACAGACAGGCGACTGGCTACTTATCCTAATCGACGGTAAAAACGGATATATCCATGGCCGTTACACAGTTGAAGTCGGAACTGAAACACCATCCGACGATGATGTAGCTATGGAGGAACCAGAACAACCTGAAGTATCAGAACCTGAAGTAACTGATCCTGAAGTAACTGATCCTGAGGAAGATTGGGACAACTCCTCTCCATCAAGCGGATTGGTCGGAAAAGTTACCACTAAAGTTTTGAATGTCAGAAAATCACCTGATGGCACATCAGCAATTGTAGGAAAGCTATCCCTCAATCAAAAAGTGGATATCGAATCGATTAACGGCAATTGGGCTAAAATCAATTTGCAAAGCGGTTCTGGTTATGTCCATAAAAATTATTTGAAGCTTATCAACCAGACGGGCAACCCGTTGAAGGATCGAATCATCGTTATCGATGCTGGCCATGGCGGAAAAGACCCTGGCGCGTCGAGCAATAAATTAAATGAAAAGTCCGTTGTATTAAAGGTTGGTAAACTTGTAGAAAGCAAGTTGAAGAATGCAGGCGCAAAAGTAGTGATGACGCGTTCAAATGACACGTATTTGACATTGGAACAGCGGACAGAACTCGCTAAAAAGCATTACGCAGAAGCTTTCGTTTCCATCCATGTGAATGCAGCTGGCTCATCAGCAGCAAAAGGATCGGAAGTATACTATGACTCTTCCACAAATCCGAATGCTTCTGAGAGCAAGCTGTTGGCAAGCAAGATTCAAACAAATCTTGTGAAAAACGCCAATATGAACGATCGCGGTGTTCGCGACCAACGTTTCTATGTTATTCGTAATAATAATGTTGCCGCTGTACTTGTTGAGCTCGGTTTCATTACGAATCCTGATGATTTCAAGAAGTTATCGAGCGATCAATATGCAGAAATTTACGCAGAAGCGATCTATCAAGGGCTTGTACAATATTACGCAGTACAATGATCTATTATGCCGGAAAGAAGTGAATGTACTTCTTTCCGGCTTTTTCTATGAATCTATATATTTACGGAAAATTCGTTTGTCCTTTAAATATGATAATGATAAACTTAAAATGAATAGTTTTCATCATTATTCCAGCTCTGTTAATTATATTGGAATACTGATGAAGAAAAACCCATAAAAGGAAGGTGCATTATGTCAACGAAGTATTTTAAAGGCGCGGCTGCGTCCATGTTGCTGTTCAGTATGGCGGGAATTACCCCTGCTGCCGTTTCCGCAGAAGAAGCGTCAAAAGATTTCTCAATGACTGTGTTCCACACGAATGACACCCATGCGCAGTTGGACAACATCCCCTATTTCTCTGCACTATTGAAAGCAAAACGTGCGGAAGTGCCGCACAATGTCTTGTTGCATGCTGGTGATGTGTTCTCGGGTTCCCTCTATTTCAACGAATTCCTAGGACAAGCGGACCTAGCATTCATGAATTATTTTGGTTATGACGCAATGACCTTTGGAAATCATGAATTTGACCTAGGCAGTTCGGAAGACGGACATAAAGGACTTGCCGACTTCATCAAGAAAGCAGAGTTCCCATTCGTTTCAGCAAACGTCGATTTCTCAGCCGACAATAATTTCAAAGACCTTCAGCTTCGAGAAGTGACGGCTGAGCCTGAAAACGGCAAAATCTTTAACGGAATTGTAAAGGAAATTGATGGGGAGAAAATCGGAATATTTGGTTTGACGACTGAAGAAACTGTCGATATTTCCAGTCCGAAAGAAATAAAGTTTACGAATTACATCACTGAAGCAAAGGCAGCAGTTGAAGCGTTCGAAGAGCTTGGCGTCAATAAAATCATTGCTTTGACACATATCGGCTTCAATGATAGTGATGCTATCGATAATGATAAATTGCTCGCAGCTAACGTCCCAGGCATTGATATTATTGTCGGCGGACATACGCATTCCAAATTAGATGAACCGTTTGTACATGAAGGAGAAGCAGGACCTGTCGTCATTGTACAAGCAAACGAACATCAAAAATTCCTTGGACAATTGGATATTACATTCGATGAAAATGGAGTTATTAAAGAGTACAATGGAGTGCTTCATGCAGTCGACACCAAAGAAGGAGAAAAAGACGCTGAAGCAGAAGAGAAGCTAAAACCATATGCCGATAAGGTTGGAGCAATTAAAAACTCACCGACTGGCGGAGTTGCAGATGTGTTCCTAAGCGGGCTGCGCGACTTGGGCGGCGTCCGTGCAGGTGAAACGAATCTTGGAAACATCATTACAGACGGAATGTTAGCAAAAGCGAAGGAAGTCGATCCGGAAGTTGTCATAGCATTCCAAAACGGCGGTGGCATCCGTACTTCCATTGATAAGGGCGAAGTCACTTATGGTGAGGTCCTCACTGTCCTGCCATTCGGCAACAGCCTTGCAATCATGGAATTGACCGGAGCTGAGCTTCGTGAAACATTCGAGCATTCTGTCAAGGAATACCCGAAAGAAAGTGGCGGTTTTCTTCACGTCGCTGGCATGCAAGTCGTCTTTGACGGTACTGCAGAGCCTGGAAAACGAGTCGTTTCATTGAAAATCAATGGCGAAGAAGTCGAAGCGGACAAGATGTACAAAGCAGCAACGAACGTTTTCACTGCTAAAGGTGGAGACGGCTTTGAAGCTCTTGGCAAAGCATACGAAGATGGCCGTGCAAGCGAACCTGGTTTTAGCGACTGGGAAAACCTTGCAAATCATATTAAGTCGTTAGGTACAGTTACAACAGGAATTGAAGGTCGAATAATCGCGACTGTTCCTTACAAAGATGTATCACTTGGCCATTGGGCTTATCCATACATCTCTGATCTCTACTATCGAGATATTTTGACGAAAGATTCCACGTTCAAGCCTGGTAAGCATATCACTCGCGCTGAAATGGTATCATGGATCGTTAAAGCAAATGGATTAAAAGCTGAAGGTCAAGCGCCATTCTCAGATCTCAACGGTCTATCCGACGATTTGAAAGCTGATATTGCGGCTGCCTACGAAAACGGCATCGTAAAAGGCAATGACGGTAAATTCAACCCGAACGATAAAGTGACGCGTGCACAATTTGCTTTAATACTAGAGCGTGCATTTGAAAACTACACTGGTGAGAAGTATACAGCTTCTGCGAAAGCACCTTATTCCGATTTCGGAAAGTATGCAGATGATGCGGTAAACGCAATCTCCATGTTGCATGAGCTCGGAATTGCTTCAGGCTATGAAGGTAAATTTATGCCAGAACAATTCACAACGCATCAACAAGCAGCAAAAATCGTTTCGAATTATATTTACAATACGAAACAAGTGAAAAAAGCAGAGTAACAGACAAAACATGCCCCTTCTCGCGAGCGAGCGGGGGCATGTTTTATTTAGATGGAAGGCCAACATGGTTCGTCGCCCATTCTTCATTAAAATTAGATTGAGTATTGGCATCCTTCAACGGTACGACTATAAATCTATTATTATCGTCCTTGACGACAGCTGTCGGATAAAATGTCGATTTATCTATTTGCACGAAGCGTTTCCCTGCTAGTTCGGTAGTTGATACGTGCACTTTTGCAATACCGCCGATATTTGTCGAATCGAATTGTTGGGCGGAATAAAAGTTTCCTAGCGAATAAAACACTTCCGTATTCCCTATTTTCTCGTAATGCTGCAATACATGAGGATGATGGCCGAAAATGATATCGACCCCTTCCGACGAAAGCCACTCAGCAAGCTCCTTTTGGCGCGCAGAAGGATATAACGCATATTCATCGCCCCAATGAATGGAGACGACTGTAATATCGACTTCTTCCTTCATTTCCTTAATTTCTGTTTCTATGCGTTCTTTGTCAATTAATGAAACTAAATGGCCCTTCCCTCTCGGTATAGCAGCTCCATTCAAACTGTATGTATACGCCAAAACGCCAATGTGGACGCCTTTCACATCAAAGATCCGCTTAGTTTCCCGGTCCTCAATAGACTTATACGCACCGACATACGGCATTTCATATTCATTCAAATGCCCGATTGCTTTCAATAGGCCGCTTTCCTTCTGGTCAAGCGTGTGGTTGTTAGCGATAGATAGCATATCGACCCCACTCGCTTTCAAATCTCGAATAATATGCTTTGGGCTATTGAATAGCGGATAACCGGACAAACCTAGCTCCTTTCCACCTGGCAGCGATTCTTGATTCGCAAGCAGAAAGTCGGTTCCGCTCATCTCATCTTTCACTGCACTGAAGGAATTGTCATAGTTATCGTATGTATAGAGCGGATAATGCAACAGGATGTCCCCGATCATGCCGATTGTCATGTCGGATGATTTATCATGTAAATCCAAGACATACGGATTGCACTGCAGTAAGGCAAAGTCATCGGGACGGACGATTTCTTCTCTATTTTTCATACACCCAGTTAATAAATAGCTGCATGCTAAGGACAATATAGCAATACGTTTCAAACAACTATCCCCAGTCGTAAAGTAGTAGTCTCTTTCACACTATACTCCAACTTTGAAAAATATGGAAGATGCAAAAAAACCTACGCTTCGTCGGGAATAAGCATAGGTCTTCGTATTATTGTTCCCATTTGTGGTCCGTTGGCTGTTCTCTGCATTCGGTTGAATTACGATATTGCATCATTTGCTTGTCCGCGTCCTGTTCGGGCTCGAAGTCCGGGTAACGTTTAGCGTTTGGCATTCCTGTGAATCCTTCACCCTTTTCATCATTAGGATTCGTTTGAAAACGGTTGTCTTTCATGGTGAACAGCTCCTCCATTTTCATTCTTACCTTAACGATACCCATAATCCTGTCTTTTAATCGAAGGGACAGTAGGAGGAAGAGAAAGGCGAGGTTTATGATCACTTGTGGAGATTTATGATCACTTGCGGAGATTTATGATCACTTGCGGAGTTTTATGATCACTTACCGAGATTTATGATCACTTGCGGAGATTTATGATCACTTGCAGAGATTTATGATCACTTACCGAAATTTAGATGTAGATGAGAAAAAGAGCAGGGGTTTCCCCTGCTCTTTCATATTCAACTTCCTTATTTCAATTGGATGGAGAAGTTCGCGAAGCCATCTTTCGTCGGTGCGACGAATTCGATTCCGCTATCTGTCGGAATGAGGTCTTTCGCTTTCTCTGCTGTTTCGAATACGATTTTTACATCGCCTTTGACCGGAACGAACTTCCAATTGTCATCCGTTGACGGGTCGATCGTTTCTTCTGCAATCATGTAATCCATGATCGCTTCACGGTTTTCGTATGCATATTCGATTTTATCGGTTGCATTAACGACGCCCGGGAAGCTTCCGCTAGCACGGTAGTTATTCGTAACAACGACAAATTTTTGTTCAGGATCGATTTCCTTGCCGTCGTATTGTAAATTGACGATACGGTTTGCATCTGCATTGACCGTTTTGCCTGCATAATCATATTTCGCTGGTTGTGTGACGTCAATTTCATATGTCACCCCATCAATCACATCGAAATTGTACGTACGGAATTCAGGATTGACCAAATCTTGCTCTTCTGTTGAAGCAGGATCGATCTGATTGAATTGACCCGCAGACATTTCAAGCCATTCCTTCACGTCCGCACCGGTCAGAACAATTGCATTCACCGTATTGTCGTATACGTACAAATCAGCGACGTTCTTAATGGCAACTTGTCCCGCAGGAATGTCAGTATAATAGTTTGCTCCATTGCGTCCGCCCGCTTTGAATGGTGCACCTGCCGAAAGGATCGGTAAGCTTTCATACTCTGTGCCTTTCAATTGCTCTTCTACATACCATTTTTGTGCATTTGTTACGATTTGAATGGAAGGATCATCTTTCACTAATGAAAAATAGCTCGTTATTGCAGATGTCGTTTTGCCGACAGGGCTGCGGACATACTCGATCGTGCCTTCATGAGCTTCTTTCACAGCTGCAATCACTTTTTCCGAAGCAGCATCGGATTTGGAATCAATTTCACGTAGTGACCCTTTGCCGCTAACTACTTTCCAGCTTTCCCCATCTTTTTCAAGAACTAGATCCATAACACCCAAATGGCTTCCGAATTTGCCTGGCATAACGATCGGCGTCCCATTGACAGTACCATTTTCACTGTCAACGTTTTTCAGATCTGCATAATCGCCAGGGAATACGGAGTGGTTATGGCCTGTTAAAACTGCGTCGACTCCGTCGATTGCAGTAATTTGGTAGGCAACATCGTCTTCCTCTTTCGTATGGATTTCATCTCCCATACCTGAGTGGGAAAGTACGATGACGACATCTGCTCCTGCTTCTTTCATTTCTGGAACGAATTTTCCAACCGTATCTGCCGCGTCTTCTGCCGTCACTTTCCCTTCAAGATGGGAACGGTCCCAACGCATGATGCCTGGAGCTACTACTCCGATGACGCCGACTTTCAGCACATGGGTTTCCCCATTGCCATCCACGACTTCTTTGTCCATGATGACGTAAGGCGTATAGCGGTTCTTTCCTGTTTCAGCATCATAGACATTCGCATTTACTATTGGGAATGGCGATTCTGCCAATACTAGATCCAAATAGTCGAGTCCGTAGTTGAACTCATGGTTACCTAAAGTGCTAGCATCAAAGTCAAGAGCTTGCAGTGCTGCTAATGCAGGATGCAACTCTCCTTTTTCCAACGGATCGACAGACACTTTATATCCGCCAAGCGGAGTTCCTTGAATCAAGTCACCGTTATCGAATAATAGACTGTTCGGGTTTTCTGCACGAGCTGCTTCAATGAGAAGAGCAGTCTTCGCCAATCCGAATTCATTCGTCGGCTTGTCCTGATAATAATCATAGTTTACGAAGTTCGTATGCAAATCGCTCGTGCCGAGTATACGAAGAGCGATTGCGTCCTTATTTGTTTCATCCACTTCAGGTGCTGCGTTATATACTGCGAGCATCCTGTCGATGATTTTCTTCACCTGTCCATTTGTTACGATTTGCTGCGGCTTCGCAGTACCATCCTCATAACCTCTGAACAGATCCAAACCGACACTTTTCGCCAGTTCTTCTAGTTCATCAGTTTTGAAGTCCGCCTTATCTTTGAAACGATCTAATAACGTGACCGGATAGGTTTCCTCCGACTTCACTGCACGCGATGCGATTAGAAACGCATGCTCACGAGTCAGCTTCTCATCAGGTTTGAACTCGGTCGAAGTGGCACCTTTTATAAGTCCGTGTTGTTGTGCCGCTTCAATGATAGGAGCCAACGATTCGTCGACATCCGTAAATTCGATCGTGCTTCCATCTCCCAATTCCAGTTCAAGCGCTTCCACGACGGCTGCTATGAATTCCCCGCGTGTCACATCTTGAGCTCCCGCCGCTTTTGCGACAGACATTGAAAAACCGCTGAATGCAAGTGCCATGACAGCAATCCACATTCCCGCTTTTCGAATGAAAGACATGATTCCATCTCCCCTACTGTAATTTTTATTTTAAGTGCGATATTGCACGTAAAACCATTTCTAGTAATCTACTATTCTATACAATATCATAATTGGAAATAGGGATGAATTCACATTCACTCATTTCATCCCGAAAAAGCCGTCCGGCAATCAACAATCGATTACCGGACAGCCTATTGTCATTGTTTTGTCTTGTTCGCAATTTCCATCGCACGATTTGTTCCTTCTGCAGCTTTATCAAGCACTTCTTGCGGATCTTTTCCTTGGTATAGTTCTTCCAAGGCCGTTACGATCTGCTGTCTCGATTCAGGGAAAACAGAAATAAGCGCGCCTTGAGTTGCAAGGCCAGGAATCGTGTCTTGAAGCTGATCCACTGTTACTTTGTATTGTGGGAATTCCGCCCACTTATCCTTAACGCTTTGCTCGTCATAGGCTGCAGGGTTGATAGCGAAGTAGCCTGTATCGAGATGCCATTTCGCTTGGACTTCAGGTGTAGTCAAGTATTTCATGAACTCCCAAGCCGCTTCCTGCTCTTCTTCTGCAATGCCCTTCGACATCCATAACGAAGCACCGCCGATGACAACGCCATTACGTTGAACTTCATCTGCATGCGGAATATAAGCGACCCCTACTTCAAACGGAGCGTTTTTGATAGCTCCCGCTACACCAGCAGACGAATCCATATACATCGCTACTTTGCCCGTTGCAAATGCGGAACGGATATCATCCCAGTTTGTTCCGAAGTTACCGAATGTGCCAGCTTTGTTCATCGTATCGAGGAATCGGAATACATTCAGCCCTTCAGGTCCATTGAATAAAGCTTCTGTCGCGTCTCCAGATCTTCCGTTGTCTTCATTGACATACAAGCCGCCTTGCGTCGCAACGAGCTGCTCGAAAAACCAACCGTACGTCAACATGGAAAATCCATACATTTCATCTGTTTTCAGCTTCGCCGCCGCATCAATCACTTCTGAGAACGTTTCCGGTGCCTTTTCAGGATCGAGTCCAGCTGCTTTGAATGCATCTTTGTTATAGATCATTACCGGCGTTGAGGAGTTGAATGGCATTGAATATAACTCGCCGTCTACACGGTAGTAGTTCAAAATATTTTCCTCAAGCTGGGAAAGATCATAATTATCTTCATCGATGAATTTCTGCATCGGCTCGATATAGCCGCTGTCGATCATATATTTTGTTCCTACTTCAAACACTTGTGTAATGGCTGGAGCATCTTTCGTTCCGCCGACTCCACGTAGCTTTGTCAACGATTCCTCATAGGATCCTTGGAATTCCGCCTTCACTTCGTATTTGTCTTGGGATTCATTGAACCCTTTAACGATGGCGTCAATTGACTCTTGCCCAGTGCCTGACATCGCATGCCAGAATTCGATTGTCACTTTTTCGCCGGTTGCAGCGCTATCAGCATTCGTCCCTTCCGTTCCGGATGACGAGTCATTTGTTGTTGGTTCATCCGTCTTTTTATCGCTGTCGCTGTTCGTACAAGCCGTCAAAATCGCAACCGCAAGAATCAGCATCCAAAATAGAGAAGAACTGAGTAGTTTCTTCAAATTACATGCACCCCTTTTAATTGGTAGAATTGATCATTTTAACGCACCTTGGGATAACCCTTTTTGCAGCTGCTTCTGTCCGATGAACAGTAAAAGCAGCGTCGGTATGATGACTACAATGACTCCTGCCATGACCACCCCCCATTCGGTTGCGATTTCTTGGGACTGCAGCTGCTTCAGGCCGATTTGTACAGTCCGAACAGATTGGTTTGTCGTTATGAGCAGCGGCCATAAATACATATTCCAAGTTGTCAGGAAGCCGTACGCGCCCAACGTGACAAGGCTTGTTTTCGAAATCGGGAGGACGACCCGCCAGAAAAAGCGGAATCGGCTGAGCCCTGCGATTTGAGAAGCTTCATGCAGTTCCTTCGGTATCGTAAGAAAATGCTGGCGAAGAAGGAATGTGCCGAATGCAAGCGCAAAAAACGGTAATGTGAGCCCTTGATACGTATTGAACCAATCGAGCTTGCGGATCGTGAACACGTTCGGAATCATCGTCGCTTCCCACGGGATCATCATCGTCGATATGAACAGGAAGAAAATGAAATCCCTCCCTTTGAACTTAAAGAAGACAAACGCATATGCAGCAAGACTGCAGACGACAAGCTGACCGAGCATGACGCTCACAGAGACGATAAAGCTGTTCAGCAAGTAGTTCAGCAACGGCAACCGGCTGAACACTTTAACGTAATTGTCAAAGTTGATCGATTCCGGGAAAAACTTTCCTTGGATGATCTCCGGACCCGTCATGAATGAAATCATGAATGCGTACAATACCGGGAAGAAGACGAATGCCGAAGTGATAATTAATAAGAAATAAATCCATATTTTCGAAGCGAGCCCCATTTTCATTGGTAGTGCACCTTCCTTTCACCCAATTTGAATTGGAGGATGGTGACAACTAATATGATGAGGAATAAAATGATGGCTTGCGCACTGGCAGTCCCGAACTGATAGTTGATGAACGCCTCCCGATAGATCGAGTAGACGATCAAGTTCGTCGACTGCGAAGGTCCGCCTTTCGTCAAAATATCGATCTGGCCGAATGTCTGGAACGCGTTAATCAAGGAAATCGTAATGATGAAAAACAGCGTCGGTGACAGCATCGGCAACGTAATGCGTCTCAACCGATAGAAATAGCCCGCTCCGTCGATTCTCGAGCTCTCGTAAAGATGCTCGTCGATGTTTTGCAAACCACCTAAAAGAATGAGGAATGAAAAACCGATATTCATCCAAATTGTCGAAATCGACACGGATAACAGTGCCCATTCCGGATCGAGAAGCCATTGGATTTGCGGGAAATTAAAGACGCTCAGCAAACGGTTGAACATCCCGATGCTCGGGTTGAACATGAACAGCCAAATGACGGATGACGCAGCGACGGAGATACCCATCGTCGATGAATACATCGTCCGGAAAAATCCAATTCCCTTCAATTTTTCATTGGCAAGTAATGCAAAGAACAACGCCAGGATGATTGTAATCGGAACAGTATACAATACAAACAGCCCTGTCGCTTTCATGCTATTCTGGAATTCAGATGATCCGAGCAAATATTGAAAGTTTTCAAACCCGACCATGATGGCGGCATTACCCGTTTGATCTGTCAGGAAAAAGCTTAAATAGAGCGTCCGAAACATCGGATAAAATACGAAAATGGAAAACAGAATGATAGATGGCAATAAATAAAGGGCAGCTGTCCGGCCGTCTATGGATTTCCTCCACATTGTTGCAAACCGTGTCATGGCGACACCTCTTGCTGCGTAACATAGTTGCCATAGTCAATTGTTTTCTTAACAAGCTCTCCACTCTGTTCGTCAAAGATGGACAATGATTCAAATTCCATCCGAACTGGCAGGCGATCGCCGATGCCGATATGCCATTGGCCGGTCCATTTAGCCATCCATTCCTCCTCGCCGAGTTTGAATGAAAAGACGGTTTCATTCCCTAGGATTTCAACGTTCGTCACTTCGACATGGAAAACGTCCTCTGTCGCAGTTTCAGGCGTTACAGGATGGAGGTTTTCAGGACGAACTCCGACTGTCATGGATGTCCTTGGCAATGTTCCGATTTCATCGACAGGGACATTCAGCTTGAAATCATTTCCGATATCAAGCTGTCTAGTCGATTCATTGTATTCCGCCTTTGCGAGATTCATAGGAGGCGATCCGATGAACGTCGCGACGAATGGATTTGCAGGATAATTGTAAATGTCGATCGGCTTGCCGATTTGCTGAATCTTCCCTTCATGGAGGATCATGATTCGATCACCCATCGTCATCGCTTCCACTTGATCATGGGTGACGTAAATCATCGTAATGCCGAGACTTCTTTGGATCCTTCTAATTTCGGAACGCATATGGGCACGCAGCTTCGCGTCAAGATTCGAGAGCGGCTCATCCATGAGACAAATTGGCGTTTCACTGACAATCGCTCGAGCTAAGGCTACCCGTTGACGCTGGCCACCGGAAAGTTCTCGCGGCTTCCGGTCTAGATATTCGGTCAAGCCTAGCATTTCTGCCACTTCTTTCGCCTTTTTCCGCTGTTCCTCCTTTTTCATCTTTTTTACATCGAGGCCGAATGTAATGTTTTGCTGGACCGACAAATGCGGATAAAGCGCATAGTTCTGGAAAACCATAGAAAGGTCACGTTTATCAGGTGATAGATTATTCGCGACTTTATCGCCGATTTTTAGTGTTCCTCCTGTAATTTCTTCAAGGCCAGCAATCATACGGAGCATCGTACTTTTACCGCAGCCTGAAGGACCGACAAGTACAAAAAATTCGCCGGGCTCGATTGTTACGTTTATATTGGATATAACGTCCACTTGTTTATCGTATGATTTAGAGACGTCTATCAGTTCAACCTGTTTCATTGATCAAAATCCTTTCCGCTAAAATTTTCTAGTAATCTGAAAAAGTAGTCTTACAACACACTTCGCTAAAAGAAGTCACAATTCCTTCCTTTTTTCTCATTCTTTACAATTACTTTACGATCAAGGAGGAAATATTCGTGAAAAAAGGGATACTTTTTGTCTTACTTGCCCTTCTAGCAGCTTGTTCAACTACCTCGAAAGCGGCTTCTTTACCTGAAGATAAATTTCTAGTGATTGCTCACCGCGGGGCTTCCGCCTACGCGCCGGAGCATTCCTTATTATCCTATGGATTGGCAGTCCAAATGGAAGCCGATTATATTGAATTGGATGTTCATATGACGAAAGATGGGGAGCTTGTTTCGATGCACGATTCGATTGTGCATACGCCGAACGGTAACAAGACTGTAGCACAGGTCGAATTTCAAGAGTTGAAGGACATACAGCGCGAGTCGAGTTACGACGGTAAGCTGCCCGTTTCTTTCCCACTGGATTTTGACTCGTTGCGGATTGTCAGTACAGAGGAGATTTTTTCGTATTTCCAAGATGACGTCAATTACTATATCGAACTGAAAACACCTGCCTCTTACCCTGGAATCGAGGAAGCGTTGCTTGGGCAGCTGCTGGAGTTCGGGCTGTTACCTTTGGATGACGCAGACATGCCAAAAGTGATTCTGCAATCATTCGATGCCATCTCTTTGAAGAAAATCCATGAGCAGGAGCAGGCCATTCCGCTTATACAACTGTATTCGGCGAAAAATGAAACGATGCTAACGAAAAAGAGATTGGGGAAAGTCGCCAAGTATGCTTCTGGCATCGGTATCGATAAGACAGTAGCAACAGAAGAGTTAGTGAAGACTGCACACGAAGAAGGACTGCATGTCCACCCTTTCACGGTGAATGAAGAAAAGGACATTAAACATATGATTGAAATCGGTGCAGACGGGATATTTACAGATGTGCCGGATGTGGCGGTTAAAGTGTTGAAGGAGTTTCAGGAGGATTGAAAAGCCCCCCAATTTCCAAGTGAAGGAAATTGGGGGGCTTAATTTTATTAAACAAGCGATGCTGTTGCTTGTTTGAATTGATTCACTGCTTGGTCGATCGACACATCGCGACCGGTTTCTTTCAACGCTTCGCCGATTTTTTCGATTGCTGAAATGAGCATTTGTTCCGATGTGTTGCCCATATGGCCCATGCGGAATGCTTTACCCGCCAAGTGCGCCAACGCGCCTGCGACAACGAGTCCTTCCTTGGCCAAAGCAGCACGGAATTCAGCGTCATTGACCCCTTCCGGGTAATGGAAGCAGCTCAATGTCGAAGCGGCAACTTCTTCGTCCGCCAATGGCGCCATGCCATATTCCCGTAGTGCGGCGCGCACACCGCGTCCATATGCCTCATGCCTTGCATAACGCTTTTCCAATCCTTCTTCAAGGACAAGCTTCATCCCCTCGTCATAAGCATAAATCAAGTTTACGGGAGGAGTTGCGAAATATTTGGACGGATCATGCATGATTGGAATCCAATTTTCAATATCGCAGTAATAGGCAGGAATACGTCCGAGCTGTTTACGCGCTTCCAATGCAGTTTGGTTGAATGCGACAATCGCAAGTCCCGGTGGAACACCAATTGCTTTTTGGGAGCCAGTCAGGACGACGTCAATCTTATATCCTGCTTCGCCATACTCTTTGCTCATATCCTCTTCCATCGCAGCAGTTGCGCAAACCCCGTCCAAAATGACGAGCGCTCCGTGCTTTTTCACGATCGGGACAAGCATCTCCAAGTCGGCAGCCACTCCGGTGGACGTATCTGCATGCGTGATCGTCACCGCCTTGTATGTATGCTCCGATAATTGACGCTCCACTTCTTCAGCCGCAACTTGTTTGCCCCACTCAGCTTGGAGGACATCGATTTCAATTCCGAATGCCTTCCCGAGCTGGATGAAACGGTCTCCGAAATAACCATGGCTGATGACTAAGAGCCGCTCTCCGGCACCCACCGTATTAACGAGCGCCATTTCCATCCCGATTGTCCCCGATCCGGCGATGACAAATACTTCCCCGTCCGTATTGAACATCTCGCGCGTCCGCTCAATCGAACGCTTGTAAATTTCGACGAAGCGAGGATCCGTATGCCCTCTCGTCTCACTTGCCATTGCATCGTAAATTGAATCGACGACCGGTGTAGGTCCAGGAATTAAAAGCATCTCTTCATTGCGCATCCTAACATCCCCTTTACGTTTTATTTTCCCTTCTATCATATCATCATCATTCGTCAGAGAGGGAGTGAAACCCTTTTATTAAAATGACCCGCTCTCCTAACAAGGAGACCGGGCCACGTCATTATTCTTTATGTTTGCCGATGCAGCGCTCGCACTCATAGAGCAGGGATTCAACTTTCTCGACGATTTCGCACCCGCATTCTTGGCAATACTTTTTCGATTTCCTATTCACGCCTGTCGTTTTCACCATTATGAACCTCCTCCTTTTCCTATGATAATTTTGTATAGCCAGGCAGCGTCAGAAATTCCTCGAACTCATCTTGCAACGTCAATTCGACGAACAGATCGGCTGCCTCGTTAAATTTGCCGAAACGGAACTCCTTTTCGCCTACTGCTTCTTTTAATTTTTTCATTTCATCTGCAAATATTTCCTTGAACAATTCCATATTGATTTTCCTGCCGTCCACTAGGCGACCTTGAGGATGACGGATCCATTGCCATACTTGGGAGCGGGAAATTTCCGCAGTCGCTGCATCTTCCATTAAATGATTGATTGGAACAGCTCCATTCCCTTTCAACCAAGAAGCAATATACTGGACGCCGACGCTGCAATTCATCCGCAATCCCTCCTCCGTTATCGTCCCAGACGGCACTTCCAGCAAATCTGACGCGGTCAATTGCACATCTTCACGTTTCCTGTGGACTTGATTCGGCGTTTTCATATGCGCATCGAATTCAGCCATCGCCACCGGGACAAGCCCGGGATGTGCGACCCATGTTCCATCATGTCCATCCGTCACTTCACGGCGCTTATCTTCCGCGACCTTTTTGAATGCTTCCTCGTTTGCTTCAGGATTATTGCGTATAGGAATTTGTGCCGCCATCCCTCCCATCGCAAATGCGTTCCGCCGGTGGCATGTCTGGATGCAAAGCTGTGTATAAGCTCTCATAAAGGGTGAAGTCATCGTAACTTGACTGCGATCCGGCAAGATGACATCGGGATGTCGCTGAAGTCTTTTAATGAAACTAAAAATATAATCCCAACGACCGCAGTTCAGCCCCGTTATGTGTTCACGCAATTCATACAAAATTTCATCCATCTCGAATGCAGCCGGAATTGTTTCAATTAACACCGTCGCCCTGATCGTGCCTGTCGGTATACCTAACTTTTCCTGTGCGAAGATAAATACTTCATTCCACAGCCTCGCCTCCAAATGGCTTTCGAGCTTCGGTAAATAAAAGTACGGACCTGTGCCCTGCTCCATCAATTCTTTTGCGTTATGAAAGAAATAAAGTCCGAAATCGAAAAACCCTCCCGCCATCGGCTCGCCGTCGATATGAATATGCTTTTCGTCCAAATGCAGTCCACGTGCCCTTACCATTAACACAGCTGTTTCTTCATTCAAAGAATAATTCTTTCCATTGGACGCCTGCTCAAATGAAATCGTCCGTCTCACAGCGTCTTTCAGATTGAGCTGTCCATCAACCATATTCGACCAAGTAGGCGAAGTTGCATCTTCAAAATCCGCCATGAACGCTTTTGCCCCGGAATTAAGTGCGTTGATGATCATTTTCCGATCGACAGGTCCTGTAATTTCAACCCGCCGATCTTGCAAATCAGATGGAATCGGTGCAATCGTCCAATCTCCCTCACGAATATGCTTCGTTTCCTCCAGAAAGCGAGGTTTCTCGCCAGCATCAAATCTTTGTTGCCTCAATTCCCTCGCTGCAAGCAATTCTTTCCTCCGACCATTGAATTGTTCATGCAAGCTATAAATGAATTCAAGCGCTTCCGGTGTTAAAATCTCCTCCGTTGCTACAGTCATCTCACCAAGCACATCCAAATTGAAACGCGTCCGTTGAGTAGTCAGTTGAATCATCCTTTCGTATCATGTATGGATTTGGATTAGACGAACTGCGCCTCTTCCGTTGACCCTTTCATAGCCGTCGTTGAAGACGTGCCTCCCGAGATAACTTGCGCAACTTCATCGAAATAGCCCGTTCCGACTTCGCGCTGATGACGGGTTGCCGTATATCCTTTTGATTCATTCGCAAATTCAGCTTCCTGCAGCTTTGAATAAGCAGCCATCCCTTCAGTTTTATAACCGTGGGCCAATTCAAACATGCTATGGTTCAATGAATGGAAGCCTGCCAACGTAACGAATTGGAATTTATAGCCCATCTTGCCGAGCTCCCGTTGGAATTTGGCGATTGTTTCGTCATCCAAATTCGTTTTCCAGTTGAATGATGGCGAACAGTTATAGGCGAGCATTTTGCCTGGAAACTTTTCATGGATGGCATCCGCAAAAAGTTTCGCTTCTTCAAGATCTGGCGTCGACGTTTCACACCAGATGAGATCGGCGTATGGCGCGTATGCAAGGCCGCGGGCTATCGCCTGTTCAATACCGGCTTTCGTCCGGTAAAATCCTTCCGGCGTCCGCTCTCCAGTAATGAACGCGTGGTCGCGCTCATCGATGTCGCTCGTAATCAGATCCGCTGCATCGGCATCTGTCCTCGCAATGATGATTGTTGGAACGCCTAATACGTCAGCTGCTAGTCTCGCCGAAATCAAATTCCGGACTGCGTTCTGCGTCGGTAGAAGCACCTTTCCTCCAAGGTGACCGCATTTCTTTTCGGAGGCAAGTTGATCTTCAAAATGGACGCCTGCAGCTCCCGCTTCAATCATCGCTTTCATTAATTCGAACACATTTAGTGGACCTCCAAATCCCGCTTCCGCGTCAGCGACAATCGGAGCGAACCAATCAAATTCGTCCGTCCTGCCTTCCGCATAATCAATCTGATCTGCGCGCTGCAACGCTTGATTGATACGCTTCACGACATTCGGCACGCTGTTCACCGGGTAGAGGCTTTGATCGGGATACATCTGTCCCGCCATATTCGCATCCGCCGCCACTTGCCAACCGCTTAAGTAAATCGCTTGGAGCCCCGCTTTCACTTGCTGTACGGCTTGATTGCCCGTCAGTGCGCCAAGCGCAGCGATGAAATCCTCTTCGTGAAGTGATTTCCAGAGCCGCTCTGCTCCTCTTTTCGCCAACGTATGCTCAACTTGAACAGATCCCCGTAATTTGATGACGTCCTCGGCATTGTATCCACGCTCGATTCCCGACCAACGTTCTTCCTCCTGCCAGCTTCTTTCCAACTGCTCAATTTGTTCCATTCGTCCTTTTTGTTTCGCCATTTCACACCACACCTTTCGATTAATAGAGTAATTGATACTTTCTTACTGTTCCACAACAGTTAAAGTTGTTATACATTACTATATAACAGAATATTAAAACTGTCTGTGCATTCCGACAAAAAGGCAGTTTTAGAGGATGAATGAGAAAATAGCGTGATGAAATCGATGAAGGGGAAGATAAATGAATGGAGAAAAAATTACGTGCGGATATCTTGCATCAAATAACTAGTCTGCAAGGGGATTGGATGCCGATTGAAATAAACGGGGAACAAGCTGCACTTGTCGTCATCCTTACTCCTGATCAAATTAATCCATTACGGATTCTCACCGGAAAGCTCGACGACGAATGGTACCCTGTACCGATTGAACAGATCACCCATATCGAAAGCTATCAGAAAAAGACTTTCTTCTATACAGAGGACGGTCAATTCAGTGTGTCGAGCACGCTGAAAGAATTGGAAAAGCGGCTGCCTGAAATCTTCTTGCGCATTCACCGCTCTTATATTGTGAACACAGCTAAGATTTCACGGATTTCGCGCGATTTCTCGTCGAATCTCGTTGTGACGTTAGTGGATGGTACAGGATTGCCGGTGAGCCAATCGTATGTGAATGATGTGAAGTGTGTGCTGGGGTTTTGATGGTGGGAGTTTTAGCGTGTTAGGTTGCGGCTTTGAGCGCAAAAGGTGGTATTTTGAGCGCGAGGGTGGACTTCTTGAGCGCAAATTCGATTTCTTGAGCGCGGGGGCGGAACCTTGAGCGCCGATTCGATTTCTTGAGCGCGGGGACGGACTTCTTGAGCGCGGATTTGTTTTCTTGAGCGCGCGAGTGGACTTCTTGAGCGCGGATTTGTTTTCTTGAGCGCGTGGGTGGACTTCTTGAGCGCCGATTCGATTTCTTGAGCGCGCGGGTGGACTTCTTGAGCGCGCGGGTGGACTTCTTGAGCGCCGAATTGATTTCTTGAGCGCGGGTGGATTTTTTGAGCGCGAAGACGAACTTCTTGAGCGCTGATTTGATTTCTTGTGCACTTACTCAATAAAAAGCCGCCGGATAATTATTTATCCGGCGGCACACTCTATCATTTATTCAACGCATTCGTAAATTGAACAGTTCCATTCATCGCTTCATCATACAGCTTCTTCGATAGCTGTTCGGTTTGCTGCAAAGTCTCCTTCCAATCAGAATTCATTTCATTGAACGCACCGAGGAAGTACTCGTCGTTTTCATGAAGTTCATCGATTGGGAATGAAAAACGGTCCAGCCCAGCCAAACTCATGAAGTCTTTCACTTTATGATGGTATGAAATCGCCATTACTGGAGTTTCGGTGCACGTCGCTAATATTAATGAGTGCAACCGAGTTCCGATGACGATATCTTGCTGCTCTGTCACTTCCAATATTTTAGAAGGCAATAAGTTTTCATCGATGATTGTCGTTTTCGAACGCTCAGTCATCAACTCCTGAATATCCTTTGTCACATTGGCGTCCTGCGGAAACTTCGTTGCGAAAAATGAAATTTCGACGTCACGCCCAGATGCGAGCTTATCTAGATTTTTCGCCATGCCTTCAACGTATTTCTGATAAATATCAGGATTCCCTTCCGGCCAGTAGTCGGCGTTGTAATAAGGGACAGCAGTGACACCAATTTTAGTCGGTACAATAGATTTATCTGAAGCGCCTTCTTCACGTAATGAAAACGCAGGATCGCCGATCACATCTACTTGTTCGTTGACACCGATAGACCGCAATAACTGTGCAGACTCCGGATCCCTGACAGAAACACTTTCAGCATGTTTGCACATATAGCGGATGAACCATTTTCCTAACGACGTATGCAATGGGCCTGCCCCGCATCCATATATGACATATGGCGTTTTCGACTGTTTCGCCATCATCGCATACGATCCGTACAACGGCGCTTCCCGGCGGTACAAGTCCATCAAGATGCCGCCTCCACCGATAATGAGCAAGTCCAGCTTTTTCACGACTCTCTTATTTTGGCGGAATGTCTCGATGAACGTCTTGACAGCATTCCCTTTTTTATAATAGAGCGGATAACTTTCCACACCGTATCTCTCGGCCGTCTGTTGCGGATTATTGCTGAAAATGGTGAGCTGAGACGTATTAATATCGAAAGTGGATGTTACTTGTTTTACAAGACTAAGCAAGATCGCTTCGTCCCCGTTATTATCGTTTCCATAATTCCCTACAATTCCTATTTTCATAATCCAACATCCTTCTACAAATAATGTACTTATTATATCATGCTTCGATTGTAAAGAAAAAAATGCCGCGGACCGTATAAACGATCCGACGGCATTTTCATGATTATTTATTAATGGCGCGGTATAGGAATGCGCTGAATTGTGCGCGGTTTACCGGTTTATTCGGTTCGAAGTTCCCTTTTTCATTCCCTGTCGTAATTTTATGGTTTGCAAGGATATGAACTTGTTTGTATGCCCAGTGGCTTGAAGGCACGTCTTTGAATTTCTTCTCGGACTCCCCTTGCAACTCGTAAGCTTTCACGAGAATTGCAGCCATTTGTGCACGCGTCAACTGACCAGCAGGATCGAATGTACCGTCCCCTTTACCTCCGACGAGTTTCGCTTCAGCGATGGCGTTGATTTCGTTGAAGTAACGATGCGTCGTCGGAACGTCACTGAACTTTTGAGCTCCTTTAACAGAAGTATCCAAGTTGAAGACGCGGCTTAAAATAACAGCGGCGTGTTCCCTTGATAACGTCTGGCCAGGGTTGAACTTGCCGTCCAGATCTCCTTTAATATAACCGAGGTCTTTCAAGAAACGGATTTCCGTATAGTATGCATAATCTGACGGGATATCCGTGAATGCAGGCATTCCATCGGACAACTCGATTGGAAGTGATGCTGTTTTCGTTCCGAGCTTCACGTTTACGGACCCTTTGCCAGGCACTTTAGACGCTTTGAACGTTCCTGTTTCTGTAATAGCACCGACATCACCGCTTACGCTCCATGTCAATTGTTCAGGAGAATAAATGACCGGCTTTCCTTGTGCATCGGTTGCCGTTGCTTTGAAAGTCACTGTCGATCCAGGTTCGATTGACGAAGTACTTGGTGAAATCGTCAACTTTGCAGGTGCATCAACAATCGTAATCGGGAATGATTGCGTTGCAGTGCCGTATTGGACGTTAATGCGATCAGTTCCTGCTGCTGTTGCCGTAAATGTCGTACCTGAAACGGATGCTTTGCCGTTAGCGGACGTAATTGACAATTGGGATGCATCCACTTTCAACGGATTGTAATACGTATCCAACACGTAGTTGATTGTCAACGGAACGCTAGCACCAACGAGCATTTCACCAACTTGTCCACGTGAAACACTAATATGCGCTGGATCGCTGAGCGGTGCAGTGCTAATCGCTTCAATGATCGCTGATACTTTCCGCTGGCTAGTATCAGTCGTCCGGTTTGCAAGAACGACCGTATTGCTGCCATGTTTGCGGATGCCCATCGTCGTCGAACCTCCGCCGTCAAAGTTGATGGCACGGTCGTAACCTTGGGATGCCAAATAATTCGCGAACTGTGTCAGTGTCATGCCGTTGCTATATCCGCTTTTGTTATCCACTGTGATGAGGTCGACTTTCTTTTTATCTTTGCTGATGGCAATTGCCGTGCGTGCCGTCATCGCTTTTGCACGCCAGTTCGATGTATCCATCGTAATGTATGGCTTGCCGTCCTTTAACAGCATTGGCCCACTTGCCAACATGAAAGATGAATCCATCCACTTCGAGTCTATTGATAAGTTAAGAGAAACGGTCTCCCCAACTTTAATCCCTTTTAATCGTTCCAACGGCTTCAATCCATGTGCGGAAATGACAAATCCTGTTTTTGGAATCGTGACTTTTTCTTTTGATCCATAATCTCTCACTTGCACAACTTTTCCAGTCAATTGCTGCCCATAATATGTAGACGTAATTGGTTCACCGGTATCTACGACGATTTCGATACCGAATTCATTAGACCCGGTCGTAGATGAAATATGTTGTGGTGTAAATACAATGGTTTCATCAGCTTGCCTTTCGCGGTTCAACCCGGTCATCTTGTAATCCGTGCCTTGATGGTTGATGCGAATGTCGAAATTGAACTCATCAATTTCTGCACGGCCGTCATTCATGACACCAAAGGCAATAGGCTTGCTCACATAATATTCACGGGAACTTGAAATGACGCCGCCGTTGATGATTTCATTTCCTTGCGAAATCAAATACATTGGCAATCCTGACTTCATGTCGAAAAATGATGCATTCACTGCTCCAACTACACGATTCCCATCACGTGTATCCCGATTTGCAAGTGTTGTCGTCGCGTCCCGTTTTGCTAGCGGGGATGGCAATCCGACATCGAGCTTCGTGTAAGGGTCATTCAAATTGACACTTACATGATTAATATGGTTCGTGCCCGAATGTGTGTAATGCGTATACGTCACTCCGGAAGAAACCGGATAGCTATCCACTGTCTGCGTGTTCGCAGATGCTCCAGCTGGCACTGCCACTAAAAGTGAAACAGCAGCCGCTGTCATCGCGACCTTTTTCCCGAAATTTTTCAATGAATCTACTTTATTAATGATAAGTCGACACCTTCCTTTCTATGAATCAATGTCCAGCTTACCAAACGTTTCGACAAATTACTATAATCCATAAGAAGGAAATAGCGGACAAAGTGTTGTCCTGTCTAGATTCCGACGTAATTCGATTGGTAAATACTGTTTGATTCAGGAAGAAATCGTCATTATTGCTTACAATACTAGGAGACTAACTGAGGATTTTTTAGAATGGAATTATAGTAGATTTTTTCATTATATAAAAAAGACCACCCGGCGAAGTGGCCGGATGGTGAGTAGTCAAATATCTTTCGTTTTGAATTTCGTGTATTGATTCGTCATGGAAGCGAAGACGCCGAACAGGATGAAGTAGAACATCGTGTAAAGCTTCAGCTCCCATATATTATAGTAAAAGCCGGAGAAGCCAGTTGCGAACCAAAGCGCAATCATGAATTTGCCCATCGGTGTTTTCCGTTCCTTCCAGAACAGGTACAGCATGCCGAGCAGAAAGGCTGCGAATAAGATTACGCCGATAATTCCTGTCTCCGTAATGATTTGAATATATTGGTTATCCGAATAGAAATACTTGCCTCCGTAAATATCCGAACGGATTCCGTAATGATCGTAAATCGGCGATCCATACGATAATGTAGCGGATCCGCCGAACGAGCCGAATCCTGAACCTGCGACCGGATATTCCTTGAAGATTTCAAAGCCTTTCTTAATATAGAAGAAACGGCCGCTTTCAGACATGAGCGCCAAGTTTTGCTCGTTAAACGTCTCGCCGAAACGTCCGGCGATGCTGCCTGCCGGATCTTCCGGCGGTTCAACCCCAAGTTTTGCGACAAAGCTAACGCCTAAATTCACCGGATAGTAGATGAGGATAATTGCAGCGATACCTGCGATAACAAGCTTTTTCAGCAAATGCCAATTCTTGGTCATCAGAATGAAAATCGCTCCAAGAACAAAAGCAGAAATCCATGTTCCTCGTGAATACGTTAAGATGAAGACCCCGACGAACAGCACTAGGTTGATGTTCAAGAACCACTTATATTTTTCGCCTTTATAAATGTGTTGTAAAAATAGCAACGACATAATTCCGAAAAGCAATAATAATGCCATTGAGTTCGGATTGCCTGGCAATCCGTAAATGCGCACGAAGTTCGTTGAGCTTAACGTTTTATATTTCCACACATCGGGCAATAGCAACTGGCGCATCGAAAGCTTTTCAATGAGGCCGTGGATGGAGGAAATCATGCTCGTCCAAACCGTTACCCAAGCGAGTCTTTTCAACCAGTCATCTGGCAACGTCATTCTTGCGATGATGTAATAAAGCAAGTACATAATGACAAATGTCCGAACTTGGAAGATGATCGCTTGCGGCAGAACGTCTTGAAGCAATCCGCTGATCGATCCTGCGATCAGTAGTGCGAAAAACGCCCATTCGAACCATTTGAATGAAAACAATGTTTTCCAATTACGTCCGCTTGAAATGACAATCTTGATGAACGCTATGAAAGTGATCAAATCACCGATCAACTTCAGCCCTGAGTTCACTTCCACGAGCAACGGGCGGATGCTTACATAGATGACGAGAAATAATAGGCTTTGCTGTGGCCTGAAAAATGCAAAAAGAACAAAAAACAATGATGTCGCGACGAGTGCAATGGACGATGGAAGGAAAAGTGCGACCACGACGACCGCCAATGCAACTAAGAAATAAACTGTATCTTTTTCCTTCAATTTGTTTGTAAGTGTTGTCATTAACAATAAAACCCTTTCCACGAATGATCTCCAATAGGTTAATGGGCATGACCCTTAGTCATTATAGCATCTTATACGACGTTGCGGCTTACCGTTTAGTTGCATTTTCAAAAAAATCGACATGAACTTGCCAAAAACCCTCTCCTTTTCACTCCTAGCAAACTATCCGAACAATTCATTTCTAGTAAATCGGTAAATCTCACCAAATTACACCTTATTATTTCATAAAGAATCTGATATTATAATAGATGATGTACAAAAGGAGGTTTATCGGTGAAAAAAATAATAACTTTTGCCTTGATCATGCTACTAATGTTTGCTCCTCTATTCCAAAATCCGGTGGAAGCGAGCTCTGTCTCGGGACACCAAATGGAAACGGAGTTAAATTATTGGATCCAGAAAAATGTTATTCGGACAGACAGTAAATTCAATCCGAATAAAGCTGTCACTCGAGGCGAATTTGCTTCGTATCTCGCACGCGCTTTGGAATTGCCTGCATCTACGAAATATACGTTCAAAGATTTAAAAGCAGGTTCAGGTTTGACAATCGAAATCCAAAACGCGGCTGGAGCGGGTTTGCTTTCAGGCTATCCCGATGGAACGTTCAGACCGAATGATAAGATCACTCGTCAACAAATGGCGGGAATGATATATAAAGCATTCCGTTATATGGATCTTCCTATTCAAAAGACGAACTTCACATTCAAAGATACCCATAAGATTTCGCCTAACTTCCGCGAAGCTGTATCAGCGGCAGTGTACTTAGGCATTATCCGAGGAGATCATCAGAAGAACGGTGTTTATTTCAAACCGCAAGACAGCGCAACAATCGCCCATGCGGCAGCATTCCTTTTCAGAATGAATGCAGCGGCAGAGCTTTTGAAGCCGACTGAACCGACAGATCCTTCAGTGCCGGAGACGCCTGAAGTGGATCCGGAAATTTACAAAGTAAGCTCGATTTCTAATGGTCAAGTCGTCCCAACAATCGCATTGTACAAAACATATGAAGATGCATTGGCAGTCTACAATGCATCTTCATCCATTCGGGTCATCCAAAAAGGAAGCGATGTCATTAAAATGAAGGCGGGCCGTGCATTTGGCGCGCAAAACTCGAAGCAATACACATCCCTTTACAGTGATAAGACATTGCGGAATGAAGTGACGTATATTACGAAAGGCCGCGAGATGAAATACATCGGAAGCGGTGCTGATTATGCAATCGTTGAATTTGCGGGTTCTACATTCTACGCTAGGCATAATGAAGTTGACCTCGTCCCGACAGAACTTGTTACGGGCTATGATTTCTATGAAGTAATCAACGGCGTACTGACGCACTCAACCTATGATAATCTCAACAAGACGAGAGGCGTTTACAACGTCGGCCCTGCAGGACCTGGCATGGCAAACGGGAAGAAGTATACTAGTTTCGATGGCGTCCATTTCGCAGAAGTCGGATCGAAGAATGTCATCACCTATTACCCATATTTCCAATTCCAATCCGTAAGGCAGCCGACGTCCTATACAGCTGCCGAACTTGATTCGTACATCAATTGGGCGCTTGCAGACCGTCAAAGCACGGGCATCGCACGCTACAAAGATGCGACGGTCAAATCAAAGCTGATCGGCTTAGGGGATTATTTGAAATCAGTGGAAGAGACATATCGTGTCAACGCAATGTTCATCCTTGCTGCGGCAATCCATGAAAGTGATTACGGCATCAGTCCCAATGCACAGACGAAGAATAATATTTTCGGAATCAGAGTCTTTGATTCTTCCCCTGAAATGGGAGAAGTATATGCGACTCCTGAAAATAGTGTCAATGCGTTCATCCAACGCTATATGAACTTGAATTATGCGAATCCGCTTGGCGCCCATGCGAACGGCGCGGTACCGGGCAATAAAGCTGTCGGCATCAACGTGAGATACGCATCCGACCCGAACTGGGGCAGTAAAATCGCGGGCCATATGTGGAAAATGGATACATTCCTCGGCGGACGTGATTATAATCAGGTACAACTAGGCAGCATTAATTATACCGGCCCTGAAGGGGTCAATGTAAGAACGAGCCCTGAAGTCCGTTCTGACAACAAGTTATTTACTTACAAACCGAAAAATCCTGGCTTAAATGCGGCATTCGGCTATCCAGTCGTCATCGTCGAAGAAGTCGCGGGCAGCGACGGATATGTATGGTATAAAGTGTTAGCGGATATTAACCCTCCGTCCGATTATGGATGGATCCGCTCCGACCTAGTGAATAAAATCAACTAAAAAAAGTCCCGTACGATATTTTCATCGTACGGGACTTTCTATTTTTATTATGGTCAATCCAGCTTTGGTCGCCCTACGCTTTATAGTGCGTCCGTATGCTCAACACCTGCTGGCAATAATTCCGGCATGCCGATACGGTCGAGGCCTTCCTTAATTTTCGTTGTGTAACCTTTATTATTCTTATCCATATAGCCCGCCTTCGAGCGGATCAACTTTTCAAAGACCGCCGTTTTGGATGGATCGATATCGGACCACATTTCATATGAATGGATAAGATCTTCCAATGTCAAATGCACATAATCCTCTCCGACAAATGTATGGTCCGGCGAAATTTTGTACCAAATATCACCGTTCGGTCGAATCCATTTATTGGCATCCTTCTCAAGCGCGGATTGAATGCTTTCCGCTGTTTGCAAGTAGACAGGATCGCCAAGTTCCTTGTAAGCAAGCAACAGGATGTTCATTCCCCCAAGCAGATGGTTCATCGAGCTATGTGTCTTCACGTTTTGCTTCGCCGGGAAGTAATCTTGGATGTAAAACGAATTTGCATCGACTTTAATAATATTGCCTTTCCCTTTTTGCGATACGAGAAGGTTTGCATAATTTTTCAAGCCGACCGTATAGTCGTCATGTCCAAACGCCTTCCCTCCATTATAAAGGAATAAAGCGATCTGTTCGTTGAATCTTGTATCCACGAATGGAGCTGTAATGCCGAACAGATTTTTTAAGTATGTGCTCGTTACTTCGGTTTCCCAATACGTTCGGTCTCCACGGAAAATATCGAGGTTCGCGAATGAATTGTATAGTAAGCTTTCAAAGTAGCGCTCTTTCGTTTCATTATACATCGCCATCGTACGATCTTCTTTCACGAGCAGCAAGTTACGGCCATATCCTCTGCCTGATTTAGGCATCGGTTCAATAGTCGTCGCCATCTTATTGTACGGTCCGTTTGCTGTATACCATTTATTACGCTTCTTATAATAAGTAGCGGATTCAAGCATCCATCGATCCATACTTTGATGGCTGGAGAAGAGCAGCTCGTCGGAAACGAGAAGCCATTGATCGACAATATCATACCCGCTCGACTTCAACGTATAGACAGAAAGCTGTGTATCTCCAAGAAGGATGCCGCTGAAAGACTCGCTTTCATTCAACAACTCGCGCGTATGGCTGCTTGCGCCGTTCGGATACGTTTTTGTCAGCTCTTTTGAGCGGTATGCTTTACCGATCATCCGTTGCGCTTTGTCACCATTTTCTGTTGTTTTTTCAAATACGCCTGTCGGATACGTCGTCAGATCGAAACCAAAAGTGCCGTCTGTTTCTTTTTTAATCGGATAGCGGCTGTATTCCCGTAGTATTCCTTTTTCTACATTGCCTTCCGTCTGGATGACATCGATTGTAATCGGCATTCGTTGAGAATTTCTCAGTTCCGTGAAAATGAAATAGTCGCCGTTTTCGAGGAGACGTTTTGTTACATTAACTTCGGCTGGAGACAATCCGCCCACTTTATATGTGTAAGTTGTATCTGTTGAATGGGCGTGCTTTCTCGTTTTTTCACCAGCAAATTGTAAATAATAATTGGAACGAAGATATGTTTTATTTTCCCCTGAAATCGGTACTTCAACAAAATTTTGTTCATATCGGACCGTTTCATAGTTTCCAAGCGTTTGTGGCTTATTAAAGACGATCTCTTTGCTTTCTTCGATCTTTCCGGTTTCTACCATCGCACGATGAAGGAAAACGACATATGTTGCACGGTTTACCGCTGTTTTCGGATCGAATGTGCCATCTTCTTTTCCGGTCGTAATTCCGTGCTGTGCAAGGATTCTTACACCGTCTTTATGCGATGCGCTAATCCGGTTTTCGTCTTTAAAGTGGATTTCTTCGCCTGTATCTTGCAGGTCGAAGGCACGCACGATAACCGTCGCCATTTGTTCACGTGTCAAAGAATCAGCGACGCCGAATGTACCGTCCTCTTTTCCAAGGAATATCCCAGCCTTATATGTAGTCATCGCCCCTTTTAAATGGGAAGACTTGCTGCTGACGTCCTTGAAAACAGGTTCATACGGGGCTTCCGGTAATTGAAGCGCGCTTGACAGGAGATTCGCCGCCTGACCACGCGATACTTCAAGAGCCGGTCTGAACTGCTTGTCAGGATATCCATTAATAATGCCCATATCGACAAGCTGCGTCACTTCGTTTTTAGCCCAAAACTCATTATGTATGTCAGAAAAGTTTTGGTCGATCGTTATTGTATTCGCATCCGTTGGGCTGCATCCGAATAACAATAACGCTAAAGATAATACGCTCGTTAGCACGACCGTCGTCATTCTCTTTTTCGTCACTACTTTTTCACCCTCCTACTACATTCCTTATCGTAAATCTTGTCCTATCATACCATAAAATTCGACACAAAAACCCCCTAGATTTTAGGAGGTTGCTAGTTAGTTCTCTATGCGTTATGAGTTTTTCTGACTGTTTATGCGCATGTATAGGCGTTTATGAGCTTTTTTGGCGAATTATGCATTTTCAAATGCGTTTATGCTTCTTTCGATTCATTTATGCTTTTTTCGCGGTATTTATATTTATATTGCTGATTTTCTGCGTAATTATTCGAGTCATGTAAAACGTGCAAGCTGGTCAGCTTGCACGTTTCTTGTCATACAATGCTATATTTTCGTTCGGCCGCTTGTTGATTTAACCTGTCTCGCAAAGCATCGAAGGTTGTTTGCGTATGTGACTGCTCTTTTTTCGCAAACATCTCCATCGCAAGATTTTGTGTGCTGAACTGGCGTGCAAATTGCTCCACTTTCACTGCAGTCGCTTCGGCAAGTGCAGTTGAAGCTTGCTCCACAACTCCAGCAGTTTCCACTTGATTATTTTCTTTTACTTCTTCAATAACTACTTGTTCGACCGGCTTCGCGTTAAATGAAGAAGATGCAACATTTCGCTCATAAGCGCCTTTATTAATGGAGGCTGCAATTTTTGCGATGTCCGGTCTATATTCTTTCACAGCTTCTAATGCAAAGTTCATTTCGTCTGGATGATCCGCGAAATAAGGGTTTTCATACCAGTATTTATCTTCAAAACGTCCTTGTGACGCAGCAAGTGCATTATTGTAAGGTGAGTTAAACCAAGCACTCGATGGCTTCGGAATGCCATGCGCTTCTGCCAATGCCGGGTCTTGAGCGAATGCAATAACGTGCGGCACTTCTCCCGGAGCGTTTTTGAAATCGGCAATTAGCTCTTTCATGTGCGCTTGCCGTTTTGCAATTTCCTCCTTATCGCCTGATTGGATCGCTTCTTTTAACGAACGGTTTTGCACATCGATGAGATTGCCGTAATAGAGCTTATTTTGCTTCATGACTCCGCCGACGTTGTCATACCAGGCAGGATGCTGTTTTGCTTGGAAGTTATGGTAGTCCGACCAATCATTTGTACGCACTGCCTCTAGGATTAGGGAATTCCGTCCTTGGTTCACAGCCGCTAGCGGATTGATGGCGGCAGCTTCCTTGCCCCACACTTTTCTCCACCCGTCGCCTGACGTGCTATTCGTATCCCGGACTTGCATCGAGAAGGATTGTCGATCATTTAATACAGAAACAAACACATGCCCACCCCTTGTTAAATTAGTATATATGTCATAGTCATTTATCTGCATGTTTTTATCCATTGTACACTATTTCGACAGTAGTAGACAGAGAATGTAATAGATTAGATGTCGAAAATGAGAACTATTTTTAAAACTTATTACGAGAATAAAGAACTTCATTCAAAAATCCACCTCCCGCAGTGATGGAAGGTGGATTTGTAATTATGCATGCTGTTTTTCGTATTCGGAGATATGTTCTTCGTATTGGAATGTCAATGCGATTTCATCCCAACCATTCAATAGCATTTGTTTATAGTAAGGGTCGATATCAAATGAATATGTTTTGCCGTCCTCGCCTTTTACCGTCTGCTGTTCTAGATTGATTTCCAACGAATACGAATCTGATTGGCCTTTTGACAACAGCTCTTCGACTTCCTCAACGCGTAGACGAATCGGCAAGATGCCGTTCTTAAAGCAATTGTTATGGAAAATATCCGCGAATGACGGTGCGATGACGACTTCGAATCCATAGTCAAGGATTGCCCATGGCGCGTGCTCCCGGGAGGAACCGCAGCCGAAATTATCGTGCGCGACGAGTATTTTCGAGTCTTTGAAACGGTCGTCGTTCAAGACGAATTCCCTGTTTTCTGTGCCGTCGGCTTGGAAACGCCAATGATAGAAAAGGTATTTTCCGAAGCCGGTCCGTTCAATCCGTTTCAGAAATTCCTTCGATATGATTTGGTCTGTATCTACATTTTTTCGATCGAGCGGGGTCATGACGCTGCGCACTTCATTAATCGGTTTCATGGAATCATCCTTTCTTCATCCAGCTATGGGCGCTAGCTGCTTTTGTTTATTAGACGTGGGCCAATTTCATTTCCCGAACATCTGTGAAACGTCCCGAAATCGCTGCCGCCGCCGCCATTGCAGGGCTCATTAGATGAGTGCGGGAGCCAGCGCCTTGTCTGCCTTCGAAATTTCGGTTCGATGTCGATGCACATCTTTCGCCTGCTGGAACGACATCATCGTTCATTGCGAGGCACATGCTGCAACCAGATTCGCGCCATTCGAATCCTGATTCTATGAAGATTTTATCCAAACCTTCCTCTTCCGCCTGCCGTTTCACCGTGCGTGAACCTGGAACGACGATTGCTGTCACATTCGGATGCACCTTCTGTCCCGTAATGACTTCCGCAGCAGCCCGTAAATCGCTTAATCGGGCGTTCGTGCAGGAACCGATGAAGACGTGTTGGATTTCTATCGAAGAGAGCGGTGTTCCCTCTTCAAGCCCCATATAAGCGAGCGCTTTTTTCAGTGCTTCTTTATCGGATTCATTGTCAAAATCATCAGCTGACGGGACATGCGCGCTTATGCCTGAACCCATAGAAGGATTCGTGCCCCACGTAACGAATGGCTCGATTTCATCTGCATCGATTTCAAGAACTGTATCGTATACTGCTCCTTCATCAGTTGCCAAAGATAGCCATTGCTCGGCTGCCTTTTCAAACGCTTCTCCTTCAGGGACATGACGACGTCCCCTCAAATATTCGATTGTCGTCTCGTCCGGGCTGATCAAACCGGCTTTCGCCCCTGCTTCAATTGACATATTGCAAATGGTCATGCGTTCCTCCATCGTCATGGAGCGGATTGCTTCGCCTGTATACTCGGCGATATGTCCTGTTCCGACGTCAATGCCGAATTTCGAGATGATCGCAAGGATGACGTCTTTTGCAGTGACACCAAAGCCAAGCTTTCCATTGATCCGTATTTCCATCGTTTTTGGTTTTGATTGCCACAACGTCTGTGTCGAAAGGACGTGTTCAACTTCGCTCGTGCCGATTCCGAAGGCGATGGCTCCGAATGCACCGTGCGTCGAAGTATGGCTATCTCCGCAAACAATCGTCTTCCCGGGCTGCGTCAAACCGAGCTCTGGGCCAATAATATGGACGATTCCCTGATCCGGATGCTCCATGTCCGCAAGTGCAATGCCAAACTCCTCACAGTTTTTCTCCAATGTCGTAATTTGCTTTTTAGCAATCGGATCGTTGATTGTCGGCAAGTTCCGAGTTGGAACGTTATGGTCCATTGTCGCGAAGCAGAGGTCTGGACGGCGCACTTTCCGCCCTGCCAGCCGCAAGCCTTCAAACGCTTGCGGAGAAGTCACTTCATGCAATAAATGAAGGTCGATATATAATAGGTCAGGTTTCCCCTGTTCTTCGTATACAACGTGTTGATCCCAAATTTTTTCGATGATCGTCTTCGGCATTTGAGCATCTCCTTTCTCATTCATTTTGCTTTTCTTATATACATTACACGTAGGAAAACATGATGCTATTTGAGACGAACTGCAGATCAAGCTCGTTAATCACTTTATCCGTCCATTCTGTTGTTGAAAGGGCACGGTCTGAGTCTCCCGCTAGGTCAATCGTAAAATGACCATCCTCGAACACTGTGTCGACTGCTTTTTCAATCGCTGCCGCTTCCGTTTCCATTCCGAATGAATACCGCAACATCATTGCGGCTGATAATATGGCTGCTGCCGGATTCGCAACCCCTTTGCCGGCAACATCTGGCGCCGAACCATGGACCGGTTCATAAAGACCGAACCCATCCGAGCGAACACTTGCGGATGGAAGCAGGCCAAGCGATCCGGTAATGACGGAAGCCTCATCGCTCAAAATGTCGCCAAACATATTTTCAGTAACGACAACATCAAAGGCTTTCGGGTTCGTAATCAACTTCATGGCAGCCGAGTCGACGAGTTGATGCTCTACTTCGACATCCGGATAGCCTTTCCGCTTCTCTTCAACGACTTCGCGCCAAAGCTTGCTAGACTCCAATACATTCGCCTTGTCGACGGATGTAACCTTTCCTCGTCTTAATCGTGCGAGCTCAAATGCCTTTTCAACGATGCGTTCGATTTCTTCACGTGTATAGACGAGCGTATCGACTGCGGATGTTTCTGTTTTGCGGCTCGGTTTGCCGAAGTAGATGCCGCCCGTCAATTCACGGACGATCATCATATCGACTTCTTGAACGATTTCCTCTTTGAGCGGAGAAGCTTGGAGCAAGGAAGGGACTGCTTTTACCGGTCTTAAGTTCGCAAATAGGTCGAAATGCTTCCTAATGGCGAGCAATCCTTTTTCAGGACGCAATTCCGAAGGGTTGTTATCCCATTTAGGACCACCGACTGCCCCTAAGAGTACTGCATCACTTGATTCACAGAGTTCTACTGTCTCCTTCGGAAGCGGATTATTGAATGAATCAATAGCCGCTCCTCCGATTGAACCGTAATTAAATTGGAATGTGTGGTTGAATCGTCTTGCAACCACTTCAAGAACACGCACAGCCGCCGACGTCACTTCTGGTCCAATTCCATCGCCCTGTAGTACAGCTACTCTTTTTTCCATTGAACTTCTCCTCCTTGTTGTCATTCCCGTTTGCATAATCTTCCGACTCAATGATGTATAAAATCGTTATTGACTGACTGTTTCCAACACTTTCACTTGATCTTTCACTAATTTCCTATTAATCGCGTTCAAGTATGCTTTTGCCGATGCTTCCAGGACGTCTTGGGAGATGTCGCGCCCAGTGAATGTTTCGCCGTTGAAACGCAAATTGACGACGGCTTCCCCTAGAGCATCTCGCCCTTTGCCGATAGAAGTTACGCGGTAATCCAGTATGTTGACTTGCCCTTTCACGAGCAGCTCGAGTGCATTGAAGATTGCTTCGACGGAGCCTGCGCCTGTTGTTGCAACAACGACGTTCTCCCCGGAAGGGATATTCGCTGAAATGGTCGCTGTTGGAACGTTGGAAGTTCCGTATTGCACTTGCACATTTGTCAGTTCATAAATGTCCGCATCAGCGTTCGCAATTTGCTTTCCTGTGAAGAGAACAAATAGATCGTCTTCGGTAATTTCCTTTTTGCGATCTGCGAGCTTCTTGAACTCCGCGAAAGCTTCATTCAATTGTGCGTCGCTTAACTCGAATCCCATCGTGATGGCGCGATCCTTGAATGCGTGGCGTCCGGAGTGCTTTCCAAGTGCTAGAGGAGCTGTCGTTTCACCGATCAGTTCCGGAGTGATGATTTCATATGTTTCCCGGTTTTTCAGCATGCCGTCTTGGTGGATGCCTGATTCGTGTGCGAACGCGTTCTTTCCGACGACCGCCTTATTCGGCTGGATGACGACGCCTGTCAATTGGCTGACCAATTGGCTTGTGCGTTTGATTTCCTGTAAATTGACGCCTGTTTCAAATCCATAAATATCTTTGCGGATATGGAGGGCGACTGCAATTTCTTCGAGCGCTGCATTTCCAGCCCGTTCACCGATCCCGTTAATCGTGCCTTCGACTTGATCGGCACCATTTTCAATCGCTGCGATGGAGTTTGCGACAGCCATTCCTAGATCGTTATGGCAATGTGCAGATAGCTTTACGCGCTCAATGCCCGTCACATTCTCCTTTAAGAATTTGAATAGAGCACCGTATTCTTGCGGCGTTGCATAACCGACCGTGTCAGGGATATTAATCGTTGTCGCACCGGCTTTGATTACATCATTGATGATCCGGACGAGGAATGCAGGGTCGGAACGGAATGCGTCTTCTGCTGACCATTGAACGAGAGGAAAGAATTTTTTTGCGTATTTTACGGCCTCCACTGCAATATCCACGACTTGGTCAGGCGTCTTCATCAATTTATGCTTCATATGGATCGGAGAAGTTGCCAAAAACACGTGGAGATGTGGTTGCTGTCCGCCTTTCAGCGCTTCCCATGATGTATCGATATCACTTTTCATGGCGCGGGCAAGGCCAGTCACTGTCGAATTCTTTACTGTATTTGCAATGCGCTGCACTGCTTCGAAATCACCAGGTGAGGAAGCAGGGAATCCTGCTTCGATCACCGTAGCGCCAAAACGTTCTAGTTGGCGGGCAATTTCCATCTTTTCTGCCGTGTTCAGATTAATGCCGGCTGATTGTTCACCATCACGAAGTGTCGTATCAAAGATGTCAATTTTTCGCACTACCCACCACTTCCTCCTGTTTTGTTTTCTTGCCACTATTTACGAACGGCATCATCTCACGTAGCTTTTCTCCAACTACTTCGATTTGGTGCTTCGCTTCCGACTCCTCATACGAATTGTAATTTGGACGTCCGTTTTCGTTTTCAGCAATCCAGCCTTCCGCGAATTTCCCTTCTTGGATATCCGTCAGAATGTCTTTCATGCGAGCTTTCGTGTCCGCATCAACGACACGAGGTCCCGATACGTAATCGCCCCATTCAGCAGTGTCGGAAATCGAATAGCGCATTCCGGACATGCCGCCTTCATACATGAGGTCAACGATCAGTTTCAGTTCGTGCATCGTTTCGAAATAGGCAAGTTCAGGCTGATAACCTGCTTCCACCAATGTCTCGAAACCTGCCTTGACGAGTGAAGTCAATCCGCCGCAAAGCACCGCCTGCTCGCCGAATAGATCCGTCTCTGTTTCTTCTTTGAATGAAGTTTCAAGTACGCCAGCACGCGCAGCGCCGATTCCTTTTGCGTAAGCAAGCGCTACATCTTTCGCTTGGCCTGAAACGTCTTGGAATACTGCGAATAGTGCCGGTACGCCAGCGCCTGCTTCATAAGTTCTGCGGACGAGATGTCCTGGTCCTTTTGGCGCTACGAGGAATACGTCAACGTCTGCTGGTGGCACGATTTGTCCGAAGTGGACGTTGAATCCGTGTGCGAACACGAGTGATTTGCCTGCTTTTAATGCTGGTTTGATTTCTTCGTCATACACTTGCTTTTGTCTTTCGTCTGGAAGCAAGATCATGATGATGTCTGCTTGTTCTGCCGCTTCGGCAACTGTTTTTACATTAAGTCCGTCTTCTTTTGCTTGATCAAAAGATTTACCTGGGCGGACGCCGACAACTACGTTATGTCCTGATTCTTTCAAGTTTTGTGCATGTGCGTGCCCTTGTGAGCCGTAGCCGATAACCGCGATCGTTTTTCCTTGTAGTAGTCCTTCATTGATATCCTGGTTGTAATACATTTTAGCCATTGTTAGTTCCTCCTCGATTTTGGGTTTATCTATTATTTTAAAATGGATAACTGTGGTGAGTTGACCTTTTGGATTTCACGGGTGAATGCCGTTGCTCCGGTCCTAGCTAATTCTTTGATGCCATAAGGCTTGACGAGATCGATGAATGCCTCGATCTTTTCCGGTGCGCCGGTCACTTGGTAGGTGACGACGTTTTTCCCTGAGTCGATGACCGTTGCGCGGAACGGTTCGACGATGCTGTTAATTTCACTGCGCGCATGCGGCGGTGAGACGACTTTTACAAGTGCGAGTTCCCGCATGACGATCGCTTTATCAGTAATGTCATTCACTTTGATGACATCAATCTGCTTTTGCAGCTGCTTGACGAGCTGTTCGATTTTCTGTTCATCCTCCACATGGACGATGAACGTCATTTTCGACATGCCCGGCTGTTCGGAATGACCGACGGTGATGCTTTCGATATTGAATTGCCGTTTCATTAGCAATCCTGTCACCCGGTTCAATACTCCGCTTTGATTAATGACTGTAACCGTAATGACTCTTTTCATTTGCTCTTCACTCCGATCATATCTTGTAGTCCTTTTCCTGGCGCTACCATCGGATAGACGTTCTCCAACATTTTTACTCGGCAATCGATCAGCACCGGTTCATCTGATAGGAGGGCTTCCCGGAAGATCTGTTCAGCGTCCTCTTTTTTCGTAATGCGGTACCCTTTCAAGTCATACGCTTCCGCTAGCTTGACGAAGTCCGGCTGGACGGGAATCAATGACTGCGAGTAGCGTTCGTCGTAGAATGTCTCTTGCCATTGGCGCACCATTCCGAGCGCTCCGTTGTTCAAAATCACGACTTTTACCGGGATCCTCATCTCTTGTAAAAGAGATAGTTCTTGTGCTGTCATTTGGAATCCGCCATCGCCGACGATTGCGACGACCCGTTCATTCGGCTTCGCGATTTGCGCTCCGATTGCTGCAGGAAATCCGAAGCCCATTGTTCCGAGACCGCCTGACGTAACCCAATGATCGGGATTGTTCAATGAATAATATTGAGCCGCCCACATTTGGTGCTGTCCGACATCCGTCGTGACGATTGCATCGCCCTTCGTTATGCGATGGATCATTTGGATGGCTTCTTGCGGCAAGATTTCATGCTCATCGGTGTTGTACCATAACGGCGCCTCTTCTTGTAAGCCGCTCAAGTATGATAGCCAATCTGCAGTGTCCGGTGCTTCGAATTCCTGGTTGAGCAATGCTTTCAATGCTTCTTTCGAATCCGCCACAATCGGGATGTCTGTCGGTACGTTCTTTCCGATTTCCGCAGGGTCGATGTCGACGTGTATCACTTTTGCATGCGGTGCGAATGATTTCAGATTGCCAGTCAACCGATCGTCGAATCGAGCGCCGACATTGATCAGCACGTCGCATTCGCTAATCGCTATGTTTGCCGTGTATGTTCCATGCATGCCTGCCATGCCAAGGAAGTATTCATGATCTCCTGCAATGCTGCCAAGACCAAGCAATGTGTTCGTTACTGGAATCCGTTTCGTTTCAACCAATGTTTTCAGTTCTTCCATCGCCTGGCCGTGCAGTACGCCCGCACCAGCGAGGATAAGCGGTTTCCGTGCAAAGCGGATCGCTTCTGCCGCCTTTTGTATTTGCAAGTAATTCGGAGTAGTCGTCGGTTGGTATCCTGGCAGATTCACCTCGGCATTGCGCTCCTCCTCCGTGACGAAAATTTCTGTAGCCACGTTTTTCGGAATGTCGACGACAACTGGGCCGCGTCTGCCTGTTGAAGCGATATGGAATGCCTCTTTGATGATCCGCGGGAGATCCTTGACGTCCTGCACTTGGTAGTTATGTTTTGTAATTGGCTGCGTAATGCCGATGACATCTGCCTCTTGGAATGCATCCGTCCCGATGACGGTGCTAGCCACCTGCCCCGTGAAAACAACGAGCGGCAATGAATCCATCATCGCATCCGTAATTCCTGTCACCAAATTTGTCGCGCCAGGTCCAGATGTCGCAATGACAACGCCCGGTTTGCCGGATACTCGCGCATAGCCTTCCGCAGCATGGATGGCTCCCTGTTCATGACGGGCAAGCACGTGTGGAATCGGATCCTTGTATAATGCATCGTAAATTGGTAGGACAGCTCCTCCGGGGTAGCCGAAAATAACTTCGACACCTTGGTCTTTTAACCCTTGAATCAAGACAGCAGAACCATCCATCGGTTGAATATTCCGTCTTTCACCTGTAGACTCAGGCGCCATTTCCATTACTGCCTGCTTCGTTTGAACTTCCGCACTCATATACGGACTCCTCCTTACTTTTCTATTTGATTATTTTATTTAAAAAGAAAAAGCCTTTTCTCCCCACACAAAGAAACCTTGTTCTTCGTATAAGGGATGAAAAAGCTTTTCATGGTACCACCCTTGTTCGCAGCATCCGCCGCCTCGTGAATGGCCGTTAAATAACAACCATTCGCTGATAACGAGCCTGCTGTTAACAAGCCCGGGACTGCCTACTAAGTTTCCTTTTCAGCACTCCACTCCGGGGTGATATCGTGGATAGTTGCATTGCCGGCTTCCAGCACGACCGGCTCTCTGTGAATGCAAGAATCTATCCCCTTTTGCCCCATCATCGAATTATTATATCTTCATGACGCCGCCTGTACTTGCGGACGTAACGAGTTTGGAATATCTGGCTAAATAGCCTTTTTTAATTTTCGGTTCAAATGGCTGCAGCTTCGCTTTACGCTCCGCCAGCACTTCTTCTGTAACTTTCAGCTCGATTGTGCGGTTCGTTAAATCGATGTCTATAATATCTCCATCTTCGACTAACGCGATTGGACCCCCTTCAGCTGCTTCCGGAGAAATATGGCCGATGGAAATTCCTCGGGATGCACCGGAGAAACGGCCATCTGTAATGAGCGCCACTTTCGTTCCTAAACCTCTTCCTTGAATGGCCGACGTTGGAGCTAGCATTTCCGGCATTCCCGGCCCACCTTTCGGACCTTCATATCGGATGACGACGACATGCCCTTCACGGACAGTACCGTTGTCGATGTTTTCCTGCGCAGCCTCTTGGGAATCAAAGACGATCGCTTCACCAGTGAATTGCTTGATGGATGGATCAACTGCTCCAACTTTGATGACTCCGCCGTCTGGAGCGATATTTCCAAATAGGACAGACAAGCCGCCTACCGGACTGTATGGATTATCTTTCGTCCGGATGACTTGATCGTTTGTAATATGATAGTCCTTGACATCTTCCCTCATCGTTTTCCCAGTAATGGTGATTCGATCTGGATGGATGGCTCCGGGTATTTTTGTAAGCTCATTGATGATGGCACTGACTCCGCCTGCTTTAAAAATATCATCCATTGATATATCAGATGCCGGCATGATTTTCGCTAAATACGGAACCCGTTCGGCAACTTTGTTAATATCTTGGACGCTATATTCGATTTCCGCTTCGTGTGCAATCGCCAATGTATGTAAAACTGTATTGGTCGATCCACCCATCGCCATATCGAGTGCAAAAGCATCATCGATCGCTTCTTTCGTGACGATATCCCGTGGTTTAACTCCCTCTTTCACCATGCGGACCAAGTGCTTTGCCGCATCTTTGATGAGTTTATGACGCTCATCGGAAGTGGCGACGATTGTTCCATTGCCCGGAAGCGCTAATCCTAGCATCTCCATGAGACAGTTCATAGAGTTCGCAGTAAACATTCCCGAACACGATCCACAAGTCGGACATGCATTGTTTTCAATGTCGAGAAGCTCTTCCGCTGTCATCTTGCCGGATTTGTATGCGCCGACCCCTTCGAATACAGAAGTTAAGGAGAGAGGAGCACCTGATGACGAGACACCGGCTTCCATCGGTCCGCCGGAGACGAATACAGAAGGAACATTCGTCCGGACTGCCGCCATTAGCATGCCTGGCGTAATCTTGTCACAGTTTGGAATGTAGAACACTCCATCGAACCAGTGTGCATTAATGACCGTTTCGGCAGAATCGGCAATCAGTTCGCGGCTCGGCAACGAGTAACGCATTCCGATATGCCCCATCGCGATTCCATCATCTACACCAATCGTGTTGAATTCGAACGGAACTCCTCCTGCTTCCCAAATTGCCTCTTTAACAATTTCAGCAAATTTATTCAAATGTTTATGGCCTGGAATAATATCAATATATGAATTACAGACGCCGATGAAAGGTTTCTCCAAATCTTTCGTTTTGACGCCAGTCGCATAAAGCAGACTTCTATGTGGCGCACGGTCGATCCCTTTTTTAATCATGTCACTTCTCATTGCAATCTCTCCTAATCAAATCATCCAAGACCTTACGAACTGAATGAATTATGTGAAATGAATCACATATCTAAATAGATTGTTGCTATCATATATCGGATTTTTGCTCCCGTCAACAGTCTTTTTATAATTATTGTTCAATTATGAATTATGATTAATTTTGTATCCGCTTACATTAGCGATATATTGCATATTGAAGGAAATATGACAATTTGAAAATATTTTTTATTTCGTTGTTGACTAGAATGGTTAATGAGTAAAATTTGGAGTAATGGAAGAAGATCGTTTGGTGGAATGGCGATTTTCAGTAAGATTTTTGATGGAATAAAAGAGACTGCTATTCATTCATTAAATTTATCGATGCGCCAGCCAGATTTTTTCACATAGACGTAGCTGACAATCATTTTTTCAGCGGTTCGGGTGTCGCCGATTGGGATTGTAATTTCTAATATCATCTTTCTTTTCTTCGACTTCAGCTCCCTAGCCGTTGCAATATCCCATAGCAGCAATGAGTCGGCTGGCGCCTCGGTTTCTGGTGACGCCAACTTCCCTTCATGTTTCAAAACGCCGTTTTCTTTCAAGAACCGCTTCGCTTTCTTCTTCGTCACGAATTGCTGCAACTCTGCTCTCAATTTTTTCTTGGTATCCAAGTAGGACGCCAAATAACGATATTCCGAACCTTTGTAGGCAAATGTCTTATATTCACCTTCCTTGTATAATCCACCGGCCTTAATAATCGCTTCTGCTCCTGTCCATGCGGTTGCCAGTTCGACAGCGTCCTTCGGGGTTAAGGCAGATTGACCGACTGCTGATTTCCCTCCGCAAGACGCCATGATGAGCAATAGTAAAATGACTGCCACAACGTTCATTATCCTTTTTTTCAACATGCAACCCCCTGATAGCTAATACTTTAACGTATGAACTATCAAGGGGCTGCATACTCCGTCGTGCTGAATTCATTTACTCATAACTACAGATTCAGTCTTCGGCAATTTAAATTTGTTATCAAATAGACTTGCGACGAGCGCTCCAACAGTCAGATTGACGACCATATTGGCGACGGCCGGCACGGCGGCGAGTGAGCTGACATGCTCCATTGCGAGTGTCGCCGCAAGCGCAGTATTGCATATGCCCGTATGGAACAGAATAGCGCGCGCATTCTGCTCAGCGACCTTCAATAACTTCGCAATGAAATAGCCGCCGGCCATCGGAATGCACACTTGGAGCACAACTGCTACGAACACCAATGGCAATACTGATAAATTTTGTTGCAATGATTGCTGTGCACTAGAAATGACTGACAAGATAACGATAAATAAAGCGAGCTGGGAGAGGACCGATGTATATGGTTTGACGGCTTCTACCTTTTTTGTCCACTTCCATTGAATGAACAATCCAGCCAATAATGGAATGAACACAATGTAAATGATATTGAGGAACAATGGCCAAAATGCGATCGGTATTAACTTCCCCGCAAACACTTGAACGAGAGTCGGTGTCAAGACCGGCGAGATAAATGTATCCATCGTTGCCATTGTTATACTCAATGCCACTTCGCCACCTGCGATAAATGTGTAAATGTTGGCGGACGTACCACTTGGAACGGTCCCCGCCAAAATGACGCCTGTCGCAATTTCCGCTTCATCTTTAAAGAACAGATAAGCGATCGCTATCGATACACCGACTGTCATCGTCCACTTGAGGAAGACGCCGATAAAGGCGAATTTCGGATTTTTAATGACCGCCATTAGTTTATCTGTCGACAAAGACAGTCCCATCAGAAGAAAGATCGTTCCGAGCCCAACACCTGTCAAACCGCGGATCAGGATAAAGAAATCAGGGACCAAGTATGCGATTACAGATAGAAGGACAATCCATACAGGCAAATATTTCGATACGATTCCTGTCGCCACTTGCAAAGCTTTCAACGGATTCTCTCCTTTATAAAAAGACATGTGCCTAAAATCGACCAAGCCGATTTCAAGCACAAGCCCTCATATTTTCGTATATAAATAAGCGCCATTCTCGACCTTTTCCAAGTCGACATTATCACCGATCTGCACGGGGCTATCCATTCTGGCAGTCACTTTCACATCGGCCTCGTCGAGCTGAATGAGAGCGATCGTGTAAGGAGCGATGCCAGCAAATTCCGCCGGAGCGATATGAATATCCGTAAAGCTGAAAACAGTTCCTTTCGGAGATACTTCCTTCTCTTCAAGCTTGCCGGTTCTGCATTCGGGGCATGTATATTTCGACGAGACACTTCCGTAATTGCATGAATTGCATTTGAATATCTTCATATCATCACATCCTCTCCAAAATATGCACAGTTGAATACGAACCAGTACCGCCCAAGTTTTGCGCCAATGCAAGCCTCGCTCCATCTACTTGGTTCGGAGCCGTACCTCGAAGCTGCCTCACAAGGTGATAAATTTGGGCGATTCCTGTCGCCCCAATTGGATGACCGCGCGACAGCAATCCACCGCTCGTATTGACCGGTTTATCCCCTGTCGATTTTGTCCGTCCCTCTTCAACCGCCTTCCATCCTTCGCGGCTTTTGAAGAAGCCCAATTCCTCGATTGCGAGCACTTCCGTCATTGAAAAGCAATCATGGATTTCAACGACATCGATATCTTCCGGCCCGACACCTGCTTTTTCATAAGCGAGGCGTCCCGATTCCCGGATGGCGGGAATCGATAGTAGATCAGCCGCATCCTGCATTTGCGTCGGTCCCGAGCTCTGTGCGGATGAACGGATATGAACGTCCGATTTCTTCTTCGAGATGACGAGCGCTGCTGCACCATCCGTCATCGGCGAGCAGTCGAATAGGCCTAATGGATTCGTGATGATTCGTGCGTTCATGATTTCATCAAGCGTCGCCGGCTTTTGGAATTGCGCAAGCGGATTATTTAGCGCATGCTCACGATTCTTCAACGCAACCATCGCTAAATGTTTTTTCGAAGCACCGGTTTCGTAGAAATAACGGTTTGCCAAGACACCAAAAAATCCTGGGAACGTCAACCCCGCCTGCTTTTCATTTGAATCATTGTCCATCGCGGCATTAATCGCCTGTGTGACATCAGATGTTGATGCGTGTTTCATCTTCTCCACACCTGCCACTAGGACAGTTTCATATTCCCCGCTCAAAATCCCCATGATTCCTTGCCGCAAAGCAATCCCGCCTGAAGCGCAAGCCCCTTCGACTTTCGCTGTCGGAATGAAACCTAGACCAAGTTCATTAGCGACGATGGCACCGAGGATCTCTTGATTGTAAATGGCACCCCCCATGAAATTACCGACGAATACAGCATCGACTTTCGGGTTGCCCGCATCCTCCAACGCTTGGATGCAAGCTTCCAAGAGCATTTCCTTCATTGAACGGTCGACGAACGTCCCGAATTGAGTCATCCCGATACCGTGGACATATACATTTGTCATGCCTTTACCTCCTCATGCTTGTTTCGGAGTTCCCGTTTCAGGATTTTTCCGTATGAGCTCTTAGGCAATTCATTCACGATATGGATTTCCTTTGGCTTTTTGAAGCTTGCCATGTTTTCGATACATAAGGCAACAAGTTCCTCTTCTGTTACTTCCTCGGTTCCATTCAATACGACATACGCGACGACATTCTCGCCCCATTTCTCATCGGGAACGCCGATGACACAAGTCTCCTTCACGCCGGCATGCAAATTGAGAACCTCTTCCACTTCACGCGGATAAATATTAACGCCTCCTGAAATGATGACGTCTTTTTTCCGATCGACAATATGGAGATATCCTTCTGCACTTTTCCAACCTAAATCGCCTGTATGGAGCCAACCGTCCTTCAATGTTTCTTCGGTCGCCTTCGTATTATTCCAATAGCCCTGCATGACGAGGGACCCTTTGCAAATAATCTCGCCCACTTCTCCGTCTGCGACTTCATTCCCTTCGTCATCGACGATTTTCACGTCGACGAAAAGTCCTGTACGGCCACACGACTCAAGCCTCTTCCCCATTTCATTCTTCGGCATCATCGTAATGCACATCGGCGCTTCTACTTGCCCGTATGTTTGGGCAAAAATCGGACCGGCGAGTGATAATGCCTGTTCAAGTTTACTCGCTGCAATTGCCGATCCTGCCATATTGATTGTTTTCAATGTCGATAACTTTGTCGGATTGAAATTCGGATGCTGAATCATTAAGTTCACCATCGTTGGCACAAGGAAAATCGTCGATACCTGTTCTCGAGCCAAGTCATTGACGAACTCTTCAGGTTCGAATTTATCGAATACGACTTGTGTCAAGCCATACAGCCAGGCGACATGCGATAAAAAGTTGCTTCCGTGCGTCAATGGAGCAACATGCCCAATTATATCGTCGTAGGTCGTATCGCAAGCGATTGCTAGCGATAAAGCGCCGGATATCATATTGCGGTGTGACAGCATGACGCCTTTCGGATTGCCAGTCGTTCCCGATGTATACATAATCGCAAACAGATCGTCTTCTCCGACTTCCTCCAAATGACTTCTTCCGATATGCGCATCGACCGCTTTTTCGTATTCCTCACCGATTGGCAATACAGCGACACCCGTCCCGATTGGTTCAATTAATCCTTTATCGCCGATAATGAGACTTACATCGGCATCCTTCAGCATATATTCATGCTCTTTCGGATGAAGACGATAATTCAATGGGACTTTAATGACTCCTGCAAGCGCTGTCGCAACATCAAGTTCAATATGTTCGAGACGATTCGCCATTAAAATTCCGACTCGATCTCCTTTTTTCAACCCCTGCTCATGGAAAAATGACGTTAGGGCAAAAACCCGTTTCATCATTTCCCGGTATGTAATTGACCGGTCTTTATCTTTTATTGCCACCTTGTCAGGATAGGCGGCGGCTGATTTCATTGCCAACTTCCCCAATGTTTCCATGTGCCTCACTCCTTCTCCCTAAATTGAAAAACAGGAATGCCGTAAATTTCATCCAATCCCCGTTGCATCCGTATGTCATTCAATGGAAATAGTACGAACTCGATCGTGACAGCGACCGGATTCTTTCCGTCAATAAAATGCCCGCCGTTTAAGCTCTTATTGCAATCGACAAACATGCCATGAAAATGGACTTCCATTTCCCCTTCCATATCAAGACCGACAAAACCTGTACCAGACAACAGTTCTACAGGTGTATCGGTTACAACTTCTGATGAGTATTGCAAACTTCCATCTTCATTTTGATCCAGCTGGACATATGTCGCGTGCTGAAGAGATCCAAGGCATTGAAACTGAGCCGCTTCCACCCCGAACTCCTTACAAGCACCTATGATGCCTTCAAATAGATCTATTCCTTTCATTAAACGCCCGGCAATCCGATTAGATGTCTTATCATGTACAGCTCGAATTCGCTTATCCAAAGCTATAGCCCCCATCCACCTTTAAAACTTGTCCGGTCGTGTAGCCGGATTCCGGCAATGCGAAGTATAGGACCGCTTCCGCGATATCTGCGGGCGATCCCATCCGTTTGATCACTTGCTGACTGACATCATAAGGAATCCCCGAAGTAATCCCCGTCTCAGTTGCTCCCGGTGCCACGGAATTGCACGTAATATTGAGAGGACCTAATTCTTTTGCAGTCCATTTCGTCAAGGCAATAACTGCCCCTTTCGATGCAGCATAAGCTGGCCCGGAACGGCCATTCGCACCATCGCCGGAAGTGACTCCGCCGTTTATCCCAGAAACAGAACTGATATTGATGATTCTTCCATATTGCTGTTCAACCATATGCGGATATACGACCGCCTGGATGAACAGAAATGCGGCTTTGACATTCGTGTCCATGTCACGGTCCCAAGTATCTAGCGTCATCGTGTCAATGCCCAATCTTCCGCAAGTCCCCGCATTGTTCACTAAAATATGCAGTTCTCCGAACAAATCCGAAGACCGTGCCACTGCCGCTTTTACAAATTCCGGGTCGCGGATATCTCCTAGACATTCCAAAACTTTCGAGTCTGGGCTTTCCGATTGGATGGAATCTGCCGTTTTGCTGCAAGGATTCAAATCGATCAGGACGATATTTGCACCTTCTCTTGCAAGACGGATGGCGGATTCGGCACCGATGCCGCTCGCCGCTCCCGTAATGATTGCTGTCTGCCCCTTAAGTTTCATGCCAAACTCCCCCTATTTGACGTTTAACAGATCTGGTAAAAATGTCGATATTTGCGGTATAAACGTTATGAGCATTAGAATGATGAGCGAAGCGACGATAAAAGGAAGTACCCCAATCGATAGCCTTCCGATCGATGTATCTGATATGCCTGCCGCGACGAACAGATTCAACCCTACTGGCGGTGTGAATAAACCGATCGCCAAGTTGACGGTCATGAATACGCCGAAAACGGTCGGATCTACGTTCAATAGAAGCATAATCGGCAATAAAATCGGAACGAAAATATAGTAGGCCGAAATCGCATCGATGAACATCCCTGCAATCAACAGCAAGACGTTGACGAGCAACAGGATGATGATCGGATTTTCCGAAATACTAAGCATTGCATCAGATATTTGTCTCGCAATCTGCTCCGTCGTAATGATATACGCATAGACAGACGCCGCACTGACGATGAACATAACTGTCGCAGTCTGAACGGAAGCCGCCACTAAAATGTCATAGAGCTTTTTCAAATTCAGTTCACGATAGATGACGAAGCCGACGAAAAGACCGTAAAACACTGCGACGACCGCAGCTTCTGTCGGTGTGAAGTAGCCGCCATAAATCCCACCTAAAATGATGACGGGAATCAATAATCCCCAAAGTGCATCGACAAACGCCTTTACTCGCTCTTTGCCGGTAGCTTTCTGATTTAGGACAATTCCTTGAATAGGACCTTCTTTGCGCTCTTGCTTCCATCTGACATACATCGCTGCAAAGATGAAAGCGCCGCCTAGCAATAACCCCGGGACGATACCAGCGATAAATAGGCGTCCGATCGAAACCGGAATCTGATCCCCCGCAACGACAGCAAACACGATGAAGGCGATACTTGGAGGAATAATGATGCCGATTGCGCCCGAGCTTGCAATTAGGCCGCCCGCAGTTTCCTTTTTATAACCGTTCTTCACCATGGCTGGAATTAGGATTCCTCCGATTGCGGCGACTGTCGCCGGACCTGATCCAGAGATCGCTGCAAAGAAGATTGCGGTCATAACGGTAACGAAGACGATACCGCTTTTTCGATGTCCTACTAATGCTTGCGCAAAATCTATCAACCTTTTTGAAATGCCCGCCTGCTCCATAATGACCCCCGCCAAAATGAAAAACGGGATAGCAAGCAACGTAAACTTGGACACGCTTGAATACATAATATCTGCAACCAGTTCAAGGCCGAACATCCCGCTGCCTGTAAACAGCACAGCAATGGACGAAATAGCAAGCGCAACAGCAATCGGCAGCCGCAGCATTACGAGCAAGAAAAAGAGACCAAATAAAATTAATGCCATCATACCGATTGCTCCCCTTTCCTATTTTGCTCGCGATATTCTTTGATTGTCGCTTGCACTGTCCTGAATAGGCACAAAGCCGCCCCAATCGGCATTGCCATTGAGAACACCCATTGCGGCCATCCAAGTGCCGGTGTTTTCTGTCCCATTTCAATCTGGAACATTAGCATTTGGATTCCAAAATAAATAAGAATGACAAATAACAGCGACATCAACACGCCAACAAGAATCGTAATGATATTTTTAACAACAATATTCGCCAGATCATAAATAAGCGTAAAGCCAAGGTGTGCGTATTGACGCACACCTATGGCTGTCCCGACGAAAGTGAGTGCTACAAACAAGTTCACTGTAACTTCCTCAGCAAAGGAGAACGAGTGGCCTAGAAGACCCCTCGAAACGATATTGACAAAGGCGATGGTGGACATAATGGACAAAACGATTACAACAATCCACTCTTCTAATCTGCTAATCACTCTTTCCATTTATGTTCTCCCCCACTTAATTAATAATCTTGGAACGCCTTCAGCAAATCTTCGCCCCAGATATCTGTATATTTTTCGTAAAGCGGCTGAACTGCTGCCTTAAATTCTTCCATTTCAGCGTCTGTAGGCTGATAGAATTGCATGCCGGCTGCTTTTAATTCTTCAATTTGCTTCGCTTCTTTTTCACGTGCAAGCTCGACTTGGTACGCCGCGGCTTCTTTCCCTAACTTTTTGAACAGTTCTTGGTCTTCCTTGCTCATTGAGTCGAAAAGCTTTTTATTAATACCAAACACTAATGGGTCATAGGAATAGTTCCACTCCGTCAAATAATCTTGTACTTCATTCAACTTGGATGAATGGATGACGTCGATCGGATTTTCTTGTCCATTGATTGTTCCTTGCTGTAATGATGTGAATACTTCAGAGAAAGCCATTGTCGTCGGGTCAGCACCTAATGCGCGATACAAATCGGTGTACATGTTAATGCCCGGGATGCGAATTTTCATACCCTTCATATCTGCAGGCGATTTGATTTCCTGCTTGCTGTTCGTCAGTTGGCGGAAGCCGTTTTCTCCGAAACCAAGCAATTCAACGCCTTTTTCATTCAAGATGTCACCGATCATTTCTCCGCCTTTTCCAGCAAATACCTTATCCGCTTGCGCATGTTCGCTGAAAAGGAATGGAGCACTTGCTACCCCAAATCGATCATCCAAAATGGAATAGATGATTGTGGAGTGGACGCTTAGATCTGTTTGCCCTTTTGCGAGCAACTCGACGCCTTTCCCTTGGTCGCCGCCTGATAATTGCTCATTCGGGAACACATCGATATTGATCCTGCCGTCCGTCTCGTCCCTTAAGTCATTGGCAAGCTTCTCTGCAGCTTGGTACCATGTTGAAGAGTCATTTACTGTTACAGACATTTTCAAATTGTATTTTTTATCACTTGCTGCACTGCCCGTATCATCTTTTGAACATGCACCGAGCATGAGCATTGCCGTTAGACCGATTGCCCCTAAAATTCTACCTTTTTTTAACTTCATTTCATTTCCCTCCATTGGATCCCATTATTTTTTCGTGAATAAAATCGACAACATGCATGGCGCGTGCAGTTCCAGATAATCCTTCCCTTTCGACGCCGACTTTCATTTGCAGCAAACATCCTGGATTCGTTGTAATGATTGTCGTTGCTTGAACCTGTTTCACCTCTTCCATTTTCGAACCAAGAATTCGTGAAGCCATTTCTGGTTGAAGTAAATTATATACACCGGCGGAACCACAGCATAAATGCGCACCGGGCATTTCAACGAATAAACTACCTTGAGCCGCTTTCAGCATTTCCCTTGGCTCATCCTTCACCCCATTCACATTCCGTAAATGGCATGAATCTTGATAAGTGACGATTTCTGTCGTATTTGCTGTCGGTTGCTTTAACAGTTCCTCAATAATGCCAAGCTTCACGAGCAGCGAGGATATGTCAATCTGCTTTTCTACGAATTGCTGTGCCGTCGCGAACAGCGCCGGATCCTGGTCAAACAACCTGTCATATTCCGATAAAAACGCACCACAACCTCCTGCATTGTTGACGATGTAGTCAATACCGTTAAGATTGAATGCTTCAAGATTCGCTTTTGCGTTTCGCCTTGCCCGGTCCATTTCGCCGCTATGTCCTTGCAAGGCCCCGCAGCATTGTTGACCTTTAGGAATGATGACTTCGCAGCCAAGCCGTTCCAACAAGTCGATCGTATTCCGATTTGTCTCTTGAAACATCGTATCCATAAGGCAACCTGCGAAAAAGGCGACCGTCGTTTTCTTTTCGATTGATGCAGCTTGTACTCGTCGCTTTCTCGGCGGTTCTGGCAGCGACTTTTCCATATCTTTCATGAATGGCGGGAAAAGCTCCATGAAACCGACCTTCCGCACGACTTTCTGCAATCCCGATTTTTGATAGAATGTCACCAGTTTCACTGCCGTTTTCATCTTTCGCTGGTCTGCGAAAAGATGATCGAATGCTCCTTTACGGATTGCTTTCTCTTTCAATGATTGCGATTTGACGGATACAATCGCCTCACGTGTCTCCTCGATAAGCGTTCCGTATTGGACACCGGCGGGACATGCAGGTTCGCACGCCCTGCAGCCTAGACAAAGGTCGAAAGCCTCTTCAATGGAACCATCCCATTCGACGTTCCCATCTCGCACCGCTTTCATAAGGGCAATCCTTCCTCGGGGCGACTGGGTTTCGTCGTATCCGGAATGGATATATGTCGGGCAGGCCGGCAAACAGAAGCCGCAGCGCATGCAGTCCATCAACCTGTTTTCATCAACATGCGTAACGAATGATTGCCGGATCAGCTCAGCCTGTGCACTACTCATGATGCACCACTACCCTTTTCTTCGAGGATTTGGCGAATATTTTCCCCGGGTTCATAATATTGAGCGGATCGATTGCCTGCTTTATGCTTTTCATCGTGTCAATTCCTGCCTTGCCGATTTTCCATTCCAGATAGGGCGCTTTCATTTCCCCGACTCCGTGTTCACCTGTAATCGTGCCGCCAAGTTTGATAGCGTGGTCAAAGATTTCCGCGAACGCCATTTCGACCCTTGCCATTTCTGCATCATCCCTCACATCTGTCAAAATGGTCGGATGCAAATTGCCATCTCCCGCGTGGCCGAATGTGCAGATAAGCAGATCATATTTCACAGCGATTTCTTGTACTGCCTTCACCATCTTCGCAATTTCGGAACGAGGTACGGTCGCATCTTCAAGAATAGTCGTCGGCCGTTTCCTCGCGAGGGCGGATAAAGCGACTCTTCGCGCAATGCTCAACTGCGCTGCCTCCTCAATCGTTTTCGCCATTTGCGTCGACGTCGCACCGTGCTCCATGCACAATTTATGAACGAGCTCCATATCTCTTTCGACGATTGCAGGGTCCCCATCCTGTTCAATCAGAAGCATCGCTTCGCAATTCGTCGGCAAGCCGATTTTCATGAACTCCTCAACCGCTTCAATTGTTCCTTGGTCCATAAACTCAAGCGTCGCAGGCACAATTTTTGCCGCTATAATTGATGAAACCGTCTGCGCAGCCTCTTCAAGTGTGTCGTAAAACACTAATAACGTCTTTTTCGTTTCAGGTGCCGGTATTAGACCTAATGTAATTTCCACAATTATTCCGAGTGTCCCTTCCGAACCGACAAACAGGCTCGTCAAATCATAACCAGCCACATCTTTTGCAAGTTTACCGCCCGTCGTAAGCAATTCACCGCTTGGCAGTACGACTTTCAATGCTTTCACGTAATCGCGTGTAACGCCATATTTCAATCCTCGCAAGCCGCCTGAGTTCTCGCTCACATTCCCTCCAATTGTTGAGATGCTCATCGAACTCGGATCGGGAGGATAAAACAACCCTTTTTCCGCAACCTTTTCATTGATCGCTTGCGTGATGACACCCGGCTGGACGGTCAACGTTAAATTCTCTTCATCCAACTCTAAAATTCGATTCATCCGGTGGAATAGAATAACGACCCCCCCTGAAGTCGGCGTCGTCCCCGCTGCAAGATTCGTTCCAGACCCACGGGAAACGATCGGCACGCCGTATTCACTGCAAACTCTCACAATCTCTTGAATTTCCTCAATGGAAGCAGGAGAAAGGACTAAATCCGGCAATGCTTGGAAGTTGGCGGTCGCATCATAGGAATACGCCAATTTCTGCGCTACTGTCGTCCTTGCATGAGCACTGCCAGTAATGGCAATCAATTGCTCCTTCACTTGCACATCCATGAAGCAGCCTCCTTCAAATTTCTAATTCTTTGTCTAATTTTAATAGTGCAACGATTAGGAAGATATAGGTGCATGCACAACCTTTCACTCTTATTTCGACATTTTTTTGTTCTTACAAACAAAAAATCCATACTAAGTAGAATATTTTGGCATATAAAAAAAGATCCCTTTGAATTCAAAAGGGACCTCTTTATTTCCTTTCATCCAGCAGTCGGATTCCAAAATAAAGGAGAAGAACGTCATGGACATTCGAAACGGATAATCCGGTTAGTTGCTCGACTTTTTGCAATCGATATGAAAGTGTGTTTTTATGGATATGCAGTTTTTGCGCGGTATTTTGCATCGATTGGTTTTCATTGAACCAAACTTGGAGATTATGAAGGAGCTCCCTATCCTCAAGCAGCGGAGCAATAGTACGCTGAATAAATTCCTCGCGTGTCGATTCATCGATGCTTTGTAGGATCAACTCAAAGCGAAGCTCATGTTCGAAAAGAACTCGATTCAATTTCTTCGAAGCATTCGCCGCCCTTTCCGCTTGAAGGAATGACTTCGATAAATTAAAGCAATCGGTTTTTCCACCGATTCCTGCCGCGACGATTATCTTTTTTCTCCTCTTAATAGATAATAGGAAATATTCAAGTTCGCTTTTAAGCATGTCCTGATTCATATCCGGCAACAGTATAAGGATCTTATCTTGTCCCCATCTGATCATTTGCAGATCGGGATGGATGTTTTGATTGGATTTGAAACTATCCACTTCGTCAATTGTAAACTGGTCTTCCGTGTTCATCACCTCAATGACGGCGACTTGCACATAGATATTGACATCGATGCCAAGCACAGCTCCCCGTTCACGAAAACGGATATCTTTATTTGATGAGGTGAGCCAGTCAAACACAAAAAACTCCAAGTCGCGCACTTTCTCCTCTTTCTGCTTTCTCTTCATTGCATCTTGGATGAACAGCTCCGCAACCCGCAAAATGAGCTGTGCCTGGGGATGGATATGCTGTGGATCCCCCGTTATACCGAGTACGGCAATCGGATTCCCTTCAATGACAATCGGCAGGACAACGCCTTTACGCACACCTTGTAACTGGTTGAGCTCCTTATCCGTCATATGAAGAATCTTTTTTTCCCGCAAGCTTAACAGCGCACCTTCGTGGAATTGGTTCAACCTTTCCGGATCGGTACTTGCTTGGATGAAACCTCGGCGATCCGTCAGAATCACTTGTTCCTGTATCAAGTGGGAGAGCTCTTCTACAATTTCCTGGCCAAGTGTGTCGAACTGAAACACTTTCCCACTTCCTTTTTAGTTTTTATATAATATTATGTGAATTGCGTCATAACATCAATAGGATTTCACACAAATATGCAATTTCAGAAAAATCTTTCGACATTTTTCGCGCTTATCCATATCTGTGGATAAAATTGTCCACGTTATCCACCTTACTACGCTTGACTTATGCTATTTACAAACAAGTTAACCACAACTTATCCACTGTCAACTGTGGATATCGGAACGGTTGTTCTTACAATTGAAATTTGATAAGGTAAAAGAGCCAAACTTCAAGATATGCAACCGGAAACGATATGATGACAAGGAGGAGACCCAAATTGTACAGTATACCGGATGATTTTCTTTTGGACTCGTATAAAAAAGCGATTGCACTAAATCTTTGCCCGCAATTCATCACTCTTCTGGAAAAAGAGATAAAGCGTCGATCCATCCGTTTCTCTAAGCGAGATACAGAGTCTCCCTATAATGAAAATGAGAGCCCATCCATTCATTAACGGACAAGCTCTCACTCCCTTCTTTATTTTACTGTCACATCCAAATAGATCCCTTTCTTCATTCCATTTCCAAGCTTATCCTTCCAAGCCGGATGGATAATCAGCATATACTTTTTGCCAGAAAGCAATGGCACTTCAGGAATCACTTCAATCGTCTTGCCATCCTTCTCTTCAATACGGACACTGCTCTCTTTACCACCAATTTCAATTAACTTGACCGATCGGTTTCCGAGCTGACTCCAATCCATTTCCTTCGTCATCGTCACAGTAAATCTTTTCGTCGGCTTTACGTTTTCCAATGCAGGAAATTTCGTATAGCCGTTCAATGCAGCTAGCAGCTGGTCATAATGCGCCGTGGACAATTCTTCATTTTCAGGTGTCTTAACGTGTGGCGCGACGCCGACTTTATCCACTGCAATGCCGTGCGGTGAATAAAAACGGGCAGTTGTCATTTTCAACACACTGCCGTCGGTGAACTCGAACATCGATTGCATCGTCCCTTTTCCGTATGTGTTTTCTCCATACAGTGTAGCAGCCTTTTGCTCTTTCAAGTTGACCGCTAGCATTTCAGATGCACTTGCACTATATTCATTGACAAGCAATGATACAGGCCCTTCGATTTTCTGTTTTTGATATACAGACGGATAAATTTTGGGCTTTTTGTTTTTCTCTCGCAATTGGAAAGCTTGCTCTACTCCCGGGAAGAATCCTGCGATTTCCTGCGCAGCGGTAATATAGCCACCCCCGTTATTCCTGATGTCAACGATGAACCCGTCAGCGCCAGCAAGGGACCGAACGGCTTTTTCCATTTCGCTGCTCGATTCTGTTGCAAAACTGTTAAGTCTTATATAGCCGATATTGCCACCGAGCATTTCCGACTCGACCGTCGGCAAATGGATTTCAGCCCGACGAATCGTCATTTTCGAAAGCTTTTCCGATTTTTCTTTTTCAATTGTGAGGGTGACATCCGTGTTTTCTTTTCCGCTGATCAACGGCACTGCCGCTTGCACCGACTTCCCTTTCAGCGATTTCCCGTCTACATGCGTAATGACGTCGCCGGGAACAATTCCTGCCTTAAAAGCCGGGCCGTCCGTAATGACCGATATCACCTTTATGCCTCTTTCACTTTCCTCCAGTACGACACCGATCCCGACGATACGTTGCTCGATTCCGTTAATGAATGCTTCATATTCCTGCTTGGACATGTATTCGGAATGCGGGTCCAGTCCATTTGTTATCTCTTTTCCGGTGCTTCTCGATAATACCGATTCAGGAACATTATCAATATAATATGTTTTAATAAGCTGCCGAATCTCATCAATCGGTTCTGCTGCAGCGACATGTGTGAGCGGCAGCATGATAAAAAGAATGGCAAACAGCATGATGAAGCGTTGCATTTGAATTCTTAACAAGTTATGTTCCCCGTTTCTGAATAGAGTTTCTACTATTATACTTGTTGTCAGTAGATTCCGTAAGTAATATTCGATAGCATTGCAAAAGAAAACACACCACCAATCAACCTATGAAAATGGTTGACGAGCGGTGTGCTTTTCTATAATTCTCATTTCGTTTGCAACGAAGCCGATTCTTCTTTTTTGTTTTTCATATAATTCAATGCAAACATAGCTCCAACAATTATGATTCCGACAATATCCGTTATTGTTTCCGGAATTATCATCATAAGCGCTCCTGCTGCCAGTACGATTCGCCAGAGTGAATTCAAGTTTGTTTTGAAATACCCTTCAATTGCAGCACTTAACCCGATAACGCCAATGATTGCCGTTATTGTAATTATCGCGATATCCATCGTTGCCGCAACCGGGAATTCTCGTGCGTTCATAGCCACTCCAGTCGTATCGATCATCAACATGGCAGGATTATAAACGAACATGTATGGGATGAGGAAGCCGGCAGCAGAAAGTTTAAGCGCTGTAAAGCCGGTTCTCATCGGATCTCCACCCGAAATGCCCGCCCCTGCAAATGCTGCTAATGCAACAGGCGGTGTAATGTTCGCGAAGATACCAAAATAGAATACGAACATATGCGCAACTAGGATTGGCACGTCAAATGCCGCCAAAGCAGGCGCTGCCATTGTCGCAGTAATAATATACGCCGGAATGGAAGGAAGTCCCATGCCAAGGATCATGGATGCCAGCATTGTAAAGAATAACGTCAGCAATAACGAACCTGCTCCAAGGCTTGCGATTGAAGAAGTCATGACATTCCCAAAGCTTGTCAAGCTTACTACCCCGATAATGACACCAACGACCGCACATGCAACCATGACAGAAAGTGATTGGCGCGCACCGCTATCCAGCGCAGCAACAATATCCTTAATGGACATCCGTGTCGTTTTTCTAAGTGCCGCAACGATGACCGTTGCAACGATTGTATAAAATGCTGCATGGCCGATTGGAACGTTACGATAAAGAAGGAAAATAAGATAAACAATCGGAATCAATAGATGTCCGCGTTCCTTCATGACTTCTTTTACTCTTGGTAGATCCGGTTTCGGAATCCCTTTTAAATTTTCCTTGCCAGCCCGAAAGTGCACTTGCATGATAACCGCAAGGAAATATAAGACAGCAGGAATAAGGGCAGCCAAAGCGATTGTCCCATATTTCACACCTGTTGTTTCCGCCATGATGAAAGCACTCGCTCCCATGATTGGGGGCAAGATTTGCCCTCCGATTGAAGCACTTGCTTCAACCGCACCTGCAAAGTTTTTTGAATAACCGACCCGTTTCATCATAGGAATTGTGAACGCACCAGTACCGACGACATTCGCTACGGCGGCCCCGTTTATACTTCCCATGAAACCACTAGAGATGACCGCTACTTTTGCTGGTCCGCCTTGCTTATGACCGGCAAGTGCAAGAGCCAAGTCGTTGAAAAATTGTCCCATTCCCGACTTTGCCAAAAAGGCACCAAAGAGGATAAAAAGGAAAATGAACGATACGGAAGCACCAATCGCTGTTGAATAGAGACCTTCCGTTTTCAAATACATCTGACCAAAAATATCGCCCAAGTCATATGGACGTGTTGCCATTTTTGTCGGTACCCAACTCATATGGCTGAAGAATGGGTAAGACAAAAAGATGAGCGCTAATACAGGCAGGATCCACCCCGTTACCCGGCGAGCAGCTTCCAAAATAAGTACGACTGTTAAAATTGCCATAACAATATCCATCGTATTAGGTATTCCACCACGTGTTGTCACAATGGCTGTATATTCTTTTATTAAATAACCTGCAGTCGCCAAACTTAATATGAATAGCAACCAATCGTATACTGCTACTTTGCTCCGGTTCTGCTTGCTATAAGTTGGATAAATAAGATAGATCAGCGCTATACCGACAGCAACGTGAACTGCACGCTGTTGGAGTGCAGGCATTGGATAGAACGTGATGTATAAATGGAAAAGAGAATAAAAGACAGCAATGACCGAAACGAAAATCGCGACTTTCTTCCCAGTAAGTTTTCTTACTTTCGATTCCGTATCAAACTTCTCGAGAAGCTCCGCCTGCTGTTCTTCAGTTAGCACTTCGGTTTCTTCTAAAACTGGAGGCCTGTTTGCTTGTTTAGTCAATTTTTTCACCTCTTAATAAATTCCATAATGACGCTTTAACGACTTGGATAACAATTGTGTCGTAGTCATTAACAAGTTCATATAAATGGATTTCACTATTTTTCGTGTACAAAGTGGTCTGGACATTTTTTGAAACCGCCAGCCGGATTTCATCCATTTTTTCATTAACGATCATATGGACAAATCCGTCCTCCATTTCGATCACTTCTTTCGATGAGGGAACACCTGCACCGAATGTCTTGAACTTCGTAGTTGTCAAATAAAGATCATTACCCTGCCGTTCATATGTTTCGAACCAAGGCTCCTTTTCGACCGAATGGATCCAACCTAGTTCAAACTCATCCTCGTATAAATAAAAACTACCACCAATATAAGAAAGTTGAATAGTAGGGATTCTAATCAAAAAAAGAGAAAGAAGGAGCATGAATACGACCATGCTCCCGCTTAGGAAAATCTTACTTTTGCTCATCGTAATACTTTTGAGCACCTGGGTGAACAGGTGCTACCATGCCTTGCTGAGCACCTTCAAGAGTAATTTCAGTTGCAGCTTGGTGGGAGTTTCCAAGAGTGTCCAAGCTTTCAAAAAACTTCTTCGTCAATTTATATACATCATCTTCGCTTAAATCGCTGCTGACGACCAATGCATTCATAATTGCCGCAGTCGGAATCGCTTCCGCATTTCCGTATGTATCGGCAGGAATATCTAAGGAGACGAAATACGGTTGATCTTTTGCAATTTCTTCAACTTTTGACGGGTCAACGGATACTAAAGCTAAATCGATACTCGCAGAAAGCTCCATCACTGAAGAGTTCGGTAGTCCACTCGTAAGGAATGCTGCATCAATACTCCCTGATTTAAGACCGTCAGCCGCTTCTGCATAACCAAGGTAATCGACTTTCAAATCATCATACGTAATTCCGAATCCATTAAGTAAATTGCGGGCATTCACTTCAACGCCTGAGTTTTGATCACCGACAGCAACACGTTTGCCTTTCAAATCTTCAATTGACTTGATGCCAGAATCCGCAGTCGTTACGATTTGTACATAGTTTGGATATAGAGCAGCAATTTGTTGAACCTTATCGACTTTTTCAGGGAAATTTCCAACTCCTTCAGCTGCTTCAGTCAATACGTCACTCATGACAAACGCCATTTCAACTTTGCCTTCTTTTATCAAGTTGATGTTTTCAACAGACGCACCGGTTGACTGTGGTTTTGAGTTCACCCCGAATTCATTCGAGTACTCATTTGCCAAGGTTGTTCCGATAATGTTATATGGGCCCGATGATCCACCAGTTGCAATTGTTACGATTCTTGTTTCAAGTCCATCGGCGCTTCCTTTGCTGCCAGCATCTCCTTCTTTGTCTGAATCACCGCATGCTGCAAGTATCGAAGCACCCAATAAAGCGCTTCCAATTAATAGTCCATACTTCCTTGCCTTCATATGTATCATCCTTCCCTACTAATTATCTAATAACTTTCACAATAATACAGCACAAATTTTCAGAATGCAAGCCAATTTCTATTACTCTATTAACGACCTAAATATTCGAATCCAAAATCCATCTAACAATTAGCTGCTTTTGACCGATATAGTAAATAGACTAAAGATACTTAATCTGGAGGTGGCATAGTGCTTAAAAAGTTTTCTTTCTACATTGTTATCTTTCTTTTCATAGCAGGGCTAGCGCCAATTAGCGAAGTAAAAGCAAACGCTCCTGTTAAGGGGACATTTGTAGGAGTAACATATGACGAAGTCCAACTTGATAAAGACAAAACAGAACGAAGATTGAAAGATGTGACGATCCGGAATGATCAAGGACGGGAAATCACACTGAATATCGATTCGTTCGCAAAGTTGACGATTGATTCCCGCCCCGTAAAAATCGAGGCATTCAAACTTGGAATGGAGATTGAAGCAGACGTCAATTTGCGCCGCGTGAAAGCGATGCACGGAAAAACCGGTACACAATCAGCTGTCATTAACGAACGCGACAAAGTGATTACTGCGACAGTTACACAAATTGACCGTAGCGGAAAATTCATTTCCGTTAAACTCGATGATGGAAGAGAAAGTACATATTTCATTTCAAACCGGACTGAATTTTTTAAAGGGACTACGTTAAAGGATTTGAGCGTCCTTTTCGAAGGTGACCGCGTTAAACTTACGTTGCCGGAATATAATACGAACCGGTTAAGTACCGTCGAAATCATCGAACAAGGCATTAAAATTGAAGGATTGTATAAAGGCACTATCCAAAGGATCGACCAGACGAATCATAAACTTCTATTAAAAGACGAAAAGGTTTTCGAGAACTGGCATTGGCGAGATCATACATATAAGAGCACAAGCAGTTATACGTATTCGACAAAGACGCCGATCTACGTCGGCAATGAACCGATCCGTTCTGACCGGCTTCGCTACTATGCCGGCCAAGAAATCCATTTTGTCACAATTAAGCAATTCGGCAAGGAAGTCATTGAACGAATGGTAATCCAAAAAGAGAACGAGCGTACATTCAATGAACCTTTAGCCTCCGTCAATACGAAGAAAAAGGAAATCGGCCTCCGCCAATCCGGCATTTTCAAATATCATGATGGAACGATCCTCATCCGAAACGGGCGACTGGTCGACCCAGCAGTATTGCAGGCAGCAGGCACTGCTTTCGTTCTGACGGACGGATTGAATAAAAGCCGTTACGCAAATGTAATCCATATTGCGAATGACGGTTTGGATAGTCCGAACCTCATCGATCATCAAATCTATTTCGGATCAATTTCATCCGTTAGCGATTACGGATTGACGATTGGCAATGCGTACGAGTTGAAGAACAATGGATGGACGTATGCATCTGGCGCTTCCTTCTCGTTCAGCAATGACACCGTCGCTGTTGAAGATAAGAACAATTCTGTCTTGAGCCTCATTCCGAAAATGGACTTGAAATTTGAGACAGGCAGATACGGCTATTTCTATGTGAAGAACGGCGATGTCGTCGCATTGCATTTAATAGAAAATAGGCTATGGCAATATACAGCCGCCCCGATGGTATCAGTTGGCAGGCTGGAAAGTGTCTCTACAACTTACCCGAGCGTCATCAACGTCCGTAATGTAAGTCGCTGGCAGCAAATGGCTTGGAAAGAAGTAGGAAGCATTTACCGGATGGACATCGAACAAGCGACAATCATTCGAAATGGTAAAGTCATTTCTGCAAAAGAATTGAAAGCAAATGATAGATTATATATTTTGCATGAATCGACCGTAAAGGGACGTATCATTTTAGTTGATTAATAATGAATGGAAGCGGCTCTCTATTGGCCGCTTCCGATTCTATGAAAAGGGCGGATCGAAAAAATTATGTTTATTAATTCCCACAAAAAATTGAATCGGCGTTTGGCGTTTGCGTGTGCCTTTCTCATCTCCCTCATCCTCCTCGTACCGAGGGCGGAAGCGAAACCGCCAGATTATAACGGCGGTGTCGCGAACGAGTATACATATGAAGAAGTGTTCTTTTTAACAGGAGATCCCATCCGCTTTTCCGGAAAAGCGACAATCACTGAAAAAGAGAATAAAGGAACGATTTCTTCAACGTATAAATTCACATTGACTGGTAGCAAAGGTGAGAAGTTAACTAGGAGCGTTGTCTATGTCGCCGATCTTGAAAAGCGTGAAGATAAAGGACAGACGACATCGAATGGCTCCATAAAAAGCTATTCCGAAAAAATCACCTTGCCGAATAAAACGACATATACGCTTGACGACTACCAATTTTCGCAAGGTACTGTCATTGATAACCGCCCTGCTTCCGATTATTATTCCGGCAATGTCGTTGGAAGAAAAATTTATAAAGTCAAGGAAGGTTCCTCGAAGACCGAAGACTTGATCACTGTTCATTTCACTGGTAGAGATATGGGCTATGAAAATTTCTGGGGAGCTACTGAAACACAATTGATTGACTATGAAATTGTAAAGTCGAACGGTCAATCAGGGTTTGTGACGAGCAAAGTATCCGACAGCAAAAGCCGATTGTTGCAGTACGAACCGCATGATCCTTCCCTTTCGAGCTTCACAGGCGGACACGCTGTTGTCAGCGAATCGAATATGATTGGCGAGTATACGTATAATCTTCCATTTGGGCGCGGAACCGGGACAATCCATTTGAATCAGGAGCGTACGCCGAAGATTGAGCGACTCATCGTTCCGAAGTTCCGTGATTTGAATAAACATTGGGCGAAAGATCATATCGAAAAGCTCTATTCCCTTGGTGTATTTGATGAATCAACGCAATTTTTCTCACCAAACACACCGATGAAACGATATCAATATACAGTTGGCATATTGAAAGCTGTCGACATCCGCGTTCTTGAAGAGCCTAAAAGCAAAAAGAAAACGCCGAAGAAGCCGATTTTCAGTGATTTAAATGTGAAAGACCCAGATTATTTATATATCGAAAGCGCTGTGGAAAAAGGAATTACAACTGGGGTCACTCCAGATAAGTTCAATCCGGACGCACCATTAACACGTGTGCAAGCAGTCGCAATTCTCGTTCGGGCCTTAGGGATGGAAGGCCGCGCACCGAGCCCCGGCTTCCGTACTCATTACAAGGACGATCATAAAATCTCGGATTGGGCGAAAGACAGTGTCTACGTCGCCACGGAACTCGGACTCGTGTCAGGGGATGAATACAACCGTTTCAACCCGCAACAACCGTTGACACGTGCCCAAGCAGCGGCATTGACAGACCGTTTCCTTCAATTCCTTGAAAACGATCTGCAGCAAAATTACCGGGACGACATCCTGTTTTTTAATTAAGAAAGGCGGGGAATTGGATGAAATGGAAACAGATATTGGCTTTACTGCTGGCGGTAGTGATGATTCTTACATTGCCACCTGCAGCGACCGAAGCCGCTAGCCCATTCAAGGACGTGAAGCCCGGACATTGGGCGTTCGAATCCGTCGATTGGGCGTATTCACAAAAATTGACGAGCGGCTATCCGGACGGCACATTTGCACCTGATAAGCCGATTACAGAAGCTCAGCTCGTCATGATGCTCGTACGGTTCGATACCACGTCGCCGGACGCCTTCCCTGCCAATAAGGGTGAACATAAATCGAGCGGTAACTATCGCTATTTAGCAGGTAAACATATGCCTCTCGAAGGCGTCTCAAGGACGTTCGCACGGGATTGGGCGGTAAAAAAAGGAACGGCAGCACGAATCATCGCAGCTTTCAACGGATATGACCTAAGCGAAGCACAGGCCGTCTATTATTTGTACTCAGAAGACTTGGCAACCGGCCGGACCGGAAAAAATACGTTCAAGGATTTTAGTCCGAATGAATCCCTCACACGCGCAGAAGCTGTAGAACTTTTGCATCGTCTTTCGAAAACGGGGTCATCCGACCTTATCGGATTGAAGAAAAAAGCGTCGGGAAGCGATAATGGCAGTTATCCACTTCCACAAAACTTCAAGGACGATGGAACGGTTTACTTCCCTGCTCCAGGCGGGCAAACGAAACCGCCTGTCGTGTTCAATCCGATTGAAACAGCGGAGATTGACGTGGAGAAAAGTGAATTGATTGCGAATGGCGTCGATTCGACATATGTCACTGTTTCCTTTAGAGGTTGCAACGGGGAAACGATACCGTACGATCGGTCAATGTCTGTGCGAGTTACATCGAGTGCAGGTGCAGCATTAGACGGAGAATATTATTACGATCAAAAATCAAATAACTATTATAATAGAGGGCGGACTTCCATCATTAGTGGAACTGATGGACCTGATATTACAGTTAAAGTGACTGCACCCCCTTCTAAAACCTACTTAAATGACACACTCACATTTGAAGTGTTGGATCGGGATGCATTTGGAAATACAGCTTGTTTGACGAAATCGGTTCATGTGGATTTATCTTATGTTCCGAAAGCGGAAGTGCGATTGGAAAATGCAGGAACCTATGATGTGTATATCGGATCTGAAAACGATGGCACACCGATTTACGAGAAACGGACTACTATCCGGGCAACTGTTGCTTTGCCGGGTGGGGAAATTGTTCGTAACTTTAACGGAAAAGTGCATTTCCGTTCAACAGGTGGATTACGTTTTTCATCTGACACCGTCTCTTTCTGGAATGGTGTTGCAACAACTTCTGTATCTGCTATCCAAACGGCACAGCCTACGCGGGACATAATTATCGCCGAAGCGATTCCATCGGATTCGCGATATCCTAACGAACTGATCGGGGTCTTGAATGAAAGCCATAGTATAGAAGTGTCGCATGATGCAAGGTTACGTATCAATCCGAGCTGTACTGCGGAAATGCCTGAAATGGCGTTTATCATTGATTCTTCCGGAAGCATGAAGAAGAATGATCGGAATCGGTTAAGAGTATCGAAAACAGAAGAACTGATTGGAAGCTTGCAAGCATCAAGCAATGTCGCGACCGCTTTTAACTCCTCGGCGCAATATCTTGAAAAAGGCAATTGGGTACGTGTACAATCGCAAATTTACCGAGTCCGTGAAAATGGCGGGACAAATATCGGCGCCGGGATGACAGATGCATTCAACAGAATGAATAGCAGCGGCAGAAAAGTTGCGATTTTATTGACGGACGGCAAGTCGAGCGAGAAACAGATTGCTACCGCGTTAGCTTTAGCAAAATCGAAGGACATCACAGTATTCACAGTCGGACTAGGCAATGAGAAGAATTTGAACACTGCACTTCTTAAAAAAATCGCAGCTGATACAGGCGGATCTTATTACCACATATCAGACAGCATCGACCTTGGACTCGTCTATCAATCGATTTTGGATGAAATCACTTGTGGTGTAAAGCTGCCGACATGTTCATCAGCAAGCCAAATATTCGTATCTCCTTCCGTGAAGATTACAGCGAACGACGTTTTCATGGAGACGGATATCCGCGAGACTTGCGGTGAAATTGCAAAAGTCATCGTCCGATTTGAATCGACAAAAGGGTATATCGATTATGAATTGGTACATCGAGGACAGAACAATTATCGATTCATCCGAGGCATTAATGAAATGGAAAATATTCAATATTATAAAGAAGCACAGTTCCTAGCATATGACCGTGATGGTAAACAGATCGGCGCAGCACGGACTGTGAATATCGTACCTAGATGATTGTGCATGAAACCTTTGTGGACAAGATAACTTGTTCACAAAGGTTTTTCCATGTTCATCATCGGGCTGGGAAATGAAAGGGAGTAAGAATTTTGAAGAGAGTTTTTTGGTTGACGTTTCTATTCGTGCTGGCGTTTCCTTTGTTGCCAGAAGCGGGAAGCGTACAAACCGTCAACATCACAGAAACGACACCAGTTTATAACCAATCACAGAAAGTCGCAGTTTTCATGAAAGGCACTTCCACTTCCATCGTGAAGGAAACGGACCGTTATTATCACACGGTTATCGGCGGCGATGAAGTAATGTTTTCAAAGAAGCGTGCGAAGGCCGTCAAAGATAGCTATGGTTCTTTGAAAGGTGCCTATCCTGTCCGGGCAAATACGAAAAAGCATGTCCCGATTTTGAACTCACCCAACAAGAAGGCAAAGGCGATCGGACAGTTGCAGCCAAATCTGACCATTCACCTTCAACGGGCTCAAGGCAATTATTATCCAATCAATTTCGGTGGAAAGACGGCTTATATTGAAAAGAAGGATATCGAGATTGACTCAGGAATTCCTGTACTTATGTACCATGATTTGACGAGAGTCAAACTGAGCGATAATGTATCCGTACTGGAAGTGAAGAACTTCGAGGAGCAGATGGCTTATTTGAAGAAGAACAATTGGACAACAATTACGCCGAGGCAATTGGAATTATGGGTGCAAGGCAAGCTCAATCTCCCCGAAAAATCCGTCCTCATTACATTTGATGACGGCTATGAATCAACAATCGAATTGGGTTATCCTATTCTGAAGCGCAACGGACTCAAGGCGACTTCTTTTCTGATCACAAGCAGAATCGGCAAGCCAGGAATGGTTTCCGAATATGATCTGCAAAAGACAACAGACGTATATTCCTATGAAAATCATACACATTCTTTCCATATGTTCAATTCTCGTACCGGCTTGAGCTATATGCAGTCGGAATCCCGCTATTCCATCGGTGCGGACCTGAAAGAAGCGAATGATGCGATCGAAGAAATATTGGGCGGTCATAAAGTGCGAGCGCACGCATATCCATACGGAAAAAATAGCCCTCAAGCCGTCCAAGCGTTGAAAGATGCCGGCATCTCCATCGCTTTCACAATCGAGGAAGGCAATGTCCATCGTGGCGATTCGATTTATGCACTGAACCGGCAGCGCGTCCATTCGAATATGAGTTTGAAGGACTTCGCGGATAAATTGAAAGGAATGTAAAAGATATAGACACGACTATTATGCGTTTTTGAAATTAGAGGAGCCCCTTGACTTAAAAAGGGGCCCCTTTATTATATTGTGGAGTGTACGTTGGAACGCAATGTATGCTTCAACACTTTTCCTGACGCATTCCTCGGAAGTTCAGCCAAAAATTCGATGTCTACAGGGACTTTATATTTCGCTAGATTTTTTGAGCAATAGCTGATTACGTCTGCCTCAGTGAGGGTCGCTCCATCTTTTACGACGACGTACGCTTTCGGAACTTCACCTAGCACTTCATGCGGAACGCCTACGACTGCCGCTTCGAACAGTCCTGGAATTTGATATAGCACTTCTTCCACTTCCACAGGATAGACGTTTTCCCCACCGCGGATAATCATATCTTTCTTCCGATCAACGATATAGAGAAGCCCGTCTTCATCCAGCTTGCCTAGATCACCTGTATAAAGCCAGCCACCTTTAATCGTCCTTTTCGTTTCTTCCTCGTCTTTTAAATAGCCTTTCATCACTTGAGGACCACGCATGACAATTTCCCCGACTTGACCCGTCGGAAGCGGTTCTCCGAATTCATCGACAACTTGGATTTCAGTTTGTGGCAATGCTTCTCCGACTGAGCCGATTTTGTCGAGCGCCAAATGATCTTTCAACGTCGAAGCTGCTGGCGAATTCTCCGTTTGTCCATACAGATTTTGCACTTTCACATTCGGGAATGTTTCTTTCAGCTTTTTCACCATTTCATACGGCATCGGTGCGGCTCCGTAGCAGAACAGTCGTAATGATGAAAGGTCCAAGTCTTTTATTTCCGGCAAGTTCAACATAATGGTATACATCGCCGGAACACCGAAAAACATCGTTGGCGCTGTTTTTTGCAATAAATCAAGCGTTCCTTTCGGCGAAAAGGCTTCCTCGATAATGACCGTCCCACCTTTATACGTTACAGGAATCATGAACACATGGGAGGCTGCGCAATGAAATAGCGGCGTTGAAATAATCATCCTGTCGGCTTCTGTAATTGACATTGCTTCCGACCAAATTTCTGCGGTCGAAATGATGTTTTGATGCGTCAGCATGACCCCTTTCGGCTTGCCCGTCGTCCCGGACGTATACATGACGACTGTTGTATCTTCCCCGTTCAATGTTACAGGCTCATACGCTTTAGCATCACTTGCGAGCAATCGATCGATATCCCCTTCTCCCCCGATCGATAATTTTTCTTTGAACGGATGCTTCGACTGTTGGACGCTGTCTTCCAATCTTTTATCATAAATAATCGCTTTTGCCTCTGAATGGTTGTAAATGTATTCCACTTCTCTCGGGGTCAATTTCGTATTGACAGGCATGACGGTAAACCCGCCCAATTGAATGCCAAAATAACTGACGAGAAAGAGGTCGGAATTCAACGCATAAAGTGCGATAATATCCCCTTTTTCGTACCCCTCCGCTTGGAAATGCCCCGCCACTTTCTTCGCATTCTCATAAAACTCGCTATACGTCCACTCTCTGCCGTTATATACCGTGAAAATTTTATCCGGTTGACTTTTTGCGTATTCCCCCAACACTTCCGTCATGAACATGGACAATCTCCCCTTTACTTTTCACTGTCTAATTCATATTCTAGCAAGTGATATTTCAGATTACAATATATATAGTTAATATTCCGACAACGTCGCAAGTGTCTATTTCTTTTATTCTCCGCGTAAACTGCTAAGAAGCATTTCTATTTATTCTAAAAGAGCGGCGGGAGAGATAAATGACGAAAGTGAAGAAAAAAACGTATAGAAAGCTTTTATTTTGGTTGGGAGGGATTGTCTGTCTTCTTTTTGTCATCATCGTTTGCTACGCTCTGTTTTTCGTGAATGAATTGACGGAAACGGCGAAAGAGATCCATGAGCCAATTGAGCGTACTTTCTCCGAAAAACGGGAGGACCCAATCATCATTCAAGAAAAAGACCCCTTCTCCGTTCTCATATTAGGTGTGGACGAAAGAGAGGGAGACAAAGGCCGTTCCGACACGATGATTGTCCTGACCGTCAATCCAACCATTCAATCCACGAAAATGCTGAGCATCCCGCGGGATACATATAGTGAGATTGTCGGGATGGGGTTCGAAGATAAACTGAATCATGCCTATGCATTTGGCGGCATCGAAATGTCATTAGCGACTGTAGAGCATTTTCTCGACATTCCGATCGACTATGTTGTCCAAGTGAATATGGAAAGCTTCAAGGAAATCATTGATGCTGTCGGTGGAGTATCTGTCACGAATTCGCTCGAATTTAATGTCGATCAGTATTCATTTCCAAAAGGTGAACTTTCATTGAATGGAGAGGAAGCACTCGTTTTTGTCCGCATGCGAATGGATGACCCACGAGGAGATTTCGGACGGCAAGACAGGCAAAAACAAGTCATTCAAGGTATTTTACAAAAAGGTGCGACGCTCTCGAGTTTGTTGAAATATAAAAGTATTTTTGAGGCAATCGGCAATAATGTAAGAACAAATATGACGTTCGATGAAATGGTTGACGTACAAAAAAACTACCGGGACGCCGCAAAGTCTGTCGAACAGATACGATTTGAGAAAGGCGAAGGGATACGGATGGATGGTATTTGGTATTATATGACGGATTCCGATGAGCTTGAAGATGTGAAGAACGAGTTGAGGACCCATTTGGAAATGAATTGACATTGCAGCCCGCAATCATGACGGGCTGCTTTTTTAGTTTTGTTTGATAAGCCGGCGGAGGTATTGGATAATCTTATTAGAACCTGGTTCCTATATCTTTATTGAAGGAGGTATATAAATGAAGCGTACGCTATGGTTTTTATTGCTAGCTTCAATACTACTTGTTGCCGGTTGTTCAAAAGAAAAAACTGAACAAACGCCAATCACTGAGGAAGATGAATTAGAAGTTGAAGAAGAAGTGCAGGACGAAGAAGGTCAAGATGAAGAAGACACCAACCAAAATATTGGCGCGGAAAATAAGCCGCCCATCTTTAATATGGATGATGACAATTTAGTAGTGTATGGACTGACTTTGGGCGATTCACCATCAGATGCACAGGCGATATGGGGAGATCCGGAAATCTTGGAGGAAGAGCCAATGGGAGATGCAGACACATATCATTACTACCCTGCTCTCGGCATGACGGTCGGTTACTTCGATGAAAAGCTGACATTTATAGCAGTAGATGCAGATGAAGAAGACCTTAACGAAATCAGCAGTAAATTTAAAGGTGACCATTATAGGAATCCAGAAGGTGATGCTGATTACTTTTTCTCACCTGAAAACGGTCAATTGCTCATTTACGGTACTGTAAACAGCGTTGAAGGTGATACTGAATTGAGATTGCTCATGTCTGATGATAATTTCTTTTATTATGTAAATGAAGGGATTTATGAGAAAGTTGAAGAGGCTCCCTGACATTGATTGTCGGGAACCTCTTTTTTCATTATTTATTTGCAAGTTTACGAATCACTTCTGCTAGTAAGTTCGTTCTTTCTACTAGGGTAGGAATTTCTAAATACTCATCTACACTATGTGCGTTTCCGCCAACAGGACCTAAACCGTCTATCGTTGAAACTCCCATTGCTGAAGTGAAAGAGGCATCTGATCCTCCGCCTGTTGCAACATCAGTTATTGTGATTCCTAACTCGTCACCCGTCTCCTTAATAAGTTCAAGGAACTGAATCGTTTGCTCGTTTTTCACCATTGGAGGGCGATTAATGCCGCCTTCCAGCTTGATTGTCGTGCCAGCAACATCCGATGATGCACATATCTCCCTTACCTTTCGATCAATCACTTCCGCTTGTTCCGCATATGTGATTCGCACATCCACATGGGCAGCTGCTGACGGAGCAATCGTATTGACTGACTCCCCTCCTTCAATTAAACCGACGCTTACACTAATCCCTTCTTCGTGATTAGTCAATGCGTGTAATTTGATGATTTTGTGGGCAAGCTCTTCAATTGCACTAATGCCATTTTGCGGTTCAATGCCTGAGTGTGCGCCTTTTCCAGTCACATAAACGGAATAACGACCTGCTCCACGACGTGCGGTTACGAGTGAACCATCCTTCCTTGCCGGCTCCATAATTAGTGCGTATTTTTTCCCCTCTGCATATTTCTCAATGATTGGTCTTGATGTATGCGAGCCGATTTCTTCATCACCATTTAAGACAATTTGTACCTTTTCAAGAGCACCTTGGTTATTTTTCTTCAGTGCCTTAAGTGCATATAGAAGTGATACTTGGCTCGCTTTCATATCAATAACACCAGGTCCATACGCTCGGTCTCCTTCGATCGTAAACGGCCTTTCACTCGCTGTCCCGTTCCGGAAAACTGTATCCATATGTGCAACAGCTAGCATTGTTGGGCTTTCGCTGCCTTGATACGTAATCACCATGTTATTCCCGTTTTCAGCCTCTTCAATGACCTCGACAGCAAAACCTAATTCTTCATAAGCCTCTTTTAATATTCCACCCACTTTATCAATTCCTGTTTTGTGATTTGAGCCGGAATCGATATTGACAAGCTTCTCTAATAGTGAAAGCATCTCAGTTTGTTTCGTTTGCAAAAATTCCTTCATGATTTCCCATCCCTTCTTCCCCCGTCTGTACAGTAGAGGCATCCGTGTTCAACGGGAAATGGCAAGCCGCGAAATGTCCGGCTTCCAATTCCATCAGTTCCGGTTCAACTAATTCACATTTTTTCTCCGCATAGGGACATCTTGTCCGAAACCTGCAGCCTGCCGGGATATCCACATTACTTGGGATATCTCCTTCAAGAATCACCCTTTCCCGATCCCTAATGTAAGGATCAGGAAGCGGCACTGCAGAAACAAGGCTAACCGTGTAGGGATGCATTGGTTTAGTAAAGAGTTGTGCTTTCGTAGTAATTTCTACTATTTTCCCTAAATACATGACGGCAATCCGATCGCTTATATATTTAACTGCAGGCAAGCCGTGGGCAATAAAAATAAATGTTAACTTATATTCCTTTTGCAGTTTAATCAAAAGATTTAAAATCTGTGCTTGTATAGAGACGTCCAAAGCGGAGACTGGTTCATCACAAATAATTAATTTAGGGCGCAATGCAATCGCACGAGCAATTCCAATACGTTGCCGTTGCCCGCCGCTGAATTCATGCGGAAACCGTTTTCCATACGTCCTGTCGAGCCCCACAGCATCCATCAGCCTAAAAACTTCTTCGCGGATTTCATTTCTCTTCATGTTCGTGTGAGTTTTTAACGGTTCTCCGATAATATCTACGACCCTCATACGCGGGTTCAATGAAGAAAACGGATCTTGGAAGATCATTTGTATGTCGGCACGTGATTTCCGAACCTCTTCTTTCGAAAGGCTGTCCATATCTTTTCCGTTGAAGATGATTTTGCCTTCCGTCTTTTCGAGCAAATTGATCAGTAAATTTCCGGTTGTTGACTTTCCACAGCCCGACTCGCCGACGATTCCTAACGTTTCACCCTCAACGACGGTAAAATCGATTCCATCAACAGCTTTCAGCAGCTTCTTTTTGCCGAAGCCCTCCGATAGCTCAAAATGCTTTTTCAATCCTTCGACTGTCAATAAAGGCGGATGTTCTATGCTCGTCATCATATTAAATAGCATCCTCCTTTTCCTCATACAACCAGCATCTAACTTTATGCTCATAAGCGACTTCTTTCAATACCGGCTCCTTTAATGAACATAAGTCGGTCGCAAACGGACAACGCGGATGAAACTTGCATCCTTTCGGCATATTTGACGGTGTCGGGACCGTTCCAGTAATGGAGGCAAGAACCTCTTCTGTTTCATGAAATTTCGGAGTACTATTGAGCAGACCTTTTGTGTAAGGATGTTTTGGATTGCTGAATAATGTATAAACGTCTGTATGCTCTACAACTTGGCCTGCATACATAACAACGACTTTATCCGCCATTTCGGCGACAACGCCAAGATCATGTGTGATCAAGAGGATAGCCGTACTGTTTTCTTTTGCCAGTTTCTTCATTAGCTCCAATATTTGTGCTTGAATCGTTACATCCAATGCTGTTGTCGGTTCATCCGCAATTAATAATTTCGGATTGCATGATAGAGCCATAGCAATCATGACGCGTTGCCTCATACCGCCACTTAATACGTGTGGAAAAGAATTGAAAACTTTCTCCGCACGTGGGATACCGACATGGCGAAGCATTTCAATGCTTTTCACTTTTGCTGTTTTTTTGTCTACTTTCTGGTGCAATTTAATAGACTCGGATAATTGGTTCCCTATAGTGAATAAAGGATTTAAAGAAGAAAGGGGTTCTTGGAATATCATAGCTATCTCATTGCCTCTCAACTTTCGATACTCTTTTTTTCCGAGTGTCGTTAAATTTTTGCCTTCAAAAAGAATGCTCCCTTTCTCCACTTTTCCAGGTGAATCAATCAATCCCATAATGGAAAGCGAAGTGACACTCTTACCCGATCCGGACTCACCTACGATAGCAAGCGTTTCACCTTCCCTTACTTCAAAAGACACCCCATTTACAGAAGGTATGACACCATGCTCTGTCCTGAAATAGGTATGTAGATTATCCACATCCAATATTGCTGTTCCTGTCTTCATCTCACTGCACCTCCTTAACCTCTGCTTTGCGAACGTGGATCCAACACGTCTCGGAGCCAATCGCCTAAGAAAATAATTCCTAAAACAGTAATTGTAATGGCAACCCCAGGGAACGTTGCCAACCACCAGCTTGTCGCAAGATAGTCACGCCCATCGCTTAAGATCCCTCCCCATGAAACGGTTGGAGGTTGAACGCCTAGTCCTAGGAAACTCAAAGAAGCTTCTAATATAATTGTTGTCGCTACACTCAATGTCGATATGACAATAAATGAGGATATGACGTTTGGAAGCACATGACGACTAATAATCTTGACGTTGCGCACTCCAATTGAACGTGCTGCCCTTACAAATTCCCTTTCCTTTATGGAAAGCGTTTCTCCCCTCACAATCCTGGCGTATGCGACCCAGTTCGTCACTCCGAGAACGATGATGAGTGTCGGTACGCTCGGTCCGAAGACTGCCAAGAAAACCAATGCGAACAAAATATTGGGAATGGATAGGAAGGAATCCACAATTCTCATGAGGATTGTATCCAACCAGCCGCCATAATACCCTGATGCTAGGCCAACGACGATACCGATGATTCCCGCAAGGATAACCGATGCAATGCCTACGAGCAAGGAGACCCTCGATCCGTAGATGATTCTGCTTAATATATCCCGGCCGAGATTATCTGTGCCTAGAAGATGTGCCTTTTCTCCACCCTCCAACCAGGACGGGGGCTTTAACATTTTGGCGGGATTAATGGCAGCAGGATCATGCGGAGCCAAGAAATTAGCGAATGTCGCCACTAAACATACAAACAAGACAATAATAAAACCTACTGTTCCTGTCTTGCTTTTTAAGAGCAGTTTCGTCCACCGGACAAGTATATTCTCCTTTTTGCTTTTTAGTACACCGGCATGGCTTTCCGCAGCATGTGATTGTAGATTTGCAGACATTTGAAAACCCTCCTTAACTGTACTTGATCCGCGGATCCAAAATTCGATAGACAACATCTGCTAATAGATTCATAAAGATAACTAGTATAGCGATAATGAAAACGCTCGCCTGCACGATTGCCATGTCTCTCGTATTTACAGCCTGAATGAGGAGCTGGCCAAGACCTGGCCAAGAAAATACCGTCTCGGTAATTAATGCCCCACCAACTAGTGTTGACGTTTGCAAGGCAGTAATCGTGACTACTGGAATGAGAGAGTTTCTGAAAGCATGTTTATAGACAACAAAGAAATCGCGAAGCCCTTTACTTTTTGCGGTTCTTACATAATCCTGGCTTAAGATTTCCACCATGCTAGATCGGATAAGTCTCGTCATTTCTGCTGCAATCCCAGTTCCAAGTGTGATTGCGGGCAGTATCAAATGCGCGATTGTTCCTCTACCCGATACGGGAAACCATCCAAGAGTGACAGAGAACAACAATATAAGCATGATTCCAAGCCAAAAGTTTGGCATTGCTTTACCAATTACAGCACCACCCGTAGCAAGTAGATCCAACGAAGAGTTTTTCTTTGTTGCAGACCATATGCCAAGTGGAATTGCTATGATGATAGCAATAATCATAGAAGCCGCCGCCAATTCCAATGTGGCTGGCAATCGTTCAAGTACTAACGGTAAAGCATCCGTATTGTATCTGAATGATTTTCCGAAATCCCCTTGAACTAGACCTAACATATACTTGCCATATTGGACGATAAACGGCTGATCAAGCCCTAACGCTATCGTCAATTGTTCAATGTCCTCCTGACTCGCATCCTCTGGAAGCATTAAGGCCACAGGATTTCCCGCTACGAAAACAAGCGAAAAGACAATGAATGAGATGATCAGCAGAACGGGTATGAATTCAAGAATCCGTTTCAGAAGAAATTTAATCATAGTGGCCTCCTTTATTCGATTACATGACGTGTCGCCATAATAAAATACATGGGCCAGGAAATTTTCTCCCCGGCCCAGGCAATCAGGTTTTATTTCCGTTTGATTTTCGGAACGTAAATCATTTCATCCTGAGTAGGATTGAATTCAATTCGGTCGCTCACCCCAGTGTTAATTGTTTCTTGGTAAAGCTGGACATGTGGCACATCCTCTGCCGCGATTTCCTCAATTTTTTGGATTTGTGCTTCACGTTCATCAGGATTCATATTTGTTGCCGATGCGTTTAGCAATTCCTCAATTTCATCGTTCTTATAATCAGTTTCTCCTTCGAAACGTTCTGCACGATACCAGTCAACTGAATAGGCACCATCGAACATGGAGTTGCCTAAACCAAGAAGATATGCATCTTTATTCTTCTTAGCGGTTCGCATTTCAACGAAATTGCTCCATTCCATGAATTCGATGTTAACTTTAATGCCTGCTTGTGAAAGCATGCCAGCAATCATTTCAGTTACTTCGGCATCTTGCAAATAACGCCCGCGAGGCGAATGCAAAGTCATTTCAAAACCGTCCGGATAGCCCGCTTCTGCAAGAAGCGATTTCGCTTTATCGAGGTCATAATTATAGGTGTCATATAATTTAGGGTTATGTCCGAAGTTTCCAGGGCCAACCCGTGTTCGCGTCGGAATTCCGCCTCCCTTCAATGCATGCTCAGCAAGCGAACCATCATCGATGGCATAATCAATCGCCTGACGAACTCGGACATCAGCAGTCGGATAGCCCTCTGTCGCACGTAGAATCAACATAATCGTACGGTTCGAAGTTTGTTTCTTCATTGACGTACCGTCATTTTTATCTACACGATCCCAATCACTAGGTGGAACGTTGACAGCGATGTCGACTCCTCCTGTCAATAGCTCGGAAACCCTTGTAGAGTTTTCTGGAATGACGCGGAAGACAACCTCGTCCCACTCATCTTCTTTTCCTTCGTAATAATCTTCAAAAGGAACCATTACGATCCGGTCGTCCCGAATCCACTCTTTGAATTTATATGGACCTGTTCCAACTGGATTAGAAAGGAAGTGATCCCAGCCATTTTCCTCAATATAATTCTTTGGAAGCATTCCAGAGCCTAATCTTGATAATCTATGGAACAAAGATGGCTCAGGAGCATGCGTCACAACATTGAAAGTTAATTCATCTACAATATCGACTTGTTTAATTTGCTTATAGTTCGGATATTCCTTCAATGTATCGTCTGTTGCAACACGCTCAAGAGTGAATTTGACGTCTTCAGAAGTGAGCGGATCACCATTATGAAATTTCACGCCCTCCTTCAATTTCATTTGTACCGTCAATTCATCCAACTGTTCAAATGTATCCACCAATTCCGGTTGGATGACGTTGTTATCATCCCTCTTGAAAAGATAGTTGAACATATTGTCGTGAACTGCTTCTGTCGATGTATTGTTATGATTGTGGATATCAAAACTTACAATATCCGACCCCATTGCAATCGTTAACGTACGATTATCATCGCTCTTTCCTGCGGATGAATCTCCGCTTCCACCGTCGGTCGAACTTTCTCCCCCACCACTGCACGCAGCTAAAAGTAGCATCATTACAAGCGTGCCTGCGAAAAATAGTAGATTTCTTTTTTTCATCCTCTGCCCCCCTAGTAAACTATTAATTCACTTTTTCGTGAATAATTATTAACAATCTTAAATGAAGTTACATCGAAACACAATATGTTTTTAGAATATAAAAATGAGTTTGATGAATTAATCATTTCTGACTAGTATTTAAGCATCAATACATTGTTTTCAATGTTAACAACTCATAAAACAGGGAATATTTACATCATCACAGTGTGAATAGGAGTTGGAAATTTGAATGTCAATACCTATAGACAAAGGCCTTGATCATACTTTCGATTTACTGACGGAAGGGTATCATTTTATGCGGAATCGTTTTGATGAACTTGGAAGCGATATTTTTGAGACGAGATTGATGGGGAAAAAGATGATTTGTATGACAGGTCCGGATGCAGTGGAATTAATGTATGATGCTTCGCGGTTCCAACGGTCAGGTGCTGTTCCGAAGCGGATACAGAAATCGTTGTTCGGGGAAGGCGGTGTGCAGACGCTCGATGGAACGGCGCATCAAGTTCGGAAATTGATGTTTTTATCGCTTATGACGGACAATGCAATAAAGCGAGTGCATGAATTGACGCTCGAGCAATGGAGATCACGTACAAGGCAGTGGAGAAACGGGCAGAATATCGTTTTATTCGATGAAGCCGAGGAGGTCCTCTGTAAGGTCGCTTGTTTATGGGCGGGTGTTCCGCTGAAAGAGTCGGAAGTGTCACAAAGAGCCTATGACTTAGGAGCAATGATTGACGCATTTGGTGGAGTCGGACCAAGATATCGGGAAGGGCGGAATGCACGGAAACGGACTGAAGACTGGATCCGTTCACTAATTGAGGAGTTTCGTTCGGGGGCAGTCACCGGTGCCAATGACGCGCTAGAAGTTATTGCTACTCACCGTGACGAGAATGGGCAGTTGCTGGATGCGCAAATTGCAGCGGTCGAATTGATCAGTGTCCTGCGTCCAATCGTGGCGGTTGCCCGGTTCATTGTATTCGAAGCACTCGCTCTGCATGAATATCCACAATTCCGTGAAAGGTTGAATGGAGCAGATGATAATTATTTTGAGGCGTTTGCTCAGGAAGTTCGACGCTACTACCCTTTTACACCTTTTCTAGGTGCGATGGTCCGCCATGATTTTGAATGGAAAGGATGCCAATTCTCGAAAGGCGATACGGTGCTTGTCGATATGTACGGAACAAATCACGATCCGAAGAGTTGGAAGAATCCTGAGGTGTTCAGGCCAGAGCGCTTTTTCGAGGAGAAAGTGACACTTTATAACTTTGTTCCGCAAGGCGGTGGAGATCCTGCGCGGGGACACCGTTGTCCAGGCGAGGATATAACCGTCGCGATTATGAAAGCAAGTCTTTCATTTCTTGTAAATGAACTTGATTATACAGTCGTTGAAGACCAGGATTTGTCAATCGATCTTGTCCGCATGCCGACACTTCCGGCAAGTCGCATGGTTATTAAAATTAACTAGCAAATTAAAAAAGATGAGGGAAAATGTAATGTTTTCCTTCATCTTTTTCATCCACCGGTCGATACACCTTGTAAAAACTTTAATGACGGGCCATAACCTTTTTGAGGTACTTCATCTGTCATCTTTTTGATGTATTGCTCGGTACTGTCTGTAATCGATTCATATGTTACGTCTGCTTCCACTTCTACACGGAAGTCAGTTGTGAAGGTAACTACAATCCGATCCTCGTTGCCGCCGTTTTTCTCAACTACGTCGCGTACCGTCTGTTTGAACTTTCCATGGACTCCACCTACATGAATATCCATCTTGGATTTTAACAGACCATATGCGGCCATCCTTGGCGTCAGAATATCATTCATAGCATTGATATATGCAATATCCTTTGCCAGCCCATTATTCTGATACTCTTCTGCCTTTTCGTCAACAAGAACACCAATAGATTTTCCATCGTCTACTTCTAATTGCAATTTCACATCCTCAGCATCGAACTGCAAGTCAAATTCCTCTATCGCATCCTTCGCGGCGTTCACCAATACAGATGTTCCGGCAAGTGCAGCCAATTGTGTAGCATTTGCCGCCTGTTGCTTCACGGCATAAACTTTCGCAATGTTCAAGACGATGACGCAGATGGCGATCGATACGACCATGATCCAAAGCATATAAACTAGTCCGTTGCCCCGTTCATTATTCAAATGCTTCATTCGAGCATCACCTTGCCTGCAGCTTTGGAGTCAATCGCAACAGACATTGTCGTCTTCCACTTTTCAGGGATGAACACTAGAGGATGCTTCGCTGAAATTTTCAAGTCGAAAAGGCCGTTCCCACCGGAAGAGACAGTGACAGTCGCATTTGTAAGCAAGCTGCTATTGCCGATCGATTCGTTTACAGCTTCCCTCGCTTTGATCTCACTGCCCGTCAATGCATACACTTGCGCCCCATCATTCGCAGCGGATTTCAAACTGAGCACCGCATAACCCGAAGCGACGACTTGCCAAAGCAATAGGAAAAACAGGAAATAAAAAGGGAGAATGCCTATGAACTCGATGCTCATCGATCCTCTTTCATTGCGGATGGATTTGAATTTTTTCAGCGTAAACACCCCTTCAATCACTCATATCTGTTGATTTTGTATTGCAAATACCAGATGTGAAATAAAATCAAAAGCACACGGTTGAAAATCTCTTCCCCGGCTTTCTCTTCAATCGCCTCTGCAACACGAAACACAGAATAATATGTAATGCCAAGTCCGATGAATGTGATGATAATATTGAATGTATCCATAAAATCAACACCCATCTCAGTCAGGAATGCGCCTCCGATGACAAAATAGAATGCGAGAAACGCATACATGACAAACAGGAATTTTAACCAGTTGTAATTCAGTTGCACTTTTCCAAGTTGGCTGATCGAATCTCTCCTTGAAATGAACCAATACGGCAAATATACGCCCATTGTCACATTTGTCAACAAAACAGCAATCGCAGTATTTGTCTTTTTAAATGTCAGTTCGCCCATTCTTCTTCCACCTCTTCAGTCATGCTTAGTAGTTTTTCAGATAAAGAGAATACTACAAAAGGAAAAACCACTAATGAAAACACCAGCCTTGTTACGTTGAATGCAACATAATTCATTTCCAAGAAAGAAGTGATATAAAGTACGCCAAACCATAATAATGTAGTAAAACATGACCAAATGATGATTTGAATCCATACTTGCGCAAAATTGTTTAGGTAAAATTCAATGGATGTCTTTATCCAATTGTGTAATGAAGTATCGTGCTGATACATGAAAGGCAATATGAACAACAGCGGGGCAATTACAAACCCCGGAATATAAAATGCGAAAATACCACCATACACCAAAGCAGAAATTAAAATGCCTACTACTAAAATCGGTCCAATCGACCAAACAAAGCTTTTCACCATTTCCTTAAATTCCATTTCTTCATCCACACTTACTTTTTTATATAGTAAGTACAATGGATGTACGAAAATAGCAAATAGCAGGATATTCAACAATAGGTTAACGAGGCTTTCCCTTCCGCCCCAATCGACAGATAACAAGGTTAAGCTATAATTGGAGAAAACCAGCCAAACCGGAACCATCACCAAAATACCGTACCCGATAATCTTTAGTAGCTGTTCATTGTAATAAAATGCAGCCTCTCTCAACTATGAGCCCTCCTTGCTTCTACCTTCCTAAAAACGAACACACTCGCTATTGCAATTGCAGTCGCATTCACAAAACTAAACAGCGCAATATCCGGTTCAAACAACATTGGAAGGCCATAAAAGAATTGAGAAAACAGGGTATTAAAAACAACTAATGCGCATGCCAACATATAAGCAGAAAAGTATGGAAAATGAAATGACCTAGTCAAATACCCTAATAATCCGTATGAAAAAATCATGACAACCGTCGAATGAACCAAAAAGTTCGGAATAGCGAGAACCATAATGAAGCTGAATACAATCATTGCCAATGTTACAATGCCGAGAACTTGTATATATTTCATTTTTCCAAATACCCTTCCTTTACATGGGACTTATAGGCAAGTGAGCTAAATAGAAACATGAGCCAACATGAAAACAGATAAATAATGGTAGAAAAATAAGGCATCATTGTAGTTGTACCAAAGTAATCGAATAAAATCCTGATTGCCGAAATATTACCCCCTACTCCAAGAATTGCAAGCACGAAAGGTATTGTATAAAAAGGGTAGGCGATCCACTTCACCTTGTCCGAATCAGGGTAAACGACTGGAATCTCTGATCGTTGATCAATACGTGCTACAAAGTACATGCCGACAAATACACCAATTAAAAGTAATTGAATTACAATATGATCCTGCAACACTCTGAGCAATGGGAATGCGAAAAAGAAGGTGAAAGCGTACAATTGATACGTGAGTGTCAATTTATACGCTTTCTCCCTATTGGTCGGGAATCGGAATGATAATAGTATTGGCATCGTTAGCAATATAACAAAAATCGCTATAGTCCATACTAGTGCATTGCTATCGTAATCTGGTATAAATATTACAATCGATGCCGCTAGTAGTGGAAGAAAGTATCCCATTATCATTGCCTTGAACGGATTTCCCATTCCCTATGACCCCCAACCGAACTTCTTAAACAAGCTTTTCCCCATATTTACTGCTCCGTCGAATACCTTCTTTGCACCTGCTTCGATTGCACCTGTAATCTTTTTGCCCGTATTCGTTTGGGTAAGTAATCCAAATGCAAGTCCCGCTCCGACCCCTACTACCGTACCTAGTCCTGGAACAACACTTCCAAACGCAGCTCCAGATAGAGCTGCAGCTCCTACACCGGCAGCAGCACTAACTGCTGTTGTAGCAGCCCCTACGATAACGTCCTTTGTTATACCAGCTGCCAAAGAGGTACCTGTCTTACCTTGAGAAAGATTGCTGGTGACACTTAATGCAACATTCAATATGCCATTGCCTTTCATAATTGTCTTCATTTTGAAGAAATCTTTGTTCGGCACCCAGTTGTTCTTAAAATATGATTTGACATCATTAACAATCTTTTTTGGTGATCCGATTTCCTTCATGAATCCACTTATGTGTTTCTTCTTGATCTCTTTACCATCCCGAGGCTTATATACTCCATCGTTATTACCGATGATGACGTCTTTCCTATTGTCAAATGAGTTAAGATAATCAGAGTACCGCTTATTCACCCATTTGCTAAAACGATTGTCGCCTTTTAGAATTTGGGCCTTTCCATTAACGCGATACAGATTTCGATTTCCCTTGTGCGTTTTCAAATCTGTAATCTTGAATCCTGCAATCATCGATAACGTACCATCTAAAGCTTTAAAAAAACTTTTTTGATAACTATTTAAAGACTTGGCATGCTCTGCAAGACTTTTTTCCTCGCTATCCGGAGGGGCATTTTCTCTAGTAGGACCTCCACCTGTCGAATTACCGGAAGTCCCGTCACCCGAACCAGTTGAACCGCCAGATGAATCTGTTCCGTCACCTGAACTGTCACCACTGTTCGGACCGTTGCCTTCAGTGGATCCATTTCCGTTCGGGCCATCTCCTCCTGTAGAACCGTCTCCACCATTCGGACCGTTACCACCAGTGGAACCGTCTCCGCCATTCAGGCCGTCGCCTCCGGTGGATCCATCTCCTCCATTCGGGCCGTCGCCTCCCGTCGAGCCTTCCCCGCCGTTTGGACCGTCGCCTCCAGTAGAACCGTCTCCGCCATTCGGACCGTCGCCTCCGTTAGAACCGTCTCCGTTATTCGGACCGTTACCACCATTTGGACCGTCGCCTCCGGTGGAGCCATCTCCTCCATTGGGACCATCACCGCTGTTCGGGCCATTGCCTCCTTCCGGACCGTTGCCGCCGGTTCCAGCGTTACCGCCGTTTGGACCATCGCCTCCGGAAGGACCATTACCGCCGTTTGGACCGTTCCCGCCAGTTATATTGTCACCAGAGTTGCCGGAGTTCCCTCCATTCGGGCCTTCACCGCCGCTCACCACTTCTCCGGTTGCAGGGGGTTTTCCGTTAAAGTTTGGAACTTGCCCGTCAGTCGGCGTCTGTCCTCCCGAAATGTTATCTCCTGCTTTTAGGAATTCACCGTATTCTGTACCGTTCAATGTACTAGGAATCAAAAATAATCCATTGTTCTGTGCGGTTATAGGAACGATGATCGTCCCAGAAGTTAGAGTAAAGTTGCCCTCAAATGAGTTGCCATATTTGTAGACCTCTCCAGGGGCCATGAATTCGCCGACTGTCATAGGCTGAACACCCGTGATTGGCTCGCCCCCGGTAATCGGTTCTGTAATATCAATTGCTTTTCCAGCTTTCAACCAGTCTGCCATTGCTATTCCAGGCAATACTGTCCATGACAAGATGATTGTCAGCATGAATATGGCGTAGAATCTCCTTATCCGTCTACTATTCAAGTTCATCCTCCTTTCTTAATCAGGAGAGTTTTGTAAATACTTTTCTTCGAGTGCTTGAATCGCTTTGCTGTATTCCATTTCATTCATCTGCTTTAAATCGGCTTTAAGAGCATCGTATTGTGATTCAATCCAATCATGGTATTCCGAGTTTTTTGAACGGAGATAATCATGACTTTCACGGGACATGATTTTCTTCGTCTGATAGAAATATTGCAGTGTGAAGCCGACTTGAGATCTCTCGTCTAAACTTTTTCTGTATTCATCCACGTCATAACCAGATATCTCCAATCCTTTTTTCAGCTTCTGATGTTCCAGACTGGTTGTCTCCTTCTTTTTCCACGCTGCCCACTGATTTGCTATTTCGTTCGCTTGATCCAACTCTTTTTGAAGGGAAGCAGCATCTTGAACGTCTTGATATGTCCCTTCAACCGCATTGGCAACCTCTTTCAATTGGCGTTGTCCATCATGATCGACATTGAATCCAATAACATTGATAATTGGCGTGATTTCGGAATCATATAGAGCTTTCGCAGCCGCAACCGGATCATCATCGCACGTCGATATGCCGTCACTGACGAGATAAACGATATTCGTGTTATTTTCTCCGTTGAAATTAGCTAAGTCCTTCTGTGCTTCTGTTATGGCAAGCTCAGTCGGCGTCCAACCTGCCGGCTTCACTTGATCGAGAGATTGTTTGAATGCACTTTTTTCATAAGGTTGTAGTTGGTAGAGCAAGTCGCTGCTCGAGCAGGACATCGCCTTGTCGGCAGAGCTTCCAGTCCCTTTGTGTCCATAAACACGAAGACCGACATTCGCTTCCTTCGGCAGATTTTCGACGAATTGGACGATTGCCTTTTTCGCCGCTTCCATTTGTGTTTGGCCACCGATATTTTTCCCCATGCTGCCAGAACCATCTAAAATGACGAGAACATTCATATTTTCCTTGAATTGCATTCGCGGATTCTCAATATCCGGGCTGCCAATCGACTGGAATTTCAATTTTGCGATCAGCTCATCAGGACCTTTGTAATCTTGTTGGAAGACTGCGAGCAATTCATTGTAATAATGATCCAATTCATTTTGGGAACGCTCTCCTGAAATGTCAGGCAAATGCTCCGTCAACTCATCAATTTTCTTTTGTCCCTCTTCATCGAGGATAGAGATAAATTCCGTGTATCCAGCAGGCAATGCCTCAAGTTCCGCCAATGATTGGGGCAGAGGAGCCGCAGCCACTTCTTCAACTGCATCTTCCTCGGATACCTTATCATCTTCGGCATTTCCTTCGCTCTCTCCGTTGTCATCGATTTTGTCTGACGTTGTTGGCTCATCTGCGACAACTTTTTCATTTTCCTTCTTATTATCACTGCATGCTGCTAACACTAAAAGGAGCATGAGCATGAGGATGAATGCAACATATCTTTTTCTATTCATGACTACTCCTTATCCCTTGCGATTCGTATTAATCTCCACCTACCATACCGTCAATTTTTGTAACGATCTTCGTTACCAATTTACCGATACTCTCCTTCTCACCACTCAATGCAGTCGATAGAATACCTAACACCAAAATTAGCAAAGCCGCAATCCCTAACCATTCAAGCGACTGCGCTCCTCTTTCGTTTTTTACCGGAAACATCATTTTTGTCCAAGCCATCATCAATTTTTCTTTCATTTTCAATTCTCTCCTTGAAATAAATGTATTTTAGTTGAATAACTCAAAAATCCCTTTGTTCTGATTGAATATATTTATAATCATCAAGCCTCCGATAAGGACGAGGGCAGAAGGCAGTACGAGGAAAGTAGTCACTAACGTCACTTTCGGCGAAGCTTTAGCCGCCTTCTCCTTGATCATCTCTTTTTTCAGTTTCCTCATCTCTTCGGCTTGTTGTTTAAACGTGTCCGCAATCGGAACACCTAGGCGCTCCCCTTGCATTAAGGATTTGATTAGTATCTGAAATTCCTTGCTGTCATTCCGCTCAAGCAATGATTTATAAGCCTCTGCCCGTGGAACACCGACACTCAATTCTTGGATGAAGCGACCAAATTCCTCTTTGACCGGCCCTTCGAAATAATGAACGATGTCGCGAAGCGCCTGATCCATCCCAACCCCCGCTTGTAACGTGACACTCATCGTATCGAGGAAGTCAGGAAGCTGGTATGAAATCTCCTCTTGCCTTTTATTCGCCTTCGATCGGAGCCAAAAGACAGTCCCTACAAAACCCGCAATCGGCATAAGAATTAGCATAAATTGGGACATCGGAAATCCGAGGATGAATAAAATGCCTCCCATGAAAAATCCTGCAATCAGCATGAAAATCTTCAACCCTTGGAAACGTGCGACAGTCAATCCATACGGATATCCTGCTTGAATGAGCAGCTTTTTTACCTCTTCGTTTTCACTGAAGAAATTGATACGTTGCCCGAGATCGGAAAAGTCATCAGCAAACTTAAATAATTTCTCCAATATTTTTTCTTTACGTGATTTCTTTTTACGGATCCATGTTTCGATGTAGACTGACTCGGTAATTTCTTCACGTAAACTACGTTTTGCATTCAAATATACATAGTAAGCTCGTAACGAGATTCCGATTGTTGCTATAACTAAAAAAGTAAATAATGCAATTACGCCATCCATTCATTCACACCCTGATATTCGTAATTTTCCTGACGATGACAAATGTCAGGACCGTCCCGAAGAGGAAGAACGTCAATAGGATCAATCCGATTCCTGAAAATAATGGATCAAGGAAACCTTCAATAATATTGTTCATCATAAGCACTAGGAAGATCGGGATAATCGGAACGAGTGTAGATACATATCGTTGCTCCGCGGTCATCGTCTTCACTTCTTGCTTTAAAAGCTTCCGTTCATCCAACGTTTGGCTCATTTCCTCAAGCACTGCGGACAAGTTGCCTCCCGCTTTTTTTTGGATAAGCATCGTAGCTGCGAACAGTTGGAATTCCTTATGGTCAATCCGTCTTTCCATCGTTCTAAGCGCTACAGGGAATTCAATGCCTAACGATAATTCATGGGCCATCCGTTTGAACTCTCTTTTTGCCGGCTCATTGATTTCCTGCGTGACCAGTTGAATTCCCTGATTCAATGTCATCCCTGACCGGGTTGAATTTGCGAGTATTCTGCATATTTCGGGCAACTGGTCAATGAGCATCTGTTTCTTCTTGTTTTTTCGTAGTAGGAATAGAAGCCGTCGTGCCCCTTCAATAAGCAGCATTCCAATAACCAGGGCTGGCAATAAATCCAGGTTGAATAAGTTGACTAGCATGAAGACGATTCCCATGTACCCGACAATAAGAGCACCAAAGAACTCGGATGGGGTGAATGGAATGTTGGCGTCCGCGAGTTTCGGCTCCAATTCCTTCGCAGTCTCTGTCTCATCAAATTTCGTACCGATTAAGATAATGACACTTTTTCGCTTTTCACCATCCAAATAAAACTGTTCGACTTCCTTCCGCCACTCTCTTTTCGACTTTCGGTAATCCAGCAAGAAATAGACTGCAATCAGGAATATGAAGACAGTCGCAGCGGCAACGAATGCTGCTACCATGTCGCAACCTCCTCTTTCACTCTGAAGTCCGACTTATCCATATGGATGCCGAAAATCTTGAGGCGATCAAGGCAAGCAGGAATTTCGCCGGTTGCTGTGAAGTGTCCAAGGACTGTCCCGTCTTCCAGCATGCCGGTCCGCTTAAATTTAAAGATTTCAACAATCCGAAACGTGCCATCGTCTTCATTTTTCTGCACTTCCGAAATCGAGATGATTTTACGGGTACCGTCTGTTAAGCGAGTCGCCTGGATGATGATATCAAGCGCTCCGACGATGTATTCACGAATGACAGTCGATGGGAGATCCATTCCTGCCATGATGACCATGGACTCAACACGTCGCATCGCATCTGCAGGGGAGTTAGCATGCACTGTTGTCAAGGACCCTTCATGTCCCGTATTCATTGCCTGAAGCATATCGAACGCTTCCCCGCTTCGGACCTCTCCGACGATGATTCGGTCTGGACGCATCCGCAGAGCGTTCCGTACGAGATTACGAATCGTTACTTCTCCACGGCCTTCCACGTTCGCTGGCCGCGCTTCCATCCCAACGACATTCGGCCGGTCGAGGCGTAGCTCGGCGGAGTCTTCAATTGTGATGACCCGTTCGCCATGCGGAATAGCTGTAGCGACGACGTTCAATAATGTCGTCTTCCCTGAGCCCGTACCTCCGGAAATAAGGGTGTTCATCTTTCCTTTCACGACACCTTGCAGGAACTTTGCCATCGTTTCATTCAATGAATCGAACCTGAGCAGATCCTCCATTTGGAAAGGTTCTTCCCGGAATTTCCGGATTGAGACTAATGTTCCTGATAGGCTGACTGGCGCAATGACGGCGTTAACACGGCTGCCGTCGGGCAATCTGGCGTCAACCATCGGGGAGCTTTCATCGACACGCCTTCCTAATGGGGCAACAATCCGATCGACGATATGCCTGACGTGTTCATCGTCTCTGAATGCGACATCCACCATTTCAAGGCGACCCGCTCTTTCGATATACACCTCATCGAATCCGTTGATAAGGATTTCCGTTATCGTTGGATCTTTGATGAGCGGCTCCAGCGGCCCATATCCGACCGCTTCGTCGAGAATTCTTGTAATCAACAGATCTTTATCATTCCGTGAGATGATCACTTTCTCTTCGGACATGAAATGGGAGACATATTGCTCGATTCGTAGACGCATTTCCCCTGATGACAATTGGGTTAGCGCCTCCAGATTCGTATCTCTCAGCAATCTCGCTTTGTAATGGTCGACCAATTCATCGACTAGATGATTTTCATACTTGTAATTCGTTGAACTCTGTTTTGCCAACTTCTCTTTGCGCCGTTCGAATAAAGAGCTCATCCTTCACCACCTCCTACTGCTTTGCGACTTGACGGGCGAATTTCCGAATATCTTTTGCAAACGGGATCAGTTTTCTTTCCTTAGCTTGCTTCCGTATTGGCTGCCCCTGATTAATGAATGATTGAAGACCTTTTGTATCCTGCCTGATCGAAGCGATAATTGGGTAGCGCAATACATTTTTTAAATCCTTCTGTTTCACTTCGTAGTTCTTCGATAATTTATTCAGAGCGATTTCCATCCTGCTCGTAAGGACGAGCCCAAGTCTTTCGGACAGCTCCTCGTACTGCTTCATAATTTTCAATGAAGGGGTGTCCGGAGTAAGAACATAATAGATCTTATCCGACTCCTCCATCGCTGTTACGACTAGTCCATTGATGGTGGAAGGCAAATCGACAACAACATAATCGAATGATCTCCTGCACGTTCTAAGCAGTCTTGCGATGAATTCCTCATCTAGCGTTTCCAATATTTCTGCATCACACGGACTGATCAGCACTTCCATTTTTGAATGCTCCTGCGTTTGAGAGACGTTTCTAATATGGCTTTCATTCAACTCTTCAATAACCGGTTGCAAGTCTGCAAGTGAACGGTTTGATTCAATGGAGAGCAACGTTTCCACGCCACCGAATTGCCCGTTCAAATCGATGAGTATCACTTCTGCAGATGACTCGAGTTTCATCGTCTGGGCAAATGAAGCGGCAAGTAATGAACAACCGCTTCCGCCTTTCCCGCTATAAAACGAAATGATCTTCCCTCTACCGCGACCGAAAGTCGGTGTAGCCGACTCTTCGTTCTTTGTTTGTTTAGTGGCATAGCTTTTGACGATATTCGGGAATCTGCTTGAGAAGAGGCCTGCCTCTTCAGGAAAGACGAAGAATTCATCAGCACCAGCCCTCGTCATGTTGCGAAGTAAGCCGAAGTCGGATTCATTCGCTATGAACAGGATGAGTGCATTCGGATTGATGATCTTCAGCATTTGAACAACTTCGACGGATGTATCGGTATCCGTTTGGCCAAAAACGACGATATGCGCCATTTCCCGGTTCATTTCCCTCACTGCTTCGTTCGAACGTACACCAATGACTTGCTCCGACTTTGTCTCGGCAATGGTCTTTAACTGCGACATGAGTGCATCCTCATCGGAGACGATCATAATATTCAACTTATTTTCCAACTGCCTCACCCTTCGATAAGTGACTGTTCACCTTTATTCTCCTGAATCTTCCGTCTTCTGTTTTGTTGCTTGCTCCGTTTTATCAGTAGTACCTTCTTTATTCTCTGGTTCTTTCGCTGCCGAACCTTCCGTCTCTTCTTCAGGCTTCTCTTTCGGTTCTTCCTTCACTTCCGATTTTCCGTCACCTTCAGAAGTCTCTATTTCGTCTCCAAATGACGAAGCCTGTCCGACGTTTGCCTTCAACACACGGATATGTTCTGCGTAATTTTGCATATGTATTAAACTTGGTGCCTCATCAGCCGTCACTTCTACTGCGATGCCGGAGAAGCTGTCATTCGTCCCTTGCGCATATGCGACTAACACGTCTTTCATGAAGACCTCTGTCTTTTTCTTCCCATTGTTATTTGTCGATACGATGATATCGACGCGGTCCAAAGCCGTCAGCACTTGATCGAACTGGATCTTATCCGTCCGATACATCGTGACGAGGCGATTATTGGCATCCTGCAGATTAGAAACTGGTTTGATCATGTTTTTTGTAATGATATCCCCTGGATTCAATGGAACGATTGATACTTGATGTTCGAATTCATCTGCGGAAAGAATATGGCTGTCCGTTACGAACTTATTGGGGATATCCATTTTCGTCACTTGTGAAGCTTCAATCGGTGAACGGGAAGGAATCGACCCTTTCGCAATATAAATCGATGTCATGCCCCCTAACTCCGCATTCAATTCTTTGACCTTTTCCAGCACGAGATAACCTGTCACAGCAGCTAATATGAAGGCCAATATCAAAAATATAGCTGCACGCCTCTTTGCCTCTAACATCCCAATCCCTCTTTCATCCTACCGAAATCCAGAAACCTTCCGTCTTTCATCCGATTGGCAGATTCCTATGTTCATAATTAATATCATTGTGAAGAATGTATGTCAAAACAGTGACGGATGCACTCGAATTCCACTAAGACAATAGTCATTGGACCAAAGGGAAATTGTAACTTTGAAAGATTTACCAAAAGGCTTTCACTTTTAATCCTACAATGGAAAATAAGGTCGAATAGCATAATTTTCGATACGTTTCGCAACTAATGAATCATTTTCCATAATTTGAAAATCTAGAATTTAAGATAACTTATTTCAAGACTATTGTAATGCTGGCTAAATTGCTTTTTTTGTATGCTAGAAGGATTCTTATCGTTATTTTTGTATAGGAATGTAGCTATATGTGTTGGAAATTTAAATGAAATAGTAAAGTACTTTTAGAGGGACAAAAAAGGACCAGAGTATATTTCACCCCTGGTCCACTCTTTATTATGATGCTTTTTTCAGATTGCTAGAACCGGCAGTTTGCCAGATTGACTGCACCCATTCAGGATGATCGATGAAAGGATTCCGGTTGCCTTGAATTTGCTCGATCACATTGTTTCTGTTCATTTCAAATGCATCTACCGGATCCATTTCATGCCATTCCAATAGTACGGAAAGTTTTCCATGATATGGATTGCTGCCATTGTTGAGCAGTTCATTCAACTCCAAATCAACACGGTCGCCCGCTTCGTAACGGGTTGCCATATAGAACAGCATCCTCGCTACATCACCTTTTACACGATCCGGTGGTTCCCATGAATTGGCGGTTTTGAAACACCCATCACAGCCCTTCACCGAGCTGCCGCCATAGTCGAAATCCAAGTTGCCGCGTGCACTGTTCACTTGGACGTCGGTCGGACGCAAATGGTGGATATCCGTTCCAGGCCCTTTGCTTGTGCCGAAGTCGCCGTGCGATTTAGCCCATACATGCTCCCGATTCCAGTCGCCTACATTTCCGCCATTCCGATCTTTGGAGCGGGGTTCACCTGAATAGAACAGAATAACGTTATTCGGGTTGTTAGGATCTTTATCCGTCTCCTTCAACGCTTCCCATACTTCTGCATAGGATAGCTGGCGGTGATCGGAAATGATATCGTGAAGAGCCGCCTTCAATTCCTGCCCTTCTTTGCCAATTGCATTTTTGTAATAGCCATCCGCAGGCACTTCCACTTTTGTGACAGTGACTGAGAAGCTTGCCGTTACGGATTTATCCCCATCTTTCGCCGTCACTCCGACGATGTGCGTTCCTTCCTCCAATTGCAAAGTCAAGATGTTCGTATTTAAATCGATTGTCCCTTTCGTCGCGGAAAATGTCAGCTTGTCGCCGTCCGGGTCAGTGAAATATTCAGAGAGAGCGATTGAAATCGCCTCGCCGACTTTTGCTTGCTTGTTCGGAATCGGTTTCGTAATAATAGGCGCGTTGTTCACTGCCGGCACATTAATTCTCTTGCCTTTCGAGTTGTAAAAAATGATGTCAGATTGGTTTGCACCTTTGACAAAATCGATTTTCTTAATATTTTCAGCACCTCGAATTTCGAGAGGATGTGTGCCTTCTACGATGACATGGCCCATTTCCGTCCCTTTCATGTCAACGATCAAGCCTTTTTTCTTTGGCTGCAAAATGACGGTATTCGTTTTGAACCCTTCACCCGTCAGTTCGGCATAGTCCCCTTTCAAGTACATGCCGTCCTTCAATGATGATTGCGCGTCCATATAAACAGAGACACTCGGCTCCGCAATCATAATTTGCTTTTTATGTTCATTGATGAGATTGTATACTTTTTTAATTGGAACAGGCTCCCAAACGACTGGAGCTTCGAAGCCGATTTGCACCATGACAGGATCATGATCACTTGCACGTCCCGCCATGTCCGTAAAGTCTGCGTTAATGTGTAAAATGTCGATTTCTGTTTGATCAACCAAATTATTCGACACTAAAATATGGTCGAGTACTTGAGAGTTTCCTTGATAAACGTACGAATAGCGGTCAGCCGGTTCGACGTGGTTGATCATATTCGTCATTAAGCTTCCTTCGTGGATTTTCAATGCATCCGCGAATTGGTAGTCATTGAAATCTCCGAGGGAGACGATATTCGCTTCCGGATTATCTGTTTTAATTTCAGTAATGAAATCATAAACAAGCTGTGCAATCTGTTTCCGCTGCACTTCGCTTCCATAGACCGGCGGCTGAATGGATCCGAATAAAGGAGTATCTCCTGATTTGGAATTCCAATGGTTCACGATTGTGATGACCGACTCGCCTTGGAAATCAAATTGTGCAGCGAGCGGCTTCCGGCTGCTGTTGAACGCTGGATCATTCGGAGCGATACGCCCAGGATTAAGTGTCAACTTGCCGTCCTCATAGTGAGCCGCTGTCGTTGCATTCCCGCTCGGATTGCCTTCTGTCAACGAAACGCGTGCAGGATTGTATAGGAAGCCGACGCGGATATTGGCGTTTGGCTGTCCGCCATCCTCGTTGTTTACCGGGTCGATATTGACATATTCATACTGGACACCACCCGCATCGACAATCGCTTGAATGAGGCGTTCATAGCTTTCATTCGCACGGGAATCGCCTGCGTCCGGTCCATTATTATCCTGTACTTCGGTTACGCCGATAATGTCAGGATTTTGCATGTCCTGTACAAATGCTCTAGCTAATTTCTTCGCTTTGTCATTTGATGTCGTTTTTGTATTGTTCGAGAAGTTCTCCAAGTTGTAGGAGGCAATCGTCAGCTTGTCAGCATCTTTCACAATCGTCGTCTTCTCCGGAATAGCTGCACCTTTCGAATGCGCTTGCTGCATGTCACTCAAAGAAGTGTAGATTTTGTAGTTTTGGAATGAATAGCCGACTACTCCTGTAATCGGTCCTTCGAATCGGTCTCCTGTTGCAACTTCGAAATCACGTGCCGGCCCGTTTGGCTCGAGTCTGAATTGCACCCTCTCAGCATTTTGATCATTTTCCTTGTAAAGGAGGCCGCCATGTATTGTTTCTGTTGCGGTATTTTCAAATACCGTTACAAGGTCGCCATGTTCTTGAGGCGCTACCGCTTTCACGTTGCCGACTTGTACGAGCATCGCTTCACGGCTTTCCCAGAAATCAGCGGCATATGTTGTCGGATCAAATTCAGTCAACTGATGGCTGGCAATTTTCTCTTGTGGCAAATTCTCTTCATTGATAATGAATGGAGTTGGAAGCGGGACATTGCGCTCGATAATCCGCACCTTGCCTCCACGGTCGTCACGGACGTTGATCTGTGTCGTTTTCAAGTCCGTTTCCTGGCGGTCCGCATATCCATCGATTGCATATTCGCTCACTGATCCAGTGACGGAAACTAAATCTCCTATCGCTAGATTCCAAGCATCCCTGCCACTATACAATACGATCGCTTCGGACGTATTTAAATCGCCGTCTCGCTTATCATCGGGAGTTTGGATGTGATAATATGTCGAGCCGTTCAGCTCATATTTGTACGTGACAATCCCTTCGATACCTTCAACAACTTGCCCGTCAAATGGAGATGTATGTCCTTCTCCTTGTATATCATGGATTTGCAGGCTTTCCGTAATGGTATACGTGAAAGTCGATACGTCGCCAAAACGCCCATCATCCGTTTTCACGACTGCCTTCACTGTCGTGTCTTCATGGATATCAATCGGCGAAGAATATGTTACCCCGTTTTCGATCGGATTCGTTCCATCCAATGTGTACAAAATTTTTGCGCCAGGCATAGATGTCGTCAAGGAAACCTTCACACCACCTACGAACGTTCCGCTAGCTGGATTCGCATTGACGGGTTGGATGACCGAGCTGTCTACGATAATATCCAACGTCGAACGCGGTATAATCTGATAATCATTGTCGAACTGCTGGACGATTCCAGTGATTGAATCATAAGCTGTCCCGACAGTGAGTCCTAGTGACGCCGTCTCATCACGAACGATGAATTCACCCGTTCCATCTGTCGCTGTAAAATTTGCCCAGCCGCTGCCAGCTTGTTCATCCGATAGTATGGCGTTATTTACAGTGACAAGTTGCGATTCCGTAGCTTCACCGACTTCTGATCCAGTAATGATAATAGGTTCAGGAGTTCCGGTTCCTGCGGTAACATCAATAATCGTTGCGCCATCCAACTGCAGCAAGCCACGGTAATCGGCTAGCTTTCCCGTTAATGTGACTTCATCACCGACTTGCACATTCAAACTTGTCGGCCTGACAGCGATTCCACCTGTCTCATCCTGCACTGAAATCGTATTTTTCAATTTGGCCGCAACAGTTCCTTTGATTGTTACCGTTTCTCCAAGTGCCTTCGTGCGTGCATCTCCGATTGTTGAAATGTCATCGCCTGGCTCTTCAGGATCTCCCGGTTCGCCAGGTTCTGAACCGTCCATTTCATGAGCACCTAAATAATTGAATGTATCTTTCGGATAAGCCGTCCACTCATCACCGCTGCTAAATGCATCCCCAGGATTCGTATCTCCGCTCGTTATGGAAGCGTTCCGAATGAGTGTCACATCCGTTCCCCAGTTTGACCGCACCCCAACTTGACCGAATGAATCAATGGCCGTGCCGCCTTTTTTAAGAACGAGCGCATCATCTCCATTGAAATTAATGACGCTCGTGTTTTCAAAATTTCCTTTATCCTTTATTTCCGAAGCTGCATCACGATGGTATAAAACATACGTCTCCCCATCATTCAATGTACCTGACAATGCCAGTTTCGCAGTCGCCGCAGTTGCACCGTTCGCATACAGCTCCAGCGAATAACTGCTCAAATCAACAGCCTGTCCCGTTCCGTTATAAAGTTCAATCGCTTTGTTGAAACTGCTGCCTTCAACGTATTCAGAAATGATAAGATCCGTTGCCACCGACTCCGCATTAGCAACGGCAGGAATTGACGGCACAACAACCGTTGTAGCAAGTCCAGCCGCCAAAAAAGCATTTAAATGCTTCTTCCACCTTTTACTACGCATAAAACCATTCTCCCTTCATCTTTGAAAATATGGTGAACTGCGTGGAGATTGACCGCAAACCGCTCCCTTCCCATAAAAGTTTAGTAGACTAATAGACTGCACACCTATCGTATCATTGCATCTATAGTGAGACCATGCGACTTTTTGTAATATTTCGCTATTATTACATCAAACTTTCGACATATTTTTCACGGATGGATTTGTGAGATTAGGCGCAATGGCAATGGGATTGTTAGTTGCGTTGCGTGGGGCGTTGATTGTGTTGGGGACTGAGTTTGATTGTGTTGCGCGAGTTTGATTGCGTTGTGAGCCGCGTTGATTGTGTTGTGAGCTACGTTGATTGCGTTGCAGGCCATGTTGATTGTGTTGCTCGAGTTTGATTGTGTTGCGTGGGGCGTTGGTTGTGTTGCGCGAGTTTGAATGCGTTGTGAGCCGCGTTGATTTCGTTGCGAGTAGTCCTATTTTTGTAACCAAAAAACTCCTTAGCCCAATCGGACTAAGGAGTTTTCAATTATACGGTAAAAAGCTCTTTCGCTTCTTCTACACCTTTGCCATCAACAATTTCCTGGACTTCAGAGCCATCCAATGTCTCTTTTTGGAATAAGACATTGACCAATTCCTCAAACTGCGCAGCATTTTCCTGGATAAGCGTTTCAGTTTTTTGCAATGCTTCACCGAAGAGAGCTTGCATTTTCAATTCCTTTTCACCTTTATTGAACGTCAGCATGAACCCTTCTTGAAGCAAGCCCGTGTCTACCATCCGCTCAATAATATCCTTCGCCTGCTGTACATCGCCACTTACGCCGATGCTATGCTCTCCGAGGTAAAGCCGCTCCGCAACGCCCCCCGCTAGAATCATGCTCACTTGATCGAGCAGCTCGCTTGCTGTCTGCAAATGCAGCTCCTTCTGAATCGGAGCCACATAGCCAAGCGCTTGTCCACGCGGAATAATTGTCGCTTTCCGGACAGAACCCGGCTTTGTTAGCGCTGCGATTAACGCATGGCCCGCTTCATGGATCGCGACTCTTCTTTTCGTATCAGGATCGTTCAACGTTCGCGACGTGCTGCCAAGAATCGTCCTATCGATTGCGAAATCGAGGTCGCCTTTACCAATCTCATCACGGCCGTCACGGATTGCCCGTTTGCTCGCTGTTTCAAATAAAGAACTTAACTCCGCGCCGGAGAAACCTGACGTGCTCTCAGCCAATACATCCAATGATGCATACACTTCTTGAGCTAACAGTCGGCCTTTCGTATGGATGTCGATAATTTCACGACGGCCATGCGTGTCCGGTAGCGGTACATTGAATGTATAATCGATACGACCGGGACGAAGGAACGCTTCATCTAGCATGTCTTTACGGTTCGTCGCCGCGATGAACAAGATCCCATCATTATCGTTGCCGCCATCCAACTGTACAAGCAGCTCCGTCAATGTCTTTTCGGACTCTTCACCGCCATGCTCTTTCCGTTTGCCTGCTAACGCGTCAACTTCATCGATAAAAATTACGGCCGGACGATTTTTACGGGCATTTTGGAATAATGTGCGCACGCGAGAAGCGCCGACCCCGACAAACAGCTCCGTGAATGCAGATCCGCTGGAAGAGTAGAAAGTAGCACCGATTTCACGGGCGATTGCTTGGGCAAGCAATGTTTTTCCAGTCCCCGGAGGCCCATACAGAAGAATCCCTTTTGGCGCTTGAATACCGACTTGTGTTGCACGTTTCGGATCTTTGATGATCGAAAGCGTCTGGTGAATCTCTTCCTTCATCTCTTCCGGAAGCCCACCGATATCGTTCAGCGTAATATTAGGAAGTGGTGTCGCCTTCGAAGCTCCGTTCTTCATCGAAGAAACGCCGACCCCGAGCTTCCCTTTCTTGTGTAGAATAACCAATGTCAAAAAAGCTGCTAAGATTAAACCACCGATAATCAAACCATTATATTGGCTTGCATCGGCAAATGTATATGAAAGATTATATTTTTCAACTAATTGTTCTGCAAGTTGGCTTTGTGGACGGACTTGTGTTACATACAGTCCATCATTCGTTTCCAGATGCAAACTGCCATCAGCCTTTTCCTTCAAGGACAACGGCTTTCCTTCTTGAGCCTGAATCGTCTTCTCAAATTCAGAAAACGACACATTCATTCCTTTATTTGCACCCGAGACATACCATCCGACACTTGCTGCAATTCCAATGACCAAAACGACAAGGACGACAATCTTCGTTGCAAATTTTGAATTCGGCTTCAAGCCATCCCCAACTCCCTTAAGAAAGATATTTTTATTATATAGGAAATAGAGTCATGTAAACAACAAGAATGATGTAGAATTAGTGACAATACTATTGCGATAACTGGCTTGCTTGCAGGTTATATCCGTAACCATCAATTTATCCCATTATAAAAATATACTATTTTTCCAGCTAAAGATATTTCCCCCAATCAATTATTTAATGAAATTCTTAATTTATAAAACAAGTAGAAATTCGTCGGAAAAAGCATATTTCCCGGGGAATATGTCTAACTTCCATGCTCATTTTCACACAATGCTTGTCTTTTACTTGAATGTATGTTATAGTTAATTAGTTAACGCCATAGTAACTTTTAATTTGACATGGCATTCTACGTACTGTTTTTGAGGACACTTATTCACACTGGCGCGGCTAAAGGGTCGCAAGGACGCAAGAGAAGGTAGGGCTTGCGTTGCTTAAGGATAGAAGACATCCAGTGGAAAATGACCGCGGCATTGATCATTTTCAATAGAATCCGGATCACGGATCTTTAGATGGACATAAACTTCAACAATAAAAGTTACTATACAAAATAAGGGTTGCTTCTCAACATGAGAGCAACCCTTTTCCAATTTATTAATATATGCGTTCTTCTGTTTCCGCATCGAAGAAATGTGCTTTTTCCATGTCGAATGCGAGCGGAATCGTGTCCGATGGACGGATCGATGTGTCGGAATCGATTCTTGCGATGAAATCATGTCCATTCAACGCTGCGTATAAATACGTCTCAGCACCCATCAGTTCCGCCACTTCGATTGTCGCTTGGAAAGTGGCCTTTCCATTCAATTCGATGTCAGACGCTTTCGTATAAATATCTTCCGGACGGACGCCGAGGATTAATTCCTTCCCTGCATACCCGTTCTCTTGCAGCATTTTGCGTTTCCCTTCCGGAATGAATACCTTTGTGTCCCCGATCGCGACGCCTTCCTCCGTCATTGTCCCTTTGAAAAAGTTCATTGCCGGTGAACCGATGAAACCTCCGACAAATACATTTCTCGGGCAATCATATACTTCTTTCGGCGTTCCAACTTGTTGGATATATCCGTCTTTCATGACGACGAGTCGGGTTGCCATCGTCATCGCTTCTGTCTGGTCATGCGTTACGTAAATCGTTGTCGTTTGTAGGCGTCTATGCAGCTTTTGGATTTCGGCACGCATTTGCACCCTCAGCTTTGCATCCAAATTGGAAAGCGGTTCATCCATGAGAAAAATTTTCGCATCCCTAACGATTGCCCGCCCAAGTGCTACCCGTTGACGCTGTCCTCCAGACAATGCTTTCGGCTTCCGGTCCAAATACTCCTCCAACCCTAGTATTTTAGCGGCCTCTTGGACCTTCTCGTCAATCTCCTTCTTCTTCACTTTCCGAAGCTTCAAACTGAACGCCATATTTTCGTAGACGGTCATATGCGGGTATAGCGCATAGTTTTGAAAAACCATCGCGATATCCCGATTTTTCGGGGCTACGTCATTCATCCGCTTGCCGTCGATTTCAAAATCGCCATCCGTTATATCTTCCAAACCGGCAATCATTCGTAGCGTCGTAGATTTTCCACAGCCAGAAGGACCGACAAATACGATGAATTCCTTATCTTCTATATGTAAATTGAAGTCTTTGACGGCAATGACACCTTTGTCATATTCCTTCGTCAAATTTGTCAACTTCAGTTCAGCCATGCTTTATCCCCCCTAAATATTTTCGCGGACCGCTCACTTCCCATACAAAACCGTGACATTCGAATGTCTATGTAAACAGCTCGCTGGAAAGTCCTTTGAAACGTTTCCACTTCTCAACCTCTCGATCGCTTCCGTTTTTTCCTCTCCAAATGCTAGGAGGATAATCTTTTTTGCCTCGAGGATTGTTTGGATGCCCATCGTGATTGCTTGCCTCGGGAATTCTTCAGCGGAAGGAAAATACTTTGCATTCCTCGCACGAGTCGATTCCGCCAGCTTGACGATATGTGTCCGTGAATGAAATGGTGTGCCCGGTTCATTAAAACCAATATGACCATTCACCCCGATACCTAGCAATTGTATGTCGATTCCTCCACTTTCACGAATTACTCTTTCATACCGTACACATTCCTCATTCAAATTGGCTGCTTCTCCATCCGGCAAATGCCGATGAATTGCTGGCAAATCAACTTTCGTAAATAAATGCTCCTCCATATAACTGTAAAAGCTCGTCGGATGGGAAAATTCTAGTCCAGTATACTCGTCCAAATTGAATGTTTGCACGTTCGCAAAGGAAATCCGTCCTTGTACATACCGATCCACGAGATTTCGATAAAAGCCGATAGGACTAGCACCTGTGGCAAGACCGAGAACACTATCCGGTTTCTTGTTCACTTGCTGTTCAAACAGCTCCGCGGCAAGACGACTCATTTCGTCATAGTCAGCTACTTCAACCCAATTGAACTCGTAAACCTCATTCACAGGAATGGCTCACCTTCCCTCTGCAAATGGTCGCATGAACTTGAAAATTGGTATCCAGAAGGACAAGATCTGCGTCTTTTCCCTCCTCAATGCTTCCTTTTCGGTCAAACACTCCTAACCGTTTGGCTGCATTGGATGAGGACATTTTTATCAGCTCGGACAGATTCGCCCCTATTTGCCGCATCATTTGAACGGCTCCATACATCTTTAAAACACTACCAGCCAATGTACCATTCGCTAATGTCGCTTTCGTACCGACTACTTCCACATTCTGGCGCGCCAATGTATACAATCCATCCGGCAAGCCTTTCGCCCTCATTGAATCGGTAATGAGGATAATCCGTTCCGGCCCGATTTTTTTATACAGGAGGCGTAGCATGTCCTTCGACAAATGGATTCCATCCGCAATCACTTCACAGTAGAGCTGCTCCAGCAAAAAACCTGCGCCAACCGTGCCGATTTCCCGATGATGCAAGCCAGTCATCGCATTGCCGAAATGGGTAAGATGCGATAGACCATGATCGACTGCCTGAGCAATATCTTCGAATGCAGCTTTCGTATGGCCTGCGGAAACGATAATGCCACGATCTGCAAGTCGCCTCGTCATATGTAAATCCTCGTCACATTCCGGGGCGAGCGTCACGACTTTCAAATGAGCTAGACGTTCACCGAACCATCTTTCTAGAAGTGCAAAAGAAGGTTTCTGGATAAATTCAATCGGCTGTGCCCCTGCTTGTTCCGGGTGAATGAAAGGCCCTTCCAAATGAAATCCGAGCATTTCAGCACCTGTTTCATTCTGCGACAGAAATCTATTCCCGGTATCGACTGCTTTTGCGATATCATCCGCCGATTGCGTCAACGTTGTCGCAAGAAATGAAGTTGTCCCCTCCATCGGCAAAGCGTTTGCGATCTTTTCAAATTGTTCCACTGCTCCATCCATGAAATCAGCGCCAACCGCTCCATGTATGTGGATATCAATGAATCCAGGGAGTACAAGACAACCTTGACCGTCCATCCTTTTTCCAGCGAAGTCATTAATTGCTATGTTTGAAACAGTTGCAATTTTCCCGTCAACCACAACAATTTCGCCTTTCATGACGTTGCCATTCGGCATTGCAATCCGGACATTATGAATGAGCAATGACGTCAAAGCTGTCACCCCCCGAATTATTTTTTCCGTTTCTTGAACGAGTCGTTCCGAATATCATCGATCGCTTCACGCGTCGCATCCAAATAAGTGATTGTCGTTTCAAATTGTTTCGAGGCAACCGACATAAACAAGATATCCATAACATGCAGCTGGGCTAGCCTCGACGACGTAGCACCGCTTCGCAAATTCGCTTCCTTTGCAGGTGATGTATGCAGTTGAATATCTGAAATCCGTGAAATAGGCGTCTGGCCGAATTTTGTCAAACTGATCGTCGTTGCCCCATTTATTTGCGCAAGCTCAAGAATCTTTCCAACTTCAAACGTTGCTCCCGAGAATGAGATGCCAACAACAACATCGTTCTCATCGACATTCGCCATAATCGTTGCCCCCATATGCAAATCTGTGCTGACAGTGGAGGCTTTATGGATCCGCAAAAACTTCTGTTGCGCATCGATTGCAGCAATTCCTGAGGCACCTACGCCGAAAAAGTGAATATTTTTCGCTTTAACAATCGCGTCGACAGCATATTCCAATTGTTTATGGTCAAGCAATTCCGCTGTTTCCAGTAATGTATGGATGGCATGCTCCGTCACCTTCTGGATCGTCGTAGCAACTGGTTCATTCGGCTGGATGTCCCTCGTCGTAATTTCCAGCTTCCGTCCAAGATCTCCGTTAATGCGTAATTTCAATTCCTGAAAACCTTTCAATTGCAGTGATTTGCATAGCCTCGTGACAGCAGCACCACTCGTTTGGCTCACTTCGCCTAATTCCGAAACGGTCATCGTCACAATATCTTGCGGGTTCGCTAAAATATAGTCGGCTATTTTCTGTTCCGAAGGAGGGAGCAAATGCCTCATTTCTTTTAGCAGCACTAAACCGCCGCTCGCTATAGCCATATACATCCCTCCATTTTCTTCAATCTACTTCCTTCACCATGACATGGAATGTCCGGTATGTGGTAAATCCATTTTTCAAATATAAATGTCCTGCTGAGCTCTTTTCACTCGTCCAAAGGAACCAAGCACCTTGGACCGTCCTTTGCTTCATTGAGTGCAACGCTTCTTGCAATAAAACCTTTCCAAGCCCTTTTCCTTGCTCGCTGTCATCGACTCCAAATGGACCAAAACGTTCCCGGATCCCTTCGTAGCCGCCATACATCGCAAATCCTACGATTCTTCCCTCTTTTTTCGCAACAAGAATTTGAGATGGGTCGATCCCTTGCAATAAACCTTCGCGGATCGCCCGACCCCAATCCGGGTTGAATACGGTATTCGCGAAGTGTATAACGGCTGGCATATCGCCGTCCCGGACTGTTTCAAACGTATATCCTTCCTGCTCACGCTCCAATTTTACCACCTTCACCGCGTCAGGATAAACATAATCCGTCAACGCTCTATGCATGGCGACCGGTGAATAGGCGCGCTTAAACCCTTCCTTTAGCAAGAAATTGAAACCGGATGGATAGGCAAACTCATCAATCCCCGGAAGAAAGTAATTCGGAGCGTAAGAAGAGAAGAATACTTTCTTCGCTCCTTGCCCGCGAATATAATCAATCGCCTTCTCCATAAGCCCGCGGCCGATTCCGTTTCTCTCGAAGTCCGGATGCACCATGAAAAAGGTGATCCACCCCGTATCGGGCTCAAGTTCGGTACCAATCATCGGCAACTTTCGCGTAATAGCCAATATCGCTCCGACAATCCGTCCTCCATCAACCGCGACAATCATACCTTTTGGGTCGAAGTTTGCATCGAGAAGCACTTGTGTCCTAAATCGTTTTTCATTAATTGGATCATGGATCAACACGTCATTCCATAGACCGACAATCCCTATTTCATCTCCGCTTAGAAACGTACGATACATAACGTTTACCCTTCTTCCATACTTGCGAGTTTAACAGCTTTTCCTACGAATCCATCCGCTGAAATGATCAAATCTTGAGCTTTTTCTTTATCGACTTGCGCAAGAATCATGACGATTGCAAGCTTAACATTGTAGCCGGTCTCTTCCAATACAGACTCAGCTCTGTCTTCATCCATTTCGGTAATCGTGCAAACCATTTTTTTCGCACGTTCTCGCAATTTGAAATTGCTTGCATTTACATCGACCATCAGGTTTTGATACACCTTGCCTGTCTTCACCATCGCAGTCGTCGAAATCATATTTAAAATGAGCTTATGGGAAGTGGCGGCACGCAATCGAGTCGACCCTGTCAATATTTCCGGACCGGTAATGACTTCGATCGGTATATCCGCGTAGCTGCTAATGAGCGAATTTTCATTGTTTGAAAGGCTGACAGTTGTTGCGCCGCATGACTTTGCGTGATTAAGCGCCCCTTTCACATAAGGCGTCCTTCCGCTTGCAGCGATACCGATAATGACATCCTTACTGTTCACTTGAAGATCTTCGACGTCCTTCGCTCCAAGTGTTTCATCATCTTCAGCCCCTTCGACAGCCTGATACATCGCCCCTTCTCCCCCTGCCAATACGGCCTTTACGAGATCGGGGGAAGTTCCAAATGTCGGAGGGCATTCCACTGCATCCATGACGCCGACTCTGCCGCTAGTTCCTGCACCTATATAGAGAAGCCTGCCACCGTTTTTAAAAGCTTCCACCACTTTTTCAACTGTCTTTTCAATTTCCGGGATCACTTGCCGAACAGCTAGGGCAACGGTCTGATCCTCATCATTCATTGTTCTCAATATGTCCCCGATTGACATTTCATCCAACCGCATTGTCTTCGGATTGGATCCTTCAGTCGTCAGAAGTGATAATTTTTCCATCGTCCGCCTTCCTATCTGTATCGTAAGTAACGTTCTCTCATTTTCATGAATTTCTCCGAATCCCGGCTGCACTGCTGCAAATACGGATATATATTCCCTTCCAATAGCCCACGGCGCATTAAATCATTCCCTGCAAGCAAATCAATCATCGGATGCCGCAATTTGCCATACTCCAAAAACTCTAGTTTTCCGGCATACATCTCTGCTACAACTGCAAGAATTTTAACGACTGACTCCACTGGTTTGAACGTCTGGCGATCCGTTATATGCAGTTGAATCCCCTCGCACAGCTGTCCATTGTACTTTTGATAAGTCGGCGTGAAGGCAATTGCGCGTGCGCGGATCCCTTCCAAACGTAAAGCATTTACATTATCCTGCAACTCCTCTCCGTCAATGAAAGGAGCGCCCATAATTTCAAACGGCTGTGTCGTCCCACGCCCTTCGGATAGATTCGTCCCTTCTAGTAAACATGTCCCCGGATATAGGAGCATCATATCGAGCGATGTCGTATTCGGAGAAGGCGGAATCCAAGGCAGGCCATTATCCGTTTGGAATGAACGCCTATTCCAGCCTTCCATCCAAACCACTTCCAATTCGCATCCGATGTGGAACTGTTCGTTGAAATAGGCAGCAAGCTCGCCGACAGTTAGACCATGCCTATTCGGGATTGGATATAGTCCGACAAAAGACGTGTAATCCGGATCGATGAAATTTCCTTCGACAATCTCTCCACCAATCGGATTCGGCCGATCGAGGACAATCATTCTCTTCCCCATTCGAGCACATGCTTCCATCATATACGCCATCGTGTAAATATACGTATAATATCTTGCACCGATGTCTTGGATATCGAAGACGACGATGTCGACTTTCTCCATCATTGCATCCGTCGGTTTTTTCGACTGTCCGTACAGACTAAATATCGGAATGCCCGTTGAACGATGGGTGGCGTCGTTGAACTTCTCGCCTTCCTTCACATTCGTCAACAAGCCGTGCTCAGGCGCGAACAGAATCTCCAACTGCAGCTCTGGATGTTCATGGAATAGCCGGATTGTAGAGACAAGCTCTCCATTAGCACCTGTTTGATTCGTCAATAAACCGATTCTTTTCCCTTGCAGATCCGACAAATCCCTCTCAAAAAATACGTCAACCCCCAACTTTACTTGAAAGTGCCCCGTCATTCTTTCACGCCGCCAAGTGTCAAGCCTTTGACGAAATAACGTTGGAATAAAATGAAGACGATAATCATCGGAATTGCAGCAACTGCAGCACCGCTCATTAGCAATTTAAAACTTGCCAAGTTTGCGTCCTGCAATGTTTTCAAACCTACAGGCAATGTGTAAAGTTCCGCAGTGTTCAGCACGATGATCGGCCATAGGAATGAATTCCAGACGTTCATGAACGTGAAGATGCCAAGCGCGGCAAGTCCCGGTCTTGCGAGTGGCAGGACGACTGTCCAAAATGTCCGCCATTCACTTGCACCGTCCATTCTGGCAGCCTCCAACAATTCATCCGGAATGGAATACATGAACTGCCTCATGAGGAAGACACCGAATACCATGGATAGATCAGGAAGGATCAAAGCCCAATGCGTATCCATCAAACCAAGATTCCCTACCATAATGAATAGAGGAACGAGCGTTACTTGACCAGGAATCATCATTGTCGAAATAATAATCCAGAAGATCAAATTCCGTCCGGGGAACCTCTTCTTCGCCAACACATAGCCTGCCATTGAGTCGATAAGCAAGATGCCTATCGTGACGACGACCGCAATGTAAATACTATTGAAAAACCATTTTCCCACGTCATGCTTTTTGAACAATGTCTTAAAGCTGCCGAACGAATTCGAAACGATATGGTCCATCATATCTCGGTGATATGCTTCTTCTTCAGCATCCCCGGCTTTAGCCGCTTCCCTCGCCTCGCCCCAATGCTTGAAATAAAGCGGTATTCCCATTGGATACATTTTCGGCGGATTGGAGTCGACGTATGAAACTGGACGATCCATATCTTGGGATTGATAGCTGCTCAGCTGAAGGGAAGTCGAGAACACCCAATACAACGGAAGCAATGAAACAATCGCAAAAACAGTAAGCAATCCGAATATAATTAGTTTATTTAAACGATCGAGCGGTTTTTTCTTCATTTCCTATCCCCCAATCACTCATCATGGCGAAGCACCCGGAATTGGATGACAGAAAAGATGAGGATAATGACAAATAATACGACTGATTGAGCCCCTGCCAAACCGAATTCGAAATCTCGGAAGCCCGTTTTATAAATGAGGTGGACGAGCGTTTCTGTCGCGCTCCCCGGTCCTCCCCCGGTCATCATGATAATTTGCGTAAACACTTGGAATGAACCGATCGTGCTCAATAGCACTAAATATAATGTAGTCGGTTTTAATAAAGGAATCGTTATATGGATCCACTGCTTGAATCGGCTTGCGCCATCTATCCGTGCAGCTTCATATAACGATTGGGAAATCGATCCCATCGATGCTAAATACATGATAATCCCGACACCGAACGGAATGAGACATTGCATGATGATCAACGCCCATAATGCCGTACTCGACTGTCCAAGCCAGTTGACGGGACCGACCCCGAACCAGCCTAACACATAGTTGAAAAGTCCGAAATCGTAATTGTACATCCAGCGCCACACCATCGCGATGATGACCATCGAGGTGACCGTCGGTAAATAGAAGGCAGACCTGAATAAACTTTGGGACACTTTCCCCAATTCAAAAATGAGCGTGGATAGCACAAGTGCGCTTATGACGCCGAACGGGACCGTCACTACCGTAAAGAGCAATGTGTTTTTCAATGCAATACGGAATGCATCGCTCTCAAACACTTTTATGTAGTTCTCTAATCCGACAAATTCACTGCCGAAGATTTTATATTTCTGAAAGGATAAAATGAACGCCCACACAACGGGGATTGCAACGAAAAGCGTGAAAAGAATAAGCTTTGGCAGCAGGAAGAGGTACGCGCTATAGTTCCGCTTCATCTCATAAAGTACTTTCTTAGGACTCTTATTCGATTTTCCGATAACTTTCAGTTTTTCTTTATTCTTTTTCGGCACTGCACCCATAGGCATCTGAGTCATCTATGACACCCCCCTAAAAGTGAAGCAGGCGTACGCGATGCATAGCCTGCTTTCTTTTTATTACTCCAATATTTTGTCTACTGCTTTTTTAGCATCTGCCATCGCTTGCTCGGCAGTTTTTTCACCATTGAACACGAGTTGCAATTCGCTTTGAATTGCTTCATCAATTTTTTTCCATTCCGGATGACGTGGAAGCATAATAACTTGATCGGACATTTCCATCGCACGTGTCATTTCCGGATTGTCTTTGAACGGATCCATTTCAGCAGCACTAATGCGCGCTGGGAAGATACCGTAATTTTGTGCCATATGATATTGCTCATCAGCTGTAGAGATAAATTTCATGAAATCTGCAACTGCTGCTTTCTTGTTCACATCTTCCTGATGCATCATGACCCATCCGCCGACGCCGCCAATTGTTGCAGCATCTTTATCTCCTGCCGGATATTCAGCAACCATGAAGTTCGTCGGGTATGCGCCTTGTGCGGCACCGATCGCCCATGTTGCCCATGGCTCCATTGCGACTGTACGCTGCTCTTCATTCGCCCACGCTTGGAATGTGCCGCCAACATCATTTCCACCATGCGTCTCCGGAGCAACTTTATGCTTCAACTTCAAATCAGCCAAATCTTGAATCGCCTTTACCGCCTCCGGAGAATCGAATGTGAACTCCGTCATGTCTTCGTTAAGCGGCGATCCGCCATTTTTATAGAAGAACGGCCATGCTTCATAGTAGCCAGGCATGATGTACGTCGAGAATCCGTATACATCCGTCTTGCCATCGCCATCACGGTCAAATGTCAATTTTTCGGCAGCTTGTAAAAACTCTTCATACGTCCACTTTCCATCTTTCGGCGGCTCAACGCCTGCCTCTTCGAATAGGTCTAAGTTCAATAGCATCGTATGCAACGTAATACTGTTTGGAATTCCGTATAGCTTTCCATCATACGTATATGCTTCAAGCGCATTGTCGTAGAAGTCCGCTTTTGCATCTTTATCGAAATATGGATCTAGCGATTCGATGACGCCTTGCTCGATATGATCGATGCTTACCGCGCTGCCGCTAATATCGACTGGTGCGATATCCGGCCAAGCTTTACCCGCGATTGCGACGCCGAGCTTATCTCCCATTTCCGCCCATGGCACTTGAACTAAATCGATTTCAATTCCTTCATTCGCTTCTTCGTATTCTTTAATCTTATCTTCTAGCCAATGAAACTTATTATCGTCCGCATCCGGCCATCTTGGTCCATCCCAAATGGTGATCTTTCCTTTAAATTCTTCAGCATTTCCCGCTTCTTCCTTGTCCCCGCAAGCTGCAAGCATCGTCGCTGCAAACCCTAGCGTTAAGGCCGCAAGAGCGGATTTCTTCCATACTTTCTTCATTTCTTGACCCCCTAATAATTTTCTCATGAATTCCCCGTCTAGCTCCGGGGGGCAGCTGTTCGGGTCGCTTCGATCTTGAAGATAAAGGCAAAAAGCGCCTTTATTTCAAGCTCTCCAGTGCCTGTCACAGCTAAACGCCCCCCTCCGCTTTTGATTATCCCCAAGCGATTTTTCCCATAATTGTCGCTTTCTCCGCGCCCGTCGCTGCTGGCAATGAATTTGGCATTTTATTAATGCCTAAATAGCCAAGCAAGGCAAAGACGAACGCTTCCTTCGCATCTGCGTGAATTCCAAGATCAGCTGTCGTCGCGAATTTTACATCATCAGGTAGGAGTGTCTTCAGAAACCCCATTAATGTCTGATTATGCACACCACCTCCGCTGACAATCACTTCTTTCACATCATGCGTTTCTATATATCTTTGAATCTCTGTAGCTATTGTACTTGCCGTCAACATCGTCGCAGTGGCGATTTTATTAGCGGACGAATGACCACGCTCATCCCCATCCGCCCAAAACTTTTCAACGAAAGTAAATCCGAATAATTCCCTTCCCGTGCTTTTCGGCGCCGGTGCTGCAAAATATTCATGGCTCGTCAGTCGATCTATCCATTCATCATCGACAGTGCCGCCTGCAGCTAACAATCCGTCTTTATCGAAGGAGCGCTGCCCGCTTGTTGCCTTTACGGCACAAGCATCGATCACCATATTTCCAGGACCAGTATCATAGGCTATAATCGGCTGCTCCGACCCACGCCGCGGCAACACTGTCATATTGGCAATCCCCCCGATATTCAGAAGGACACGCCCGATCAGCTCCGATTGGAATAAAACTTGGTCCGCAAACGGTACTAGCGGAGCACCTTGCCCGCCCGCAGCCATATCACGTGTCCTGAAGTCCCCGATGACTGTTTTGCCTGTACGTTCCGCTAGCACGGCAATATCCCCAATTTGCATCGTATTTGGACGGGCGTACGTTCGTTTCTGTTCAACCGCCGGCTCATGCCAAATTGTCTGACCATGGGAACTGATGAGATCGATTGTCTCCAAACCGATTCCCGCTTGCTGTAAAGCTTCCGTAAGCGACTCTGCATATCGTTCCCCTAAATACATATTCATCGAGGATACTAGATGCAAAGGCGCTGCAGGGTCCATTAACTTATGCAGCTCCTGCTTAAGTCCACCGTCATATGGCATCGTTACGAAATGAAGCAAGTCATGCTGGAGTTTCCCTTCTTCAAACGAGAAATCGACAATTGCAATATCAAGGCCATCCAAAGAAGTTCCCGACATTAATCCACAAACGCGCATTGGTTTCACGGGCATGTTCCTTTCCAAAATCTCTCATTGAAAACGCTTACTGTCATTTTAGCGTTTCTGAAATTAAATATCAATACTAATTTATTTTTCTAAAAAGAATTTTCAATCATTCAATAGTGACTGGTAATCTACCATTGATCGTTGTTGTTCCTGCTAAATGTGAAGCTACGACTTCAAACGCCGATTGTGTGAATTCATATGTGCAAATGACACGATTCGCCTTCGGAAAATATGACGCATCATATGGCGACCGCACGGCAATAACATCAACGGGTTTTCCACTCTCCAATAATTCATTGACGAGCCGCCTCTGGTTTTCATGCTTATCGGCATTCAACGTCAGGAAGACAATATGATCGTACTCTCCCGCGAGCTCCTTCATATCGATATCACTTGAACTTTCTCCGTCAATTTCCATTGACACAACGTTCCCATGAACCTTTTTCAACTGCTCCGCCATCGTCAACGTCGCATACCGTTTATCTTCTACCATCATTGCGTATTCATTTTTCGGATGGACAAGCAGCACACGGTCCTCCGCCGCAATCGGAATACCTGGACCTTTCACTTCCGTTATGCCTTGCTTGTAAATTTCCTCCATATCATCATGATGCTTAGCGGAGCCGACAAAATCGGCAACCGTTTTATTCGCTTCAATCTCTTCCCATGACGTATATTTCCGAGTAACTTTCTCGATTCTTTCAATAGACTCTTCAATCCGCAGTTCGGATATCCTTCCGCTTTCGACAGCTTCCGCCAACCGGATGACTGCCTGCTCCTGTAAATCATGCAAATGGGATACCATGACAAAGTCTACACCCGCCTCGACCGCCTGCACGCATCCTTCCACTGTACCGATTCTTTTTGCAATCGCGTCCATTTCCATGCAATCCGTCGTAATGACACCGTCGAACCCGAGTTCTTCCCGAAGGAGTCCTGTAATGACAGAATGTGATAACGTCGCCGGGACATTCTCCTTTTTTTCGAGCGCCGGGAAATAAACATGTGCACTCATAACCGCATCAGCGCCGGCCGCCATGCATTCTTTGAACGGGACTAGCTCGACAGCGTGCAACCTTTCAAGATCATGGTCGATCACCGGCAAATCAAGATGGGAATCGACACTCGTATCTCCATGGCCCGGAAAGTGCTTTAACGTCGTCATGACCTCTGCCTCCTGCATTCCGAGCATCGAATGTTTCGCCATTTCTGCTACGTTCGCAGTGTCCTCTCCGAAAGAACGGACACCGATGACCGGATTTTTCGGGTTATTGTTAATATCAACAACAGGCGCCAAATTCCAGTTAATGCCGAGCGCTTTTAATTCTTTTCCTGTCATAAAACCAGCTTTTCTTGCGTTTGCCGGATCATATGTCGCTCCAAGAAGCATTGCGCCAGGAATGATTGTCGTCCCTTCCCCCAATCTCCTGACGACTCCGTTTTCCTGATCGATGCAAATGAGCAAAGGCGTTTCATATCCAGCCTTTTTCGCTTCCGCTTGGAGGCTGTTCGTCAACGCAAGAATTTCTTCAGGCGTGCCTATATTCCTCCCGAATAGGATGATTCCTCCAATATGATATGTGTGAATCAAATGTTTAATTTCCTCCGATATCGTAATGCCTTTGAATCCGGCAATTAGCAATCGGCCGACTTTCTTTTGTAAATTCATGCTGTTTCCCCCTCTTCACATCTCTTTTACTTAAATCGGAAATCCCGGGATATGCCCTTCTCTTCTAACATGCAGTCCCTTTGAGTTCTTCAATGTCTGTGCATACGTTGTGCGAGCCAGACAGCCGCGCATCGTCCCCAGCGCCTTATAATAATCGTAATATCTGAAACTCGTAGAATTCATGATGAACCAATAACACGACAATGCCTCCAAGTAAGCATCGAACGAATCCGTCACATCGACGTAAATATCCGGTTCATACCCGTCCATGTCCTCCCAGTTCTCACTATGGAAAACCCGTCGAAGGCCATGGGGCGGCAGTCCGTCAAGATCGAAGCCCGGCAAGGAGGCTTTCAACCACGCATCTTGTACAATCTTTTGACAGAGCGCATGATCAGGATGCATGCTATTCTCCCAATGCGTAATGACAAATTCCGGCTTCTCTCTCCGGAAGATCGTCGCCACTTCTTTGACAATTTCTTCATTGAACGTCAACTCAGCATCCCGATGTGCGAGCGTGATGCTCGTTCCGCCTAAAATGGCCGCTGCCGCTTCAGCTTCCCGAATCTTTTGCAGACGGTATTCTTCCACATCCATATGTGGCGGTGCTCCCTTCTCCCCTGCCGTCAAATGAAGGAACGTTACTCGATATCCCGCCTGTGCGTACTTATGGGCGATTGCGCCGGCCTGGATTTCCCCATCCCCGCAATGCGCTCCGACGATTAAGACATGCTGCATACGAATTCCCCCTATGAAAACAATGTTGTATAGATGATATTATGTAAGCGGGGCCGCAAACGGAGCATTTCAAGATGCCGCCCAAAATACACACGGTTCGTCAGCAGCATGACCGTCAATTCCTTTTCGGGATCAATATAAAAGCTCGTCCCGGTGAATCCCGTATGCCCATAAGTGCTTTCCGACATTAAATCTCCTGCAGGACTCGCCCCGCTTCCTTTCAATTGCCACCCGAGACCTCTGCTTTCATCCGCAAACGGTGTGAAGTTGCGTCGCGACAGCGCAAGCCAATGCGGGTCGAGAATCTTCTTTCCTTCGTGCACTCCGTCGTTTTCGAGCATCCTCGTGAAAATGGACAAATCGTCCATTGTTGAAAACAATCCCGCATGGCCGCTTATCCCGTCCATGAATTCCGTGTTATCATCGTGGACAATGCCATATTTATGTCCTTGCAAATGTTCGTAATACTCGGTCGGTGCATACCGTTGCCGCTCGTGCGAGGGCTTATATCCCGTATCATTCATTCCCATTGGGACAAATAGACGTTGCTTCGCATATTCGTCGATTTTCTGCCCGCTGGCCTTCTCGATAATTTCCATAAGAAGAATGAACCCAAGGTCGCTATAAACGACATTGCTGTCCGGTGAATATTCCAACTTCTCCTCTTCAATCTCCTTCAGCACCTGAGTGGCCGAAAGTTTTCTTTCAAAGTAAGGACGGTGGGCAATCAATCCCGAAGAATGGGTGAGCAGCTGCTTGATTGTCGTACCATCTTTTCCGTGTTTTTGGAATGAAGGGATGAATCTTGTAACCTTGTCATGCAAATGGATGTCTCCTGCTTCACATAATTGCAAGACGGCCGGCAACGTCACCATCACCTTCGTCAACGACGCCATGTCGAACAGATGGCTGCTCGTTACGGGGACTTTGTCTTCTTCCAAACTATTCGTCCCGACTGTTTCGTCGAGAACGATTTTCCCTTTATGCCGGACTCGGATGACCGCTCCCGGTGTCACTTGCAGATCGATTTCACGCTGTAAATAGTTACGTACCGCTTCTTTCATTCATTCCACCCCAATTGTTTTCGTCATCGACTGATACTGCTTCCAAGGCGTGAAGCCGAGCTTTTCGTAAAAAGAGATAAGCTGCGTCCAATCGATAACGATGTCCGTCACTCCCCTACCGATCAGTTCATTTGCTGCCGCTTTCACCAAGTCGATTCCAAAATGATTTCCCCGAATTGTACGGTCAATCCCTAAAGGTCCGATGCCGCCCATCTCTCCATGGCATAACGCCGACCAATATACATTTTGCGCGATGACCGGCGACTGCTGATCGTTTATCCGGCAGAACCCTTGCAATTCGCCGTCCATGAAAAAGCCGATGAACTCTCTTCCAGTGCCGGCAATCAATTCATAATGAATCGCTTCATAATGCCAGCGTCCCGGAAAGACGCGCTCTAAAAATCGGAGCAGAGAAGGGATGTCATCTTTCGTCAATAGCCGGTAATGCTTGTCCGAATTCGTCAGCTTGTATAACTCACTATCTCGGACGTTTTTAATCAAATCCGTTTCAACCCCGCCCTTTGCATATCCACGCTTTTCAAACCAGCCGATTGTTACTTCGTCTTCTAGAGGGATGCCAGGGAAGTAATGCCACGGGTCGCGTCCTAATCGAATTTCATCCACTCCCGCTTCCAGCAGCGCCTGTTCGGCGTGCCGAAGCAGCTCAGAGCCTAGCCCTTCGTTTTGAAATGGTTTTCCGACAAGCATGCATTGAATCCAACCGACTGTCGCCGGCATACGGGCATCTAGCTTCTCCACATGCCGTTTTACGACGATGAATCCACAAAGTTGCCCGTCAATACAGACAGCGTAAGATCCTTCCCACATCACATTCGGTTCATTTGCCGTGTTTTGGTTCCATAACGCGGCGCTCATCGGAAATCGCTCGCCGATTTCCTTATTCCAGAGACCCACGATATCGGATGCACGTATTTCTAATATAGGCACTACTGTCATTGTCATGGCGTAACCCTTTCTTGAAGCTGTTCATTCAAACGGCTTGAGAATTCCGGATGGACAGCCTTTTGTCTTTCCGCCAATCCTGCAAGTACCGCCCCTCCTACAGGCGGCACTTGCGGCGATTGGAAGATTGCCTTCGGAATCGATTGACGGGACAATTCACGGAACCTCCCTGCAAACAGCTCAAAATCGGTGAAGACGCCGCCTGACAATACAATTGCGGTTGGATCGTTTTTATCGAATAAACGGTGATGGCAAGCTTCAATTGAATGCATCATTTCTTCGCACGCACTCTCCACAATCCATTTTGCAACGTCATCATCCGCCTGTGCTTCTTGCAAAACGAGACGGGCAAGGGGCGCGACGACTGAACGCGGATGTTCTTTCCCATACACTTGGCCGATAATATCCGGGACGTTTTGTACAGCAAAATACTCCTTAATACGATCCGTTAATGATGTCGCCGGGCCGCGATTATCAAAAGAACGAAACACTGCTTTCAACGCTTCATTCCCTAAATAAAACCCGCTCCCTTCGTCATCGAATAAGTAACCCCATCCACCCGAACGGGCGATTTCCCCTTTTGCATTAATGCCCAATGTGACAGCACCGGTACCTGCAATCTGGACGATGCCCGGTCCGCCGAGCGTGCCGGAATATAGTGCATTAAATGCATCATTCCGTACAGTGACTGTCGTTCCGGCTGGCAGCTCCCGCGCTAACAGGGCCGCCACTTCTGCATCGCGTCCACTTTCCCCTACGCCTGCAATTCCTGCAAAACAGACGGACAATTGATTGAAAACGGCTTCGTTCTGCCTTTTCAACTCTTTTGCTAATCCGCAGATCACTTCTTCGAATTCCGCCTGCAGCAACGTGTTCGGATTGCTCCGCCCGGTTACCGCATGCATGTAAACGTTTCCAATTTCATCGGCGACAATGCCCGTCGTCCTCGTTCCACCACCGTCGATTCCTAATACATACATCCGTTGACTACCGCCTTTTTTTCCGTTGAATTAATATCTTGTTTCTAATTCAATTCCCGTGTAGAAATGCTTCAAAATAATATCATACGTATATCCTTTTTCAGCCATTCCGACTGCACCGACTTGGGACATTCCAACGCCATGACCCCACCCGCCACCGTCCACTTTGAATCCGATCGTCTCATTCGTTTCTTCATCAACGACAGGCACAATAATGAACAATGTGCTTAACAATACCGCCGGATTGCCGTTCGCATCGATATATTGGAGCGCCCAACGGATGCGATCCTTGTATTCATAAAACGTACCGTTGTCCGTGACGAATTCAATGACAGCTGCGCGACCCGAGCTAGAACGTTCTGTTACATTGATTTCAAGCACTTGGTTGACCTCTGTATTGAAGTAGGTTCCAACGATTTCACTGATTTCCTCTGCCGTCCATTCGAAATGCCAACGATAATATTTGGACCAATTCGCTTCGAAATCTCCTGTCTTCACTTCACGCAATGATTCCCCTGCGCCTGTTTCCTTGTAAATATCAAGAGCCGGAACGTATTTCAGGTCATTCCCTTTTTGTGCTACATGCTTCGCTCGTAAATAAGGAGTCGCTTCCGAGTTCCATACATCTTCATTATTCGCCGTGAAACCGCCGCTCGTAGAATGGAAGACCGCTGTTATGAGCTTTCCTTCATACGTCGCGACAACCCCTCTTGTACCGTCGACAGCTTCATTGGAAATCGGATGCTCCGCACTAAATCCTCCATACACTTGATCGGAAGTTGTCGGCAATAGATCATAGCCGTCCGCACTCCGCTTACCCATATTGGATAAAGCATATGTGCGCGCTGCAATCGCCTGCGCTTTTTGTGCTTCCACTTCCGCATATGGAACCGGCGGAAGCTCACGAGGAACGACACCGTATAAATATTGCTCGATGCTCAATTCATTAATCCCCGCCAACGTTCCGCTGCTATTGAAGCCGACTTCCGCAAGTCCACGATACGTTTGTCCATTGATCTTAACAAATCCGGACGGCGCCAAAACTTGAACAGGATTCGAAGTCTCCTTCTCTTCCCCGTTTTTCTTCACTTTCAATTGTGTTTCGCCTTCTGCAATCGTTACGACTTTCCAAAATGCATCGCTCGCAGCCAATCCTTTTGCGACTACTTCATCCTTGAATGCAGTCCTTTCTGCAAATGATGCATCCGTCGCAAATTCGCCGAGATACAAACGCCAGCCTCCGTTATAATCTTCGGCGTACGTCGGATACCCTTCTGCATGCGCCCGTCGAAGCCAATCATCTAAATATGCTTGACTCGTCGTGAAAGCGACTTGCAGACGGTAGTGAGTTTGAACGGTTGAAGCGGAGCCCAATTCAACGAACACTTCTTCATCCATTCCGGTAAATAATACCTCGCCTGTGTACTTATCGATCAATTCAAATGCGCCTTGCCCACCGATCGTCAGTGAACCGACGGTCGGCACAACGCCGATCCGGATCGTCGGATCCTCGCCAGTTTGTGCAGCTGCCGTGTGCCCTCCCACCCCTTGGAAAAACATTGCGCACGCCATTAAACTGGCGGCTACATACTTCAGGACTTTCATCCAATCGTTCATCCTCTCTATTATTGGTATTTTCGTTGCTACCAATAGAGATTCGACGAAGCTATGAAATTCCCTTTTAGATTATCAAACTATTTTTGATATTTATTTTCAGGAAGAACGAATACGCAACTCGGTTTCCTTATCGAAGAAATGGAATTTACCCATTGAAAACGCAAGGTTCACTTGCTCACCAGGACGGATTGACGTTTCCGCACTTAAACGTGCGACGAAGTTCTGCCCTTCCAGACTGGAATAGACCATCGTTTCAGCACCGGTCAGCTCGGATACATCGACTTGGACAGATACAACCGATTTCATCCCGCCATCACCGCCGGTTGCAGCCTCTTCTATATGTTCCGGTCGGATGCCGATCATCGCTTCTTTGCCGATATAGCCCAAGCCGCGGAGCATTTCCATCTGGCTTTCTGGGATGAATAGCTTTGTATTCCCTGTCGTGAAGATTCCTTCACCGACAACGCCTGTGAAAAAGTTCATAGCAGGCGAACCGATGAATCCGCCGACGAACACATTCTCCGGATATTCATACACTTCCTTCGGGGAGCCGATTTGTTGGATGAACCCGTCCTTCATAACAACAAGCCTTGTCGCCATCGTCATCGCTTCCGTCTGGTCATGTGTCACATAGATCGTCGTCGTTTTCAGCCGCTGATGAAGCATCGCAATTTCTGCCCGCATTTGAACACGCAGTTTTGCATCCAAGTTCGAGAGAGGTTCATCCATGAGGAACACTTGTGCATCACGGACGATCGCCCTTCCTAACGCAACCCGCTGCCGTTGACCCCCGGACAGCGCCTTCGGTTTTCGTTCCAATAACTCCTCCAACCCCAAAATTCTTGCTGCATTCATAACCCTGTCGTGGATTTCTGCCTTCGGAAACTTTCTGTTCTTTAAACCGAATGCCATATTTCCATACACAGTCATATGCGGGTACAGGGCGTAGTTTTGAAACACCATGGCGATATCCCGGTCCTTCGGCGCCACATCATTGACTTTTTTTCCGTTAATATAAATGCTTCCAGACGTAATTTCCTCTAGCCCTGCAATCATTCGAAGCGTCGTCGACTTTCCACATCCGGAGGGGCCGACAAATACGATGAACTCCTCGTCTTCAATATGCAGATGAAAATCCGACACAGCCGTTACATTCTTATCGAATTCCTTATAAATATGTTCCAAAATCAACTCTGCCATTAATTCGCACCTCTCTCACTTACTTATAACGGATGGCAATTCTGAAAGACTCCCAATCACTTCTTGCGGTATTGCCTCTATCGGAAGCAAATCAAAACGCTTTTTTGTTTCCCTTTCCAACTTTTGCAACACAATATTTTGGATTGCTAGCAGCCCCCTTCGTTCAGATGGCACCAGCTCTTTCAATGAATCCGGCAAATGACGACATATCCAAATGGAACGAACACCAATTTCATTTGCAGATATGACATCATGGTCGATTCGATCTCCTACATGTGCAACAATTTCACCGCGCTCCAAAACGGAGCTGTACACCCTTTTATCCGGCTTCGCAAATCCCGCTTCCTCAGGGGTGACAATCAAATCGAAATGCCTCGTCAACTTCAATACATCCATGACCGGCAATTGATATTTCGTAAAGCCGTTCGTGACGACCGCCAATGAATACCCTCGTTGATGCAGTTCATCCAGCACATCGCAAACTGACTCTTCCAGCAAGTAAACATTCGGTTCCACGCAAAACTCTTTCAAAATCTCTTCTACATTAATAAACACTTGCATGCCATTCGCATTCACATAATGCCTAACAATATCGTCCCAATCATATGCATCCTTGGTCCTTCCGTCCTTTAAACGTGTTTCATGCTCTAGCACGATGTCTCCGATGATGTTATCCAGTAAATTATTTTCAAGCAATATTCGTCTTTCAATTTCTGGAAATACATAACGGACGAAAGGGTTTTGCATAAGTGTCCCATCCAAGTCGAATGTAATCCATTTCTTCATTTCACAGCACCTGTCGTTAAACCTTCAATGAACTGTTTGGAGGCTAATAAAAACGCGACAATCATCGGAAGCGACGAAATCGTTAATCCTGCAAACAACAAATTCCATTGGGTGTCATACTCGCCGAAAAGGGAAAGCATTCCTAACGGTATCGTGTTTTTCGCGTCATCATGAATAAAAATCAACGGATAGAAAAAGTCATTCCATACACCGATCAAGTTGACGATTCCAACAATCGCCAATGATGGCCTCATTAGCGGCAAAATGATCTTGTAATAAATCTGGAATTCATTGCACCCGTCTAGCCGCGCTGACTGATCCAAATCTTTCGGCAGCGACCTGAAAAACCCGTAAAAAACGAAGACGGCGAACGGCACATTTCCTGCAATATAGACGATGACGAGCGAGTTAAGCGAATTTAAGAGGCCTAGCTTCAACATCATCATATATAGCGGCAAAATCGCTAGTTTCATAGGAATCATAAGTCCAAGCATGAAGAAAAACAGGATAAATGGATTCCACTTGAAGTCGTAGCGGGACAAGTAAAATGCAGCCAATGACGAAAAGAATAATATAAAGAAGATGGACAACGCACTAACATACACACTGTTCCATACATAGCTATCGAAATTCACTTTTTCCCAAACGACAGCGAAGTTTTCTAACGTAAATTCCTTCGGAAACGAAAGAGGTGCTGTCAGTATTTCAAGATTCGGTTTAACGGACGATAGGAACATTAAAAATATCGGGTAAAGGGCAATGAGCGAGAACACAATCAAAATCGGATACTTCATAAATTGTTTAAGATTTTTTGACATGCTTACACCCCATTATTGTTCGATTTCTTTCCTCTTGAAGAAGAAAAGTGAAATGGCGGTCGCAGTGCAGATGATTAAGAATAGAATGACCGCAAGTGCAGAACCAAGCCCAATCGCATCCCCACCATCAACAGATCCGAACGCCAACCGGTAGAAAAACAGTGCTAATACGTCTGTTGAATAATAAGGTCCACCGGAAGAGCCTTGCATCGCAAACACAAGTTCAAACGTTTCAAATGAACCGATAAATGTCAAAATCGTCATGATCATAATGGACGGCATCGCCATCGGAATCGTTATCCGAAATAGCATTTTCAACCCAGACGCCCCATCGATTTTGGCCGCTTCGTAAATCTCCTCCGGTATCGCCTGAAGTCCTGCGAGGAAAATGAGAATCGCAAATCCAATTCCGTACCAGCTATTTACGAGAATGATCGTGTACAACGCCGTTTTCGGATCCCCTAGCCATGGATGCGCCCATTCAGCCAACCCTACCATCTTCAAAAAACTATTCAGCGCCCCGTTTGTCGGGTTCAATATTAAGCTGAATAGGAAGCCGACGACGATGACGGATAACAATTTCGGCATGAAAAAGACGGCTTTGAAAAATTCCCTTCCTTTGATTTTGCTATTGATTAATAAAGCCAAAGCGAACGCTAATACAAGCTTCGTCACGACAGTTCCGATGAAATAAATGATGTTATGCCAAAATGCATTTGTGAAAATGGTGTTATACGGCTCTTCCGTAAACAGCCGGATGAAATTTTCCAAGCCGATAAAGTCTTGCCTCACCATCCCTTTAAAGGAATAGAAGCTATTCACGAAGGCAGCAAGTATTGGATACACTTGAAAGCCTACGTAAAAAATTAGTGCAGGTAGTAAAAATAAATGCAAAAAATGCCTCTTCATACTTCTTTTATTCCTGGAGGGTTTGTGTGAAGCTTTTACTTCTGCCACTTGTTCCTTCATTACCATCGAATTTCCCCCTCTGCATTTCAAAAAAATCAGCCGGCGGAGTCCCGTCTACCAGCTGATTTCCGTCAAATTATTTCACTGGTTCAAACCACTTATCCATCGATTTCTGTGATTCATCGATGACGCCGTCGACTGTCAGTTCCTTTATATACATTCCTTGCAATGCATTTTCAAAGGTCGTTTTCGTCGTCGGTGAACCTCCGCCCAAGTAGACGAGCATCAAGTAAGGTGTCGGATTCTTTTCGCCTAGCTCTGTCATTTCTTTCACTAATTCATGGTTCGGCTCGACTCCAGGAATTGCACTAATACGCGCCAGTTCATCACTGAACATTTGACCGAATTCCTTAGAAGCCATGAATTCCATGAACTTTTTCGCTTCCTCTTGATGCTTGGATGCTTTGACGACTGCGTAAGAGCCATCGACCCATGTGACAAGCGGTGTCTCTCCGCCTTCTTCATTCGCAAATGAAGGAAGGATTCCGATATTCAAATCCGGAGCTGTATTTTCAAATGTTTCCAAACGGTAGCTTCCGTTAATGTACATCGCCGCTTGCCCTGTATAGAACATCGCTTGCGTATCTTTATCATCCAAAGCGATGAAGTCTTTCGGGAATAGACTTTCCAATTGTTCCATACGCTTCACCGACTCGACGAAACGCTCATCAGTCAAATCCGCGTTTCCACTCAATAAATCATCGATATATGCTTGATCATATGACGTTGCACCGATGACACTATGGGTAAGCGACAGCAAATAAGCTGCTTTTCCTGCTTGAGCAATCGGAACGATACCTTTTGCTTTCATCTCCTCCCCGACTTTTAACAACTCATCCCACGTTGTCGGCAAGTCGAATCCATGCTCTTCAAACACATCCTTATTGTAAAAAATGACACCGGCATTCAACGATAATGGAACGCCATACACTTTCCCGTCCGTGCCTCTTGCCGCAGTTAAATACTCTTCGGAAATTTCATCGATCCCTTTAATATCATCCAAAGGAACGATGAAATCGCCATCAATAATGGAGACGGCCCCTTCATATGGGCGTAGCTGGATAATATCCGGACCTTGCCCTGCTGTAAGTGCATTCGTCAAAATCGTTCCGTATTCCGTTGACTTATACGGTTTGAATGTGACTGTAATGCCTGGATTTTGGACCTCAAATTCTTTGATGAATTTTTCATATGCTTCCCGGTCTTCTGGGCGCCAGCTGTACATCGTTAATTCAACAGGATCTTTTTCTTCTGCTTTCTCTTCTTCTTTGCCTTCCGTACTTGTTGTCGTTTCTTCCTCGGTTTTTGTCTCAACATCCGTCTTTTCCTCTTTTTCCGAACAGGCCGCTAGCAGGAAAATACTCATCAACAGAAAAGCAGCTAGAAGCATTAATCTCCTCTTCATCCCATCCATCCCTTCTTTCATTTGAAATATTTTTTTACTTTCTGTCGGGAACTTTGATTGAAATGACCAACGAATCACTAACATCTTATTAATTAGAGATAAGTGTTACGACAAGAAACGTACATTATTTTTATGGAGCGCGTAATATTTGGGCATAAAAAAAACGGCTAAATGGATATATCGTCCATTCAACCGTTTTTCTTCATTTCAGGTAATATTAACCTCTATTTCTAGTATATACTTTTATTAAATAAACGTCGTCTCGATGTAATGTTTTTGTAATATCATTGCCCCTGTCCTGTAATATTAGGGCTCTACAATTGGAAGGGTGATCAACAAGAAATATAAAAATACAAAACCATCAAAGATCAGTGGTAGATAGGGGAATAGTGTGAAGAAAGTTGCTTTATCGTTATTCGTAGCAGGTTCATTGGCATTTGGATTTACGGCAGCAGATGCGGAGGCAAGTGCTCCTTCATCACAAACCGTATCAGCACATACCGGTACATATTCAACCGCATATAATGTTAATATCCGTTCAGGAGCAGGAACAAACCATAAAATTCTCTTATTAGCGAAAAAAGGTACAAAAGTCACATACGTAAATGAAAAGAAAATCGGCAAAGACCTTTGGTATCAAGTGAAAGTGAACGGTAAAACAGGCTGGGCACTCAGCACTTTATTAACAAAAAAATCTGTTGCGAAGAGCAATAATAATGTTGCGCTTTCAGACAACGTCGTCAAACGTGCAACTGGATTGACAGGAATTCCATATCGTTTCGGCGGAACAACGACGAAAGGTTTCGACTGCAGCGGTTTTGTTCAATACGTTTACAAGAAATCCGGCAAATCAGTTGCCCGGGATACGTTAGGACAATACGCTCAATCGAAAAAAGTGAGCCAGCCTAAACCAGGTGATTTAGTATTCTTCCAAAACACATATCGTAAAGGGATCTCTCATGTCGGCATTTATGTCGGAAACAATAAGTTCGTCCATGCTGGCGGGAAGAGTTCGCAAATTACAAGCTTAAACAATAGCTATTGGAAATCGAAATTCCATAGTTTCAAGAGATTATAAGATGAAAAAACCGTCTACACAAATGTGCAGGCGGTTTTTGCTTTAGATAATCAATCTGAAATTCCGGGTTTCTTCCATTGAATGGGACCATGTCCGAAGAAACTCATTCGTGCGCGAATGCCCCATTGCCATGAGCGCATCCTTTTGTTCATCTTCCATATTGAACTGGGTTGCGCTGTATTGCTCAACGGGGATGAAAATGATGTCCTTTTCGTGCTTCCGGGAAATATACCTGTCGTCATGCGCGTTTTTCATCGTGGAAAACAATGCCTCGAACAAGTTAAGCGCATTTTTAATATCTCTGCCGCCCATATCATCTTTCCGATGACTCAGCTTCATGCCAATTAAAGGACGTTCCCGTCTTCCTTCCGCATCATCGAAAATCCACATCGGGAAATTGCTCAGCACTCCTCCATCGACGACGATCTTTTCCCCTGTCGGCGCCTTGAAGCGGACAGGTTCAAAAAAGAACGGGATATTGCAGCTCATTCGTAATGCGCGGGCTACCGGAAACATTCCTGGCTCAATGCCATAATGGACTAGATCATCTGGCAGCACGATCATCTTTCCGTGTGTTAGATCAGACGCCACTAGCTTGAGCGATCCCGGCGGCACATCGGCAAAATTGTAAATCCCTTTCGCAGACAGCTTTTCGAAAAACCAGTCCTCGAGAGCATTTCCTTGATATAGACCCATGCGCCAATAGAGCAACAGCCATTTCATGAATGGTATTGGAAGGATCGTCTGGCGCGGGTCGAGCAATAATTGCAAATCCTCTTCCTGCATCATTTGCTCGATTTCCTTGCCGGAATAGCCTGCGGCGATGAAACAAGCAAGAATCGCTCCTGCACTCGTTCCCGCCACCCGTTTAAACTGATAACCTTTCTCTTCCAACGCTTGATACGCACCGACCAAAGCAAACCCCTTCAATCCGCCACCTGCAAACACCCCATCAATTAACACAGCATCCCTCCCATGGCGTTGTTACACTATAATGATTCGCGAGAGAATGTAGAACTTGAAAGGTAAATCTGGTGTTCTTTGAGCGCAGAGCAGCATTCTTGAGCGCGGGAACTGCTTTCTTGGGCGCGGAACCGCATTCTTGAGCGCGGGAACTGCTTTCTTGAGCGCCAAACTGCTTTCTTGAGCGCTAAACTGCTTTCTTGAGCGCGGAATCGCTTTCTTGAGCGCAATTTTAGGGATAAATACGATTAATAGCCATATCCCTCAGCCTGATTGAAAACGCTTGTCAGCCTAGGCGCGAAGTGGAGCGAAGACGCGAATAGAACTAAAGTTCATGAGCGGACGAGCGACACGAGCAACAACGGATGCGAGCGTTTGTCAACAGGCTGAGCCCTTTCCGCTTCAGGAAAGGGCCGTTCATCTGCATTTCATTTCAAATATCTCCGCGCGCCGGCGTAGTTTGTTTTATACGTGCCTATGTCGAACTTAATAATTTCAACTTTCTTAGATGAATTAGGAGCGTGGACCATTTTGCCGTCGCCGATATACATCCCGACGTGATACACTTTCCCTTTTCCTTTATTATGAGCGAAAAATAGCAGATCGCCGGGCTGTAAATCTTTTCGCTTCACCGCCAGTCCATTCGTCGCTTGGACTGAAGAATCGCGCGGAATGAGGATGCCGTGATTTTTATAGACTGAATACATTAACCCTGAGCAATCAAATCCATATGCAGATACCCCTGCCCATAAATAAGGAAGACCAATATACTGCTTTGCACTATCAACAAGATCCTGTTGCGTCGGTTTTGGAATGGATTTAAAATCTGCGTATACTTTCACGTCGCTCTTTCGAACATATTTCAAGCCGTCCGTCTTCGTCTGTACTTGAAGCCAGTCCTTTTCCTCCTTTGCCACTTGGAGGATTGTCGTATAACTAATATCTATGAATTTATATTTGTCATGGAGTTTCGGTTCAATGTATAACGAAGCAATTTTTGACGTAACGACCGCAATTCCTGCATCTCCATTTGTCGGGGAATACGATTTTACATGCGACTTCGGCACCCATCCTTCATAGCCTTTCGCCTGGCCTTTATTAAACTGGTCGACGACTGCGATATAATGCCAGTCTCCGCTCGTCTTCAACACTTCCACACGGTCTCCATACAAAGCTTGCGTGTCAGTCCGGCCAATGAGCCAATTTTTATCCGCCACTGTTAAGCTTTTTGTCCATTTCGCCATATCTGGCTTTGCTGCAATTGAAACAGTGTCGATTTTGCGCGTCCTATTTGGCACACGCCATATGTTAGTTACTGGAACACTGATCGCATATTGTACCGTTTCAGCTTTTCCTAATGACTCCTTAGGCTCCGCAGCGACAGCTGTTTGATGAATAGTGATGAACAAACAAAATATTAGTATAAAAACTGCAATTTTTTTCTGCATGATTTTCTCCCCCTATTCTATCAATTTTAGTATATTCTTAATTGATTGCATAGCGAGTCTTTCAGTGAAAAAGTTTTCAACTTGATAGATTGGGTATTTATATGACAGTACCATCAATCAAAGAGAAGGAGAGATTCTACATGGATGATAAAAAATTTATCGGAATGTATCACAACGACTCGGAATTGATGACAAAAATAGATGACTTGAAAAATCAAGGCATCGATGGTGAAAATATTTATGTCATTGCGCAAGATGATTCAGATGTAACGATGTTTCAAGGAATGAAGTATGGTGATGTGCAAACGACACCTGAATCTTGGTTCGATCGTTTCATGAACTTCTTAACTGGTGAAAACCACGTCCGCAGCATGCTGAAAGAAGCCGGTGTAGCGGATGGCGATATGGACAATTATTACACTGAAATTCAAAATGGCGGGAAGCTGCTATATGTTGATGAAGGCGAACTGAATCGACTTCACACGAGAACTGATGGAAGCTTCGGCATCAATAACGCAAATGTCGATCCGAACTTAGGCGGAAATCGCGTTTCAGAGTATGAAGAAAATGAATTAGACCGACCGCTCTATGGCAACACTTCTTCTGCAGCATTCCAAGACTCCAATATGTATGAAGGCATAGACGAAAACTACGGAAGAGTAGGCGGAGAAGCGTTGCGCAACGAGTCTAATTATGAAACGCCTCCAAACAACTATTACGGGGTGCAGAACCGCTTTGACGAAACCGATCAATTCGACCGTAATATGCAGGAAGAAAAGATGCGTCTGCGTGAAGAGCGACTTAGCGTTGACAAGGAAGAGGTCGAAAGAGGAGAAGTTACTCTCCATAAAGATGTAGTCGAAGAAGAGCAATCCTTCGATGTCCCTGTCATGCGCGAAGAAGTTTACGTCGAGCGTCGTCCTGTAAATGAGTACGAAACCGATGTAAATGAATTTAAAATGCAGCAGGATGATGAAACGATTCGAGTACCAATTACCGAGGAGCGGCTTGAAGTAACGAAAAAACCATATGTTTCAGAAGAAATCGTCGTTGGAAAACGGCAAGTGGAAGATACTGAAACTGTCAATGAAACCGTCAAACGGGAAGAAGCTCGCTTCGAGCAATCCGGTGAAGTTGACGTGCAAGATGAATTCGTTGATGAGCCTACGATGCGTAAAAAATGGGATGACGAACGATTTTAATATAAATAATCGAGCCCGCAAAGCTGGATCCTAGCTTTGCGGGCTTTTCTATGTTTTTTAGTGCCCGATTTGGGGTGAGACACTTTTATGTTTGATGATAATTGAAGGGTTTGAGGACTTTCAGTAGGCTGGATGCTATCTCTGCCCGTTGCTACCCATTCGAAACATCATATTTCGATGAGTGAGATTTTACTGCAGTCTATGACGACAGGGTTGCCTATATTATCCACGAAAAAGGCTAACGACCTTTCACTGTCAATGTTCGTAAATGTTAAATTAAAATGCTCGTTACCGCTCACAACAATCCGGATTAACGGGGTAATCGTGAAGTTCTCCAACAGTTTACAAATGGGATTGTTCATCATCTTTATACACCCCCTTTTATTGGCTGGACAGTTTAACCGGGTTGCTTGTCCACCATTTACCTAAATTAGAAGATTAGTAAAGATATCTTTCGACAATCGACGATGATTGTTGAGGTTCCAGTGCTAAAATAAGCAAGACTATCCAATTCGTCAAGATTGACAAAAGTAGACACAAAAATAGAAACATCATCGACCTGTATTTGTGATATCGCCGTGCTGCCTTTAGGCAATGTCGATAAATAGGCGCAAATATGATCGTTGTTGCTATTGCTAGTTAAGTTGCTCATAGCTTGTTCACCCCCCTCCTAGTAAAGAAACCCCATTTGACTTTCAAGGGGTCCTTATACTGTATTACTGCAATTTCATCTTATATAGGACGTCTGCTTGGTTGTCCTTGTTTTTTTCTTGATATTAAGGCAAATGGACATAGTTTCGCACAAAAAAAGTTCAATTTAAGGCGTTTTCCTTGTCGCCCAAATTGAACTTTTTTGTGAAATGAAAAGCAATAACCCTCACCAATGAATTGCATCCAGCTTATCGATTGCCACTGTTACAATGCCCGTCGCGGAAGAAAAATAGGCAATTCCTTTCTTTTCATCTACATTCAGCAAATGATCGACGTCGACCGTCAAGCCCTCGACTACGATTCGTTGCATTGGATATTTTGGAGGCAACGTGGAAAGCAATAAGCCAATGCTTTTCTTTGCGTGAAGGATTTTTTCGATAGACTTCTCCACTTCTTCCATTTCACGCTTCCGTTGTAAATCATGTGCTTCCAGTTTGTCGATCACCTTCTCCTGCAACTCGCCGATTTTTGCATGTTGACTGCTCATTCGATCAAGCATGTCCAGTACGTCATGCAAATCATCATATTGGTGGATTGTAAATTCACGCATCGACATCCGATGGTTTTGGAAACTTTTTCGCAAACGAAAAACGGCTTCCCCTTGTTTACCGAGTTCGTCTCGAATCGCGTCCTGCCTGTCGGATGCCGCTCTCAGCTTTTCATGTACTTCCCAAATCCTGTCCCGCAAATGGATATAACGGTTCCGATGGACATGTTGCTGGTGGGAAACGACATCCAACATTTTGCTGCAAAGCATTTCCAACCGCTCGATCGCCGCCAGCAGCTGCGCATTGACCCCGTTTTGCTCCTGTATGAACGCTACATACGGATTCCAGACGAACCGATCTTGATTCGCCGGAAAACCGCTCGGCTTCTCACTTTGATGCACTTTCGAAATTTCCAAATCCCTTGGCTCCTCTACCGAGTCTTTCTCCTATACTATGTCGCCCGGACCGCCTATTGTTCACGTTTTTAACGGAAGGCCGCAATCTTGGTTGTTTCCTTTTCACGAAACAAGGGTATTTTCCAAGACAAAGATGTTAGAGGAGGTACAATGATGAATAAAACGTTTATCGGGAGTTTTCCGAATCAAGAGCGATTAATGTCTAAAATAATGGAGCTGAAGCACGAAGGTGTGGAGGAACAAGATTTATATATTGGCATGAAGGACGATTTGGCGGTCGATGAGCTGCGGAGCCATGCGCTGCAGGAAGGCGAGGATTCCCCATATAATCTATTTAATCATTTCATAGGGTTTCTAGCTGGCGAACAAAATGTGCGCCGCCTCCTTAAAGAATCAGGTTTCACGAACGACGAAGCAAAACGGTATTTTGACGCTGTCCAGGAAGGTGCTTTGCTGCTCTACATGAATGGAAAGTTGAAAAAAGAACATAGTGCAGAGCCAATTGCAGTTGAACGGCAATATGACGGATACAAACCGATTCCGTTGGATGAAGTCGAGGCGAGTTCTGATAGTTGACAAACAATACCCATGGAACTCGATAGATTCCATGGGTGTTGTTTATAGATAGGTTTCTCGCCATTCCGAAAGCTCTTGCTCCATAATCTGCTTTTCAAGCGTTTCGTCCCACTCGCCCGTCACCGTGTTCCACACGCGCACATACAGTCGGTCATCTACGGTTTGATGGAGTCGAAATTCGATACAGGAAGCTGACTTTCGTTCCAGCTCTTTGACTGCCGTTATTGCTTCGACAACAAGCTGCACGTTGCCGTCCGTGTAAGCGACTTCCAATTGATCGAGTGCATTCCGCCACTCATCATCACTGAAATCCTTCAACTTCCGGAGTTCCGCAGCATGCCGATACATTTCCCCTTCGTCATCTGTCGGCTCCCCTTGCAAAAACAGATGATGCGACGGGCTATAATAAACCGTCGACTCCTCCTTCTCAGGCGGCTGAATGTAAATGCCTGATTCAAGCTGCTGCTTTCCTGTTTCCGTCAACGTAAAGGCGCCGGCGCTCTTTGTAATCATGCCGGCCCGGTTCATCCGATCGATTACATCCTGAATGAATAGCGGTTCGACGACGAGCATGTCACTTAATTCATCAACCGACTCGAACTGCGAAGTGCGGAAAGCGACTAACAACATCTTCATCAAAATATCCATTTTCGTACGCTTCACTGTTTCATACTCGACGTCAATCACCTGAATCGGCAATGACCACTTCACCGTTTCAAGCAATTTCACATTCAGGTCCCTCAGCAATTCATCGCGCAGCCGTTTTTCCAATGCGTCCATTCATCCACCCCATTCAACGTTCATGAAGTTCAATCAGTCATTGTAATGGCGGGCTCCTTGAATCCGCCTTGCAATTTCACCTGTTCCACGAGCCTTGTATACATCGCTTTTGTCGCCGATTTTTTGGGCCGGTTCATGAACATTTCCGAGCTGCCGACGATAATCAGCAGTTCCTTTGCGCGCGACAACGCGACATTCAAACGACGGTAGTCTTCAGCGAAGCCGATTGTTCCACTTGGCTGCTGGTGGTTCCGTACGAAGCTTAAAACGATGATATCCATTTCCATCCCTTGAAATTTATCAACGGATCCCGTCCGGCAATGCAAATGTTTCGGCATGATTTCCTGTTCGATAAGCCGATCGATCCTCTTCACTTGCTCGCCGTAGAAGCTAATGACGCCGACGCTTTTCTTCTCATCCGGGTGCATCCTGCCTTCCCGTTTTGCAAGGTCGGTCGCCTCTTCGATATCCAGCAGCAACTCACGGACTTTTTCCAATTCCGCCTCATTGAAAAGACTCGTTCCACCTTTCACTTGCGCTTCGAAAAATGCAGGCTCATTCGGCATGTCAAACCACAGTAAATGATCATTTCGCTTAATATACTTAGACGTCAGCAAATGATCCCGTGCCGCATCCGAATCGGACAGACCGCACTGCAGACGGTATTCACCGTCCACATAAAATGGCGCAATCGTCTCCATAATTTCCTCATGCATCCGATATTGAATGCCGAGCATCGTTTTATTCTGTTTCGGCAATGTCCTAAATAGCCTCTCGAACAGCGATTCTTTTAGCATGCCGCGCAGTTCATCCTTTTCCGCTTCGTCCTTGATTTCCTCAATGAACTCCTCCATCGTCTCTCGTCCGACGAGCGGCGGCAGCTGATGATGATCCCCGACGAGAACGATCTTCTTCCCTTTGAGCATCGGCAACAGCAGCTCGGGCGGCGTCGCTTTCGACACTTCATCGATAATGACGACGTCGAATTCTGGGTAATCCTCCATGAAATCACGTCGCGCGGAAGCAACACAAGTCGTCCCGATAACATTCGCATGCTTTACGTACAGCTTGCGGATTTCATCCAAATCAAACTCCCCTGCCCCTGCAAGCATCTCGCTCCACTCGTCTTGCAACATCCGTGCGACCGGCATCCGTTCAAGCTCCCGCTGCAATTCAGCGGCTTTTGCGGAATTCTCATCGATTTCTTCGATTACTTCCTTCTTCCGCTTTTCCGGTTTAGAGTCGATAATTTCCTGCAATGCGCGAATTTGTTCTTTACATCTTTTCATCTGCCCTTCCGACTCAGCTTTATCGTTCTGCAAGGCTGCAGTCTCTTCCTGTAAAGCCGCAAGCTGTTCGGAAAACTGACTTGATTCGATCGTATTCTTTTCAATCCCCTGCTCGATCCGTCGTAATAGCACCTTCCGCTCTTCAAAATCGGCAATTGTCTTTTCAAAATGACCAATCGACTTCTCAACGTCTTGTCGGTTCGTATGCTCGTCAACATGCACGGCGAGTGCAGAACATTCTTCCTTCAATTGAAGGAGCTGTTCTTTATGTTCTTCGATAGCCCGTTCAGCGGCCATAACCTCAGCTTCAACTTCACGGACTTGAGCATTCATTTCGTCCATAATCTCATTTTTCAAAGCAGTGAATCTGCCCGTTGCTTCTCTGTCAGATGACGCCTTGATCGTCGCAGAGATTTTCCGCACATCGTCTGCCTTGCCGTATAAATAGGCAAGATTATCGGCAAGTCGATGCAAAAGAGCCGCTTTTTCAGCATTTGCTGGAGCTGCCAATAATTGCTTTGTCTGAGGCTTCACGAAGAAACGGCCTATTTGATCAAGCATGTCATGCATTTCTTCAGCCGTTTTGTATCTTTCATCTTGCTTGCTGCGAACTTGTTCGACTGGATAATGATGCTTTTTAAGCAACCCTTCCGCATGCGTAATGCCATTCGTCAGCCGCTCCGCCACTTCCTTCCATTCGAGAAGCGCATACGGATAGACACCGTTTTGGATATCCACGCGCAAACGGCGAAGAGTATTTATTTCAAGACTTGTAGGCAAAGAAGGTTCCATGTTGTGCGCTTTGAAGAGTGCTTCCAGTTCTTGCAGCTTGCGGACATCAGGAAGTTCTTCGATGAATCGCGGCATGGAGCCCACCTTCGATCTGTGCATCGCAGATTCTTCCGTCAGCCTACGGACAGCAATTTCCGCGTACTCAATCGCTTCAGCCGCCTGAAAATAACGAAGTTTTTTACGGAAATCACCTAATTCCAGTTCTGCCTCAGTCATTTCTTCATGCATTTCCGGACTGATTGCAGCGGCTTCCTTTTCTTCATACAGCCGATCTTTTTCAATCGTCAGCGTTGCCAGCGAATCGCTTACTTCTTCCATTAGCCGTTCGATTGAATTATGCTTCTCTTCAAGTTCGGCCTGCAGACGCTGTAATGAGTTCACCTGTTCATGGACGTCCTTACTTTCCTTCTCTGCCGCGTGCTTTTCAGCTATCCTCCGCTCCGTTTCTTCCCGCTCTGCGTACAGACGCTGTTTTTCTTCCACAAGACGTCCAATTTCATTAGTGATTTCTTGTTCCCGTTCTGCACGCTTCTCCCGCTGTTCATTGACCGTAGCCAATGTTTCGTCCCGCCAGTAAGAAGCGACATTTTCCTCGATGAACCGCTTTCCTTCCTCTTCAATGCTTTCTGTCCGTCCATAGCGCAAAATCCGGATACCCGGATCGGATAGCAGCCTGCCGAGCGCATTGTCCACCGCCAAATTCGATTGCGAGGCGACGAGCGTCCGTTGCCCAGCCTTCATAAGCTGGTGGCATAGCTCTGAAATAACCGTCGTTTTCCCTGTTCCGGGAGGACCTTGTATGACGTACAAATCATGCGCGGACATCGCGCCAGTGACCGCTTCACGCTGGAACTCATTTAACGGGTGGTGGAAATCGAGCTCTATCCGCTTATTCGTAATTTGGACGACTGGCCGTTCCTCGAACAGCACTTTCTCCAGATTAGCATTCGCCGCAAAGCCATCCTGAAGATCCTTGAATCCCTTTCGTAGCCTTCGAATTTGGCTTAATTCGGCAAAATTACTAAAAACAATCTCTCGCATACCATTTGGCAATAAAGACCCGCGACGAGCATTCGCTTGATGTTTCCGACTTAACTCGATTTTAACCGACCGCTTTCCCCGATTTACGTCAACGACCGTTCCGAGATCATCGCTTGAGCCTTTCAACTTGGCACTGAAACCGGTAATCGAGCCCCAATCTTTCGCTTCTAACCCGCTGCATATGATCGTCAGCTGACTGAATGATTCATTGACGACTGGTTGTGAAAAATGGGCAGTCACATCCGCAACGTCCGCATTTTTTTCCTCAATCCGCAAATATCCTTCCCAGCTCTTAATCCGTTTTTCCACGTATGCCGAACGCTCTTGCGCGATCGGCAGCTCCCGAAGGCTCGTATATAGCTGGATCGGCATTGGACTGCCGGTACGCCGGTTGACTGCGAATGCCAAACGGACGCCAAGTCGGCGATTCGTCCGTACAGGCTCTTTACGCCCTTTCACTCTGAAGCTCGTCGCGAGGAAACCTTCGTTTTTATAGACGCATTCCATGACAGCGACCCGTTCGTTCAAGTGATCGGCGAGCTGCGAATTTTCTTGCGGGCCGAAGTAGAAGGAGAATGTCATGTTGTCTTGTTTTGCGGGAAGTTTTTCAATGTAGACGGTGAAGCTGTCCTGCATCGAAAAGAGCTCATTTTCATCAATTGCCCAATTTCCGATTTCCTTGCGCGCCCGATGTGTCATATCGAGCCGGCAGCTCATCACTTCGCTCTTCTTCATCATGACATCCTCCTTTCCGTTCCTTAAATCAATTTCGCCTTGGCGTAATTGCGTCGAGATTTTGAATTGCGCTTGAGGCCAACAGGATGTTGGTCATGCAACCGTTGCCGCAGGACGCGGCGAACTTAGGTTGCCTTCCTTAACACCCTACAAAATCCCTGACATCCGCCGGAGGCTTTATTTTGATTCAGCAGGAGTCTGGTTCCAATAGGAACAAAATAAATTATACTCATCCCACACCAATAAAAGAGGGATTTCCGCTGAATCAAAATAAAACCATACGTTCTATCATACAACAAAATCGGGTCCGACTTCATTAAAAATCGGGAAGTGGAACTTGTTGCAATCGTTTCCCATTTTGAAGATTCGGGTATTGCATAAGTAGGTTGTTCCTGTTTTCCAAACGATATAAGGAGTGAGTACTGATGAATAAAAAAACCTTCGTTGGGATGTACGATACAGATGAGGCGCTGCTTGCCGCCATTGAGGAGTTGGATGAAAAAGGGATTGATCCGGAAAATATGTATGTCATTTCGAGGAACGAGGAAGATGTCGAGTTGCTCAGGCGCCGAACGTCCGAGGATATCCAATCTGTCCCTTCGAATTGGCTCGATCGGTTTATCGGCTATATTTCAGGAGAGAATCATGTGCGTAGCATGCTCGTCGAAGTCGGTTTTGATGAAGCGGATTTAAGACGATATGAGGCGGAGATCAAGCAAGGAAAACGGCTGCTGTATGTGGAAGGTGAACCGGAAAAGTCTGCATATGAAATTAACGAGGAGCGGCAAAAGGCGGAAACGAACCCGTTCAATCATCCCGTTTCGGAAGCTGAACGTTTGAATAGGGAGGATGATTCGCCAGTCGGCATCGGTGAGGATGGCTTGCCCAAAAACGAGTATCGGGATAGCGTGTTGACGGATGGATATGAGGGCAACTCCCCAGCAGCACGTGAAAACTTGCTTTTCGGCAGGGCCGGCGCAGAAGCTTTATATGATAGATCAGAATATGAACCGAAACCGGCCAATCTTTCTTCTCCTTCGCAAATCCGCGGCACACCTTCCAAGGAACGTGCTTCCCGTCGAAGCAGGGAGTTAGATGAAGTCGAACAACAACGCCATGACGTCTTTCCCGATCCACACAATTTTATGGATAGCCAGATGGATCGCCAAGACGCAATTGCAGAGACGACGGATTTCGATGATACTTCAGACGGCCTCAATCCGATGATGGACATTTATTCAGAGGATGTCGGCAGACGACAGAAGCAAATCGTCATTGACTTGCGGAATATCAATAAAATGGAGGCCGATGCCGAAACATGGCTGCGGCCAAAAAATTGGAATCGTGATTAATTTTGAAATCGACCATGCACTTTTACAACGGGTGTATGGTCTTTTTTGTGTCATCATAAACTGGCGAAATGCGCTCATAATCGGTAATGCTTTTTCTTTAATCTTTCTATCATCCTCTTCTATAAACTTTTCTGCTATAATACTAGAGTGATTTTAGTAATGGTTTATTCGAAACTAAGTTATAAAAAAATAACAAATAACAAATGACTAATGGGGACTTTGTGTCTTCAAGTTGTGGAGGATGGAAATTTGAAAGGCTTGTTACAAATATTTATCGGTTTATTACTCGTTGGAATACTTGTTCTCGGGGGATGCGTAGCGCCAAATGACGATGAAGAGCTGAATGAAAAAGCTTCTACTGAGCAAGTTGAAAAAGAAACGTCTGAAGAGAAAGCACCTAAGGAAGACAGTTCAATATCGGAAAAAGAAGACACTGCGGAGAATACTCCTGCGGCCATTGTAAAGAAACCAGCATCCACTGTAAAACCGGCTCCGGCGAAGAAAACCGAAACGTCCGGTACGACGGCGCAAGTTCCTGTCAAGTTGGTGAAGACGATCGATGGCGATACGATCAAAGTATTGTATAACGGTCAGGAGATTAACGTTCGCTATTTATTGATTGATACGCCTGAAACGAATCATCCGCGCCTCGGCAAGCAGCCTTTCGGCGAAGAGGCGAAAGAGCGAAATCGGCAATTGGTCAATAGCGGAGCGCTCACTCTCGAATTTGATATCGGTGAACGAATTGATAAGTACGATCGATTGCTCGCTTACGTTTACGTCGATGGGAAAAGCGTTCAAAAGACATTGCTTGCGGAAGGGTTAGCACGCGTTGCATACGTGTACCCGCCAAATACCCGTCATTTGACGCCTTTCGAGGAAGCACAGAAAGCGGCGAAGAAAAAAGGGCTAGGCATCTGGTCGATCGAAGATTATGCGACCGATTCAGGATTCGATAGTGATGTGGTTCCTGCCAAAAATTCCGGCAAAACGACAACTACATCTAACGCGCCGAATTCAACCGTTAGCAAACCTGCATCGACACCGAGCACGAATGTTGCATCCAGTCAGGAATGGTTCCAAAACTGTACGGAGCTGCGAAAGAAATATCCGAGCGGTGTTCCCGAAGGCCATGCAGCCTACCAGGCTAAAATGGACCGCGACAAAGACGGATATGCGTGTGAAAAATAATGAATGAATGACTACTAGCCGATTACATCCATTTGGATGCAATCGGCTTTTTCATGGATTCGAATCAAGATTTGCAATGTCCAAGCATATACATCTAAAAAACATGAAATAGGCGGGGTCCTTATTTTCGTTCAAAGAGCTATTATCATTTTAATTGGCAGCTTATTAGTCGGGATCGGTGTGAATGTATTTCTTGTTCCTTTTGAATTATTGGACGGTGGTGCTCTTGGCATTAGTTTAATTTTTCATTATGTGAGTGATGTAAAAGTAGGCATGGCATTACTGTTAGTGAACATACCCATCTTTATTGGTGCTTGGTTTTTTTATCGTTCATTTTTTTATAATGGAATCCACGGTTTGCTATTTTCTTCATTAATGATAGATTTTCTGTACCCGATCCATATTTTCGGAAAGAGCGTATTAACTATCCCTCTTGTAAGCGCTGCACTTGGAGGTATTTTTATTGGAGCAGGCGTCGGGATGATGCTTCGCAACGAAATTAGTGTAGGCGGAACTGATTTACTCGCTCAAATGTTTGCAAGACGCATGAAATTAAACCCTGGATATGTCATTTTCTCATTTGATATTCTGATCGTTACGATTGGAAGCATTCTCATATCTTCAACACAACTATTCGTTTCGTATACGACCGTGTTCTTTGTAGGCGTGACAATTAGTCTACTCGTATCTACACCGAATAAACACACTATTGCATTCGACAAAGCAAGTGACAGATATGCATGAAGCCGGATTGCGTCTCTTCCGGCTTCTCATTTATTTTTTATTTCCGATGATACACAGAGGATTTTTACATCACTTTCCGTGTAGTTATACCAATAATGCGGACAGGTGGAGTCGAGCATGAGCGATTCTGTCGGACCTAATTCGTAAAGCGCGTCTTCGATACGGACGGTTAGAGTCCCCTCGATTACATACAGAAATTCTTGTCCCCTATGCGTAATAAGATTGCCTTCGGTCTGCCCCGGCTTCAAAACGACTAATAGTGGTGCAAAATCACGGTCGGTTACCATCGTCCCTAAATCTTTGTAATAAATGTGATGGGCATCCATCCGTTGATCGATAATGAGCGATTGACGGCTATCCGTTTCTTCTTCCTCGAAAAAATAGCTTGGGTTCACACCGAATGCAATTGAGATCTTTTTCAGTGACTCCAACGTCGCAGATGATTTCCCTCTTTCCAGCTGGGAAAGGAAGCTGATTGAAAAGCCTGTTCGATCAGCAAGCATTTTCAGTGTCATGCCACGCTCTTTTCTTATTTTTTTAATTTTTATTCCTAAATGATTTGCAGACATTTGCATTCTCCTAAAAATCCTATTGACAGAATATTATTGTGAATCTATGATGGACATACATGTAATTGAAGTGACACTTCAATATTTCAGTGAAGCGCTTTCATTTTTTTTAGCGTTCAATTGAAGTAATGCTTCAATTATAGCAAAGGGGGAAGAAAATGTGGAGAAAAAACAGTTAAACAGGGTGTTGGTTGCAAGCCTCGTCGGAAGTTCGATTGAGTGGTTTGATTACTTCCTATACGGAACAGTCGCTGCGCTCGTTTTCAATCAGCTCTTCTTTGTCAATGAAGACCCGACAATTGGTCTATTATTGGCGTATGCATCATTTGCGCTCGCCTTTTTCATACGGCCATTCGGTGGTATCATTTTCAGTCATATCGGCGACCGGATTGGAAGGAAGAAAACGCTCGTTTTGACATTAAGTCTAATGGGGATCGCTACATTCGGAATGGGATTATTGCCTACTTATCAGGCGATCGGCATTTGGGCGCCTATTTTGTTAATTACGCTTAGACTTATTCAAGGTTTAGGAATCGGCGGCGAATGGGGTGGAGCACTTTTACTCGCAGTCGAATATGCACCTCCTGAAAAAAGAGGCCTTTTCGGATCTGTCCCACAAATGGGCGTTACAATCGGAATGGTTCTTGGAACATTTGCATTGTCGATCATGACAATGCTGCCAGAAGGTTCGTTCATGACATGGGGCTGGCGTGTTCCGTTCATCTTAAGTGCTTTGCTCGTCCTATTCGGATTATGGATTCGTAAAGGAATCGATGAAACACCTTCATTCAAGGAAGTCCAAGAGCGTGGAGAAATCCCAAAAATCCCTCTCGTCACAACATTTAAAACGCATTGGCGTGAAGTGTTGATTGCAATCGGGGCGAAAGTTGTCGAGACGGCACCATTCTACATATTTGGTACGTTCATTGTTTCCTATGCGACAAGCTATCTCGGCTATTCGAGGACTGCGACGTTGAATGCCGTCATGATCGCTACAATTATCACGACGATTTTGATTCCGATCATGGGAAGACTTTCAGATAAAGTCGGACGCAAACCACTTTATGTATGGGGCGCGGTTGGAATGATCCTTTATGCATTCCCATATTTTTGGTTGATCAAACAAGGATCTGTCACATTGCTCGTTATTGCGACAATCATCGGACTCGGCATCATTTGGGCACCAATTACTGCAGTGCTCGGCACAATGTTCTCTGAAATTTTCTCGGCGGAAGTCCGCTATACAGGTATTTCGCTTGGCTATCAAATTGGAGCTGCCCTTGCTGGAGGGACTGCACCACTTGTCGCTACTGCACTGCTTGCTGAGTTCAACAATTCATATGTTCCGGTTGCGCTTTATATTATCTTCACCGCGGTCGTATCCCTTATCGCTATTTGGGCTGTGAAAGACCGAAAAAACGAAGCGCTCGATCAATAATAATATTGAAGGAGCGATTTCATGCTAATTATTAATGAAAAAGAGATTCAAACAGCGTACGGGATGAAAGAGGCACTATATGACGTCGAACAGATTCTGCGTGCAAAAGCGGATGACAAAATCGCCAATCCTCATCGAACCGTCATCGAATTCCCGCAGCATAACGCGTCTGTACTGTACATGCCAGGTGCGGATTTGGTAAATGAAACGGCTACAATCAAAACGGTGTCCATTTTCCCGGAAAATCCGGCTGCAGGAAAACCGACGACACAAGGAGTCATTCTCGTAACAGACGCGAAGAACGGTGAACATCTCGCGATGATGAACGCTTCGTATTTAACAAGGCTACGGACAGGAGCACTTAGCGGAATCGCAACCGACCGTCTTGCTCGAGAAGATGCGACTGTATTGACTGTCATTGGAACTGGTGCGATGGCATTTGAGCAAGTTCTCGGCGTTTTGGAAGTTAGACCGATTACAAAAATGCTGCTCGTCAACCCGACAACAGTTAAGGCAGAACGGTTCAAAGATAAGCTGCTCGCTTTCAGTATTGATGCAAAGATTCAAATTGAAATTATGGACAATGTTTCCGAAGCAGTCAAACAAGCGGATATCATATGCTGCAGCACCCGCTCGAATACGCCGGTATTTGACGGAAATGATGTGAAGCCTGGCACACATGTCAATGGCGTCGGCTCTTATTTGCCTCATATGCGTGAAATGGATTTTACGTTCATTCAACGCTGCGGCAAAATTGTTACCGACGACAAAGCAGGTGTCAAAGAGGAAGCCGGCGAATTGATTCACGCAAACGAGCAGCCTGGATGGTCGTTTGATGATTTGCATGGCGAACTGATGGATGTTGTGACTGGACAAACTTCAGGAAGAACCGACGATGAAGAAATTACGTTTTTCAAATCTGTCGGAGCTGCCTACTTTGATCTCGCTGTGGCACAGGGTGTATATCGGAAAGCGTTGGAAGCTGGGATCGGAATTGAAGTGGATATATAATACAACAGGAGAAGGAATTCAAATGAATTCCTTCTCCTGTTTTTATTGGACGCGAGATGACTCGCTTTGGACGCGGAACGACTCACTTTGGACGCGGGATGACTCACATTAGACGCGGAACGACTCACTTTGGACGCGGGACGACTCGCTTTGGACGCGAGATACCTCTCTTTGGTCGCGGGATGCTTCACTTTGGACGCGGGATGCCTCACTTTGGACGCGCGGAGGCTTGTTTTGGACGCGATTCAAACAAAGACGGATGTTATAAAACTCCTGCCATCCCTCCGTCAATATTGACTGATGTACCTGTGACATAAGAGGCGGCGTCTGACACAAGGAAGGTAATCACTTTAGCGGCTTCATCCGTATTTCCAATACGTCCTAATGGAATCTGACTTTGTTTGCTAGAAAACTCTTCCCATGATAGTTCCGGGTTCTGTTTTTTCCACTTCTTTTCAATCTGTTCGCTGCGAATCAAACCAATACACACCGTATTCACCCGGATATTGTCTGGACCAAGATCTTTACTCATTGCTTTCGTTAAAGCCATTCCTGCTGCCCTGCTGACCGAAGTTGGCAATGATGCCGCAGAAGGTGTCTTTCCTTTAACAGCTGTTACGTTGAGGATTGCACCCCCGCCAACTTGCCGCATATGTGGTATTGCATTTTGGGAACAACGGATAGCGCCGAATAGTTTCAAGTCAAGATCTTGCTGCCAAAGTTCCGTTCCTACTTCATCAAATGGATGGGCTTGAGAAGTCCCGGCGTTATTCACTAAAATATCTAAACGTCCATATTTTTCAACTGTAGCAGAAACAATTTTTTCACAATCCTCTTCTTTTGTAACATCCGCTTCCACAAAGAACACTTCTTTGCCTGTTTGTTCTAGAATATAGGCTGCCGCCTCTTCCAATCGATCTTTATTTCTTGCACAAATCGTTACCTCGGCGCCTTCTTTAACTAAATAGAGAGCTGTTTCTAATCCAATCCCTCGACTTGAACCCGTGATGAGAGCGACTTTTCCTTTTAACCCTAAATCCATGATAATCCCCTTTCCCGGAATAACAAAATAATTGACTATTTCCATTATACTTATCAAAAAACGGATTGCCCATTTCCCAGGCAATCCGTTTTATTTATTACCCTTCTTCTTCGACAATGACCGATTTGCCTTTCAACTTCAACAGTAACGGAATTAACAGCCATGCAGCAGCTGCAATGATGAAGACAAGCGACAACGGTTTCGTAACGAAAATACTAAAGTCGCCGTTAGAAATCGTCAGTGCACGACGCATATTGTTTTCAATCATCGGTCCTAGCACGAGTGCTAACACTAGTGGAGCGACCGGGTAATCGTTTTTCGTCAAGAAATAACCTAGTACACCGCATCCGAGCAGCAAATACAAATCAAAGGTCGTATATTGCACGGCATACACTCCGAAAAATGAAATGGCAACAATGATCGGCAATAAGTACTTCTTTGGAGTTTGAATAACTTTCGCGAATACACGGACGAGAGGCATATTCAACATTAGCAACATCAAGTTACCGATGAACATACTTGCAATAAGTCCCCATGCCACTTCAGGATGCTCATCAAAAAGGAGCGGACCAGGCTGGATATTGTACATGATAAGTGCGCCCATCAAAATTGCAGTCGTACCGGATCCCGGAATCCCTAATGTGAGCAACGGAATCATCGCACCGCCAGAAGCTGCATTATTAGCAGATTCCGGTCCAGCAACTCCTGCAATATTCCCTTTACCGAACGTTTCAGGTTTCTTGCTGAATTTCTTCTCTGTCATATAGGAGAAGAAAGAGGCAAGCGTCGCGCCTGCTCCAGGGAGGACACCAATGAAAAATCCGAGCAAGGAACCGCGGACAATCGGAACAGAGCTGTCTTTCATGTCTTGCTTCGTCGGAAGAATGCGGTTGATTTTTGCAATCGTTCCTCCTTCATTATCCCTTTCCAAAATCGTCTTGAACACTTCGCCGAGAGCAAATAGCCCGACGGCAATCGTTAAAAACTCTAATCCTGAATACAAAATAGGTTGGTTGTACGTAAAACGGGCGATTCCCGAAACAGCATCAATTCCGATTGTTCCTAGCATTAAACCAAAAACAGTCATCATTAAAGCTTTCGTCATCGATTTTCCAGCGAGACCGCTTACGGCCGCTAACCCTAACAGCATCAATGAAAAATATTCTGCAGGACCGAATTTGATAGCAACATTGGACAGCGGTTCTGCTAGCAAAACAAGGCCGATCAAGGAAACGATTCCCGCACAGAACGATCCAATCGCAGCAATCGCCAATGCCGCCCCTGCCCTGCCTTGCCTTGCCATCTGATAACCATCAAGCGTCGTGACGACAGACGATGATTCACCCGGCGTGTTCAAAAGAATCGAAGTGGTGGATCCCCCATACATCGCACCATAGTAAACACCCGCAAGCAAAATGATGGAACTCGCAGCCGCCGCACTTGTCGGCATCCCGGATGTAATCGTTGCAGTGACCGGAATAAGGAGTGCCACCCCACTCATTGGACCGATGCCGGGCAATACGCCGACAGCTGTTCCGATGACGACTCCGATGAATGCGAATAATAGATTATGCCATTGGAATGCCGTCGCGAAACCGTCGGCCAAAAATTGTAATGTGCTCATGTTGTGACTCCTCTCTTCTTAAAAACTAGGGAATCCGGGCAATGAGCCCCCAAGAAATTCCGCAAAGAAATAATAGACGCCAAATGAAAATACCGTAGCGATAATGAGACTCGGCACGATTCTGCCGCGCTCCATCGTCTGGAAAGCGATGAGTAGAAAAAGGAATGTTGAAATGACGTAACCAATCTTCTCTAATAAAAATGCATAGAGAGCAGCACTAACGAGAATAATGAGGAACTTTTTATACTGAAGCTTTTCCGAAGTCGTCGTTTCAGTCTTGTATTTGAATGTTTCATATAACAATCGTAAACTCAAAAGAATTAATATGATGCCAAGTCCTAACGGAAAGATTTTCGGTCCAACCGTCGACCCATACGCGCTGTTCGCAATCTTCATGCTTTCGATTACAAATAAAAGACCAATCAGTAAAAAAGCGATACTTGCATATCGATCGAATGTTTTACTCATAGTCTTTAACACCTCCCTATAAAAAAAGCGGATGGCGCCTGCATAGAGACGACAGGCATAAGGCAAAGATGTGGCGTGGCGCTTTTTGCCACAGAACAGCTTTGACTTATGACCCCGAGTCTCTGGCGCCAGAAGCTAGATTGAAAAGGCGGCCGTTCAAGCCGCCCATACGCCTTATTTTTGCATGCCAAGTGCTGTCAGAAGCTCCACAATAACTTTGTCTTGGTCTTCCAAGTACTTCGTGAAATCTTCAGAGCTACGGTATTCGCTTTCCCAGCCATTTCGCTCAAGCTCCGCTTTCCACTCATCCGTTTCAACCATTTCTTTCAGCTTTACAGACCAGTAATCGACAGCTGCATCGGACATTTCCTTCGGTCCGAAAAGTCCGCGCCAAATTGTGAACTCTGCGTCAATACCTTCTTCTTTAAATGTCGGCACTTCAGCTAATTCCCCGCCAAGACGCTCGGTTGAACTAACAGCAAGGACACGGACATCACCGGATTTCACATACTGCCCGATTGTCGATGCATCCGTTGCAATGACATCCGCATTGTTACCTAACAACGCCGCTACAGCTTCTCCACCACCATCATAAGATACATATTTAACAGTTTTCGGGTCGATGCCATATTCGAAAGCAGGCAAGATTCCAACTAAATGGTCCATAGAACCAGGGGCGGATCCGCCGGCAAATGTAACTGAAGTTGCATCACTCTTAATCGCTTCCAAAACATCCTTCAACGTTTGGAATTCCGAATCCGCTTTTACAACGATTGCGCCGTAATCACGCGTCAACTGCGCCAATGGCGTTGTATCTTTATAACCGTAAGGGCTGTTCCCTTCCGCTTTATTGTTATTGATGAGAAGTGGTGGAGATTTTACCAATAACGCGTAATCATTCTTTACTTCTTTCGTTGCAAACTCCGCCATGTAAACGGCGCCTCCGCCACCTGGCTTATTCTCAACTGTAATCGGTTTTTCGATCAATTTCGTGTCATTCATCGTTTTCGCAATGGCACGTGCTGTCAAATCCCATCCGCCGCCTGCTCCGGATGGTGCAACAATCGTGATATTATTTTTTGGATAATCCGAGGAGCTCCCCTTTGCCCCATCATTCTTTGAACATGCTGCAAGGCTGAACGCCAATACCCCAGTCAAAGCAACTGTCGTAAGTTTCTTCCACATAATCATGTATCCCCCTTTTGAATTAAAAAATGATGACAGCGCTTTCATACGCTATCATCAATTTATCAGAAGGTTGGTTGTTTTCAATGTTTACGGTCATAAGTTGAATAATGGGTGTAAACGTCATTTTGTTCATAATGTTCACACCGTTAGTGAATGAAATACCTTCTTTCAGGCCGTCCGACTGAACCGTAAATAAGTTCGGTATGTGCTTGTTTTTCTGAGACGAGATACTCCAAATAACGCCTGGCCGTTGAACGGCTGACACCGATATCTACACCGAGCGTTTCTGCAGTAATCCCACCTTCAATCTGTTTCATATGGCTGACGACTTTCTCTTTTGTTATCGGATCAATCCCTTTCGGCGGGAGGGAATCTAGGTTTTCAGCTGACGGTACATTTGTTTTATTCCATAAGAACTGGATGGAATCCTCCTTCATAACCCCAGCAGCTGCCAGCTTTTCATGTTTCGCTTTGTAGGAAAGAAGGCTTTCCTTGAAACGATCGAATGTGAGCGGCTTCAATATATAATCGGCTACCCCCCTGCGGTACGCTTTTTTTACAATATCGACTTCGGCTGCTGCCGTTATGAAGATGATATCTGTTTCAGGGCTATTTTCATGGATGAAGCCCATGATTTCCGTTCCGAGTGCATCAGGCAAATAAACATCGAGCAATACAAGATCGGGCGACAGTGCCTGCACCCAATCCTTTGCTTCCTCGCCAGTGTGAGCGGCTCCAACAACGGTGAAACCTTCAATTTTGTCGATGAATCGATGATGAATATCGGCAATCCGTTTATCATCTTCAATAATAAGAATTTCAATCGGTCTCATTTAATTCCCCCCTTTCGGAATAGAGATGATGAACAGCGCACCACCTAAATCTCCTTTTTCTACTGTAATGGAGCCGCCTAGATCTTCAACGTTTTCCGCGACTTTTAAAAGCCCATAGCCTCGGTCTTCCACATCTTTCGTCGACACTTTTTCACGGAATAAATCATCCAATACTTCATTTGCAATTCCTCTGCCTGAATCCTCCACTTCGAACAAAATCTCTCTTCCGTTATCCAAAATGAAAAGGCGGACCATCCGTTTCACCTCTGGATTCATTTCAACTGCTTCAAATGCATTCGTCACCAAATTCCCGATGATGGAGACAAAATGGGTCTTCTCCAAATGGGACGGCAACTCTTTCAGGAAGCTATCTTCATCGATTAGGAAACGGACTTTCAATTCCCGCGCACGATTGAAGAAGCCGATGACAATTCCGCCAAGGAAAGGATCCTGCAATCGCTTCGTGACAAACTGGATGAGAGATTGGTGCTCGGCTGTTTCGTCATGAATCAGGCTGAGTGCCTCGTCATAGGAATGTAATTGGATAAGCCCTGAAATCGTATAAAGAAAATTATTATATTCATGCGTCTGCGCACGAAGTGCTTCCGTATACCGTTTCACTTGCGATAATTCCATAGAGAGCTGGTCGATTTCCGATTGAAGGCGGAACGTCGATACTGCACCGATGATCCGGTCGTCCGCATGAATCGGGACACGGTTGACGATGACTTTCTTCCCGTGGATTTCCATCGGCCGATCGAGATGCCGCTCCCCCGTTTCAAGCACTTTCGGCAATAATGTGTTTGGGAGTATTTCTTGGATTGTCCGTCCGACCAGTTCTGTTTGACCCGGAATTGAAAGCGTGTCATAGGCAGCTGCATTCACTGTTGTAATAACTCCTTTCGCATCGACCATGATGATACCTTCACGCACAGATTCGATAAGTGCATTCCGTTCGGTGAATAAATTCGCGATTTCGACAGGTTCCAAATCAAATAGCTCTCTTTTAATATTACGTGCCAGGACACTTGAACCAATGATTCCGAGAATGATAGCGATAAGCACGATGTATGAAATATTATCAATATATTGAAAGAAAATGGAAGAAATATCTTCATTCAAATAACCGACAGAAACGACCCCGACAATATCGCCTTGTTCATTGAAGACAGGCGTTTTCCCTCGTAGTGCAGGACCAAGAGTCCCAGTCGCCTTTGAAACATAGGACTCCCCGAATTCAAGCGCGCGTTCGTTATCGTCACCGACCATTTTTTGGCCAATCCGCTCGACAACAGGGTGGGCATACCGGATGCCTTCACTATTTCCGATGACGACATATTCAGCTTCGGTTTGCAGTCGGACAGCTTCGGCGATCGGTTGCAGCAACTTAGATGGATCGTCCTCTTCGAATGCCGCAATGACATCCGGCCGAGCCGCCGTCGTTTTGGCGATACTTAGCGCGCGGACTCCAATCTGTTTCTCAATCCCGTTCGACATCGTAAAGTAGAACGAAATGCCGATAATGATCGCTATGAGGGAAACGAACAAGGCTCCATATGAAAATATGCGTGATTGCAAGGACATCGGTTTCATGCGACTCATCTCTCTATCTTAAAGTAGTTAGTTCCTGCCAAAAACTATTTCTTTCTATGTTACACTATTGGCAATAATGAAGGAATAGACTTAATGAGGTAAGGGCAATCTGTTCATTAATGGAAGGAGAGTACTGCGATGCGTGAATTCAAAATCACCTATTTTTTTGATGAGGAACATTACATACGGCGCTTCATCCACACCGATTCCATGGAAAGTGCCGAACAGCTTGTGAAATCGGAACGGGATCAATACATATCATTCTGTGATAGTCGGGGAATCTATCATGAGCTTCACACTGGCAACGTGAGGGTCGTACAGGTTTCGGAGTATTTTCGGGTAAATAATAAGAAAAAGCAGTCCTAGTGAATGTACTGGGATTGCTTTTTGATGTAAAGGGAGTCTTTGTGTGAGAAATGGAACCCTGGTGAATTTAATGGAGCCCTTGCGCGATTAATGGAGCCCTTGTGAATTTAATGGAGCCCTGGTGCGATTAATGGAGCCCTTGCGCGATTAATTGAGCCCTTGAACAAATATTGGAGCCCTTGCGCGATTAATTGAGCCCTTGAACAAATAATGGAGCCCTTGCGTGTTTAATTGAGTCCTGGTGAATTTAATGGAGTCCTTGTGAATTTACGTTAATTACGTTATTATTCATTCCGGACTTTTTCAAATAAGCCTTTGGCGCTTGGAATGTAGTTAGGTTCTAATTTCGTCTGTCAATCTGCTATAAGCGATACAAAAAAAGAGGCAACAATTCGCCTCTTCCTTCAATTCAATATGCATATACGGTTTTTCCCGTCCTCTTTCGCTTGATAGAGCGCGACGTCCGCTTGGTGGAACAGTTCGGTGAATGTTTGAATGTTACCGTTTGCATTATCAGCAAGACCGACACTTGCTGTTAATGAAATGTAAATGCCGTCTTTTTCAATTTTGATTGAACGGACGGCCTCAAGTAGTTTCTCTGCTTTATAGTATGCTTCTTCAATAGAAAGATCTCGCAAAATAATAGCGAATTCATCTCCACCGAACCGGCCCATTAAGTCACCGCTCCTAATTTGGCTGGAACATGCTTGACCGATTTTCTTTATGATTTTATCGCCAAAAATATGACCGTATGTGTCATTCAAGCTTTTTAAGTTGTCAAGATCGAGAGCGATACAAACGATGCTTTCGCTTGTCCGAGCAGCTTCGGCAAGCCATTTGTCCGTCGTCGTCTCCATGTAGCTCCGATTGTACAGACCCGTAAGGAAATCGGTGTTGGCTTGACGTTCGATTGTTGCAATTCGATGTTTCACCCCTAATTTCACGGCGGCCATCGTAATTTCGTGCTGTCGCAGATCGCTTAATAAATCAATGTATGCTTGTTGGGCTTTATATCCACGTTGCATATCCCCCATAAGATCACAAAGCTTGCATCTCTTTTCTAAAATGCCTTTCAGCAAATTCCTATCATTATAACTTTCTGCAAGCTCTTTCGCCTTGTCGTATGCTTGCAATGCTTCAGGATACATCTTTTTCTGCATGAAAAAGCGTCCGTACAAATCGTGGACTTGCGTCTTTTCACGAATGAAAGATTCCAAAATCGGGTCATTCACCATCTCATTTACAAGCTGTTCAGCCTCTACCATTTTCTCTAAACCAATTAGTGCATTGGCAATATTTAATTTCACCCGAAATTCCAATATCGGTGTTTGTGGTTCATGCAGCTTTGCCATCGCCAATCCTTTTGTCGCCATTATGTGGGCACCTTCAAAATCCTTTTCAATGGCGAGAATCATACTATAATTGCTATAAGCATTGCTGACGATATTAAAGTGTTTGAGCTCTTTGCCTAACTCAATGGCTCGTTCTAATGTTTCCTTCGCTTTCTGATAGTCTTTATTATATTCATAAAGCAGGAACAGGACATTGCATCCATTCAGTCGATCATCTTCATCGCCATTGTCCGCGCAGTATTCAATATAGGCATCGATACTATGAAAAGCCTCTTCGATTGCGCCGATGCAATAAAAAGATGCGGCATTGTTTATATGGGCAGTTAAAATGGATTTTGGGTCATTCAACTTTATACCGGCTTCCAATAGTTGAAAACAAGCTTCAATTGTCTCTTCGTATTTTCCTTCCACCCGTAGCTTCAGGACATTACGTTGCAATGAAATCAAATCTTCCTTCTCCATGCCCACAACTCCTATTCAACGTATATAGTTCAATATAACTACAACAGACTTTTTAATACATGATTCTATAGTAACATACATTGGGTTATTGTGGAACTTTATTATAGAATATTTATGTATGGAGCTTTCTAAAGCAAGCTCCTTTTTATATAACATTTCCCCCTATTTACTAGCTTGTCCGTTCAATGCATTGGTAATTCCTTGTCTAGGCGTTTCCGCTACGTCCAGCAAATTGGTTTCAGTCTGAAATAAATGATTCTCGTATTCCTTTTCAATCGAAGCGAGAAGATTCAATGCCGGTTCAACGCCTGCAAATATAGCGGCGCTGCTTGCTACGACGGTGATTGCCAAAAGTATTGCAACTAACTTTTTAATTGCACTCACTCCCCCAAGTTCGTATCCTTTCTACTACTATACGATGATTAGAAGGAATAGAAAATTCAAATTTATTGATAAAATATGCTATTCAACTAGCAAAATCGCCAGTATATAAAATGAATCAATGTGCATCGACAGATTTTATTGTCAAATGCTGGGGGAACTTAGGGAAACATTCATTTTTCGCAACGTGCATAAATAGAAGAAAGGAGCCGGCATTCTAGCCGGCTCCTATCCTCTACATGATTTGGTCAAAATAAGCGACAGTCTTCATTTCATCTCCAACTTTCCGCAAAGACCAAGTTTCTTCTATATATATTTCCGCTAATTTCTCAAATTTCCCGCCATATTTCATTGCCCATTCAAGAGCGACGACACTTTCATAAAGGTGTGCCATCCTTTTCATTAACCCTTTTGCCTCGAAAGTTTGAAGCGCATTTTCAACGCCGGCAAATGCGATTAGGTCAGCCGATAATGAATTCACTTCAACCGATACAGCTTTTTTCATCTTACTGTCTTGTAGAGCGGTGAGACGGTTGCACAGTTCGTCTATGAACAGTTTATGGGCTTCAAATTTATTGACGAGGCGGATGAGCTCCAATCCTAAAATATTGGCGGTGCCTTCCCATACGGTGAGCACTTGCGCATCACGAAGCAGGCGTGGCGTAACGAAATCTTCGATATATCCATTGCCGCCATGCATTTCAATTGCTTCATGCGAAAAGTGGATTGCTTGCTCAGCCGTCTCCTTTTTCATAAGCGCGATGAAAAGCCTGTTGAGGATCTTTTCGCGGTCGGACGCATCGCCTTCCGTGACACGTTCATATAATGTAATGAAATCAAAGACGGTTGCCACTTCTACATGGAGCCTCGCCGCCATCTTCCCGAGCGTGTCCTGCACCATCGGATAGTCTGTGAGCCTCTTGCCAAACGCATTCCGACGGGTCGCGTACGCTTTTGATTCCAGCAGGGCGCGCCTCATAATGCCAATGGAGGCGACCGCGTTGCATATGCGTGAAAGATTGAGGGCTTCCATCATATAATAGAAGCCTTTTGCCGGATCGCCGACAACGTAAGCAAGCGCACCGTCGAATTCGACTTCCCCGGAAGGGACGGCCCGCACGCCGAGTTTGTCTTTCAAACGGCGGATGCGCAGTCCGTTCGGTTTGCCGTCTTCGCCTTTCCACGGAACCGCGAACAATGTCAATCCGCGTGATCCAACTTGCGCACCTTCGATTCTCGCAAGGACCATCGCGACTCCCGCCATGCCAGCGTTCGAGGCGAAGTATTTCTCTCCGTAGAGACGGTACTGATCGCCTTCCTTCACTGCCTTCACGACGTTCGCCCCAACGTCCGATCCTCCTTGGCGCTCCGTCAGAAACGTCGCCCCTTCGTACAATGGAACTTCACCCGTCGAGCAAACATTGCCGAGAAATAGATTTTTCACTTGTTCATCCGCATAATGATCGAGCAAATAGGCGGTCGCCATTGTCAGCGTGACGGGGCAATAAAATCCAGGCTCCGCATGCGACAGCAAATAGCCTTGCGCGAAGCTATACGTGTAATTCCCCTTTTGGCCAAGCTCCGGAATTTCCTTATGGACGTAACCGACAATTCCGGTATCATACGTTTCTTGGACAGTTTTGCGATATCCTTCATTCACCCAAACATCGGAAACTTCCTCACCGAATTTGTCGTACCGGATGAGGCGCGGCTCCCCTTCCCGGTCTGTATGCTTTGCGCGCTCGTCGATTTCATTTGCACAATGCTCACCGAAAAGGGATAGCTCACGTTTCGCGTACTCAAGGAATGGGTCTTCCAAATGCTCCTCCAAAATCAATCGGAGTGTATCATCGCCTTCGTAGAAGTTATCGGTCTTGAAGGTTTCCGCTTCCTGCACGACTTTCATTGGACTGTCATCCCTTCTCGCAATGGTTGCTTTAAAATTTTTCCGGAGGCGTTCCGTGGCAACGCATCAACTTGTTCATATAGACGCGGTACTTTATACTTCGCGAGATGCTCTTGAAGGAATGCTTTTAATTCCCCGCTATCGACCGGATTCGCTGCAGCGAACACTGCTTTTACCGTCTCGCCCCATTCAGGATGAGGAACGCCAATGACCGCAACTTCGCGGATGCCCGGATAGCTCAGTATCGTCTCCTCAATCTCCTTCGGATAAATGTTAACGCCGCCAGAAATGATCAAGTCCTTTTTCCGATCGACAATCCATATATAGCCATCCTCATCGAACTTCGCCAAGTCCCCTGTCTTAAGCCACTGTCCGACGAATGCTTCCTTCGTCGCTTCCTCGTTTTTATAATAGCCCATCATATTCCCTTCGCCGAAAAGGACAATTTCGCCGATTTCCCCTTGTGGTACGTCATCTCCATCTTCATTCACGATCCGTAGCTCTGTATGCAACGGAGCACGTCGACCGACACTGCCTGCTTTCTCTACATGTTCATCTGCAAGCAGCAATGAGCCGCTCGGACCTGCTTCTGTCAGCCCGTACACACATACGAGATCATCTGTCCGGAAAGCGGTTTTCACCATGTTCACTTCATTGGATGATAGCGGCGCCCCACCGTAAATCCACCATTTCATCGAGGACAGATCGGCGTCCTTTAATTGTGGGTGTCCTGCTGTTAGCAAATACGCGACAGGGGCACCGAAGAAATGTGTCGTCTTCTCTTTTTCCACAGTTTCTATTAAGAGGTCGGGCGTGAATGTCGGAGTAAGGACGAGCGACGAACCAACATACATGCCTGCCATCATGAATAGATGAAGCGGCGCTGAATGACTGAGCGGCATCATGAGGAGGACGCGGCTTTCCGGCTTGAATTCCATTTCGACCGCAATCATTGATGCGACGGTCAGGATGTTGCGATAGCTGAACAGCACTCCTTTTGGATTTCCGGTCGTTCCGGATGTGTAAAGAATAGTCGATTCATCGTCTTCCTTCAAATTGCATGGAATTGGTTTGTCATCTGCTTTTTGGATGAGCAATTCGAAGCTTTTCCAGTTTGCAAACGCTTCTCCTGTCTTAATTAAGATAGAAGGAGATTGCAATGTTTTCACAGTTTCAAATAGCAATTCATGCGCAATGATCGCTTCAGCATCTGAATGGTTAAGTACATAAGCCAATTCTTCCGTCGTCAGTTTAACGTTGATTGGAACGACGATTGCGCCAATTCGCTGAACTGCGAAATAGGCAACGATGAATTCCTCTACATTCGGCAAAAACAATGCCACTTTTGAACCCTTTCGGATGCCTTCATTCAAAAGCGCATGTCCGAACCGGTTGACCCTTACGTCCAGTTCCTTGTAGGTCGTCCGCTTCCCCATGCTGACGACTGCTTCCGTTTCTGGATACTTTCTTGCATTCCTCTCCAACAACCGTGAACTGTTCATCCCTTCATTCCCCTTTCGAAATATCCAATTTCCCAATGAATTCACCGAGCAACTCTTCCATTTCAGCCTTCATTTCCTGCAGCTCCTGGATTTTACGATCGATTTCCCCGATACGCCGTTTGCCGTATTCAATCGTCACTTCAAGTTGTTTGCGCCCTGTACGATCCTTGTCAAACAACAACACCATCTCCTTGATGTCGTCCAACGAAAATCCGTACCGCTTGCCGCGGAAAATGAGCTTTAACTTTGCAAGCTCAGCATTAGAATAGAGCCTTTGTTTTCCATCAGACCGTTTCGGCGAGAGCAGTCCAATTTCCTCATAATACCGAATTGTACGTGTTGATACCCCAAATAATTCCGCCACTTCCGTAATCGTCTTCAGCTTCACCACCCCTTCAGTCTTTCTTTGAATATAGCATTGACGTTAACGTCAAGGTCAAGCAATTGTTTCGAATAGTGAATAAACTATTTGCCCTATTACAACTTAAATGTTTGACATTAATTTTAATAAAATAGAAGATACTGTAACAATTTAACTATAATTTTCAAATTAATCATGCTATAATGAAAAATATCTATGCCAAAAGGAGGAATATATTATGTCTAGTAAACATTTTTTGCATGATCATCGGTCTGTTAACGCATTGCGTTGGGCGAAAACATCCAATGGCTTGTCGGAGATTTTCACGACGCATGGTACTTATTCTTCTCCCCTAACACCTTTGAACATTCTCAAGGAACTAACAGAATCGAGAGTTGTCCTACAAACAGAACCTTCGGATCATATCGATTGTGTATGGATCTTAAATAGTTCCTTTACAACATATGAAGTAGATAAGTACCTTACCAAAGTAGTTTTCAATGATGGAACAAACATATTAATTCCTGTTCCTCAAAAATATATTGACCAAAATAGTAAGCGTTTACATACTTTCGTATATAACGAAGGGCAATTGAACTACATATTTCCTAGCATTAAAGAGTTCAATGAACAATACTATCCACGTGTCTATAAATGAAAAAAAGGCAGCCTCCCTCAGCGGAAGCTGCCTTTAGTTTTATTCCTTTAAATCTTCAATTGAATCGATGTCCATATATTGTGGTACGACGAGGCCGATTTTCACGCCTTCCATGCTGACTCCGAGGTCTTCAAATTTGCCATCGAACTTTTCCGCATACGTGGCATGCGTCACTGGCAACCATGCTGCGAGCGTTGCATCCGCGCTGCCGTCAGCAACAGCTGTCCACATAGGGCCTGCTTCAACTTGAGTCAATGTAACATTGTATCCCATATCTTCAAGTACTAATTTCACGACGTTATGGCTAGCGATTTCACTATCCCATGCAACGTAGGCAAGTGTGATTTTATCGCCATCCACTTTGTCCACGCCATCCGTCCATTCCGCAACTTTTTCCGGATTGGCATCAATCCAGTTTTGTGCAGCGGCTTCTTCTTTCTCGCCTTCTTGGATGGCAACCATTACTTCACCCATATCTTCTTCAGACCAATTGAAGTTAGATAGTATTTGATGAGCTTCGGGCAAGTCTTCTGCAAGGCCAAGACGACCGATTGAATGGATTTGCTCTTCCCCGCCGTACGACCCTTTTGGATCATCTAAGTATTTCAAGTCAAACTTCGCAAATTTCCAGTGTGGTGTCCAACCTGTAATGATGATCGGATCTTCAGCGTCATACGCCTTTTTCAGCGCTGCTGTCATCGCAGCGCCCGATCCTGTCGTCACGTCCCATTTGTCGAGCTCATAATCAGCGATCGCTCTGTCGGTCGCTTCCATAATGCCAGCGCCCGGGTCGATACCCGTAATTTTATAATCGACGGATTCGCCGACGCTTGCCGAACCGCTTCCGCCTGAAGTAGATGAATCATCAGCTTTATCATCATTTCCGCAAGCTGCTAAACCTACTGCTAGTAATGCTGCTGCTCCGAGTCCAAACATTTTCTTCGACAATTTCATTAAATAGTTCCCCCTTGTTTTTTCTTGCCTGCTTGCTGTGTGATCCGGTCAAGGATGATGGCGACGATAACGATGGATAGACCCGTTTCAAAGCCTACACCCGTCTTCAATTGTGTCACCGCTCTGTATACTTCCTCACCGAGTCCAGGTGCACCGACCATCGACGCGATAACGACCATGGAAAGTGACAGCATGATGCTTTGGTTGACCCCAGCCATAATCGTCGGCTTAGCGAGCGGGATTTGCACTTTCCAAAGTCTTTGCCACGTAGTGGAGCCGAATGCTTCGGTCGCTTCGATCAAATCTTTCGGCACTTGCTCGATTCCTAGCATCGTAAGCCGGATCGTCGGCGGCATTGAGAAGATGACCGAAGCGACGACGCCCGGTACGACACCGATATTGAAGAAGAAGATCGCGGGTAATAAATATACGAATGCAGGCATCGTCTGCATCAAGTCCAAAATCGGACTAATAACCTTCTTCACTGCCGGTTTTTGTGAACCCCATATGCCAAGCGGAATACCGATGACGAGCGCAATGATAACGGATGTAATGACAAGTGACAACATTTGCAGCATCGAATGCCAATACCCGAGATAATCAATGAACAGTAACCCGACTAACGTAAATATTGCAATGCGCCGAGTGGAAATAAACCAGGCGAGCAATGCGAACAAAATTGCAAGCACAATGGACGGCACCATATCCATCCAATCGACTGCCCCTTCGACGATACCTTTTAGGAAAGAGGAAATGCCATCGAAGACAGAGCCGAAATGGGTGACAAGCCAATCGACGCCATTGTCGATCCAGCTTGCGAATGGTATGCGCGGTAAGAGATTATCCAATGTTGCTCACCTCCATCTCCATTTCATCTTCTGATTCAACCGTGACTTCACTCGAGCCACTGCTATTAATAAACTGGCCGTCGCCTGCCAACGCGCCGATCAGTGCACCACGAATAATAATGCCTTGCAGATGTTTCTCTTCATTTACGACAGCTACCGGAATCTGTGTCGTCGATACTGTATCGAACAGATCGGTTAAGACAGTGTCCGGAGAAATCGTCGGAATATCAGTAATAAGGACATCTTCCAAAGATTTTCCCGTTTCCGTTGCATCGGAGGCATCTAGCGCTGTCACGGCACCGAGAAGTCGGTTCGCTTTGTCGACAACGTAAATAGAGGAAATTCCTTGCTTTTTCATAAGGCGTAATGCAACTCGGGCACCCCGGTCAATTTGCACCGTATCCGCCTTTTTCATAATATGTCCTGCGGTCAACACTTTCGAAAGGTCGACGTCTTCGACAAAGCGTTCTACATATTTATTCGAAGGGTTCATCAGAATCTCTTCAGGCGTTCCAATTTGGACGATATCCCCATCCTTCATCAATGCGATGCGGTCCCCTATCCGTAGTGCCTCGTCCAAGTCATGGGTAATGAAAATGATCGTTTTTCCCATGTCATGGTGAAGCTGAAGAAGCTCATCTTGCATATCTTTACGAATCAACGGATCAAGTGCACTGAATGCTTCATCCATGAGCAGCACATCGGGATCATTGGCAAGCGCACGCGCCAAACCGACCCGCTGCTGCATTCCGCCACTCAGTTGGTTCGGATATTGCTCTTCATAGCCAGCAAGACCGACAAGCCTCAACGACTCGATTGCCTTCGCTTTTCGTTCCGGTTTTGCAATTCCTTGGATTTCAAGCCCATATTCCGTGTTCTCGAGAATGGTCTTATGCGGGAAAAGTGCAAAGTTTTGGAACACCATCCCGATTTTCTTCCGTCTCACTTCACGGAGCTGTTCTTTATTCATACCGACAATGTCTTCTCCATCAATGCGGATCGAGCCCATCGTCGGATCAATCAACCGGTTCAACATCCGTACTAATGTTGACTTCCCGCTTCCTGACAGTCCCATAATGACAAAAATTTCACCATCATAGACGTCAAAAGAAGCGTTCTTCACGCCTACTGTCGCGCCTGTGGATTTGAGGATTTCACTCTTCGAATTTCCCTCGTTCAACAGCTGCGCTGCACGCTTGCTATTTTTACCGAAGATTTTCGTCGTGTTGACGACTTCGATTTTCTTTCGTAGTTCTACCATGTGTACACTCCCTATTTTTTTGGAAACTCATGTTTACTAGTATATGCATAAAGAATATACATTACAACCGTTATTTCAAATTAAATTGTTTGTACAGTAAAAACTGTACAAAGTTTAAACTTATCGTTACACTTGAATTGCGGTTATAATACGCTTAGGTTATTGATGGGGAATTCACCCCGAGACAGCGGAGGGAAAGCACTATGGACGGTAAAGAAACACTCGACAAAGCACGCGAGCGGATTATCGAAACAATCGCACAAAATATACATTTATATGGCCTCACAGCATCTGCCGGTAGACAGTACGGTACGATGTTCTTCCACGACGAGCCGATGACATTAGACGACATGACCGAAGAACTCGGCATGAGCAAAACGAGCATGAGCACTTCCGTCAGGGCACTGGCTGAATTAAAACTGGTCGAACGCGCTTGGGTGCGCGGCGTCCGCAAAGACTTGTATCAAGTGAAAGACGATTGGTACCAAAGCTTTATCAATCTATTTTCAATTAAATGGCGCAGATCCATTTCACTCCATTCCGTCGCCGTCAGGAAATCACTGCGTGAACTTGAGCAGTTGAACAACAATCCCGACCTCAGTGAAGAGTTGAAAGAGATCGTCGAAATGGATATTAGCAAACTTAAATACGTCCGCGACTACTTTGAATGGCTGGACCGCCTCGTCGATGCCTTCGAAGACCACGACATCTTCGACCTAGTTCCTCTGAAAGAATACGATGAGCCAGAAAAGAAATAATCGAACATCACCATACAAAAAGGCGGCCCGACAGGAGGCCGCCTTTTTTCAAATTCCCATTGCAATCATATTGCAGTTATAATAGTGTTAAAGTGCGCCTGCATTGCAAAAGGAGGCATTAAATTGCAAAAAAAGATACCGCTTCTAATGCTGTTGCTCATTATCGGTTCGATGTCACTTGTTTTGTCCTTAACCCTTTCACTTCCGAACACAATTGAGTGGATTCTGCTCATCTTAGGTGTTCTGCTCAATGTCACAAGCGCGGTTAGTCTTATGGTCATCGGAGCAAAAAGGACGAGAGGTTCGTAAAAAGCTGTTTCGAAGTTGAAATTCACTTCGAAGCAGCTTTTTAAAAATCATTCAGGACATTTATTCATATTTCGATCGTTTTTGCGTATAAAATCAAAAAAGGTGACTGCACCATTCAACCGAATGTCAGCCACCTTATGTCCAAATTATCATTTTGATGTAAGCTTATCTGTCAATTCATCGTAATCAACTGATTTCAGAAAACCATTGGATTGCATCTTCTTCACAAATTGTAAGAGTTCCATCTTCATCTTCATGATCTCGATGTCCAGGAATTCCATATCGCAGTCTACTTCGGTTTTTGCTATCGTCATCCCCTTCACACTCCTTTTGTCCTGTTTAATTTAGATGAATCTCCATGGCGTGGGACTATTAACTACAATATATCACGGGAGCTCCTCCTAAAGAAGTATAACCGATTGGGACATTTTTTTTCAAATCGACGTTTTTTTTCACTTTTTCAAGAAAAGTTTCTCATTTTGTATATTCGTGCTTTATACTATAATGGGAATAGGATAAATAAAGAGAGGGATCGGCGATTGAAAATAGGTCATTTGATACGTGCAGAACGTGTTCGGCAAGATATGAAACAAGTTGTCCTGGCCAAAGGTATTTGTACGCCTTCTTATTTATCTAAAATTGAACGGAACCAGATTGAACCGAGTGAGGACATAACAGAACTGCTAATGAAGCGGTTAGGAATGGATCCGGGGAAATTGCAGGAAAATGATGAGGAAACGGAACGCGAGTTTGAGAAGATGTTGATGGAGTCTTATCGTGAAGTTATGACAGCGAGAGATTCAAATTTCACGAGAGAGAAATTAGAGTATCTTGAGCAAAACGTCCCTCTATTTGAAAATGATTCATTACATTTTACTTATTCGCTTATTACTTTTCGATTTAATATGATAGTAAGAATTGATTCAGAAAAACTAAAGCAAGAAATTAATTTACTGGAAGAATCCATTGATAACTTTGATGTATATCAACTCTATTTGTTTCACTTAAATAAAGGGTTATTCTGTTATAATACTGGCAACGTAAAAATGGCCATACATTATTATGAGTTAATACTCCATAAACTGGAGTCGTTACCTCTTGGTGAATGGGAAAAAGCTGAATTCAATTATATAATTGCTGTGTTTTATGCGTCAGATGGACAGACATTTAACTCGATTGATCATGCTAGACGTGCCCTTATTTTTTTCCGAGAACAATTAATGATGAGTAGAGTGTTAGAATGCTATATTCTTATCGGAATTTCTTATAAAAGAAGCGATAAATTCCAAGACGCACTGGAAGCATATTCAAAAGCGATGCAAATAAGCGAAGAATTTAATTTACACAACGAAAAAGGGATTATCTATCATAATATCGGCACCTTAAATAGTGCTATGGGAAAAACTAACCAAGCTATCGAATATTATAAAAAAAGCATTGACCATAAAATAGATCCTTCTGAAAAGTTGATTACGATTCTCTCTTTAATCGAAGATTATTCAAAAACGAATGAAGAGAACCTTGTTAGAGATTGGGCCGAAAAAGGAATTGCATTATATCATAAATTAGATGATGAAAATCAAATTTCTTATTTTCATCATTTCCGCTTCTATCAATCATTGCATAGCGAACATGGATTGTCTGTAGAAATAGCAGAAGCTGCCATTCAACATTTTAAGGAAATTAAAGATTTCAGATTCATTCATAAATATTGCATTGCACTGGCAGAGTGGTACTATAATAGTAGGAAATATAAGCTAGCATCTAGTCTTTATCGAGATGGGATTAGATATGGCTATATTTATAGTAAAAAGGAAAAATGGGAGGAATTGTAATGAAGAAAATTGCATCAATTCTTTTACTAGTTATTGTATTAGGCATGACAGTTCAAAACGGCACTGTTTCAGCAAATAACTCTGATCAAGTTCCAAAGGTTTTAAAAACTTTTTCTTACACAGTAGAAAAATGAGTAAAAGGAATGCTCCATTACTTGGAGACATTCCTTTTCTTCATTTATTCCAATCTATCATCCACACCCTCCACCACAACTGATATCCCCTGTCCGACTCCAATGCACATCGTCGCCAATCCCCGCCTGGCTTTCCTTCTTTTCATTTCATGAATCAATGTTGTTAAAATTCGTGCGCCGCTTGCTCCGAGTGGATGTCCTAAAGCGATGGCTCCGCCGTTGACATTGACTTTATCCATGTCCAAATCGAGTTGTCTTATACACTCCAATGCTTGAGAGGCAAATGCTTCATTAATTTCAACGAGATTAAAATCGGTTGATCGTAAGCCCAGTTTTTTCATTAGTTTTCTTGTCGAATAAATCGGCCCGAGTCCCATAACAGATGGATCTAACCCTGCAGCTGCGGAGCCGATGTATTTGACGAGCGGCTTCAGGCCGTACTCCCTTGCAAACTTCCCACTTACAAGCAACAAGGCTGCCGCTCCGTCGTTCACTCCGGTTGAATTCCCAGCCGTTACAGTTCCCCCATTGAAAATCGGAGATAATGCCGATAGTTTCTCTACTGTAGTGTCCGCTCTTGGATGTTCATCACGATCTATGACATTCTCGATTCCCTTCCTATCCGTAAACGCAACCGGAATAATTTCATCCACGAATCTGCCTTCCTCCATTGCCTGTTTCGCTTTTTGCTGGCTGTTATATGCGAATTCATCTTGCTCTTCCCTCGTGATGCTAAAACGCGACGCAACATTTTCCGCTGTCTGCGGCATTGAATCTGTACCGTATAAATTAGCCATTCGAGGATTGATGAAACGCCAACCGATTGTCGTGTCGTGCAAATTCAAATCACCACGAGGAAATTCTGATTCGGGCTTCTTCATTACGAAAGGGGCCCGCGTCATGCTTTCAACGCCTCCCGCAATAATCGCTTCGCACTCCCCTGATAATATGGAGCGAGCTGCCAAACTGACTGCATCTAAACTTGAGCCGCAAAGTCGGTTTACAGTCGTCCCGCTAACCTCTTTCGGAAATCCGGCAAGCAATAGCGACATTCTCGCAACATTCCGGTTTTCTTCCCCCGCTCCGTTCGCATTTCCAAATATAACATCATCGATGGACTCCAATGGAACCTCTGGATTCCTTTCAGCTAATCCTTTCAGAACAATAGCCCCTAAATCATCGGGACGGATGTACTTCAACTGCCCTTTATACTTTCCAATCGGTGTCCGAACCGCATCGACAATAAATACTTCCCGACCCACTCACCGCACCTCTCTTCTTTTTAAGGTGCCTGTGCAGCAAACTATTCAGACAATGCACTACAATTGTATATTCGAAAAACAAGAAGATGATAAAAACAATAATCTCGTCACTTCTTTATGCATGAATATTAATTTCTGTGAATTGTCATAAATGTGTCTTACACAGGCACCGAAACAATTCTTGCATTTTAAAGGAATATTCTTAAACTGGATAAGTATGATATAACCGTGGAGTCGGCGAGGAGTTTGAAAAGGATGCCGAATAGGATGATGACTAGGACTGTATAGGCCGCGTAACCGTGAAGCGGGTCGATTCCTTTTGGTTTTTTGGATAACAGGACACTCATAACATATCCGGGCGACAATATAAGGACATAGGCGACACTTACGATCAGCAGGAAACTGCCGTACCAATAAGATTTTATTAGCAAAAAAAATAGGGCTACGACACCGATGACGATTGCCGGTAATGAATGAGCGCCATACAATACGACAGTTTGTTTGAATAGATAAGACGGTCCGAAGTTCTTTCCAATAATGAAAAGTCCGATCGCCACAATTGCGATGCAAACTGTCATGAATCCCGCGACGTTCAGGAAAACTGAAGAAAATGATGGTCCGCCATCCGCAGTGTCTATGAAGGCTAAACCATCTACCGATTCGAGCGCCGCGCCTTTCAGCACCGTGTAAAACGAGAGGCCAAAGATGACCGCATAAAGTATCAATGAAATAAAGCCATTCTTGAACTCATCATCCTGTTTTGTAAGACTGAGCGAAGGATGTTTCAAATGCTCTAGAAAATAGGACCAATACTCCTTTGTTAAGTTACTCACATTCTCAAGATGAGCGTTTGACTCCGTATTTACAACAGTGGCCTCCACAGCTGTCTGTCCATTTCCAATAGGCAGTTGTTTTTGAAAACCGTCGGCTTCTTCAGTCAACCTGATGCCACAACTCCCACAAAACCGTCCGTTCGCGTACTTATTTCCGCAATTTGTACATGTCAAATGTTCTCCTCCTGTTTATTTGTCAATTACTTCATCCAAGACTACGGTAGCCAATCCAGGGGATTGGCCTTCTATAGTCACTGTATTACGATAAACCATTAGTTACGACTGATTTTTAGAAAAATACGATAGAAATGCATATGTGGGAGGGTGGAATTGCAGATGAATACAAGGGCTTTAGTGTGGAAATTAGTTTTATGAAACGTAGCACAACCATCTATTTGCATGCAAAAAAAAGCACGTTCATCGGGTTGATTTACGTGCTTGTAAAAGTAATGATCATTATCTCATTTACCCCATGCCATGTGGCGGTCCGACTTCTGGTCGGTCATTGGTGATGTAATCGCTGCCGATTACCGGATTCAACAAAGGAGCGAATACCGCTAAACCGAGTACGAGGCAGGCCATCATGACTTTTCTCTTCACTATTCTACACCTCCTTTCACCTCCATCGTTAACCGCTTGTATGCTTCGATGCAAAGCTCCTGGAATTTGTATGCATTTTTATATTTTTTAATTGATTCATAGTAAAGGGAAATATCCTGGGCTGCATCCTTCAGTTTTTTCCAGTCTTCATTTGCATGCAGATGGCGGATGCAGTTCCTCATTTTTTGTTCGTACAGATCATATTCCCCTAAGGCATGGTACAGCTTTCCCTCATAATAATCGAGATTGGCCTGATCTAAATCATTCTCGATCGTACTTTGCAATCTATTCATACTTTCCCGTAACGCCAATTGATCACCGTGTTGGAATAAAATCCTTAATTTCAGCAATTGTGAGTCGAAAAGAGTTGTGCACTTCAACTGTTTTTTCATTTCAATGCATTGATTGACTGTTTTTAACGCTTGAGCATAATTGTTTTCTTCCATCAATACATAAGCCAAGTTATGGTAAAGCCATCCATGAGTCGTTGTCATCGGAATCCTCAATACGCTGAATCCCTTGTCAATATACTGTCTCGCTTCTTTCACTTTATGCTGATCGAGGTAGAGTGCCGCAATCAGATTATAGCAATCTCCGGACTTGGCCCAATCATGCAAGTGTATATACTGATGCTTCGCACGCTTCGCGTATACATGTGCGGTGCCATAATCATATAGCTTATAAAGCGCTAAAGAAATATTGTAATTGATTTTCGCAGAAAGGGATTCCACTCTTGTCAAGTGGAGAGCGTCTTGAAAATGGGAAATACTTGCCTGGTAGTCCTTATTAAAATAGTAAAACAACCCTGATATATACGTATATTTTTCAATAAGTAACCTGCTGGCGTTTTCGAAGAATGTCTGTGGGATATAGGCGATTTCTGAGGAGTAATAAGCTTGGGCTTCTAGAATTTGACCAACTTTTACTAATTCGGTGTATTTCAATAAATGAAACAGAATTTCCTGATGGATGGAGGAGATATAGGCTAACTGCCTGCGATGCTTGTTTAGAAAACCCGGAATGCCCTTCAAATCCGAAGATAGCAGCTCCTCATATTCCGTCAATATTTTTTGGAGACCTGCATCATCTTCATGAACTCGCTGGAAATAGGCAATGGGCACATCTAGCCGCTCGGCAAGCAATTCGAGTACATCACTAGATGGTTCAAAACGACCGCTTTCAATATTGCTATAGTGGGAAGTGGATATGATTCCGAAGCTTGCGTCCTTTTGTGTAAGACTTCTGCTTTCTCGCAGCCTCCGTATCCGACTGCCGATGTGCATTATGGGCACCCCTTTCTTCCTTTCCACCATTGTACGTAACATATTTGTTATATACAACAAGAAGTTTATGTATTCCTAATTTTCATTCTTTTGTACTTATTTTGTGGACAGGCAAATGATTCTTCCATCACTATAGGGAAAATTCACTCCTCAATTTGTTCTATTAAGTTTTTTATCATTTCATAAAAATAACCGCCTATTTACCTAGCAAGCCTTGTTAATCTTTGCATATACGCAAAAGATTCCCGGCTTTTCATTCAATACCATACAATAATTCCTTGCAAGTTAACTATTATCTCAAAATTTTAACTATTAAATCATCCATGATATAGTTTAAGTATGTTGGACAACATACATTTTGAAGGCAAACTGGCCAGTTGCCTTCCCTAAAGGAGCGAGTAACGTGAAAAGATTCATTGCATTTGCATTGGCAGGAATTCTCGTTATCGGTGTTCAGTTCCCTCTCCGCGCTTCAGCAGTCCAGCAACAAAAAGATGAAATGGAAACGATTCAACCTGTTTTTTCCGTCGAAGAGCTCGTCCTTTCAACAACATTGCGCGAGAAGAAGTTCAACGGGCAAATGAATAAGGAAATGGACAAACAAAACCAATTGTCCATGGGAATAGCGAAGTTGTTGATCGAGCATTTCGGTCAAACTGATAAGGTTCAAGGCGGCGGGGCTGCAAACTATGTGGTCGGTCCGAGTGCTAGCGGTGATTTTTTCTATACACCTGCTACGACAGCATTCGTAAATCACGGTCATGTCGGATTATACTATTCTAGCAACACGATTGTCGAATCGGTTTTTCCTACCGGTGTTCGCAGCATTTCAGCCAACGTCAAGATGGTAGAAAAAGGGACTGTTGTGAAATCTGTTTCCACTACTAGCACGGTCAAGCGAAATGCGGCAAACTGGGCGTATTCCCAGATTGGACAGCCGTACTCATTGAACTTTATGAACAACCGCAACACGGGACATATGGGTGCGAAAAACTGCTCCAAACTTATCTGGTCAGCTTACTTATTGTATGGCGGACTGGATTTGGACGCAAATAAAGGCTTTGGCGTCTACCCTCGAGATATCCGCGACGCTAAACAGACAAGATTCATTCGCCAAATATAATAACACCGAGACACAACTGATTCTTACGAAGGGGCTGTCCGTTTGACGCCAGCTCCTTTCTTAGCTAAGGAGGTTTCGGAATTGGAGAAAAAGTTGATGATTGCCTGTATCATCGTGATGGTAATCGCTACCTTGACTGCCTATTTTGCTTTTAGCCATCTACCTTCAATAGAGCTCCTATCAGAGACAGACCTTTCGGATCCTGATCTGCTGACGGATACTGCGGCTCTTCTATATTTCTCTACAACTGCGGATCAGGACAAGAATCGGGATGGCCTCAGCTTTGCGGTTTTTGTAGATCAGAATGGAAATTCGAAGCTATGGAAAATGAATGGCCTTGAACTTGGAACGGTTTTTGCAACAAAGGATACATTCTTTTTGTCGGACCGCGATCATGTCTACTTGGCCGATTTGAATGGGACCAAAACGTTCACAATGCCCTCGAAAGAACATACCGGTGAGTTGACAGCTTACAATGATATGGACGGCCTATTTTACAGCGTCTATAACTCCGGCTTCACCGAGGATGGCGGCTATGCATCCAACATTCGGCTCGGAAATAAGGACGGCTTCGAAACAATTCACATCCCCCATTATTTGCATATGTCCGGCAAGGCAAACGGGAATCTTCTGATGGTAATCGGTGACGAAACCCACATTTCATTGCAAAAGATGCCCCTTCAAAAAAATGTCCAGCTTGAAGAAATCGTATCCCTTGGCCCGATTGGCGAACGGGTCGGATTGGCTTCGATCCTTAAAGAAGGCGACTATTATTATCTTTTAATTGCCGATACGGAAAAGCTGACTAGCGATGTGTACCGCATCCACGAAAAAACAAAGGAAATCAAGACATTTCCCTTATTCGGTTACAAGGATATCGAAGATTATATCGCCCGCATTCCGTATAACCTTCGGAACGCCGCCACCATCCATAACGGCATCCTTTATTTTGTGGACGGAATCGGAGAAGTGCATGCGTTCAATTCCAAAACAGGTGAAGTCGATATACCATTCACCCTGCTTGGGGCAAGTCAAGGACAAAGGAAAATGTCCGAGCAAACGTATTTCAAAGACGGCAAGCTTTACTTCTTCCGCCATCATGAATCATCCGAAACGCACACAATTGACACATATGACTTAAGAACAGGTGACTTGATCAATGAATTGCCAGTCGAAGGACTCGACAACATGTTCGACTACGTCAAACAAAAGAAAAAGCACGTTTCCCCTTATGACTTCATAGTAAGGTGAAAACTGATCAAAACGGTGCCTGTGCAGCAAACAATTCAAATTATGCACTACAATTGCATATAAAAAAAACGAGAGGACACCCGCACCAATCTGCGGATGGCCTCTCGTGTATAAAAATAACTAAAGTAGAATTGTCATAAATGTGTCTTGCACAGGCACCTGCTCAATTCCATGCTCAATCCATGTAGACCTTCCTGACGTAGCGGGAGGTGAAGGCGCGCATTGTAGAGAAGTAGCCGAGCTGCAGTTCAACTGCATCGCCGACTTTGTAGGCAGTTTTGCTGTCGGTGACATCGAGCATGAGATGATCGGAGCTTGCACCGAGGATAATGATATCTTCATCGACAGGCGTGGACGTTTCGACGTCAAAATCCTGTTTTCCAAGAGCGCAAATCGCTTTCAACCTCATGCCCCTGTCTGTAAATGTCGGACTATTCCCGTACGAATCGACTCCGACTGTCCCCCATGGCACGGATGGCTTCTCTTTCAGTTCGACAATTTCACATTCCAAAGTGAACACATCTTTAAACGTTCCCGGCAGAAACGTGTAATTGGCGCGTTCCTTACCGAACAAAAGTGATTCGCCGAGGCGTAAATTGTTGACACCTTCGCTAATTCCACCTTTGAGCATCAAGTCCAGTGTCGCGGAATTCCCCCCGCTGATGACTTCCAAATCCCTTCCGATCCTTGTACCAATCGTTTTGGACAACTCCGCAAGCGACGCCATTTTCTCCGAATCGGATTGGATGAATGAAAAGCATGTCAAGTTGACACCGATTCCATATAAATGGACGCCTATCATTTCCTCGGTTTCCACCGCAACATTCATAAGCTCTTCATAATCGGTAAATCCTTCGCGGATATCGCCAAGATCCACCATCAAAATCACTTTGTGGACCTTTCCTTTTGCAATCGCGGCATCATTGATCGCTTGGATCGTCGCAAGCTCCGAATTGAGTGAAGCATCCGCGTATATGACGAGATCTTCCACCTCACTCATCATCGGCGGGCGGATGAGCCATTTTTCTGCATCCAGCCCTTCCAATAACTTCAAGTTCTCAACCCGTGAATCTCCGAGTCTCGTAATGCCGCCCTCAACATATACAGCCGCAATTTCAGGATCCGCACCAAACACTTTCGTAACCCCGGTTACAGCAATATTCCTTGCTGTGCAAAGTTCCGTGACAGCGCGGACATTTTCAAGCAAATGTTTTTTATTGACGCGAACGAATGGAAACATATTTGATCCCTCTTAATTCCAAAAATCTGTTTTCTCTTTAAGACCAATCGACTTCGCCTTGAATTCGGGATTCTTTCCTTCCTTCTTCTGTCTCGTATAATCGTCGAGACATTTGAATGCCGTCCCTCCGAGGATCAGAATGATTGGGATGTTAATCAATGCCATAATGCCCATTAAGACATCGGCAGTGTTCCAAGCGATCGAGAAATTGAGTTGTGCGCCGAAAAAGACGATAACGACAGCAGCCAGTCTGAAGAGTGTAAGGCCCGTTTTGCCCACATCTTTTTTATTCAAATACTTAAGATTCGATTCTGCATAGAAGAAGTTTCCGATAAGCGATGTGAATGCAAAGCAGAATAATGCAAACGTGATGAACCAAACACCAAATTCTCCGAATGTCGACGAAAGGGCCGCTTGTGCGTAAGGAACTCCCGCCATGTCTTCAGTAGGGACGACGCCAGAGCTCAAGAGCATAAATGCCGTTGCCGAACAAATCAATAATGTATCGATGAACACCGATAGCATTTGGACGAGACCTTGCTTCGCAGGATGGGAAACGCTTGCTGCAGCAGCTGCGTTCGGTGCAGAACCGACACCCGCCTCATTGGAATAAAGACCACGTTTAATACCATACATGATGACTGAACCAGCGAAACCGCCGAATGCCGATTTGAAGTCAAATGCTTGTGTGAAAATGTCAACGAACATCCCCGGCACAAGGTTCAAATGCAAAACTACCATGATAAGCGCCACGCCGATATAAGCAATCGCCATGACCGGAACGATGATACTCGTAATTTTACTTAATGTTTTTCCACCCCGGAAAATACTCAATCCTGTCAGAAGCGCTAAAATCGCACCGACAATAATCGGTGTCGATGAATTGTAGAATGAATACCCTTCAAAAGCCGATGCAATGTTGAAGGAAGCAACCATGTTGAATCCGCCCATATACGTTAAAATGAGGGCGACAGCGAATACGACTCCTAAAAATCTGCTTTTCAGCGCCGCTTGGATGTAATACGCAGGACCCCCGAAAGAGCCGCCATCCTTATCACGCTTTTTATAGATCTGTGCGAGCGTGCTTTCGATGAACGCGGACGCGCCTCCAATGATCGCGATAACCCACATCCAAAAAACGGAACCGGCCCCGCCGAGCACGATTGCCGTCGAAACCCCCGCAATATTACCGACACCAACACGTGAAGCGGTCGATACCATCAACGCCTCGAACGCAGAAATCGAATTTTTGTCTTCTTTCGGCTCCGCTACAAGCTTAATGGATTCCTTGAATAGACGGAATTGGACAAATTTCGTACGAATGGTGAAATAAAGTCCAGCAACTATCAAAAGAATAATAAGTATGTAGCTATACAACCATGTACTAAAACTGTCAATTAATCTCTCATACAATTCATACATAAAAACACTTCCTCTCTACTTTTTTAATTTTTTCTTGAATCCGCTTTCATTTCAAAAAGCCGCTTATACTTTTCGTATTTTATTACAATATAACTTTATTGGCGATTTTTCAATGTTAAATACTGTAATATGTAGTTCTTTTTATTTAATAAGTTGGAAATAAATACTTTTCTTCTGATATTAAAATTGAATTTATTTTTGCCGAAATAAATAGGTAGAAAGAGTTGATGGAATGACTCTCAGAGAGGAAGAAAAAAGTGTTTACAAACATTCGCACAAAACTAATTTCAGCTTTTGCGCTAATTTTAATCATTCCCACGGTCAGCATTGGATTACTATCCTATATAAGTGCGAAAAATGCCGTGGAAAGCCAAATTATCGGAGAAGCTACTGATAGTATCGAAGTGTTGAATACGACAATCGAAAGTACTTTATCAGCGAAGATTCATGATATTAAATCATTGAGCGAGCAAATACAGTTCGCTGGAAATGAAAGCAAAGACCTGCGGAGGAAACTAGCCCAATACGCAGAACTGAATCCAGAGATTTTGAGCATTTATGTCGGTACAGAGGATGGGACTTTCATTCAGGAACCCGTTATTAACGACACGTCTTCCTATGATCCGCGAACACGGGATTGGTATAAGCAGTCCATGGAACATAAAGGCGAGGTTCAAATTTCAAAACCGTATGAAGATGCTGCCGAAGACGCAATGGTCGTCACAATTTCAAAGACGACGAAAGATAATTCCGCTGTCATTAGCGTCGATATTACCTTGGATTATATCGAACAATTAACTAGTCAAGTGTCAATTGGCGAGGAAGGCTATGCCATGCTGTTGGATGGTGATATGAATTTCATTTCCCATCCGACGAGTGAAGCAGGAACGTTGGCGGAGGAAGACTTCTACCAAAATATGTACAAACAGTCGAGTGGAGATTTTGATTATAGCTTTAAAGGCGACAAAAAATTTATGACATTCACGACAAATGAACTGTCGGGATGGAAAATCGGAGGCACGCTTTATGAATCGGAAGTAAAAGATGCAGCTTCTCCAATTCTGAAGACGACGATTGTAGTCATTATTATTGCGCTAGTTGTTGGCATCATTCTCGTTTATTTCATTATGCGATCCGTCCTTAAACCGATTAAGGATTTGCGAAATAAAGCAATTACAATAAGCAATGGCGATTTAACCGAGGAAATCATCGTCAGATCAAAAGATGAAATAGGGCAATTGGGGCAAGCATTCCGGGACATGCAACATAGTTTGAAACGTTTAATCGGAAATATCGAGAAAAATACGGAATTTGTCGCTGCTTCATCCGAACAATTGACGGCGATTGCCGAACAGACAATGTATGCAACAGAACATGTCGCTTCAGCTGTGCAAGAAGTGGCTGGCAATGCCGAAAGTCAAATGAATAGCGTTGAGCAAAATGCGCAGCTCATTAACGAAGTGACAGAGGGGATTTCACACATCGCCGATCGTTCAACAAAAGTGTCTGAGCTCGCCATCCATACGATGACGCAAGCCGAAATCGGCGGACAAGCGGTTAGTGACACGGTGAATCAGATGTCCTCCATTCAGTCTTCTGTATTGGAATCCAACCGGATGATCAGCTCCTTATCTGAACGTTCAAAAGAAGTCGGCACAATCTTGACCGTCATCACTGGCATTGCCCAGCAGACAAACTTACTTTCATTGAATGCCGCCATCGAAGCAGCAAGAGCGGGTGAACACGGAAAAGGATTCGCAGTCGTCGCAGATGAAGTTCGGAAGCTTGCCGAGCAATCGCAGCAGTCCGCTACGGAAATCTTCACGATCATTCAAGGCATCCAACAAGACACCGAAAGCTCCGTCAATATTATGGCAAAAGTGACAGAGGACGTTAAAGAAGGAATGGCCATCTCAAATGAAGCGATTGAAAAGTTCCAGCAAATCTTAACGAGCACGCAGGAAATCACACCACAAATGGATGAGGTTTCCCAAACGGCACAAATCGTCCAATCCGCTATCCAAGCGGTGCATGACACAGCCATCGAACTTGAAAACATGGCGAAAAGCAATGCCGCTTCCTCCGAAGAAGTAGCCGCCTCCACAGAAGAGCAGCTCGCTTCCATGGAAGAAATCACCGCATCCGCCAAAACCCTCTCCACTATGGCTGAGGAACTACAAGAACTCATCTCAACCTTTAAGCACTAAAGTGCTTGCGGTTTCTGTAGGTGGTGCTTATGTAGGTGGTGCCTGTGCAACACACATTTATGACAATTCAATAATAGTTATATAAATGCATGTAGAAGCCAACCAAACATTTGATATGGTTGGCTTCTTCTATTTTTTCATGCAATTGTAGTTAATAGTCAGAATAGTATCTTGCACAGGCACCGTAATTTTCCATCATTTTTACATTTTTATATCAATGCTGTTACAAAGGGCTGAAACCTTGAGGAGCGGGTATATAATAGCAGCATATTTAGTTAGAGGTGTATAGTTATGAAGAAGACACGATTAACGTGGGTGGATGTCACGAAAGGGTTTTTGATGATTCTCGTTGTCATCGGACATTACCCGGGAGAACTCGATTTTCCACTCGCGAAATATATTTATTGGTTCCATATGCCAGCATTTTTTATATTAAGCGGTTTGTTTTTTAAGCCGGTTTTCGAAAAAAAGGATATGAAACCGACAATCCACAAACGTTTTATGCAATTGATCGTCCCGTATCTGTTTTTCCTCGTCAGTATTACGCTGATTCGTTATGGGATGGAAATCGGTTCAGGAAATCGGGACTTGTCGTGGTATCTCAATGACTTATGGACGCTTGCCATCGGAGGACGATTCATTCGCGGTGCGTACGGGGTCTTTTGGTTTGTGACGACATTGTTTTTCACTTATATATTTTTCTTACTTCTCACGAAATATTTCAATCGGACGAAGCAGTTCATCATCCTTGGTGTTTTCTATATCATCGCTCATTTCGAGAGTATAATTGCTATGCATGTCATCGGAGGGAAACCGTCCGAAGCAGCACAATCGATACCGATGATTTGGAACATTGACGTCGCCCTCATGGCAATCGTCTATTTCGCCATCGGATATTATTTGAATGATTTTTGGATGAACATTTCGAAAAAGTGGATGGTTGCAGCAATTGTCGTCAGTGTGACCGCCATACTGCTTGATAGCTTCCACGTCATCGACTACCGACTGAGCATGAAATTTTTACGGTATGACCATTTTGTATTGGATTTGGTGATTCCTCTTTCATTTACAGTCCTGTTAGTAGGTGCATTCCAGTTCATCACAGCACGAATATCACTTAACTGGCTACAAAAAATCGAGCATCACTCGCTTTCCATTATGTATTTGCATATTTTCGCAGATATCATTTTGAACGATTATTTCACGTATGGCATCATCGGCTTCACAGCGATCGGGTTATTCATCCCGATTATCGTTTCTATTTTAATTAATAAACTACTGCCGCACGGCCAACTTCTGTTAGGCGGATTTAAACCGAAGAAAAAGTCGGAACCAATTCCAACATAAAAAAAGCTGAACCTCCACAAAGGTTCAGCTTTTTTCACGTTATATTTATTTAGAACGAAGTTTTTCGACCCAAACTTCATATCCCTTTCCATTCAAATGAAGACCGTCAACTGTGTACTTCTTATCCAACTGTCCGTTCTTATCTGTAAAACTCGAATGTAGATCGATGAACTCAATTCCGTTTTCTTCTGCAATCCGCTGCAATATAGCATTAAATTGATTTATCTTTTCATTCGATACTTCATTCCCAAAAAGCCCGTAATTCACAGGAAGGATTGATTGAATATAAAGCCGAGTTCCCTTCCCTTCAAAAGAATTAACGATTGCATTGACACGGCTTTCGTAATTCTTGGCATCTGTTTTATAGCGGATATCATTGACCCCGATCATCAAATAGGCCTCTTTTGGATTCCTGTCCACCACTTCTTGGATACGATCCAACACACCTTTTGCCACATCATTCCGGATTCCTCGATTCAAGACTACATCGTCACGGAAGTACTCCTGAAATTCTCCGTAATCGGTAATGCTGTCGCCGATGAACACTTTATCCACATCACTCGCGGTTGACTGCTCAAAGACACTTTTCTTCGTAAAATAATATGCAGAATCCCTTTTGGGGGAAGGCGTTGTTTGCATTTTTGTTTTCACAAATTCGATTCCGCCAATTTTATGAACAACATAACTTCCTGTTCCAATTATTAAAACATGTAAAAGCAAAGACACAATAAGTAAAATAGTTCCTTTTTCCAATCCAGACACTCCTGTTCTTCCACCAATAAAGCTTGCTATACCCCATTCCGCGCGAAAAATAACAGGAATTGTTTGGGTGTAAATTTTTATTTGATAGTATTTTCATACTTTAATAGGTATAATGAGGTGGTAATATTCTTTTTGTTTTCATTACTTTGGATTCAGTTAGGGAGGGACTTCTTTGTTTAGACAAAAAGGAAGCGTTCGGAAGAAAATTATTCTAGGGACTTTGATTCCTATTTATCTTCTAACAGCGCTATTTGGTTTTGTGTTTTATTACACATCAATGCGGATCGTTGAAGTAAATGTCATGCCGCAGTTTGAGAAATCATTGAGTTCGGCGATGGATGATGTGAAGGAGAAAGTGACAGGACGGCTTGTCAATCGCGCATTGCAAGATAAAAATGCGCATAATCAGCTTCTCCATATTATCAATGGTGTGAAGAAAAAAGACGGTGTGGAAAACATTTCGATACATAGCAAGGTGGACGGTGAAGATACGCTTCTTGCGTTTTCAGAGTCGACCGATTATCTAGTTCCACGGTCATTCAATCAGGACCACAATCTAGCACTTGAAAAAGGCGAGGCATTGTTCAGCGGGGTCTATAAAGATGAAGACGGCGTGCATAAATCACTTTATTATCCGATTCCGGAAACAGATTCGGTCATTGTAGTGAGCCAGGACGCTTCGTCGATCAGTAATTTGGAGCGCACGATCATCATCGTAAGTATTGCTCTCATCGTGCTCGGAAGCATCCTAGGAGTAGCAATCCCTTCACTTATCTCACGACAGATCACGAAACCGCTTCAGGACTTGGTTCGTTTCACTGAAGTTATTGCGCGAGGCGACTTGACACAAACGATTCAAATGAAGAGCAAAGACGAAATCGGCCGGCTTGCTTATAGTTTCGATCATATGAAAAATGAACTTAGCAGCATGATTAAGCATGTGAATACAGCAGCGGACAATGTCGTCACTTCGTCTAGCGAATTAGCTTATAGCGCTGAGCAGATGAGTGAAGTTGTCAATCAATCAACAGTTGCGACGCAAGAAGTTTCGTCAGCTAGCGAATCGCTATCGGTTGCGGCCAATCAAAATCTGACAGCACTAGAGCAGATTACAGCAGGCATCCAGGACATTGCAGATTCTTCTTCAAAAGTTGCGGAAGAGACGTCCGAAGTTTCGAAAGCAGCTGAGCAAGGAAGCCAATTGATTAACGACTCGATTGAAGGCATCCAGACGATCAATCAATCAGTGCAAGCTTCAATGAAAATTACAGAAAACATGTATATCCGCTCAGCTGAAATTGAGAAGATCATCAGCATGATCACCGATATTTCCGATCAAATCAACCTTCTCGCATTGAATGCAGCCATTGAAGCGGCTCGTGCAGGTGATGCAGGGAAAGGGTTCAGCGTTGTAGCGAGCGAAGTCCGAAACTTAGCCGAGCAATCTGCCGCTTCGGCGAACCAGATCCGTGGCCTCATTACCGAAATGCAAAACGGCTCCCGCCAATCGGTCGAGGCGATGGCACAAGTGTATTCTGACGTTGAACGTGAAACGGTTATCGTCAACAATGCAGGAGAAACATTCGGTAGCATTTTAGCAAAAATCGAGAACATCTCGGCAAACGTTCAGTCCGTTTCAGCGACAGTTCAAGAAATCTCCGCAGGTTCCGAAGAGATTCTTGCTTCAACACACGACACTGTCCAGTCGCTCGAATCCACATCCGGCCATACGCAAAATATCGCCGCTTCCATGGAAGAGCAGCTCGCTTCAATGGAAGAAATGGTGGCGACAACAGATACGTTGAACGGCTTGGCGAATGAATTAAAGATGGAAATCAGTAAATTCCAAGTGGCAGAAGATGCTCCAGTTGATGAAGTTCAGAATGAAGACGAATTGCCAGAAGTTGAAGTTCAGAATGAAGATGAACAAACAGAATAAATATACAACACCGCCTGTCAGTACTTGATAGGCGGTGTTTTAACTGAATACAGCTAGCTACTTAAACAAACCACCGGCCAAAAGGAATTCCCTCTTGGCCAGGTGGTACATCTTTAACTTATTAGAACACTGCTTCCTCAAACCCCTTCACTTTCAACTCGCCATTTTCAATTTCCTCAACGAAATGGCAAGCGGCTTTATGGCCTTTGATCATTGATTCATGCGTACGCAATGCTGGTATATCCACTTTGCATTTTTCCTGTGCGAACGGACAGCGTGTATGGAAACGACAGCCTGATGGCGGATCGATCGGCGAAGGGACATCTCCCATCAGGACGATATGCTTTTTCTCACGTGTCGGATCTGGCACCGGGATGGCGGAAAGCAATGCTTGCGTATAAGGATGCTTCGGATTTTCAAAAATCGAATACTTATCGCCGATTTCTACAATTTTCCCTAAGTACATAACGATAACCCGATCCGAAATATGGCGAACGACGCCTAAGTCATGCGATATGAATAAATACGTCAATTTGAACTCCCGTTGCAGATCCTTCAACAAGTTCAGCACTTGTGCTTGAATGGAAACATCCAATGCTGAAACGGCTTCGTCGCATATGATGAGCTTTGGATTGACCGATAATGCCCGGGCAATACCGATACGTTGCCGCTGACCGCCGGAAAATTCGTGCGGGTACCGGTCCGCTTGATATTCATTCAACCCGACCGTCTCAAGCAGTTCGATAATGCGCGCTCTTCGTTCCTTCGAAGGCAACACTTTCTGGATTGCCATCGCTTCATCCAGGACATCCGACACTGTTTGGCGCGGATTGATGGACGCATACGGATCTTGGAAAATGATTTGCAAATCTTTCCGTTGCTTCCTCATTTCCCGTTTCGACAACGACGTCAATTCCTTCCCGTTAAACGTAACGATACCCTCCGTCGGCTCCTCCAGTCTAAGAATGGCGCGACCCGTCGTCGATTTGCCACAGCCGGACTCTCCAACGATGCTGACCGTCTCCCCCTCATAAATCGTAAAACTGATATCATCGACCGCTTTGACATGATTGACAGTGCGCCCCATCATTCCGCCTTTAATCGGAAAGTATTGTTTCAGCCCCTCGACTTTGAGCAATTCTTTTTTCGCCATAGACAATCACCTCCGATTCGCCTTCCCATTTTTCCGAATAAATCCAGCAGCGCACATCGTTCCCTTCCTCATCCTTCAACAATTCCGGCATGACATTTCTGCACAAATCAGTTGCAGCAGGACATCTCGGCGCAAACCTGCATCCTATCGGCATCTCTTTCGGATTCGGCACATTCCCGCTGATCGACTCCAGCCTTTCAAGCTCCATATCATGCCTCGGCAATGAATTCATTAAACCGATCGTGTACGGGTGCTTCGGCTTTTGGAAAAGTGTCACGACGTCCGAATATTCCACGACCTGTCCCGCGTACATGACGACTACCTCCTCACAGGTTTCCGCGACGACCCCAAGGTCATGCGTAATCATCATGACTGACATGCCAAGCCGCTTCTGCAAATCACGGATGAGTCTTAATATTTGTGCTTGAATCGTTACGTCAAGCGCGGTCGTCGGCTCGTCAGCGATCAAAATTTCCGGATTGCATGCAAGCGCCATCGCAATCATGACACGCTGACGCATCCCTCCCGATAATTCGTATGGATATTGCTTTACGCGCTTGTCCGGTGAGGGAATCCCGACGAGTTGCAACAATTCGATGGATTTCACATACGCCGCTTTCTTCGACAAATTCTGGTGTTTCATTAGTGATTCACTAATCTGCTGGCCAACTGTGAACACCGGGTTTAAAGACGTCATCGGTTCTTGGAAGATCATTGAAATTGCATTCCCCCGGATATCCCGCATTTTTTTATCTGAGAATGAGAGAAGATCTTCCCCTTTGAATTTGACTTCTCCCCCAATTATTTTTCCATTAGCCGCTATAAGTTTCAAAATTGAAAGCGCCGTAATGCTTTTGCCTGATCCCGACTCCCCGACAATTCCAAGCGTCTTCCCTTCCGGAAGGGTAAAACTGACGCCATCAACCGCCTTCACTTCCCCGTCATCCGTATAAAAGGACGTGCGAAGATCCCGTACTTCCAATAATTTCGTTTTCATTCCGGCCACCCCTTTCAAACATGTATCAGTTCAAATCGATCCGCTTGTTCAATACGCGGTACGATATATCGACGAGCAAGTTTACAAAGACGAACAGGAATGAAATAACGAGGACCGTTCCTTGGACAATCGGGAAATCTCGTGTCCTAATGGCATCTATTGTTAAACGTCCCATTCCATTGATCGCAAAAATCGTTTCGGTCAAAACGGCTCCGCCGAGAAAACCGCCAAACTCAAGGCCGACAACCGTAATAACGGGAATCAAAGCGTTTTTCAGCGCATGCCGATAAATAACAACGCGCTCCCCCATACCTTTCGCCCTTGCCGTACGGATATAGTCCTGCCCAATCACTTCGAGCATCGATGAACGCGTCATCCGCGCAATAATCGCCGCTCCTCCTGTACCGAGCGTAATGACAGGCAGCAGCATTTGCCGCCAATCATCTCCCCAACCCGATGGACGCATTTTCATAAAGTCTGGCATCCAATCCGGACCGATTGCGAACCATTGGATGAGCATGAGCCCGAACCAGAAATTCGGCATGGACAACCCGAAAAGGGCGACAATCATAATGGATATGTCCGACCACGTATAATGTCGGACAGCCGAAATGATACCTGCAATTAAACCAAGGAACACGGCGAGAATTGTCGCATAAAAGGACAACTCCACGGTCGTCCAAAAACGCGCCTTAATTTCATCCGTAACAGCACGTCCGCTCCGAACCGAATTGCCAAGATCGCCTTGAACGACATTCTTCATATAACTGAAATATTGCACCGGCGCAGGTTCATTCAGACCGAGCTTCTCCCGGATCTGCTCCACCGTCTTCGGCGACGCCCCCTCCCCCGCAATGATTTGGGCAGGATCTCCCGGAATTAAATACATCATTGAAAATACAAGTATGGAAACGCCAAGCAAGACCGGAATCGTCTGGAGCAGGCGCCTTATAATGAATTTAGACATACATGTGCCTCCTCCATCATTTTTTCATTTTAGGATCAAGCGCATCCCGCAACCCGTCCCCAAAAATATTGAATGCCAACACGACGATAACGATCATGACGCCCGGGAATAAAACAAGATGGGGCGCCTCCCTCATATAAGCCCTTCCCTCACTCAGCATCGCACCCCATTCCGGAGTCGGCGGCTTTGCTCCAAGCCCGAGGAATGCAAGTCCGCTAGCCGTCAAAACAGCTGTCGCAATCCGCAGCGTCAATTGGACGATGATCGGCGACAGGACGTTTGGCAGTATATGTTTGAAAATGATTCTTCCATCCTTTGCCCCTAGCGCTTTAATCGCGTCGATATATTCCAGCTTTCTTACCGTCAATGTAGACCCGCGAACAATCCTTGCGAATGCAGGAACAGAGAAGATTCCCACCGCAATGATGACATTCTGCAAGCTTCCCCCAAGCACTGAAACGATGGCAAGCGCAAGAAGGATACCCGGGAATGCGAGAAGGATGTCCATAATCCGCATGATGACCGTATCCAATTTCCCTCCATAATAGCCGGAAATGATGCCAAGGAAGACCCCGACTACCCCGCCGAGCGCAACAGAAAAGAAACCGACTTTCATCGTTATCCCCATCCCATGGATTATCCGAGTGAAAATATCCCGCCCATAATTGTCGGTTCCGAACCAGTGCTCTGCAGATGGCGGCTTCAGCTTATTAGCGATTTGTGGCGAATTTGGATCCATTGATGTTAGATATGGACCGAATATCCCTATCAATATGAAAAATAAGACAAGGACTCCTCCAACGACTGCAGCCTTGTTTTTGCGAAGCCTTCGCCAAAAAGCTTTGTAAGCCTCAACTCTTGGACTCGACCGTTTCTGTCCGATTTGTGCAGCAGGTGTATGTTGAACCATGTGTAAACACCTTCCCCCATTCATATTCTATGAAAAATCAGTATATTGACAGTAGCATATCACGAATAGGCGTTTTGCGGAATGCTTTTTATCATTGTTTTCATTTAATTTTAAATAATATGATTTTAAAATCAAAAGACTCCTAGATAACCGTTTTGCCTTACCATTCCTTTCTTATGCTCAGTTAAGTGTATGAATGCTAATAACTTATTTTAATATTCAATTATGCTAATTATTCTGAAATGTATTGTCTGTTTCCATGTTGTGTGCTATATTGCATCTAACTATTACAATTTATATAAATCTTCAAAAATTGTAATATGTTAAAAACAAACGGGGGGAACACACATGAAGAGAAATGGCAATGTAAAGTGGCTGTTTGTTCTTGCTTTGGCTTTCTCAATGATTCTTGCTGCATGTTCTGGGGGTGGTTCGTCTTCTTCGGAAAATGGATCGGGGAATGAAATTGACGAAGACAAAGGGAAAGGAACTGAAGGCGGTGACTTAGTGCTCGCTGTTCTATCGGATGCATCTTCATTAGATCCAGCTGGATCCAATGATGTACCGTCTTCCGTAGTACAAGCGAATATTTATGAAACACTTGTAAAAAGGGATGACGACAATAAAATCGTCGAAGGTCTCGCGGAAAAATGGGAAGCGATTGATGATACGACTTATGAATTTACTCTCCGCCAAGGCGTCACATTCCATGATGGCGAGCCATTCAATGCAGAAGTCGTGAAAATGAACTTGGAGCGAGTTCTCGATCCGGAGGTCGCATCACCACGTTACTTCCTATATGAAATGATCACTGACATTATTGTAAAAGACGACTATACCGTACAGATTAAAACGGAATATCCATTCGCTCCACTGCTTGCACACCTTTCACATAACGGTGGCAGCATGGTGAGCCCAAAATCGATTGAAGCGGATTATGAAGCGATGAAAAATGGGGAAAAGGCAGGTTCTGTCATTGCGACTAACCCTGTCGGCACTGGATACTTCAAATTCGAAAGCTGGGAGCCTGGCGCTGAAATCAAGCTCTCCAAAAACGAAGATTACTGGGGTGACAAAGCCCATGTGGACACTGTGATATTCAAAGTAGTTCCTGAAAGTGCGGTCCGGAACGCAGACCTTGAAACAGGATACGTCCATATCGCAGATCCAGTACAACCGAATGAAGTGGCAGGCATTAATGAAGGAAGCTTCGCCAAGGTCAACCAAAAAGCATCGTCCAGCCTTGCATATTTAGGCTTCAACACGGAGAAAGAACCATTCAATGATCCAAAAGTTCGTAGAGCAATTTCCATGCTTGTCAATAAAGACGACATTAGCCAAGGCGTATATGACGGATTTGGGATTCCGGCAAAAGGACCTCTAGCCCCTGGAATCTTCGGCTATAACGAAGATGCAAAACCGATTGAATACAATGTGGAAGAAGCGAAAAAACTTCTAAAAGAAGCAGGCTATGAAAACGGCTTCAAATCTTCCATTTGGACGAATGACAATCCGCAACGTCAACAAATCGCAGTCCTGTTGCAGGATGAATTAAAGAAAGTCAATGTCGAAGTGAGCATCGAAGTGATGGAATTCGGAGCTTATCTCGAGAAAACAGCAAACGGTGAACACGACATGTTCATCCTTGGCTGGTCTAACCCGACTGGAGACGCTGACTACGGAATGTATGCACTATTCCACTCATCCCAAAAGGGTGACCCAGGAAACCGTTCATTCTATGATAATCCAGAAGTCGACAAACTACTTGAAGAAGGCCGCCGCGAATCCGATCCGGATGAGCGTATTAAAATCTACAATAAAGTTCAGGAAATGCTAATTGAAGAAGCTCCGATGGCATACTTGATCCATACGGAATACCTAACAGGTGTTAGCAATAAAATCAAAGGCTTCTCTATCGGTACTGACGGCATCTACCAATTGAAAGATGTACAGTTCGTTGAAGAATAAGACATGAAAAAGGATGCTGCGTTGGCAGCATCCTTTTATTAATTTTTATCCGCCCCGCGCTTTGGTGCTGGTGCTTCTTCCGCTGATGCGAAAATGCTATTTGCAAGCATGCGGTAATAATGTTTCGTATGTGCCCTGAATGCGAGGTCATTCGCAAAAAGTGTAATTGTCGTATCATCCAATTGCTGGGTGAATGCAAGGGTTTGTCCCTTAGCCTCTTCGTGACCTGGCCACCAACCGGCGACATAGAAATCATCAGTGCCTTTCACTCTTGCCAGTACTTCCGCCCCTTCAGGAACAGCAGTAATCCAAGACCCTCTCGTCGTATAGAAAAGTTCATCTTGACGATAACCGGCCATCAATGGATGTTCTGCATTGACTGTCGCCTTAATCAACCCTTCATGTCCGCCTTTTGTTGTCTTGTAATCAAACCCTTCAAGCAATCCTGCTTCATAAACCGCCTTCAACACGCTGTTGCCAATCCCGATGAATGTTTTGCCTGCTAGCTCCTTCGGCAGATTCGTATCGGAAACGACGACGTCAGCTTGTTCCTCTTCCGTCAAATTAAACCCTAATTCCTTCAAAGAGAAGACTAATTGGCCGGATCCGTTGCTCGCCACTTTCGGCTCAGTAATCCATTTCGTTTTGATTGCTTGGTAAGCAGGCAATACGTCAGCTTCAAATACATATTCGTCCTTAAATGGTACGATGTCTTCCGTGCTAACGACAAAATCGCCCACTTTGAATCCAAATTTGTCTTCTTGAACGATTCCTACATGTTTGCCGTCCTTCAGCAGTTCATTCACCAAGCGGATCGTATCGTTATTACCATTTTTCAGCACTTGCATCGCTTTTCTCTCATCCACAACACTAGCAGGCACCGCTGCTTCTGTCACTTGTTCAGTCAGCCCTTCAAGAACGTCTTCCTCTCCCATGCGCACATCGACAGCCGTAAACCCTCTAAGTGCTGGGAAGTTGGCAACGACCGGATCATACATCGCTGCCCAGTCGGAAACGTCATCGCCTGCGTATAGCATCGCGTTTGCCAAACCGCGTTTCGCCTGCTTCATCGGTACGACATAAGCCCCTTTCGGATACGTTGTCGGTCCAATTTTCACGTCTTCCGTCGTCCGTTCAACTTTCACGCCATTGCGGATTAAATAATCCACCATATTATATACTTCTGACACATTCTTTTGATTCCATGAGCCAGTCGGAAGTACATAGTAATCAGGGAAGAAGTTTTCATTCTCACCTCGAATGCGCCCAATCGATTCGCCAGCCGCATTTGTCAATAGTGGATCGACTGCGCGATTATCTTCCCCTTTAATGCCCCTATTGAAAATTTCGAGCTGTCTCGCATACAACTCATCTTTATTTTCGAACACATAATTGATCATTCCGAAACCAGCACCAACCATTGCGTCATAAGATTCTTGGCCAAGTGTCGGAACTTCGACGGTATGGCCGAGTGTCCCATGCAGCATCGAGAAGATTGGTGTATAGGAAGGACCCATATCATCCCAACCATCCTTATAACCTTCGGATGCAAGGAAATACGATGTCAATCCAGAGCTGCCGATTCCCGCCTGTCCCATTGCATGCGCTTGCGGAATCATTCCTTCTATTAATAAATCATATTCGAAGTTCGGATTATGCGGCGGTGTTGCCGGCTCAATGAGGAACCCTTTCACATATCCGTGCCCTTCCATCATTGCAAGCGGCGTCCACTTTGCAATTACTTGATTCAGCTGGATTGTCTCAACTTGCGTCTGATAAGCATTATCCCGATTCAAGTCAAATCCGTTCACATTCGCCCGTGTATTATGGATACGTCCGTCCGGGTTATGCGAAAAATTGAAGATAAAAATAAGATTATCGAGTACTTCGTCTACATTCAAAACGACGTCTTCATCTATGCCGTTTTCATTTGTTATCGTGAAAGTCACTTCCGATTCCAATGCGAATTTCTTCAATAGTTCCGTTTGGAAATCAATTCCTTCCACTTCATCCGGATGGATATTATTGAACCAGACCGGAATCTGATAGTCACCCATCGTTCCGGCTTTCAGCTTCGCTAACAAATCCTCAGGCGTTTCAAGTGCAGTCGGCAATGTGTTTTCCAAATAGTTGTTTACTGCATCTTCATCTTTTGCAAGAACTACTAGATGCATATCCTTTCCTTCCACACTCTTTCCTGGGCTTTCATAATGCAAATATCGATCATTCGATTCATTAGCCTCTTCGAAAATACGGTCAATGGAAGGCTTGATTTCATCCCATTCAAGGAACTCGTCATATACATTCAACTTGACCGTTGCTGCTGCTTTCACTTCATTCTCCGAATCAACTAACGAAAGTTCATAGTCACCTAGCAATTCCTTATAAATGACTCGGATGGAGCGCGGCGACAAATCGTCTGTACCGAATGGCAATCCAAATTCCAGCTCTGCCGCAATCTTCGTCGTTCCATCGACATAATGCGGCTCTTTTTTCACAAGGATAAATGGTTTCCCGGAATACGATTTCGAATCCGCATCCCATTGTTTCCATTCATCGAGCACTTTCCCTCCGAATTGGAGTTCCATTTTTTCTAAATCGACCTCCCGCCCAAAATCCGCCTCAATCGTCACATCCCGGATCTCCGTCAGTGATAATATCGACCGGCTGACATCAAGCTCAATCGAATCGGCGACTTGTACAGTCTCTACGGACTGGGCCGCTTGTGCGGACAACGGAACCGCTGTCGCGAGCACCATGAATAATGCTAAAAATCCAATTAAAAACCGTTTCAACATCTCATCCCCTTCACCTATTTTCATTGTAGACTAATAGCCTACAATAATCCGACTATATCAAATTGATAGATATATAGATAGCTATTTACTTCGATGTCTGAAGTATTTTTAAAAAATAAGCTAAATGGTTTAGGCAGAGATTACTAATTAGATAGCAGTAGCAGAAAAATAATCCAAAAAAACCTGAAACTATTACCAATTGTTTGCGTATAAGTAATATGTCCATCTTTTTATTAGGGCAAAAATATTGTAGGGGGTTATGTTGTTGAGAAAACTAGCAACATGGGCCTTGGCGTTTGTATTAGTTCTTTCATTCGCTTGGCCAAGCATGACGGCATCAGCTCAAGAAGGTACTTTGAAGCTTGTTGTCGATGGAGTGGAAGTGGAAGGCTATGAGCAGCCATTCATGTCCCAAGGCAAAGTATTGATTCCGGTGGATGATTTATTCCAAGAAGCGGGCTTTAACGTCACAAAGGAAGCACCTGGTAAGTTAAACGTGACGAATTCATACGTAACGCTTGACTTTGACATCGCAGATCAGCAAATCAGTGTGAATGGCAAAGCAACGGATGAAGTATTCCCGCTTACGTTACGAAACTATGGAAATTATATTTCAACTGATTTCCTAGATTCATTGGAAGGTTTTGACGTAACTGTTTCTGAAGATGAGCAAACAGTGAACGTGACAACGAACCGTGTACAAGATGTCGATGCATTCCTTGAGAAGTTAATGGGTGCGGACTTGCAAAGCTATGAAGCTAACTTGACTCTGGACCAATCGATGGAAGCGACAGGTTCAGAAGAGTTTTCGATGAATATGCTAATGGATATGGCGATGAGCATGACAACAGAACCAGTCGCATTGCATATGACGTCGAAAATGACAATGGACATGGGTGAAGAAGCAGAAGAAGTTACAACTGAAGCTTACTTTACAGAAGATGGTTTCTTCCAATCCGATGGTGAGGAATGGACAAAGCTTCCTGCAGAACTATCTGACGTTATGTTAGAAGCTTCCACGACTCAAGTAGATCCTGTTGCGCAATTGCAACTGGTGAAAGCATTCATGAAAGGCATCCACGTATTTGAATACGACGATGTCTATATCATCACACAAACGATGACGAATGAAGAATTCAAAACAATGATGAATGACGCAATGGCTTTATTCTCAGGATTACTTCCAGAAGGTGTTGACTCTGTCGTCACTGAAGGCACTGTCGTGGAAGAGGTAACTGAGGAAGAAGCAGTGACTGAAGAAGAGCCTGCTACTGAAGAAGCAGTTGAAGAAGACGCTGTTGCTGAAGAAGATACTGCTACCGAGGAAGAAGCTGCTGAAGAAGGAGCTACTACTGAAGAAGAAACTGAAGATGTTGTAGCTGATGAAGAAGCGGTTGAAGAAAACCTTGAAGATGTTGAAGTGGACATGGGGTCAATCCTCGACATGCTCAACATCAATATCGACAAATATTATGTCGTAACAGTAGTCGATAAAGCGACATTGTTCCCTCAATCGACTTCTGGTACAACAATCATCACAATGTCGATGGACGGCGAAACAATCACTATCAAGCAACTGATTGACGGCGTATTCAGCAAATTCAATGACGTAAAGGCAATCAAAGTACCAGCCGAAGTCATCGAAAAAGCCGTAGAGCTTGATTTTAGTGAAATCGAAGCAGAATAATAAGGGTGCCTGTGCAAGGCACACTTATGACAATTCAACAGTAGGCATTTAAATGCAACAGGAAGCCAACCGAAGTTTGGTACGGTTGGCTTCCTGTTTTTTCAATATGCAATTGAATTGCATAATTTGAATTGTATACGGCACAGGCCAAATCAAATTATGCTATAGCACGGGTACAACAGTGACTTCTATCGCCTGTTTCTTTTCTTCCTTTTCTTGTTGTTTCTTGAAATACATATACGTCCTTTGAAGACCTTCTTTCAAATCATGGATAGGTGCCCAGTTTAGTTGTTTCTTCAATTTTTCATTGTTTAAGGAAGAACGGCGGATATCCCCATTACGTTTCGGTCGGTACTTTACTTCACCCGAACCATGCAAGGAGATGAGGGTACAGGCAAGTGTATTGATACTCGTTTCCGTATTTGTTGATATGTTGTAGACGCCCGTCAATTTTGATTGAGCTGCTTTAAACAATGCTTCCGCCACATCTTCCACGTAAATGAAATCCCGCGTTTGCTTTCCATCACCGAAAACTTCCATCGGTCGGCCCGATCGCAAACATGAATTGAACTTAGCTACACCCCCCGCTTCCCCATCACTTCCTTGCCGTGGCCCATATACATTGGAAAAAAGGAAGCTAACCGTTTCTAATCCATATAGCTCTTTCCACATCATACAATACGCTTCGCCGAGCCACTTGCTCATCCCATATGGTGATGCCGGACTCGCTTTATCATCTTCCATTAATGGTGTATGCCTTGAGATCCATAAATTGCCGTAGTCGAAGCAAATAGAAATTTGCCAACCTTGTATCTTTCCGCTATGGACAGCATATTCACCAGACCAAGCACATTGCTTTGCGCATCCTTCTTAAGGGTTACAACAGACGTTTGGACGTTCGCCTGCGCCGCCAAATGAACAACAATATCAAAGGTAAATGAACGGAACACCTCTTCACAAGCCGAATCTTCAACAGATAGAGTAAAGCCTTTATGCTTGCAAGCTACCCTCTCCCGTCTCCCAGCAGAAAAATCATCAATAATGTAAACCTCATAACCCTCTTTATAAAACCGGTCAGCCACATGTGACCCGATAAACCCATAGCCACCTGTAATCAACACTTTCATCCAGTCACCTTCTACAATCTAATAATTTTCCCAACTAATCCAAAACTACATATGGATAGTATATGAACAGGTGAATTGAATTAGGACTTTGTGCAGTACTATTTTGCTAGTTGCTTAGCAAAATAGCGGAAAATACTCAAGTTACTAAAAAACTTACAATAGCCTCAAATTGAGCAAATATGAGATAATTGAGTAGGAATATCGACGTTGTACTTTTTCGGTGCCTGTACGAGTAACATTACAGTTCAACATTATATATATGAATATTAAAAGGAAGCCAACCAATTGTTAGTTTGGATGGCTTCCTGACTTATTTCATGAAATTGACTGAACTGTTTACTGCACAGGCACCGGTCATTAGCGTTGCAGGTCAAGGAATATCTGGAAAATGGTCCACTTTAATGAATACTATTGCTTGAATAAACACAAAAA
>NZ_JBPFDR010000005.1:0-34907 GCF_059415085.1 Sporosarcina sp. SAFN-015
TTTGTCTTTTCACCGACAAAGTCGGCTGCAAGACTTTATTTGTTGACGTTTTGCTGTTCAGTTTTCAAGGTTCATTGTCGTTCGCTTTTTCGCGGCGACTTCTTAATCATAACACTTCGTCGTTACCGAGTCAACAACTTTTTTAAATTTCTTTTCTTCGTTTTTACCGAAGTTGTTGTTGTCTCTTAAGGACAAGTAATAATATACATCATTACTGATTAAGAAATCAAGCCTTTTTTAAAAATAATTTCTCGCGAAGCTTTTTTATATCGACAACGAACAAGAGAATCCCCGCAATGACAACGATTCCGCCGGTTATTTGCGCTGCAGATAGTTTCTCGTGAAGGATATAGAATGCAAGTATGGATGCACCAACAGGTTCAAATAGTATTGCGATAGAAATCACATTTGTACTGACCCACTTAACCGCCCAATTAAATAGCGAGTGTCCTAGCAAGTTAGGAATTAACGCAAGCAGGAAGAACCAGAACCAATTTGAAGTTGAATACGGACCGAACGACTCCCCTTTTATAAGGACATAAAAAAAGAGTGTAACTGTACTGATTGAGTATAGAAGAAACGTATAAGTAATTAGAGACAATCGTTTGCGTACTTCTTGTCCGAAAAGCAAGTATGCGGTAATTAACGCACATGCAGCCAAAGCAAGCATATCTCCGAAAAAGGCGGTTCCGCTCAATTGGAAGTCACCCCAACTGATAATGACGCTACCTGCAATCGCAATGACGGCCGATAAAATTGTTTTAAAAGAAAGCTTTTCTTTAAAAAAGAAATACGTACCGACAAATGCAAAGATCGGCTGCAATGTTACAAGAACAGTTGAACTTGCAACAGAAGTGTAGTTCAACGACTCAAACCATAGGATAAAGTGAAAGGCTAGAAAAACTCCCGCGATAGCAGAGAAGATCCAGTCTTTTTTTGTTAACAGAAATACTTCCTTTCTATATTTCACTAGAAATAATGGAAGCATGAGAATAACAGTAAACAACATACGATAAAAAGCAATGACGCCAGCATCCGCTGTAGCTAATTTTACAAAAATAGCAGAAAGCGCCACTGATATGACGCCAACGATTATTGGTATGTACGGATGAATTGAAGGTTTTTCCATGATGCACACTTCTCTTTCAATAGGAATACAGGTTAGTTTATAACCGTTTTAGGCTAAAGACAATACAAAGAGTATAGCACATCTTCCTTAGGTAGATGATAGTGGGGGGGAAAAAGCAATGGATTGGATTATCAATAATTCGATGTATCCAGAAGTTTTGATTAAAATTGCAATCGCTTTAGGTTTAAGTTTAATTATCGGAGTAGAGAGGGAAATTAAGAAGAAGCCGATCGGTTTGAAGACGAGTGCAGTCATCTCCACCTTCAGTTGCCTGTTGACTATCGTTTCAATAGAAGCTGCTTATCTTGTTCCGGCAAGGAATGACATTAATGTAACAATGGATCCCCTACGTTTGGCAGCGCAAATCGTAAGCGGAATCGGTTTCCTTGGCGCAGGAGCAATTTTAAGAAGAGATAACGATAATATTACTGGTTTGACAACGGCGGCAATGATTTGGGGAGCGGCAAGCATTGGAATCGCTGTCGGCGCAGGATTTTATATTGAAGCCGCATTCGCTGTGTTGAGCATTCTTTTTGTCATCGAGGTAATAGCACCGATTCTTGGAAGGTTCGGTCCTAAAAGGATTCGTTCAAAGGAAGCTGCCTGCATAGTCGTCATATCGGATAAAAGTAAAATTGATGATTTGATCGAGATATTAAATTCCGAAAATATGAAAGTGGAGAATCTAAGAATTCGACAATTGCACTTTGATGATAAACCTTCAGTACATGAAGTCGATTTTCGTCTCGACGCGTTGCCTAAAAAAGGTACTACACAATTGTACACAGAACTGACTGAACTACCTTATATTGAATCAGTTGAAATAGAAATCTTTCCTTAATGGAGGCTAATGTCTATGAAAGATATTTTACGTTTGCTGAAGGATGGCAATAAACCGTCGCTCTTGGCGGGTATCGTAAACGCTGCCATCGCCATCCTTAAAGCAGTCGCCTATGTGTTAACAGGGAACGTTGCCATGTTTGCAGAAACGCTGCACTCCTTAGGAGACGCAGCGAACCAATTTTTTGTATATATCGGTTCCGCTCTCTCTAAGAAGGCGCCTACCCCAAATTTTCCGAATGGATTCGGCAGAGTTGTCAACCTTGTTTGTTTAGGTGCAGTCATAATTGTTGGGATCATGTCATACGAGGCAGTAAAGGAAGGTTGGCATCATGTATTGAATCCAACCGAGACAACAGGGCTGCTTATCAATTTAAGCGTCCTTGGATTAGCAACATTATTGGAGTTTTTCGTACTATTAAAGGCGTCTAAGGAAATTGCCCATGAGTCAGGACAAGCCCATAAAGGGCTGAAAGCTTTTTTCTACAGCTTGACACATCTGAATAAAGCCAAGCCTGCCACTAAACTTGTTTTCATGGAAGACTTAGTGGCAACAATCGGTGGATTGTTAGCTTTCATCGCAGTCCTGATTGCCCATTACACAGGATTCCTGCAAGCAGAAGGAATTGCCTCCATGGCAATTGGCTTTATGATGTTTTATGTCGTCGGAAGAGTATTCCTTGAAAATGCGCGAGGGGCAATTGGTGAAACCGATGAAGAGATGTTAAACCATATTTCACAAATTATTGCCGAAGATCCGGATATAAAGGATATCCAAAAAGTAGAAGTTATTAAAGAAGGTGAATATCTACATGTAGAAATAGTTGCTGAGGTAGATCCTACACAAACTGTAGCTTATATTGATGATGTTAGGGACAGGCTGATGTCATTAGTATTGAAGCAAAAGGGCGTCCGGGAAGCAATGATTTCATTCGATGAAGATGATGGCATCAAAACTTGGCAGGGAGTAAAAGAGCCTGCAATATCGGAAGAAGCTCGAAAGAAACTTCCCGAAGGAAAAAAGTAGAGGGTAGAATATTCACCCTCTACTTTCTTTTATTATAACGAAGCTTCCAATATGGACTTCACTTCTTCTTCGCTCAATTGAGCAAATCTGCCCAGCGGCCCATTAATCGCAGCCTTCTTAGCCATAATGTCGATTTTCGAATTATCGATACCGAAATCCGCCAGCTTTTCAGGTGCTCCGATAGCTGTCCAATATTCCCTTAGTTTTTCAATTCCTTCTAGAGCAATTTCCTCATCTGATTTCCCCTCAGGATTCACTCCAAATACGTTTACAGCCAATCTTGCATAACGAGCTGGATTCAGCTTAAGCGTATGCCTCATCCAATGAGGGAACAAGATTGCCAATCCTCCTGCATGCGGAATATCATACACTGCAGATACCGCATGCTCAATATCATGCGTTCCCCAGTCACCGCCGGCATTCCCCATACCTAAAAATCCGTTCAACCCCCATGTTCCGCCTAGAAGGATCGTTTCACGCAACTCGTAGTTCTCCAAATCGTCAACAAGTTTCTCACCTGCTGCCATGATCGCCCTTAAAGCACCTTCGCATAACTCATCTTGAAGCGGAGTATTCGTCGCACTATGGAAATACTGCTCAAAAATATGCGACATCATATCGACGATGCCGTAAACAGTTTGATCTTTAGGAACTGATAGCGTGTAAGTTGGATCAAGGATAGAGAATTTCGGGAAGTTGAAAGGACCTCCCCATCCGTACTTTTCTTCAGTTTCTTCATTTGTAATGACGGAGCCTGCATTCATTTCAGAACCAGTCGCCGCTAAAGTCAAAATCGTCCCAAAAGGAATCGCTTCTTTAGGAAACTCTTTTTTAATGACAAAATCCCACGGATCGCCATCATACTTTGCAGCTGTCGCAATTAACTTCGTACAATCAATGACTGATCCGCCCCCGACCGCCAAAATGAAATCGATATTATGCTCTTTGCAAAGGGCAGCCCCTCTTCTTGCTGTACTGACGCGTGGGTTCGGCTCCACTCCCGCAATTTCAAATACTTCTTTTCGTTCATTTTTCAGTATTTCCATCAGTTCATCATAAAGGCCATTCTTTTTAATACTTCCTCCACCATATACAACAAGGATCCTATCACCATATGCCGATAATTCCTTAGCGAGCCTTGCAATGGAATTTCTTCCGAAAATCAATTTTGTTGGGTTTTGAAAAATAAATTCTTTCAATTAAATGACCTCCTTTTTCTACTGTTCATTATGCAAGAACGAATTGAGCGATGCAAGTATGGAACGATTTCGTTTGGGAATCCTTAAATTAGGAGGTGAAACGCTTTGGTTCAAAAACTAGCAATAGCAATTACAATTATCGGCGCACTTAATTGGGGTGTCGTCGGGATTTTTAACTTTGACGTCGTTGCTCAACTATCAGATGGACACACTAAACCGCTTGCACGCTTCTTTTATATTATCGTAGGAATTTCCGGACTCCTATCACTAGGTTTGCTTTTTGATACGTTACGAGAAAAACAGAGGGAGCATTTAGCTGTAACGGAGGCGGAAGAAGCGTAAAAAAGCATCTCCCATTTTATAGGAGATGCCTTTTTATTGTTTGATTAAGCCCAACCACGGAATCTTGATGCTTCTGCTGTTTTACGAATACCAATCATATATGCAGCAAGACGCATATCTATATTTCTTGTTGATGCAACGTTATAAACGTTGTCGAACGCATCAACCATTTTCGTAGTCATTTTTTCGCGAACTTCTTCTTCTGTCCAGTAGTAACCCATATTGTTCTGAACCCATTCGAAATAGGAAACTGTTACGCCGCCCGCACTTGCAAGGACGTCAGGGACAAGGAGAATTCCTCGTTCCGTAAGAATTTTTGTAGCTTCCGATGTTGTAGGACCATTCGCTGCTTCCACAACGATTGTCGCTTTAATATTGTGCGCGTTGTTTTCAGTGATTTGATTTTCAATTGCTGCTGGAACGAGAATATCACAATCCAATTCCAAAAGTTCAGCATTCGAAATTGTGTTATCGAAAAGTGTTGTAACTGTTCCAAAGCTATCACGACGATCCAATAGATAGTCGATATCCAAGCCGTCCGGATCATGAAGTGCGCCATAAGCATCGGAAATACCGATAACTTTTGCCCCTGCATCATGAAGGAATTTGGAAAGGAAGCTACCCGCATTTCCGAATCCTTGAATGACAACACGTGCACCTTTCATATCAATTCCACGTTTTTTCGCAGCTTCATTAATAATGATTGTGACACCTTCCGCTGTAGCACGGTCGCGCCCTTGGGAACCACCGAGAACAATCGGTTTTCCTGTAATGAAACCTGGAGAGTTGAATTCATCGATTCTGCTATATTCATCCATCATCCAAGCCATAATTTGAGCATTAGTGAAAACGTCTGGTGCCGGGATATCCTTAGTCGGTCCCATTACTTGACTTAATGCACGTACATAGCCGCGGCTCAATCGCTCAAGTTCGCCCATGGACATTTCTCTCGGGTCGCAGATGATTCCGCCTTTTCCGCCGCCATATGGCAAGTCGACAATACCCGCTTTCAACGTCATCCACATTGACAATGCGCGCACCTCATCCGCAGTAACTGCAGGATGGAAACGAACACCGCCTTTTGTAGGACCAACTGCATCGTTATGCTGTCCGCGGTATCCAGTGAACACCTTCACTTTTCCATCATCCATGCGGACTGGAATTCTAACTTCCACCATTCTGATTGGTTCTTTTAATAGATCGTACATTCCTTCATCATAGCCTAATTTGTCAAGTGCTTCCTTAATGACAACTTGTGTAGACGTAAACAGATTCAGGTTTTCAGTCATGTAAAAGTTCGCCTCTTTGATTTCATAATGTTTTTTCTACCGCACATATTGTATCATACACCTAATAGATTTTGTGAAGTATTTGTTTAGTTTGTAAAAACTTTATTAATTTTCTCTAGTGCCCAATCAAGTTCTTCCTTTGTAATGACTAAAGGTGGTGCGAAACGGATGACCGTATCGTGTGTCTCTTTACATAGCAATCCTAATTCCTTCAGCTTTTCGCAATAAGGTCGAGCTGCTTCCGTAAGTTCTAGACCGATGAACAGGCCGCGCCCACGCACTTCTTTAATCGATGGGTGATTGATTTTCTGTAATTGTTCAATGAAGTAATTCCCTAGTTCAAGTGATTTATCTGCAAGCTTCTCATCCTGTAAAACTTCCAAAGAAGCGATTGAAACAGCACACGCCATCGGATTGCCTCCGAATGTAGAACCATGTGAACCTGGATTGAACACTCCGAGAATATCTTTATTCGCTACGACGCAGGAAATAGGAAATACGCCTCCGCCCAATGCTTTCCCTAAGATATACATGTCTGGCTCAAAGCCTTCCCACTCACAAGCAAACATTTTACCCGTACGGCACAGGCCTGCTTGGATTTCATCCGCTATGAAAAGTACATTATGCTGTTTACAAAGATCATAGGCAGCTTTCATATAGCCAGCAGGCGGAATAAGAATTCCCGCTTCCCCTTGGATCGGCTCGATGATGAATGCAGCTGTATTCGGAGTGATTGCTTCTTCCAATGCTTTTAAGTCTCCGAAATCAACTAATTTGATGCCAGGAAGCATCGGACCGAATCCGCGCTTATATTCTGCTTCTGATGAAAGCGATACAGCTGTCATCGTACGTCCGTGGAAGTTACCATTGCAGCCGATGATCTCTGCTTTGTTTTCTTCGACGCCTTTAACATCATATGCCCATCGACGAGCTGCTTTAATAGCTGTTTCCACAGCTTCTGCCCCTGTATTCATCGGCAATGTCATATCTTTGCCAGATAGTTTGCATACCATTTCATACCACGGACCAAGTTGGTCGTTGTGGAATGCGCGTGATGTCAAAGTCACTTTATCTGCCTGGTCCTTCAACGCCTTAATGATTCTCGGGTGACGGTGTCCTTGGTTCACAGCTGAATATGCTGATAGCATATCCATATATTTATTCCCCTCTGGATCCTTTACCCAAACACCTTCCGCTTCAGAAATGACGATTGGAAGTGGATGGTAATTGTTTGCACCGTATTTATTCGTTTGTGAAATGATCTTTTCAGAAACCGACATGTATTTCCCTCCCCATTTTGTATGTATTGCAGGAAGCAGTTTGTAAACTGCTTCCTATACTATTTCCTATATTAAATTATAACGTCTCAGAAGTTGTTTTACCTTGCATGTGTAGTTGCAAGTAGTCTGGGCCGCCTGCTTTTGAATCCGTTCCAGACATATTGAATCCGCCGAATGGTTGGTAGCCGACGATAGCGCCTGTGCAGCCGCGGTTGAAGTACAAGTTTCCTACGTGGAAATCTTGACGTGCCTGTTCAATATGCTCGCGGTTGTTTGTAATGACTGCGCCAGTTAGGCCGTAATCCGTATTGTTGGCAATTTCGATTGCTTCATCAAAGCTCTTCGCTTTAGAAATAGCAACGACTGGTCCAAAAATCTCTTCCTGCATGATGCGTGCTTTTGGATCAACATCTGCAAAAACTGTCGGTGCAATGAAGAATCCTTTAGAGCTATCTCCTTCTCCACCAGCAACAAGACGTCCCTCTTCTTTTCCGATTTCAATATAGCTCATGATTTTATCAAATGAAGCCTGGTCGATAACCGGTCCTGCAAAGTTCGATTGATTCGAAGGATCACCATAAGTTAATCCTTTTGTCAATTCTTCAACGCGTGCAACGACTTGGTCATATACATCTTCATGGATGACCGCACGTGAACATGCAGAACATTTTTGTCCACTGAATCCGAATGCTGATTTAACAATCGATTGAGCCGCCAATTCAAGATCTGCTTCATTGTCAACTACAATTGTATCTTTACCGCCCATTTCTGCGATAACGCGTTTCAACCAGATTTGGCCTTCATTCACTTTTGCCGCACGCTCATAAATACGTGTGCCGACTTCACGTGACCCTGTGAAGGAAACGAAACGTGTTCTTGGGTGGTCAACGAGGTAGTCGCCGACTTCTGCGCCTGAACCCGGAATGTAGTTGACTACGCCTGCAGGCATTCCCGCTTCTTCAAGGACTTCCATGAATTTATAAGCAACAACCGTCGTTGTGGATGCAGGTTTCAATAGAACCGTGTTACCTGTCACCAATGCAGCTACAGTCGTTCCAGCCATAATCGCCAATGCAAAGTTCCAAGGGGAGATGACTACGCCAACTCCTAGAGGGATGTAGTCGAATCGGTTGAATTCACCAGGACGGCTTTCTACTGGCATACCGTTCTTCAACTTAAGCATTTGACGACCGTAGTATTCCAAGAAGTCGATAGCTTCTGCTGTATCCGCATCTGCTTCATTCCATGGTTTGCCCGCTTCTTTTGTCAAAAGAGCAGAAAACTCATGCTTACGGCGACGGATGATAGCCGCAGCTTTGAACAATACATCCGCGCGGAATTCCGGCTTCACTTTGCTCCACGTTTTAAACGTTTCGTCAGCTACATTCATCGCTTTTTCAGCAAGATCTCTGCTCGCTTTAGAAACGCGGCCAATTACTTCCTCTTTATTAGCAGGATTCGTCGAAACGAGTTTGTCTTCTGTCATAATACGCTCTCCGCCAATGATTAGCGGGTAGTCTTGCCCAAGGTAGCCTTCAACGGTTTTCAAAGCTTCCTCATATGCCTTTTTGTTTTCAGCTTGTGTAAAGTCCGTAAATGGTTCGTGTTTGTATGGAATCATTTTACTCCTCCTCAGGTAGTTAGCAGCAAAATTAATTTGCATTTAATCTGTGATTACATATATAATAATGCAAGAGATTGTTGCACATTTCAAGTGTTTTTGTTTATTTTTCGAAAAAAAAATATAAACGGACGGTGTTGATTCGTGAATAGAACTGAAAAGAACCTTTTTCCCTTATACGAATTTGCGGTGAACCGGGCCGGTGTCGGTATCCATGCAGTGGATCATACCGGCAGAACTGTTATCTATAACGATAAGATGAAAGCGATTGAAGGCTTGGAGCTTGAAGAAGTCGGAGATCGCTCTATCCTGGAGCTATTCAACTTCGATCAGGAAGAAAGCACATTATTAAAGGTGCTTCAAAGCGAAATCGAGCAGCTTAATGTTAAGCAGACGTATTGGAATCGAAAAGGATATGAAATTACGACAATCAATGATACGTACCCCGTATTTCAAGATGGTGAACTTGTTGGCGCTGTGGAAATTGCAAGAGATGTAACTGCACTCGAAAGGTTCGTTCTTCATCCGTTGCGGAAAAACAGCGATCCTGTCACATTCAATCAAATTATTGCTGATTCGGATGAAATGAAAGCTGTCGTATCGACAGCCCGAAAAGCAGCAAGTGCAAAATTACCAGTACTGCTCATCGGTGAGTCAGGAACAGGAAAAGACTTAATTGCTGAAAGCATTCATAACGAATTGTCACCTGCCAATGGACCGTTCTATACTCTTCATTGTCACCAATCGAATGCGGAGCTTATCGAGCGACTCTACGAAGACTTGAATATGTCAGAGCCATTCACGTTATTCTGTGAGCGTATCGATTTATTATCCATTTCCCTTCAGCAGAGCCTTTACACGTTTTTAAAAAATGCTGCTCAATCAGGCCGTCAATTGATTGCAAGCATCGGTGATGATCCCGTTGAATTGATTGCAAAAGGAAGTCTATTGAAGGAACTTTATTATTTCTTTGCTTCTTTTACAATTAGAATATCCCCTTTGAGAAAGCGGAAAGAAGATATACTTTCGTTCGTCACAACGTATTTTGCTAAACGGAAGGAGCGCTTTGGAACGTCCCTCATTGGAATCACAAAGGAAGTGGAGGAGCTGTTCCTACGCTACGATTGGCCAGGAAATATGCGGGAGCTGGAATTTTTGCTCAATGAAATCTCTTCTCTCGCCACTACAGAGACGGAAATCACATACGGAATGCTGCCTCTTCATTTCCGACTAAAAAGTGATGCGGGCAATTCACCGACACAAGCAGTCGACTTTATCGTAAATCCTGAAAAGGAACTTATGCCATTGGACCGTTATTTGAAAGAAGCGGAAGAGTATTATTTACAGAAGGCAATGAAGCTTCATGACGACAACATTACTAAAACTGCAACTGCACTTGGCATGAGCAGGCAAAACCTTCAGTACCGATTAAGGAAATTAAAAAACGGGAGATAGGCTCAAATGGCCTTCTCCCGTTTTTTTCGCATTTAGTTTTGCTTTTGTACCGTCTAGACTCCGGGCGCCAGAAGCTCGGGGTTATAAGTCAAATCTGCTCTGTGGCAAAAGCGCCACGTCGCATCTTCGTCTTATGCCCGTCGCTTCTAGACAGGCGCCCTCCGCTTTTGTTAATATCCTGAACGATCGATCCAGTCTTTCAGTTTGTCTTTTAATGAATTGAAGCCTTCCGCATCATGCTCTTTTACTTTATCTTGCAGCGATTTGCGGGGGCGGCCCGGTTTATGATGGTTGTTCGGCGCCTCTTGAAGTGCACGGATGGATAAGCTGATCTTTCCTGCATCATGATCAACCTCAAGCACCTTCACTTTCACTTCATCACCTACAGCTAGATAGTCATTGATATCTCTGACAAATCCATATGTTATTTCTGAAATATGAACGAGACCTTGCGTCTCCTCATCAAGTGCGACAAATGCTCCGTATGGTTGGATGCCAGTCACTTTGCCCGTCAACTCTTCCCCCACTTCATATTTTTTGCCCATGTGAAACAGCTCCCAATCTTTTTGGTATCGAATCTGCCTATACGGCCATCCGCAATTATACCATAAAAAGCCGTTCCTAATCAAAATATTCGATAAGTTAATTGTAAAAATTCAATCATTTCAATTTTTCTAGCTTGCTTGTTTTTCTTCCTTTTTTCATCTTTTCATTTCGCCAATGAGTTCCCGCAGTTTTCCTTCTAGGTAAAAATACTGAAGCTTTTCTAAATTTCGGGATGTTGTCCAGCCTGATTCCTCCATATCTATTACAACTTCCCGCAATAATTGAGCCGCAGGTGAATCTTTTCCATTGAAGGCAATACGCGTCCACGCCTCTTTATATTCCTCTTTAATAACTCCGGTGGAATCGCGAATTTCCGCTTGTTCCACCATTCCTGTTACGGAATACATCATCCATATATACAAATTATAAGTGTTTGAATAGAGCACTGGATATTCTTCAGCCCTTAGCACCGCCTTCTCCGTTTGCAAAAGAAGATCGACTTGCTCTTCAATCGGTCGCAGATGGAAATTAAATAAAGTATCTGTCATAAGGGAAATATATATATCCATATTTGAATGCAGATTTTCTCGGAGATTGCCAGTCAGTTCAGGGTTACCGTATTTAGGGTACAAAAAGCCTTCTGGATCGCCCTTCAAATAGAATCCTTGCTCCTCCATACCGATAATCGCTTCTTGAAGATTTTTCGGGAATGTTGATTTATTCTCAATAAACGACTCATAATCAAAGCCGTCCCTACCGACCAATCCGGCATCATATATCAGCTTTTCATTCCCATATAAAATGTTCATGTATGAATTTAAAAGAATATTACTCGTTTTATAATATTCATTCATAAATTCCATACTCTTCTTTTCGTCATTCACTAAAGGGTTTTTAGATAACCCCGCGACCATTTCGGAAGGGACCTTAAGCTTACGTATTAACGCGTCAAAATCAGATTTCGCTTTTACCTGATCAAACTTGCCGTCTTGCTCCAATTGCTCATTCAAATTAGCAATCAACCAGTCAAATTCCCTTCTTGTATCTTCCCCGTATGTTTCAGCGTAAATGTCATTCCTAAGTAATTGGGGAGCAGGGAGACCAGCAAGCTTCAGATTACGTTCCAGTTCCTCTTGGAATGTAACCTTTGCCGCCTCAATGAATTTCTCACTAGATTTCAGCTGATAAGCGTCGCTGTTTGTATAAGTGATAATTGACAATAAGACGAGTAAGAGGCTTGTGCCGACACTCCAAAACAAGTAAGGTCTTTTCTTTTTAGCAGTTTCACTTTTCTGTTCAACTATAGGTGATTCATCTACTTTAGAATGGAATATCTTCGTTTCATTATAAGATGACGAAAGTCGTTCATAGGACTTATTCAAAAACTCCAGTTTCTTATCCAAGTTGGGCTCGTCCATTATGGAATACGCTTTCGTCAAAGCCAGTCTTACTTGTTGCTCAGTCATCCCTGTTATTTCAGCAATTTCTATAAGTGATTTAGTGTGGAAACGGTCTAAAATGAAAGGAACTCGGTATTCTGCTGGCATTCCAATCAATTTGCAGTGCAGTTCATTATCTTCTTCAAACGAGAAGAAACCGCCCGAAGTTTCGGCCGTTTGCCTACCATCCAACTCCTGTAAAACATTTATATATAGAGTGCTCTCTTTTAAATCTGTAACATCCCTATGATCTTTATATACGTTTCTATAGGCCTTCTCCGTCACAGTTCCAGCCTCTTCTAACGAAGCTCCAAATTGCACGGCAAATCGTTCAATGGTCCGAACATGCTTTTCCATCCATCCCTTGAAAGTTACTTGGTCCCCTTTTAGCATTCTTTTTTCTTTAACATCCAATCAAATCCCCACTTCCCCTTGCAAAACCACACCTACTTCAACTATACCAAATAGACAGAAAAAAGACTGCCGAAATTAGGCAGCCTTCTCTTTTGATTATTCAAACGGATTGAATTTGACTCTCCAGCCATCCTCCGTCCAATACATGTGGAATGTCCTTTCAGATGGAAGATCAGGGAATATTTTTGTGTCCACAGTAAGTGTTGCGATGCCAGGCCAGTTACCGTTGTCGTCTTGCTCCAGACCTTGGAAGGATACTTTTTTATACATCTGCTCATCGAAAGGCGGAGAATATTTCTCGGGATTTTCTAAATACGTTTCCTTATCGACAACTTCGGACCCTTCACCTTGATAGAACAGCTCATATTGCATTTCATAAAAGCCTTTATCGCCGGCATAGAAATACATGGCGAGAATATCAAGTGGTTGGCTCCATCTTAAATAGCCTTCAATATCATCAGTACTGACCATTCCCTCATAGTAAAAAGCACTCATACTCATTATTTCATCTTTGAAATCCATTTCTGGACTCATATGATAGGAAGGAAGGACTCTAATATTCTTCGTTCCGACTTCCCAAACACCTTCTTCATTAAAGACCATCGGGACTTCTCCAACCGATCGCGAAAATTTTACCGAGCTATAGAACTTATGATGATCACGGTAGACTTCTTGCCCGTTAAACCGTACTTCTCCAGGTTTGTGGAAGTATGAAAGGCCTTTTCTCCAGTTCTCCACGTACATTTCAAGCGTATATTCTATACCTGACTCGTCATACTTCAAATAGTTTTCATTAGTTAAATAATACATCGTTTCAGGATCATCCAATTCATTCGCATAATCAAACATGGCGAGCACATGAACGGGCGATATCCCTTTCAGCAAGGATTTATCATATGACTTCTTAAAACTTTCGTACAAAGCTTGAACTTCCCGCTCAAATGAAGCATCTGGCAATCGTATGGCCACGTCTTGAAAATCCGGCCTTTCTCCATACATATATTCCTCAAGCAACCCTTCCCTGTATAGGACGAGCGCTTCCTCCAAGTCTTCGTAATTCAGGGAAGCCCAGCTTGCGGACTCTCGCCAACCCGATGCCTCCATCTCTTTAATGATTGGTTCCAAAATGTAACGCATCGGAGTTGCCTGCCCTCCGCTAGCCATATTTCTCCACGCTTCTTGGTAGTCGGGAAGCAATACACCATCTGCATTAAAGAGCTTTGTAGATTTGCTTCCTTTCATCATTTCATTGAACAACGTAATATAATACGTTTTTAAAATCGGATATAAAGTCGAATCTTCTTCTACATTAATAAGGGTATACTCCATATCCTGAATCATTGCGCTTGATTGAAGCAACGGGTGCTCCAGAATCCCTGCATGCATATATGGGGCATCGATCAGCATTTGACGGTAACCAAACGTATACGTATGAAGATTTGAATCGAGCTCCCGATGCAACTGGGACTCATAATACCGCACCCCGATTTCACCCGTGTACTTCTCGGATTCCATGCGGATGGATTGCTCTTTCATCGTGTCAATAATATTTTGCAGCTGTTCAGGGAAACTTTTGCTCGTCAGCATCATAATTTCCGCCTTATCCACAGTCGGGCTAACTTCGAATTTTTCGATTGCCTCATAATTCTCTTGTTTAATCGTTTCATAAACGATGATCAGTCTTTTTACTTTTTCACGGTAAGTTGTTAGAAACTCGATGCTTCCTGCCTCGTCTTCAGTTAACGGACTCCTCTTCAGATCTTGGACCATTTCGGAGGGTAATTTTAAGTCCTCAACCGCTTGATTGTATAGATTTGATAAGATTTCTTTTGCATTTTCATATTGTTTAATATTGTCCGTATAATTTTCCATGGAAAGCAACCATACCGAACTTGATTCCACATACTGCTCGAAATGCTCTTCGTCCAACTTCAGTATTTCCCGCCGTTTTTCCTTTTCCACTTCGTACTTCGCTTTTAATTCCTCGATATATTCATCTAACTCAGCCGAATCGATATTATTCTCTTCGGAATTTTCCTTTTGGTCAGCAAGATATCCTACTCCGATGAGCCCAATAATGAAAACACTCGCAATGCTCACCGCCCAAACAGTGATGCGCTGCCTCATATTATTTTTAATCGATTTTTTCTGTTCATGAGGGTGAGATTTTCCTTCTTCATCAATCTTCCTGAATACTTCATCCGGATTAAATGAGGAAGGTACACGTTCATAAGATTTCTTCAAAAACTCCATCCGTTTCTCAAAATTATCATTGCCCATGTATTACCCCTCCCTTCATGTTCATTTCTTTTTTCAAGTTGTCCTTCGCTCTGAAAATACGAGTTTTCACTGATGCCAAAGAAATATTTAATACATCGGCAATTTGCTGGTAGGTCAAATCTTGAAAATAAAATAAGATAAGGGGAATCCTATATTTTTCATCCATTTGTACAATTGCTTCATGTAATTCACGATCTTCTTCAAAGAGGAGAACTTGTAATTCGGCAGATTGTTGAGTTGAATCTTTTCCGGTTTTTTTCATCCGCTCCTCCTTCGCTGTTTCCCTTCCTTCTTTTCGATAGTAATCGCGTGTAGTATTTAACGTAATTTTATATAACCATGTCGTAAACCTTTGCTGATTAAATTGCGGCAGAAATCGATATAGTTTGATAAACACTTCTTGTGTGACATCCGGTATATCATCAAGGCGTACGCCGCACTGGTACGCGAACTTCTCAACTGTGCGAAAATGCATTTCCATCAATTGGCCAAACGCCTCTCTGTCTCCATTTTGCGCACGGGTAATTAAATCAGTCTCCTCCATAATGCCCCCTCACTCTCTATCCTTCTATTGGTGATACGAAGGGAACTTCATAAATGTTTCATCTAAAAAACCGCATCTACAGTTTTGTAGATGCGGTCATTGTTATACTATACATTTTGCTTCATATTTAATCGCCAATAACTTATAAGCTATCTGCATGCACTTCTCTATCGGAATCCATACTTCAAATGATTGTTCATAGATCTCACGAATTCGTTTTGCAAGATCGGTCGGGTGATCAAGAACTTGGAGATCAGCAACTACATCGGCAATTTCAAGTTCATACGATTTTCTGCCGACATTAAAAGGATCCCATTCTTCAAGCAGCAAGATTGCTTTTTTATTCATTTCAATTGTTTGCACGACGAGTCACCTTATTTTTTTCTTTTGTTTCATTTATGATAGCATAGTAATGAAAAAGAAAAAAGGAATTGAGGGATATTGGAATGAAAGAGTTCGAACGAGTGATTGATCGTAAAAATACCCGCTCGGTGAAATGGGGCAATATGGAAGCCGTTTACGGGGTGGAAGACGCTTCGGAAGTTTTGCCAATGTGGATTGCGGATATGGATTTCAAGGCACCTCAACCGATCATTGACGCTATGCAAGAACGATTGGATCATGGTGTTTTCGGTTATTCGTACATATGCACGAAATGTAAAGATGCTGTGCGGACATGGCTATCATCGCGTCACGGATGGGAAACCGAAAATGAATGGATGCTATTCCATCATGGTGTTGTACCGGCAATTGCAACGGTCGTGGAAACATTTACAAATGCCGGCGATAATATTTTAATTACATCTCCCGTCTATCCGCCGTTTTTCAATGTGCCAGGGCACCAAAAACGGAATATAGTTGAATGCAGGTTGCTAGAAGACAATGGAAAATACTCCATCGACTTTACTGCTTTTGAAAAAAGCTTGCAGCAAGATATTAAATTATTTATCTTATGCCATCCGCACAACCCTGGGGGCGTTGTTTGGACAGAGGAAGAATTGCGTAATATTCTTCGCCTATGCAAGAAATACGATGTGCTGATTCTTTCGGATGAAATTCATGCCGATCTTGTCCTTCCTGGATTTACGCATACTCCACTTGCAAAACTTGCAGAAGAGGAAGGCGGACGTGTCATCACTTGTATTGCCCCGACGAAGACATTCAATTTAGCGGGTGTACAAGCTGCCGTCATGATTACAAAGGATGAAGAACTCCGCACGGCGCTGCAGCAAAGCGCGATGGCACATGGTCAAATGGAATTAAATGCATTTGCTGCTTCAGCACTCGTATCTGCATTCACAGAGTGTGAAGAATGGCTTACAAATCTGCTTGAAATCATTTCATCTAATATGGACTATGTCATTAACACGTTAACAGAGGCTGTTCCAGGAATCCAAATCCATAAACCAGAGGCAACTTATTTGCTGTGGATTGATTACCGTGGCACAGGGTTATCTGAAGAAGTGATGATGGATAAGCTGTTGAATAAAGGGAAGCTTGCGCTCGAGCCAGGTACAAAATATGGTAAAGCCGGCCGCGGATTCCTTCGCATGAACGTCGCTACCCCACGCGCTATTGTGGAAGATGGAGTGGCAAGATTTATTAAGGCAATGGAATAAATATGATGTGAGAGGCGAAATCCGAAGAGGATTTCGTCCTTTTCATTAAGGTAGCACTTGTTTTGAGCGCGGAACTGGCGGCTTTGAGCACTAAACTGAATTCTTGAGCGCTAAACTGAATTTTTGAGCGCTTAACCGGATTCTTGAGCGCTAAACCGAATTCTTGAGCGCTTAATCGGATTTTTGAGCGCTTAAACGGATTCTTGAGCGCTAAACTGAATTCTTGAGCGCTAAACCGAATTCTTGAGCGCTAAACCGAATTCTTGAGCGCTAAACCGAATTCTTGAGCGCTAAACCGAATTCTTGAGTGCACTACATAAAAAAGCATGATCCATTACATCGGATCATGCTTTATTCATTAAAAATCTTGTTTTTCTCTCGCTTCGCGGCGCTCGCGCAAAATTCGTTCTTCCAGCTCGCGTGTTTCCTCTTCCTGCTTTTTCGAATTCCGCCTAATCCATCTAAACGTAATGACAAGTAGGATCATGAAAAAGAAAAAGGAAATGGCTGCTGGGATATATTCGGATTTATCTTCTGGAAAGTAAAGGAACGGCATTAGCAAAACGTTCATTTACGTACACTTCCTAACGTGTATTATTTCTGGATGATTTCAATCGATTCAATTGAAATTTCTTCAACTGGCTTATCTGATCGATCAGTTTTAGCTGTTGCAATTTTATCTACAACATCCATTCCTTCGATTACTTGACCGAAAACAGTATGCTTCTGATCAAGATGAGGCGTACCGCCGTTCGCTTCATATGCTTTCGCGATTTCTTCAGGCCAGCCGCCTTGTGTCAATTGTGCTGCTGTGGCAGGAGGATTCGAAGCTTGTACAATGAAGAATTGGCTTCCATTTGTATTCGGGCCGGCATTTGCCATTGACAATGCCCCTCTTAGATTGAAAAGATCCATCGTGAATTCATCCTCAAAGGAATCGCCGTAGATGCTTTCTCCGCCCATTCCTGTTCCAGTCGGGTCACCGCCTTGAATCATGAAGTCTTTGATGACGCGGTGGAAGATGATTCCGTCATAATAGCCGTTTTCTGCATGCGTCAAGAAGTTCTCAACTGTTTTCGGCGCTTGTTCCGGGAATAGTTTAATTTTAATCGGACCCATCGTCGTATTCATAACGACAAGAGCTTCGTTTGCTGCTACTTCATTCGATAATTGTGGATACATAGTCGTGTCCTCCTCATTGGTCGCTTCATCTGATGATGTATCATCAGTTTTTTCTTCTTGCTCACCGTCTTCACTTTGTGTAGTAGACGAGCCATTTGTTACTGTCTCCTGATCCTTTTGTTCACTTTGTCCGCAAGCGGCAAGCATCAGTAATAGAAAGATTGAAAGCAAAGTTAGCGACATCTTTTTCATAATCATTCACCCTGAAACAGTTTACCATACCCCTCTCTTTTTTTCGATTGATAAGCATGAAATTTCCTTCGACACTCGAATTGTTTTATACTATTCAACAGCGGATGAATAATAGTTACGTTTACTTACGCTAGGCAAAGGGAATCTCTACTCTGATAAACGATTTCCAATTAACTCAACGCCGTGCTGAAAAAACTCGGCGGGTCAGTATGAAAGCGGGTCACATTATATGGATGTACAAAAACGTAATTTCATCATCATTTGGTTCGCAAACTTTCTAGTCGCCGGTACAATGACGATGATCATGCCATTCCTGTCTTTATATATAGAAACGTTCGGGGATCATTCGGATGCATACGTCCAAAAATGGGCAGGATTGATTTTCGGAGCGACATTCATTACAGCATTAATTATGTCGCCGATTTGGGGGCGAATTGCTGATAAATACGGATTTAAACCGATATTGCTCATTAACGGTTTCGGAATTGCGGTTTCCGTCTTCCTGATGGGTTTCGTTCATTCAGTTGAAGCATTCTTCATCCTCCGTCTATTCAATGGTGTCGTCACGGGGTTCATACCGACATCGCTCGCATTCGTTTCCTCTCAAACCGCAAGGGAAGAAGCCGGCAAAAAACTTGGTACACTACAAATGGGAAGCGTTACGGGAACATTGTTTGGACCTGTGCTAGGCGGATTGATGGCCGATGCATTCGGATTTAAATACACTTTCATCATCACTTCCATCTCTGTCGTCGCCGCAGCCCTGATCGTATTGTTCGGGATAAAAGAACAGAAGAAAGTGAAGACGAAGAAAGCCGTACAATATTCGCGGAAAACGATATTAGCAGGATTGCTTCATCATCGTCTCATGTTGAACGTTATGATTGTGACTTCCTTAATCCAAATCGGGAACTTCAGCATCCAGCCCCTCCTTTCCTTATACGTTGCAGGGTTGACAGATTCGAAAGATGTCGCTTTTCTGGCAGGTCTCACCTTCAGTGCTGCCGGTGTCGGAAACCTGCTGTTCGCAAGGAAGTGGGGAAAAATGGGGGATGAAATCGGGTACGAAAAAGTGCTTGGCATATTGTTGCTCCTCTCTTTCGTCTTTATCGTCCCGCAAGCTTTTGTCTCTTCCATCTGGCAATTGATGATTTGGCGGCTACTATTCGGAATTGCAATAGGCGGCATGATCCCGATTACGACTGCCCTCGTAAGGCGGGAAGCTCCGATCGATATCCAAGGAGAAGTAATGGGATACAATTCAAGCTTCCGTTTTCTCGGCAACATTATCGGTCCGATGTTCGGCGGGGTTGTCAGTGGCTTCATCGGCATTTCGTCGGTATTCATCCTTACTGGCATCCTTTTCTTAATAGGCTTTGCATTCCTTTATTATGCAAAAAGAAAACCAGTACAGGATTTTGAAGATTTCCTGGCAGCAGAAAGCGGACAATCCAGCAAATGAAATTTAGCACATTTCCAAAACGGAAATGTGCTATTATTTTTTCATAGGAAGGGGGTCCATTTTGAAAAAGTTTAGTAGCTTCATCATCACAATCATGATGATTCCCTTGTTGCTTGTCATTCAGCAGGCTGTTGCCAAAGAGTGGTCGAAAGCGCAGGTTTTGAAAAATACAATTGGAGATACGATTGAACTCACTGAACCTTCCATCAGCATTCCGATTTCAATGACAGACCGAGATGGGAGGATTTTTGCGGAGGAATATGTGGAATGGAGGCAGCCGCTTCCTTTGGATTCCATTCCTGATTTTGTTCAGCAGCTGTTTCTTGTGAGTGAAGATCAAAGATTCTTTGAACATAAAGGATATGACATCGCTGCAATTGCTAGAGCTTTCGCAGTCAATGCAAGAAATGATGAGATGAGCCAAGGAGGTTCAACGATTACCCAACAAGTCGTAAGGATGCGATTTTTGACGACTGAAAAGACATACGAGCGGAAATTCAAAGAGCTGTTGTATGCGGCAGAACTGGAACAGCAGTCGACAAAAGAAGACATCCTCGGAATGTATTTGAATGAAATGTTTTTTGGCAATCAAGTATATGGTGTTGGTGCGGCAGCAACTTTTTATTTCAACCGCCCTCTCGATGAATTGAATCCAGCCGAAATGGCGTTCATCGCTGCAATCCCGAATAATCCTTCCCATTACGATCCGCTCCGTCACTTTGACAATACGAAGAAGCGGCAAGAGCTCCTCTTATCCGTCCTTACAACAAACGGTGTCATGACGGAGCAGGAAGCGGATATGTGGAAGCAAGAAAAAATAATGTTACATGTAAAAGAAAAAGCAAATGAATTTAATATGTATAGCTCTTATGTTCTAGCCGAGCTAGAAGATTTAATAGGTCAGTCGGAAGGATTTACAGCATCCATCGCGGCTGCATCGACCCCTAGTGAAAAACAGGCGCATCTCGACGCTTTGAAAAAACGGACTGCTGAAGTGATCGCTGGAGGAATAAAAATTGAAACAGCTCTTGATTCTAAGAAGCAAAAGCATGATGAATCCTCTCTTTCCTCTCTGTTAAGAACGAAAAATTTACAAGCAGGGGCAGCTGTCATTGATAATTCGACGAAAGAAATCGTAAGCGTCTATGGAGGTAACAGCTTTCGCAAAGGAGATTTCAACAGAGCCTATCAAGCTGTGAGACAACCTGGCTCCGCCATCAAGCCTTTGCTCGTATACGCACCTTATCTTGAAAGCGGCCCATTCAAGGAAAGCACGCCGATCGACAGCAGCAATATTTGCATAGGTTCGTACTGTCCAACGAATATTGGTGGGTATACGTATGGGATGACGACCGTGAAAGAAGCGTTTCGTCATAGTCATAACACGGCGGCTGTGAGATTATTCCATAAGGTAGGGATTAAAGAGGCTTTTAATCATTTAAGTGCATTCCAATTCGAAAACGTCACCGACGAAGACTTCACCTACCCTGCTGCTCTAGGTGGTTTCCATAAAGGCGTGACCCCGCTCGAACTAGCTTCGGCCTATTCCAGCTTCGTGGATGGCATGTATTCCAAACCTCACGCCATCCGATATGTAAAAGACCGTCACGGAAATACACTTTACGAATGGAAAGATGAAGCTATGAAAGTATGGTCCGCCTCAACGGTTTCGACGATCCGTAACTTAATGCAAGACGTCGTAGTAAACGGAACAGGTAGAGGGATCCGCAGCACAACAACATATACTGGAGCAAAGACAGGAACGACTGACCATTACAAAGACTTATGGGTAGCAGGCATGAACGACCAATACACAATCGCCGTCTGGATCGGCTACGACAAACCATCATCCATCCAACACCTAAGCAACCAAAAGCTACACCTGCGCGCTTTCAGTGAATTGCTGTATGTTCCTTAAAACAAAAATCGTTGAAATGATCACATCAGTGTTCGTTTCAACGATTTTTTAATGAGGTTCAAACAACCGGAAGACTCGCAAGAACACCATTATAAAGCTTCAAAACAATATAAATAACACCAGATAAAAAGATCCCCCAAACGAATATTTCAAAAAACAACAAACCAATCATACTTGGAATCGTCATGAACTTACTCAATTTAAACATCATAAAAACAAAATAAACAAATGTCGTCAACAGGAAGATCACTAAAAGAATCTTCACCGACTGTATGCCGCCTACCGAAGCAAGCGCTCCAATAAAATAAATCAAATTGCCGCTCTTCGCCTCACTATACGACTCCCCCACTGCATCGATCGAGAAAAACAACATCGCCGTCTCATGAATCGTCTCTGCAATCAGCTTCAAAGCAGAAAAAATCATAAAAAAAGCAAGCGAATAAATGACTAGAAGAAAAAGACGCAGTTGTGTATCCGTCAAAAACTCCCTCATGCCTGCATATAAACCGATTTGACCAAAAAAAACAATCGATGCCCCTACTAAATAGACACCGAACGTCAAACTAAACAGTGTAATTGTCAGAAATGGCAAATAGCCAAAAAGATACGGATTTCTCATTTGACACCCCGAAAGCAAATAAATTCTCTTTTCCCTATAATATAGGAAGGTAAACCAAAATCGCAACAACACCCAAATGTCTCCTATGCATTTCGCCGGATTTTACGTTATACTTTTAAACAATGCAAAGAATAATGATTCGTTCATTGGAAGGAGGATTACTTTGGAATTCGTATTACTGATTTTTCTGCCGATTGTAGCGGCACTATTCATACCGTTCCTATTTCGAAAAATAAAAGGTATACATACTGGATGGTTCGTCCTTGCTGTTCCTGTTGTATTATTCATTTATTATACAACATTCATCAAGACGACAATGGACGGTGGACATGCATTATCTGAACTACAATGGATACCTTCGCTCGGTATCTCATTCGTATCCTATTTGGATGGGTTGAGTATTTTATTCTCCCTGCTTATTACAGGGATTGGAGCGCTCGTTGTACTCTATTCGATCTTTTATCTCGATAAGAACAAGGAGAAGCTAGGTAACTTCTACGTCTATCTTCTTCTATTCATGAGTGCAATGCTTGGGGTTGTCCAATCGGATAATGTCATTTCGCTCTATCTATTTTGGGAGCTTACATCCATTTCATCATTTTTATTGATCGGTTATTGGTTTACTCGTGACGGTTCTAGATTCGGCGCTTTAAAATCAATGATGATAACCGTTTTCGGAGGACTGATGATGCTTGGAGGGTTCATCCTTCTAGGTATTATGGGAGGTACATTCTCCATCCGGGAGCTAATTGCCGAATCGTCCACATTCGTTGGGCATGAATTTTTCACATTAGCGCTCGTACTCATTTTACTTGGGGCCTTCACGAAATCTGCACAGTTTCCATTTTACATTTGGTTGCCAGATGCCATGGAAGCGCCTACACCTGTCAGTGCCTATTTGCATTCAGCGACAATGGTAAAAGCGGGGTTATATCTTGTTGCGCGGTTCACACCGATTTTCGCAGCGTCAGAAGTGTGGATTTGGCTCGTTTCGGGCATCGGATTACTCACATTGTTCTGGGGCTCGCTATTCGCAGTGAAGCAGACAGATCTAAAGGCCATTTTAGCCTTTTCAACCGTCAGTCAGCTCGGCTTAATCATGTCGTTGCTCGGCGCGGGAGCTATTACATTTCATGTGAATGAAACATTGTTCTCCTTTGCTATGTTCGCTGCCATTTTCCATTTGATCAACCATGCGACGTTCAAAGGGAGCTTGTTCATGATAGCAGGAATTGTCGATCATGAAACGGGGACAAGAGATATTCGTAAGCTTGGCGGCCTCATGAGCATCATGCCGGTCAGTTTCACTGTCGCGTTCATCGGGTCGATGTCAATGGCTGGCTTGCCGCCATTCAATGGTTTCTTGAGTAAAGAGATGTTTTTACAATCAATGCTTGCAATCCGTCACTTTGAGTTATTCAATTTTGCTACTTGGGGAGCCTTCTTCCCTGTCATTGCGTGGATAGCAAGTGTATTCACATTCATTTACAGCTTTTACTTCGTGTTCAAAACATTCGCGGGACAAAAAAAGGTTGGCAAGTTGCCGCGTGAGCCACATGAAGCGCCTGTCGGGATGCTCATATCCCCGGTAGTTCTTGCTTCGCTCGTCGTTGCGATCTTTTTCATACCGAATGTTGTCGGGAAATGGCTCGTCAAGCCTGCCGTCATGGCAATCCAACCGTATCAATATTCACATCCATCAGAAGTGGCTGTCCATGTTTCCGCGTGGCACGGATTCGCTTCCCCAGAACTTTGGATGACAGTCGGCATCGTACTTATCGGTGGTCTTCTCTACATGTCGCTGTCGAAATGGCAAAAGTATTATTGGATCCAGCCTGATTCTATTTCCTTGAATGCGCTGTATGACGGAACGATGACGTTTAGCGAAAAAGGCATGAACCGCCTATCTCGCATGTATATGACAGGGCTCATCCGCACCTATTTGTTGTACATATTTGCATTTTTATCGGTAACAACGATAGCAATGCTATTCCTTCAAGATGCATTTGTCGTGGATATGTCCAGCTTTTCAAAAGTAAGTGTGTACGGTGTAATTAATGCTGTCATTCTTTTGCTTGCAGTCGCTTTCGTATTGCTATCTAAAACGAGGCTTGGGGCGATTATATCGCTTGGAGCTGTCGGTTATTCGGTCGCACTATTCTTCGTTATTTTCAAAGCGCCCGATTTGGCACTTACACAATTGGTTATTGAAACTGTGTCGGTTGCGTTATTCTTATTGGCATTTCAACATTTGCCTAAGCTATCCGATCACGGAGAGAAAAAGAGCCATAAATTGGTGAACGCCATTATTGCCCTTGGAGTCGGCGTAACTGTAACGTTGGTTGCTTTGTCTTCCCACTCACAGAAGCTTGTTGAATCCATTTCAAGTTATTACAAGGAAACGGTTGAAACAGAAGCTGGCGGAGGGAATATCGTTAACGTCATCCTTGTGGATTACCGTGGATTTGATACTTTATTCGAAATAGCCGTATTGGCGATTGCCGGAATCGGCGTTCTAGGAATGATTAAACTTCGTTTGGCAAGAAAGGAGAGTTCAGATGAAAACAAATGACGTCATTTTACAGACGACGACAAAAGTAGTATTTTTCATCATTTTCCTTTTTTCAATCCATATTTTCTTTGCTGGGCATTATACACCCGGAGGAGGCTTCGTCGGTGGTTTGCTGACGACAGGAGCGATTGTTCTTCTCTTATTAGCCTTTGATTTGAAAACTGTGCAGAAAGCTTTGCCATTCAATTTTACGATCATGACTGCAATCGGTTTATTATTAGCGCTCGGGACTGCCGCAGGTTCCATCTTTTTCAATGTCCCGTTTTTCACGCATGCTTTTGACTACTTTACTTTGCCATTATTCGGCAAGACATCCCTTCATACGGCGATGGTGTTTGACGCTGGTGTATTCCTCGTCGTCGTAGGCTCAGCTATTACAATCATCCAGTCAATTGGAGGGGATTCGTAATGGAATTGGTAATGGCTATTTTAATCGGTGTCTTATTCACTGCAGCGGTTTATTTGATCCTATCTAGAAGTCTTTTGAAAGTTATCATCGGGACAGGATTATTGAGCCATGGCGCCCATTTGCTCATCCTAACGATGGGTGGACTAGGAGGCCTGGCACCTCCCGTTATATCAGAAGGCGTGACGGACTTTGCGGATCCATTGCCGCAAGCGCTTATTCTAACAGCGATTGTCATCAGCTTCGGTGTGACGGCTTTCATTCTCGTAATGGCGTACCGCGCTTATGCTGTCCATAAAACCGATGACATGAATCAACTGAAAGGAAATGACGAACATGATTAACTTACTTTTATTCCCGATCATCATACCTTTCCTTTTTGCGATTCTACTGCTGTTCTTTAAAGAGAACGTCCAGGTCCAGAGGGTTTTATCATGTATCGGAGTCGTGCTTAGCCTCATTGCTTCGTTCTATTTGTTAGTGACCGTCAAAACGGACGGCATCCAGTCTGTTACACTAGGCAGCTGGCCAGCACCGTTCGGAATTACGATGGTATCGGATATGTTCTCCGCATTATTAGTCACGACGACCCTTTTAATTACCTTATTCGTCGTTGTCTACAGTTTCACTGCAATTGGAGAAGAACGGGAGAAGTTCTTCTACTACCCTGCCATCCTATTCATGGTTACAGGAGTGAACGGTGCATTTACAACCGGAGATATATTCAATATGTTCGTCTTTTTTGAAGTTCTGCTCATCGCATCCTACTTATTGATCGTCCTTGGCGGCGAAAAAAAGCAATTGCGTGAATCGATCAAGTACATACTTGTTAATGTCGTTTCTTCAGCATTATTTGTTATTACTGTCGCTTATCTTTACTCCGTCGTCGGTACATTGAACATGGCCGATATTTCGGTGAAGATCGCTGAAATTGGTCAACCGGGAATTATCACGGTCATAGCTGTTCTGATGTTGATTGTTTTTGGGGTCAAAGGGGCCATATTCCCGCTCTACTTCTGGCTTCCAGGATCGTATGCTGCTCCTCCTATCCCGGTTCTCGCTTTGTTCGGCGCTTTGCTGACGAAGGTCGGAGTATACGCGATTATGAGGACGTATACGTTGTTTTTCACTCACAATATCGGAGTCACCCATGAGATTTTGATGGTTGTATCCATTTTGACCGTCATTGTCGGCTGCATCGGTGCGCTAGCATACTTCGATTTGAAGCAGATTATCATTTATAACATCGTCATTGCGGTCGGCGTCATTCTTTTCGGTGCATCTCAGATGAATGAAGCGGGTATCTCTGGCGCGATCTTTTACTTAGTGCATGACATGCTTATCAAAGGAGCTCTGTTCTTGTTGATCGGCATTATCATTTATGTCACCGGTACGTCAAATTTACGGAAAATGGGCGGATTGATGAAAACCCATGCCCCTCTTGGGTGGTTTTACTTGATTGCTGCCTTCGGATTAGCAGGCATTCCGCCATTAAGCGGGTTCATTGGGAAACTGCTCATTGCCCAAGGTGCATTTCAGGCCGATAATGTGTGGGGAAGCATCCTTATCCTTGCATCGAGCTTGATCGTTCTGCTCTCGGTTATCAGGATTTTCATATATGCATTCTGGGGAGAGCCTGTGGAACTGCCGAAAACGAAGCGGAAGCCATACGTACGAATGATGCTTCCAACAATCGTTTTAGTCATTCTTTCGGTCTTTTACGGAGTCGGAACTGAGTGGCTCATTCCTTACGTGACAGACGCCACGGATGTATTACTACAACCATCCATCTATATTGATGCGGTGCTGAAGGAGTAGATGTCGATGGCATTTCAAATATTATTGAACTTTCTAATCGCTGTCATTTGGATGTTCATGAATTCTTCATTGACTGCGACAACTTTCATCATCGGATATTTGATCGGTTTGATTTTAATTGTCATTACGAGACGATTTTTCAAATCGCGGCTTTATATATGGCGACTTTGGGCGGCCATAAAATTGACGCTGTTGTTCTTCAAAGAACTGGTGCTTTCAAATATTTCGGTTCTACTGCTTGTCATTAAACCGAAATTACAGCTCCAGCCTATGATTTTCGCGTTGCCGACGGAGCTTGAGCATGATTGGGAAATCACACTATTATCCAGCCTGATCACGTTGACACCCGGAACGCTTGTACTTCACGTATCTGATGACCAACGCACATTGTACATCCATGCAATCGACGTTGACGATGTGGACGAAGCGATTGACTCTATAAAAAATTCATTCGAAAAAGCGATCATGGAGGTGAGCCGGGCATGATGATTTTTATTTGGGCGTCACTGATTCTCGTAGTGTTAACGATGATCGGTGTCATGTTCCGTGTATACCGGGGACCTTCTGTGCCCGATAGGCTCATCGCTCTTGATGGAATTGGCGTTATGCTCATTTCAGCAATCGCGCTGATTTCCATTTTGTTCGACACCGCCTTTTTCATCGATGTAATTTTATTAATTGCCATTATGTCGTTCATCGGCACAGTGTCATTCTCCAAGTTTATTGAGAAAGGAGAGATCATTGAACGTGACCGTAATCGCTAATATTTTAATCGTTACGACTATCAGCGTCGGTGTCATTTTCACGATTGTGGCGATGATTGGCATTTTACGATTACCAGACGTCTATACACGTGCACATGCAGCATCGAAAAGTGCGACTCTCGGTGTTCTTAGTATATTGCTTGGCGTGTTCTTTCACTTTTGGTTGAAGGAAGGCCATTTTAGTATCTCCCTGCTTCTCGGTATCGCATTCCTGTTCATCACCTCCCCAATTGGCGGACACTTAATGGGCCGCGCCGCCTATATGTCAGGTGTAAAGCCAACTGAATTAACCGTTGGGGATGATTTGAAGGAAGTCATCAAAGAGGCTAAAGAGATCAACATGAAGAAATTAAAAGATTGAAGCAAAAGACAAACAAACTCGGTATTCCATATTGGAATACCGAGTTGTCTTTTTAATATGGAAAGCCGTATGGTGGATAATTGTAATACGGAGGATATCCATATCCATATGGATAATAATTATATGGATATCCATACGGATAGTTATAAGGATAATAAGGTGGGAACAAGGCGTTGCCAAGGAAGCTGCCTACTAAACCACCTAAAAAGGGACCACCTACCCCAAATCCAAACCCGTCATTCCTTCTGTAATTCCTTCCATAACCACCACGATGCCTATTATCAAAACGTACCATCTATATCCCCCTTTCTCACTTATCCTATTCGTGACGGGCTAAGTGAGGAGGGACGGACGCCTATAGGTCAATCCAATAACGGTTACTCCGGCATCCAATTTACAACCGAAGACTTCAAGCTTTTCATTCAGTCACATCAGCATCTGCCATACGCTCGACAACTGTAGCAAGAGTACGGACCATTACACCCGTAGCACCTTTAGGACCGAGGTCATGGGCAGCCGACGCATCTGAAGTGCCTGCGATGTCCAAATGAATCCATGGAGTGTCTTCCGCGAATTCACCGACAAATCCTCCACCGAAGATCATATGACCGTCACGGCCCGGTGAATTGTTCAAATCGGCAACATCACTTTTTCGGATACGCTTCTTGTCGCTCTCTGTAAGCGGCAATCTCCATACGAATTCACCTGTTTCCAACGAGGCTTGCATGAACTCTTCAAAGAACGATTCATCATTCGTCAATGCCCCGGTCTTGTCATTGCCTAGTGCGACAATAACGCCTCCCGTGAGCGTCGCTACGTCTATCAAATAGTTAGCTCCGGATTGCTTCGCGTACGTGACTGCATCGGCAAGAACAAGTCTTCCTTCTGCATCCGTATTCAACACTTCAATCGTTTTGCCGCTTAGTGACGTAATGACATCATCAGGCTTGAACGCTTCGCCTGAAACCATATTATCCGTCGCTCCGATAACAGCGATGACGTTTTTCGCAGGACGCAGCTCTCCGATGATATTCATCGCTCCGAGCACTGCTGCCGCTCCGCCCATATCGCCTTTCATGCCGACCATTCCTTCACGAGGTTTCAATGAGTAGCCGCCTGTATCGTATGTCACTCCTTTGCCGACAAGACCAACAACATTTTCCCACTGTTCAGTTCCAGCATATTTCAATACGATGAGACGGGGCTCTTCAACGGATCCTTTATTAACTGCCAAGATTGCACCCATACCAAGCTCTTCCATCTCTTTTTTACCGAGGATTTCAATTTCAAAATCATGTTTTTCCGCAAGTTCCTTGGCATACTCCGCCATCTTCGTTGCAGTTAGAATATTTGGCGGTGTGTTCACTAACGTACGTGCCTCATTGACCGCGTTTGCATATGTACTACCTACTTCGAATGCCGCCTTTAATTCATCTTCATCAGCCGCCGTTAAAAATGCCACATCTGTCAGCGAGACATCTCTTTCGTTCGAATCGGTCTTATACCCTTCAAATTGATAAGAGCCCATGCCGATTCCTTCTGCTGCAGCGAAGACGACATCAACACACGCCAATTCTTCATTCGTAAATGGAGCTGTCCAAATGGCCACTGATGATGCCTTGGATGATTTCAATTCTTTGCCTAATGCTGCAAATGCTTGACGTAAACGATCTTCCGTCAGCTTTTTGGATGCCCCGAGTCCGATGAAGATGATACGCTCATATCCTAGCGCCTCCAATGCAGGCATTTTGACGATTTTTTTGAAATCTGTCTTAATATCTCCAGATTTGACCCAATCCATCAGACGCGGACTGAATGAGTCGGCAAATGTTTTCCACCCTTCTACATTTTCAGGATGTTCCGGAACACCTATAACGAGTACTTCCGATTTCACATTACTGAATTCAGGTACAATAAATGATGCTTTCATTTGACTACCTCCCACTTTTCATACATCCTCTATTATATACCAATTCACTCTCGAACCAAAAGAATCATTCAAAAAAATCGGACTTTCAATAGTCAACGACAAATGATATGGTATACTATTTGTAGAATTTTCATTAGAAAAGGAGTGGAATCATGTCCTTATTGCAAAACACTCCGCTCCTCGCGGCATTATTTGCGATTTTTTTCGCTCAATTTGTTAAGATTCCGATTCACTTTTTATTGACAAGAAAATTGGACTGGAAGTTGATGACGTCCACCGGGGGCATGCCGAGCTCCCATTCAGCCGCGGTATCCGCGCTGACAACTGCCATTGCCTACGAAGTCGGACTCGATTCCCCGCTGTTCGCGGTATCTGCCATTTTTGCAGTCATCGTCATGTTCGATGCAACCGGGATCCGCTACCAAGCAGGCCAACAGGCACTCATTATTAATCAAATGAGAGTAGACTTCCAAACGTTTGTGACAGAAGTGAAAGGCTGGCAACAGAAAGACGGGCAGCAAAAGATCATGGAGTTGAAAACCCTATTAGGCCATAAGCCAAGCGAAGTATTTGCAGGTTCAGTGACGGGCATTCTCATTTCAGTCATCACCTATTCATTTATCGTGTCATAAAACAAAGAAGAAGGTGCTCCCTCGTCGTGGGACACCTTCTTCTTATCTTAGAACATCTGATATCCTTGCTTTCTTAGCAGCTTAATAACAAATCCTGAAATGATGGCGCCAACGAGCCCGCTTGCAAGAATGATAATATCGGCTGCATGGAGAGACATAATTTTTTCGCCGAGCAAATTGAAAGAATTACCCGGATTTGTGAAGTAATCAAATACTTTCACTTCATCGATAATCAAAATGACGACGATCGGATAGACAATCGCCATTAACCACGTCATACGGAGCAGCATATTTAGCAAGAAGCCTATTCCGAAAAACATGACCATGAAAATAATTATGGATAAAACGACATGTGTCAATGAAATTGTTCCCAAATTATTTACCTCCGCTTTCCATTCACCATTTTACAGGAACAGGTGCATGCTTTCAATATAACAGTGTCAATTCAATGATTTGTCGAAATTAGAACTTTTGTTCATTTTTTGTAAAACAGTTTGTATGATGTGTATCCAAACCAATCTCCTGGATCCATCTGTTCCATTTCAAGCAGTCCTGACTCTATTGCCCTTTCCGCAATTTCATGGATCATTGCTGACACATTGGGATCATCCTTCAACTCAAATGGTGTTTTCCAAGCAACTTCCGAGATTTCTTCCTCTTGGGGAATTAAGAGCTGATCGTCTCGTTCAGGGCGTAATAGAAAAATCGCCATGTTGTCACTAATATTGCCTTGCAATATGCCGGTACGAAAACCGACCATCCCTTCCAGTTTGCAATCGAGTCCTGTCTCCTCTTTCACTTCTCGAATTGCGGCTTGATCGGCTGTTTCATTCCCTTCCACGAAGCCGGCTGGCAACGACCACATCCCTTTCAATCCGCTATATGTCTTTTTGACGACGAGCCATTCACCGTTGCTGTTCATGACAATGGCAGATGCTCCGAGCCAAACATTTCCTCGTTTGTTTTTCGCCAATCATATCCCCCCTTTAAAAAACACCCGCCATGGAATAGGCGGGTGTGAATTATTAGTTGCATGCAATTCTTATTTTAGAAAGTTGAATTTACCTTTTTTAATAGTCAAGCCTACTCCGCCGATCATGAATAGGGAACGGTTATCAACAACTTTTTTCATGAATGAAGCTTTTTTACCCATCAATTTCTTACCGAAAGCGACACCGATTGCATCGTCATCACCAAGAGAAGCGATGCTTCCTTTAATATCTGGAGTGAATTCGGAAGTCGGGTTGCCTTTAATCAATGCGATCAAGTTGTTCGCACACATATCACCTTGTTGCATCGCGATTTGAGCCGTTGGAGGATATGGACGATTCGTTTCTTCATTGATCATCAATGCGCAGTCACCAACGATGAATACGTCATCATGTCCTGGAGCTCGAAGGTCTTTTTCAACTTTGACACGCGCACGCATATTTTCAATGCCAGTTTGTTCGATCAAGCGATTGCCGCGAACACCAGCTGCCCATACGACAGTACCAGCTTTGATGAATTCAAACTCATCTTCGCCTTTTTTAATGTTGACGCCTTCTGGAGTTGCTTCTACAACTGGCGTACCGATGGAGAATTCAATTCCTTTTGCTTTCAATTGTCTTACCGCGTAGTCTACCAATTCAGGATCGAAGCCTGGCAACACCATAGGTGCCGCTTCTACACAAATGACGCGAACTTTCTCTTGAGGAACATCAAACTCTTTGCAAAGCTCAGGTACACGATTGCCAAGTTCCCCTAGGAATTCAATTCCAGTGAAGCCCGCTCCGCCGACAACAATTGTCAAACGGCTATCGTCTTTTTCATCTTCAAGAGACCATGTTGCAAATTGATATTCGATATGCTCACGGATTTGACGAGCCGCATTTACGTTAGCGATTGACAATGCATATTTGTCAAGGCCTGTAATACCAAACGTTTCACCTTCGAAACCTAATGCAATGACAAGGTAGTCGTAAGTATGCGTACCGACATTAGTTGTGACCACTTTACCTGGGATATCAATTGCTTGAACTTCCGCTTTTACAAATTTAACTTTTCCTTCATTGATGACACTTTTAATATCATAGCGAACTTGTTCAGGCGACAAAGTTCCTGCAGCCGCTTCATGAAGCCAAGTCGACTCATAGTGATAATCATTTTTATTAATAAGTACAATATCAGCCTCGTCAGTGCCGATTGATTTTTGCAAGTTGACGACTGTGGATAAACCGCCGTAACCCGCACCTAATACTAAGATTGTCGGTCTTTTCACGAAAATCGAAACCACCTTTAATTTTTATTATGTGCCGGGTCCGTTGAAAATCAGTTCTTGCGACGATTTAACCAGTCCTGGCATTTGCCTTTATTCGACAAACTTCTACTCTTCAATAGTAGCCTTTTTAGTAGGCCTTTTCAACATCATAATGATAAAAATCATTAATTGGAATATAAGAACAAAAGCGGAAGGCGCCTGCCTAGAGGCGACAGGCATAAGACAAAGATGCGGCGTGGCGCTTTTTGCCACAGAGCAGCTTTGACTTATGACCCCGAGCCTCTGGCGCCCGGAGTCTAGACGACAACAAAAGCGTAGGGTGGCGTTTAACTCCGACAGGCATAAGGCGGATCCGCAAACGGCGCTCTTTGCCGTGCAGCGGAGCTGACTTATGACCCGAGGAGTTGCCACCCGGAGTCTAGACGTAATAAAAACCTCCCCACCCAGATGAACCCGGAAGGCATGTCTGGATATAGGAGGAATCGTTTATAAATGTACCTAGGCAAAATAGCATCAGGATCTATAATAAGCTTAATCGCAAGCTTCTGGAGTTCCGACTTTCTTAGCCGTTCTAAATGAAGTTCCGCAGCCGCATGATGCGATGGCGTTCGGATTATCTATTGTAAATCCCCCACCCATCAAGGACTCTTTGTAATCAACCTTTGTCCCTTCAAGGATTCCTGCATCCTCTTTGGAAACAACAATTTGAATACCATGCTGTGTTAGTAGGTAATCATCATCAGACTGTTGCTCTTCGAATCCTAAGCCATATGTTAATCCGCTGCAACCTCCGCCATTTACTGCAACGCGAAGGAATGAACCTTCCTCACCGTTATGAGTCATCATTTCTTTCACATGAAACGCTGCAGCTTCAGTAATTTCAACATATTGTTTCATTTACATCCACCTTCCCGCTTTTCTTCTATCATATCAATGATTTTACCGATTACGCAATTATATACACTCCAATCGGAAGAAGATGGTGTATAATGAAATGTATAGTGCGAAAGGATGATGTTGATTGGAGATCAATCCTACTTATGTCAAGAAAACGGTTTGTTTGAATTGCAAGGAGAAATTTACTACAACGAAGATCCGTTCACGCTTCGTCCGTGTCACGAAGCATGATAGCGACTTTAAACCAATATATACGGATTCTAGCGTCAACCCGATACTCTATAATGTCTCCGTTTGTCCCAATTGTGGATTTGCCTACACAGATGAGTTTTCCAGCTACTTTGCACCCGGCGTGAAAGAGGAAATTGCACAAAAGATCACCTCCCTATGGAGCGGCAGATCATTCGGTGAAGAACGGACTATTGAAGAGGCAATTGAAGCTTATAAACTTGCTTATGTTAGTGCGAATCTAAAGAAAGAGAAGTCATTGACGATGGCAGGCATTACGCTTCGAATCGCTTGGCTATACGACGATATCGAAGACTTCGTGTCCGGGAATCGTTTTAGAACAGTATCTCGTAATTTGTATACAGAGGCCTATTCTTCAGGGGATCATGCTGGTACGCAAATGTCGGAGACGAGGGTTTTATATTTGATGGCTGAGCTTTCCCATCTGATTGGTGATAAGGAAGCTGCTATCCGGAACTTCTCAAGAGTAATTGAAGGCCAAAGGACATCGACCGACCCCCAAATTATTGAGATGGCGAAAGAAAGATGGCAGGAAATTAGAGAGCAACGCGAGAAAAGTGCTCATTCATAAATAGAATGGATTGCATTTGGCGTGGGTCGCTTTACTTCGGACGGCAAGCA
>NZ_JBPFDR010000005.1:35007-248891 GCF_059415085.1 Sporosarcina sp. SAFN-015
CCTCGTTTTGGACGCGCAACCGTTTGCTTTGGACGCCAAGCACCTCGTTTTGGACGCGGAACCGCTTGCTTTGGACGGCAAGCACCTCGCTTTGGACGCGGATTGCTTTGCTTTGGACGCCAAGCACCTCGTTTTGGACGCGGAACCGCTTGCTTTGGACGCCAAGCACCTCGTTTTGGACGCGCAACCGCTTGCTTTGGACGCCAAGCACCTCGTTTTGGACGCGCAACCGTTTGCTTTGGACGCCAAGCACCTCGTTTTGGACGCGGAACCGCTTGCTTTGGACGCGCCATTTTTAAAATGAACAAAAAAGACTGCCCGTGAATTCTTTCCGGGCAGTCCCTTTTTCAATTAGAATACTTGTTCAACTTCCACGACTCCAGGCACTTCTTCAAGCAAAGCTCTTTCGATACCCGCTTTCAAAGTGATCGTTGAACTTGGGCATGTACCGCATGCACCTAAGAGACGAAGCTTGACAACTCCCTCTTCGATATCGACTAACTCACAGTCTCCTCCGTCACGCAGGAGGAAAGGGCGTAATTTATTTAAAACTTCTTGTACAGGTTCCATCATAGCTGTATCTGTCATTGTATTATTTCTCTCCTTTCATTATACTTATTATAAACTGGATTACGGAAAAAATCCAATAGAGAATTGAAAGGGGTCATATTCATGGAGAAACACAAAGTGAAAATCGAAATTTATGGAGCCGATATTATATGCGCAAGCTGTGTGAATGCTCCTTCTTCAAAAGATACATATGAGTGGCTGCAAGCAGCAATTGGGAGGAAATATCCGGGCCAACCTTTTGATATTGAATATATCGATATCGAATCGGACATCGAAGATCCGAAAAAGAAAGACATTGCAGAGCAAGTGAGGAATGACGAATATTTCTATCCGCTTGTCATCATCGAGAATGAAGTCATTGGCGAAGGCTATATTCAGCTGAAACCGGTATTCAACGAATTGGAAAAGCACGGATACATTCCAGCGTAATATTATGATTGATAATAAATGTAGTTAACTGAGAACGAAAAACCTTTTCCATTAATTGGAAAAGGTTTTTTACTATTATCCATTATGCCACTTATACATCCAAAGCACACCTGATTTCAGTAGTCTTGCTATCCGTCCTGTCACAGTGCGGTCTGCTAGATAAGCGAAGCCTTGCTTCTTTCCTAAAGAGCCCATGAAACCTTTGAGCTTGATTTCGGGCATCTCATTTGGCAGAGGTTCGTTATTCCATACGAGACGGAGCACACGGACAATCTGTTCTGCCTGTTCCTCCGCGAGCTGGGCGCTCGGCGCATGAGGAAGGTCTGCGATGTCACCAACTACGTAAGCATCTTCATATCCTGGAATTTGGTGGTATTGGTTCAGCACAATGCGTCCCCTGTTTGTTTCCACATCCATTTCACGAGCGATGGCTACCGGCTGGATGCCTGCAGTCCATACAACGGCATCGACATGGATTTCGTCTTCGTGATTATACAAAACATTCTCTTCGACTCTCGTAATGTTCGAGTTGGAGACGACTTCTACATCATGTTTGTCGAACCAATCTTTAACATAATTACTTAGTCTTTCAGGGAAATCTTTTAGGATACGCGGTCCCCGATCGAATAATTTAATTTTCAAGTCTGGCCGGCTTTCACGCAATTCACTCGCTAGTTCAATTCCACTCAGTCCTGCGCCAACAATTCCGACCGTCGCACCGCCTCCAAGGCCTTGAAGCAGCTTGTACGTTGCACGCGACTGTCCAATCGTCTGTATGCTGCTCGTATATTCAGCAGCACCCGGTACGTCGTGGTAATTATCTTCGCAGCCAAGTCCGATCACTAGCTCGTCATACGTAATTTCGTCGCCATTTTTAAGAGCAATCGCCTTGTCTTTCAATTTAATTTCTGCAATTTCCCCTTCAACGACCTTTAGCTTTTCATGTGCAGGTAACGCGACCCGGATGTCCGAATCCGGCGCTGTTCCAGCTGCAAGTGCATAGAATTCTGTTTTAAGACTATGGAATGGTGTCCTGTCAATTAATGTGATTTCCAGATCGGCGGGCAATTCTTTGTTGAGTAGACGAAGCAAAATACGCATATTCCCGTAGCCTGCACCTAATAACACTAGTTTTCTCATAGCTTTCTCCTTTGCCAATCAATTTTCCGATATATTCCCATCGCAATTATACCAGTTTGTGAGAAGTTTCACAATAAGACATCCTATTTGACGGCAGGTGAAAATAAGAGTAGCATGCCAAGTAGGTGAGGTGATCGTCGTGAATCCGATCGTAGAATTCTGTATGAGCAATCTTGCAAACGGTTCACAGAAAACATTGGAAGCGTTGGAAAAGGATCCGAATATAGATGTATTAGAATATGGTTGTCTCAGTTATTGCACAAAATGTGCTGAAGGATTATATGCACTCGTCAACGGTGAAGTCGTCGAAGCTGAGACACCTGATGAATTGACGGAACAGATCTATCAGTACATAGAAGAGAACCCGTTATTCTAAATCCAAAAGCGAATGGCGCATAGAGCTAGACGAAAGAACCGTAAACTTTTATTACGGTTCTTTTTGTCGTACAGCTCCATGCGCTTTTGATTATTTCCAATCCGCGAGGCTTTTGTACAGATATGTCGGAAGCTCCGTCTGCTTCTTTACCGTCTCCAAGCTTGTCACACCGCCTTCTACATGAATCGTATCGATTCCAAAGCGGATCCCTGCTTGAATGTCTGTTTCATAATTGTCTCCAATCATGATCATCTCGTCTTTTCTATACCCTTTTTGCTGAATGAAATGCAGCATATGCGGCTCCGGTTTTCCGACATAGATGGCATTGCGGTCCGTTGTCGATTCCAAAAGTTTCACAAATGATCCATTTCCCGGGACGAGACCTCTTTCTGTCGGGAATGCCCGATCTCCGTTTGTCGCTAAAAAATGCGCCCCTGCGCGAATCGCCAAACTGGCGGCAGCGAGCTTTTCATATGTAATGCTACGATCGATTCCGATGACGACGACGTCAGGATTTTGTTCAGTCAGCTGGAACCCTTCAGAAAGAAGAGCTTGTTCAAGCCCTTCTTCACCGATCATCATAATAGAAGCACCTTCGAATTGTTCTTTGCAATATTTCGCGGATGCAATTGCAGATGTCATAATTTGATCCGGCTCTGTCCTAATCCCCATTTGAAGTAACTTAATCTGAAACTGTCTTGCCGTGAGAGAAGAATTATTCGTTACATAATAAGGTTCGATGCCATTCCGCTGAAGTTCTTGAATCAAAGCGGAAGCTTCCGGAATCACTTCATTGCCTCGATAGACAGTCCCATCCAGGTCAAAACAAACCGCTTTATAGTGATCCATCATTACTGCTCCAGCGGACTGAAGGCGGATACAGGACCTAGTTCGTTCTCCAAATAATGTCTCACCTTTATTGGAAATGCTTTAATCTCTTCTTTTGCTTCGTTCAAAACCGATTCGATCTCGTCATTGTCAACATCGACAAATTCCCGAACAATCATTTTCCGGAGTCCGATCACTTTTTTCAACGGCTCCGCCATTTCAGCTGTAATTACTTTTTCATCTTCCATAATGTCGATAATATCGTCGTAGCTTCCCGGATCACGCATAATAAAGCCGTCAATCATTGAATTGCCGACATCAATGATTGATTCGACAATCGTATGTGCAATCCTTTCAAGCGCTAAAGCTTGAACTTTACTTTCATTCCATTTTTGATGCCCTTCAAATAAAGCGAGAAGGCTTTCCATATACGCGAGTGTTTCATTGATTTTTTGACGATCGATAAAGTACAAAATTGTTCCCTCCCGGTAGTCTAAACTCCTCTTCATCATATCATATTGAACACACGAATGAACCGCCTTGTACACAGTTACCCGTGTACGAGGCGGTTCATCCATTTTATTCTTGTTCGACAGGCTGCACTTTTACTCTTCCTACTTTTTGAAGGACAAAGTAGGCACAACCGAAATTGCAGTATTCATATAGATAATCCTGCAATGTACTAATTTTCGATTCGTATGTCGCCTTGGAATTACGATCCTCGTAAAAACCTTTCAGCCGAAGCTGACCGTAACCCCAATCGCCTAAAATATAGTCATATTTAGAAAGCACATCGCTGAATCTCGCAACTAATGCTTCTTCATTAAAACCATTCCGGTAATCCGTAATGATTTCATACTCATAATTATTTATTATTACCAAACTTATCACCGCCATTTTAGCTATGTACTGTTGACTCTAAGAGTTCGTCCCCAATACGCTGTTTTTCTTTTGCCGCGGCATTAACCTGTTCGTCAGCATGGTAGCTTGAACGTACCAACGGACCTGCTTCACAATGTGAAAAGCCTTTTGACATTGCAATTTTACGAAGCTCTGCAAATTCCTGAGGCGTATAATATTTTTGGACTTTCAAGTGTTTTTTAGTTGGTTGCAAATATTGGCCGATTGTCATAATGTCCACTTTATGGGCACGCAAATCGTCCATCGTTTCAATGATTTCATCCACTGTCTCACCAAGTCCAAGCATCAACGAGGACTTCGTAGGGATTTCCGGATGCAATTCCTTTGCACGAAGAAGAAGTTCCAATGAACGCTCATATGTCGCGCGTGCACGGACCCGAGGTGTCAATCTGCGCACCGTTTCAATATTATGATTTAAAATATCCGGCTTTGCGTCCATCAAACGTTCGAGATTATCATAATCCCCTCCCATGTCAGACGGCAACACTTCAACGGTTGTAAATGGGTTTTTGCGTCGGATGGCACGGATTGTTTCAGCAAATACTGCCGATCCTCCGTCTTTTAAGTCATCTCTCGCCACTGCTGTAACTACAACATGTTTCAAGTTCATGAGAGAAACGGAATCTGCAACGCGCTCAGGCTCAGCTAAGTCAAGCTCATTCGGTAATCCGGTTTTCACGGCGCAGAAACGGCAAGCGCGAGTACAAACTGCGCCAAGAATCATGAATGTAGCCGTGCGACGTTCGCCCCAGCATTCGTGGATATTTGGACAACGAGCTTCTTCACAGACGGTATGTAAGTTTTTTTCGCGCATCAATTTTTTCAAGTCTGTATAGTTTTCGTTCGTGTTCAATTTAATTTTAAGCCAATCGGGCTTACGAACATGTTCTGTCTTTTTCCCTATCTCTGATCTGCATGACACGATAACCGACTCCAATCTATTTGCTTGTTTTGCTTTTATCACCTTCTGTCAATGTAACATATATTCTGACATCCAACAACTATTGATAGCCAATAAAAAAAGTAGTAAAAAAGAATAGAAAGCGCCGTGGAATAGGCGCTTTCCTTATAAGTTGTTTCACTTCAAATAGATTCAGGCTCTACTTTTCGATTTAGAAATTGCCCAAAATATACTACCGGCCAATCCTCCCCAAATAACGAGGATTCCGACAATCATCATAAAAATAGCTCCACCGCTCATAGCGAATCCTCCTTATCGATTATCATAATCTGTTGATTCCATTGTTTTTTTGTTCCATTTGAGTATCGTAAAGATAATCGCCATAGCTATAGCGAATAATGCAACCATCCAACCGCTTGACATAATGAACGCATCTGGATATCCTTCGTAGTTTCCATTGTCAGTTTCATGCAATTTCATAATATTGGTGCGTAGTAAGCCTACCATCATATAGCCAAGGACAATTGGAGTGATAGCACCTAAACAAATTTTCCACCACATACCGACTCGTATATCCGAGATTTCATTCGCATGTGATTCGAAAACGCGAAGCTTTCTGAAGACCCAAGCGATTAAAACGACTTCGACCAAACCGATTGCAGCGACTCCGAATTGGTTAATAAAGTAGTCTGCCGTATCGAGGAAATACAAACCTCCCCGCGTAGCGAAAAGTAATGAAATTATCGCCGCAAGTCCAACACCAAATAATACGGATTTCGTTCTAGAAATATTGAATTTTTCCGACAGACCAGCGATATATGTCTCACAGATCGAGATAAGTGATGTTAGACCCGCAAGGACAAGCGACAGGAAGAACAATGCTCCGAATAGACCGTTCATCCCAGGCATTTCATTAATAATTTTCGGGAATACGACAAAAGCGAGTCCTACACCTGCCGAAGCAACTTCTGCAACCGATGTGTCCGCTTGTGCTGCCATGAAGCCTAGAGCTGCGAAAACTCCGATTCCTGCAAGTAATTCAAAACCTGAATTAGCAAAGCCTGTAATAAAAGCGTTGTTTGTTAAATCGGATTTTCTAGGCAAGTAACTTGAGTATGTGATCATAATGGCAAAAGCTATCGAAAGACTGAAGAAAATATGTCCATAAGCCGCTACCCATACAGTTGGATTCGCCAGTTTACTTAAATCCGGCTTGAAGAACGCTTCGAGCCCGAGAACTGCTCCGTCGAGAGTAATTGCCCGAATGACGACAAGAAGAAACACAACGACGAGTGTAGGAATGAAAATCCGATTCGCCATTTCAATTCCCCGTTTGACTCCTGCTAATAAAATAGTGATAGCGATTGCCCAAACTAAGATGAGCGGGATTAGCACTCCTGGAACGAGTCCACCGACTTCCCCTGGATTATCCGCCAAGTTCAGAACATTGCCGAATAGGAATCCTCCTGTATCATCCCCCCAAGCCATATTGAAGGAATAGATCGTGTACTTCATCGCCCAAGCTATAATAACTGCATAGTACGTTGAAATGACAAACGAAACGAATATCCCCCACCATCCGATCCACTCTGCCTTTTTCCCTTTCATCCTGAAGAATGATAAAGGCGCTGAACCACGATACTTATGACCTATCGTGAATTCCATAATCAAAATCGGAATACCGGCGGTCAATAGTGCAAATAAGTACGGTATAAAAAATGCCCCTCCGCCGTTTTCGTACGCGACGTATGGAAAACGCCAGATATTTCCCAAACCGACAGCCGATCCAACAGCCGCTAGAATAAAGCCGGCGCGTGTCCCCCATTGCGAACGCTGTTCCATTACAATTCCCCTTTCCTATTGTTCTATAATATTATTTTTTCAGATTATTATATAATCTTAAAGTTAGTATATCTATCTTAACTACTATTGTCAAAATGTTTTTTATAGGTAGAATATGTATTTTGATATATGACTTTTTTCTTCGACACAAGATTCTGAAAACGCTCTTGTAGTGAAAATTTATGATTGAAAGGCAAGGTTTATACTTCGATTCAATAAAAAACCGCCACATCCACTATTTATTTAGTGGTTGTGGCGGTTCGCAATGTATTAGACAGAAGTTGCTTTCACTTCAGCTTTATTCCGTCTCGAAATCCATATGGTGAACAAACTAGCGATTAAAATGATAACCGCGACAAGACCAATCCAAACCGATCCTGTAACGCCTAGAATTAAGTAGCCGATCACGGCAATGCCGGCTGAAATTAAAGCGTACGGAAGCTGTGTCGACACGTGATCCATATGGTTGGACCCAGCACCGGTTGATGAAAGAATGGTCGTATCTGAAATCGGTGAACAATGATCCCCGAACACAGCCCCAGCCAATACGGCGGACAATGCAGGTAGAAGCAATTCCGGTTCTGCATTGATCATAATCGTACCGGCAATCGGAAGAAGGATACCGAAAGACCCCCAAGAAGTTCCTGTTGAAAACGCCATTAGGCCAGCAAGAACAAACATAATGACCGGCAAAAAGTGAACGGGCACATTAGACTGTTCCACGACACTTGATAAGAATGGACCTGTTTCCAATACGTCGATCAAGTCTGTTAATCCCCATGCGAAAATCAGGATGAGAATCGCAGGCATCATTGCTTTAACTCCACTAATGAACGCTTTTCCAATAAGGCTATAGGTAGCGGTCTCGTTTTTACCCATTTGGGAAATGTACAGGATTGATGCCAAAACTGTGCCCGCAAGGCCTCCTACTACTAATGACAAGGGAACATCTGTATTTTCAAAAATCGTCCAAATACTCGATGATCCACCGATACGATAACCTGTCCAAACCATCATGCTTAATGTAACGACGACAAGTGTAATAATCGGTGCAATCAAATCAATGACACGTCCATAAGAATGAACTGGAAAATCTTCTTTTAATTGTCCCGGAATCTCTTTTTCTGGATCAAAAAGCTCCCCTTTCTCTTGAGCACGCATCTCATGTTTTCTCATGTCAAAATAATCGATATTTGTCCAAGCAAAGAAAAATACCATTGCCAATGTGGCAATAACGTAAAAATTCATCGGTGCCATCATGAGAAACGCAGATAGTGGAGAATAGCTAATTGCGGCAGATGTACCAAAAATAAGTGCCAATTGGCCGATGAGAAATGCACCCCAGCTCGAAATCGGCGAAATTACACAAATTGGAGCGGATGTAGAATCGATAAAATAGGCCAATTTCGCCCGTGAAATGCGATGTCGGTCTGTAATCGGCCTTGCAATTTGTCCTACTGCCAAAGAATTGAAATAATCATCCACAAAAATTAGAATACCAATGAAAACTGTGAGCAGCTTAGCCCCTCTTCTTGTCTTTATTCGCTTGATTGCCCATTCAGCAAAAGCCCTGCTGCCGCCGGACAAACTGACAAACGCCGTTATAACTCCTAGAAGCAAGATGAAAACCATTATAAAAATATTATACGTATTCAATTCCCCTTCAGACCAGAAGGACACGGTCATCGCAGTCCAAAGATTTTGCAATGTATCGAACGGGGAAAAACTAGCAACTAATAATGCTGCTGTTACAATTCCCGCTCCAAGGGATAAGAGTACCCTTTTTGTCGTCAATACCATAACAATTGCCACGATTGGCGGCAAAATTGAAACCCAAGTGCCTATCATTTAAACATTCCTCCAATAATTGATTTATTGAAGAACAGACCAAATGTGGATGGCGGCTAGTATGCCACCACGAGCTAAACGTAAAAAACCGACACCCTTTACACTAGAATGTGTAATAGGTGTCGGCGTATTCTACGGTTCGTTTGTAAGATAATCTAAGATGTTTTATCTAACGTACGATCTGTAGCTCATCATGCATTAAGCACATGACAGTGCCATTCCTGTTCGAAATGACCCCAGCATGGATGGTCGGCCTTCCATTCCAAGCTTCGGCAAAACTTCCTTTCATGGGCGGTCTTTGATGCCAATCTCGCGTCCACTACTAATAAGCCTTGCAGCCTCTACCTAATCGGTGTTCCTCTATAGGCTACTAGCATAACAGGTACTCATTGTTATTTCAAGCGCTTATTCCCCACCGCCTACGATTGGAAATGGAACTTCTATTTGAGGAGGATTGTCGCCGCTCCGATTGTAAATTTGAGGAATCGGGCTTTGAATCAATCCGATTGCTACAGGTATTTTCTGCTCCACAACACTTCTACGCGTTGCCAAAGGGACGATGATTTGGACATTCACCGTCACTAAAATATTCACTTCCACCATTGCGTTGTTAATGCCAAACTCTGTAATACCCGTCTCGACAGTCGTCTGCGCTTCCCCGATAACATGAAATCGAATTGGGATTTTCGGACCAAAATTTCCGATCATCGGGATACCTGTTGCTTGCCCCATCGGAACGAAGAAGACGACACCACCGTCAGCCTCCATCGCATCAGGATCATATTCGATGTTTTCACTAAGAGGCAGCATTTCTAGATTTCCGCTCTCGGCCATTTTGAGATAAGCCTCCACAAGGCTATGTATCTCTGCCCTCGATTTGTTAATGATTTCAGCATTCAATGTATTGGTCACCATTCCAGGTGAATCATTCGGTACATTTTCGATGATTTCATTCACATCGTAAATGTCCGTAGATCGTGATTTAATCGCCTGTGTAATAACATGCGCCGCAATCCTCTCCGTTTCAACTTCCGCATATTGCAGATAAATCGGAGTGAGTTTTGAGTTTACAAAATATAGAAATAGAGCGATTGTTACGAGGAATGCTGGAAAGATGAGTGGCAACAAACGGCGCTTTCGACGAGGTTTGCCATTAGGACTGGAACGACGATATCTGTTCCTTTTTCTATAATTTCGGGACGGTTGCCCATAAAATCTCAAAACGACCCCTCCTGCCTAATATTATGCAGGAAAGGGGCCGTTCATTCTTGTGTAAAGTTGGCTTGATTTGTCTCGGATCTGTTTCGGCTATCCTTTTTCATTCCATACCAAATGAAGACATCCCGGATCAATTCAGGCATATGATATTCTTTAACCGCATCTTTCAATCCAGGGAAGAAGAAGCCGAATGTAAACATATCGAGTGTTGCAAGTGTGTAGGTTTGGCCGACGACCACTTTTCGATTGCCGGCATACAGTTCTCCATCACTTTTCCTGAATAACCTTTCAAAAATCATTTTGCCCATGAACGTACCGCGGAATCCGAGCCCTTTAATTTCCGTCTCTGGCCATGATTCATTGCCTGCTAGTTTGTAAACTTCCAGCAGCTCTGCACCGTCCAACGTTATTGTACAAGGATTGATCGGATGCGGCAGCAAAGAGTGTACCATCCTTTTTGTCACCCATCCCTGTTCAAGGCTCCCTAGGAAAATACCTGCATTGAACATGGCACATTCCGCACCCGTATAATCGATTAATGCTCTTCCGAAAAATGATGACATCGGACTATCTACAAAAAGCTGTTGTTTTAGCGGGCTTGCATTGAAGAACACTTTTTCATCCAACGCTTCATTCCCAGCTTGGATAAATTCATTCGCTTCCTGTATATCTTCTTCGTGACTTTCCAACTCATTCATATGGATAACTTCCGCTTTTTTCCCGATAACCTTCCTTGTATCCATATCTAATTGGATGGCAATATGTCCTACGTATTCGCCAAATTTACCTGTAGCGGCTAGCAATGTATGATTCACCAATTCTCCTTCTGGGAATAAATGATGGGTATGCGCACCTAAAATAACGTCGATGGAATCGCATTGTTCCGCGAGAAATCTATCTTCATGTACACCTAAATGCGAAAGGCAAACAATGATATCTGTTTTATGCCTGATTTGGTCGGCGATTTTTTTCAGTAATCTTTTTGGCTCTTCGATATGCCATCCTAATTTCTCATAAAACGCCGTATACATCGCTGTTGCGCCAACGACTCCAATGGTTATGCCTTGCTCCGTGCTATATATTTTATAAGGCACCAGCCATTTCGGGAATGATCCATCTGTCTCTGATAAATTGCATAGGACGACATCAAAATCCGCTCCCTCATAAAGGCTGTTTAACGCTTTTTTGGACATCGTAATTCCTTCATTGTTGCCGATTGTTACCGCGTCATATCCAGCACTGTTCAGCAATGCGACATTCCCTTTACCGAACGTCCCTTCCGTAAATGGGTGAGATCGGTCGACATGGTCTCCTATGTCGAAAATGTAGCATGCCTCTCCTCCCATTTCATGCTGTTGCCTTTTGGAAAGAAGATATCTGTTAATCTTTGGCCAGCTGTCAAAGTGACTATGAATATCATTCGTATGATAAAAATGGATTGTTTCTACTTGGCGTTTCATGACTCAACCCCAAATCCCCTCAATGATTGATCTTACCCCGAATAATAACAGCATGAGCCGCAACACGAGAACCAATGTATCCGAATTCATCTTCTTATTAAGCTTCGTCCCGATCATACCGCCGATATAAGCACCTGGAATAACCGGAAGCGCATAAAGCCAAGGCACATGCCCTAAAGAAATATGGGTGGCAGAGTTCACGATTGCTGACAGGAAGACGATGAACATCGATGTACCAACTGCGACATGCGGCGGGAACAAAAACAATAGGATAAGCGCAGGTACAATCATCGTGCCTCCTCCGATGCCGAATAGCCCCGAAGTGAATCCGATAAGGAATGTCAGAATAAGGGCGAACCAGATCGGGTACCCATACACATGAGTATCTCCATTTGTATCGATAAATGTCCTCTGTTTGCCGTGCTCGACAAACCACTTGATTGGTTTCAAATATTTACGCGCCAGTAAAAGGATAGATAGAACAATAAGCAAAATGCCGAAGTATAGATTAAATGAAGGCAGATCGATCCCTTTATTTACAAACGCTCCAATCATTAAGCCGGGTATGGAACCTGCGAAAAATATCCAACCTGTCCGGAAGTCGACTGTCTTCCCTTTCATATGCGAAATAGTGGATGAAAGACCATTGAAAATCATCATGATGACTGAAATTCCAACTACGCTTTGCGGTGTTATACCCGGAATCCAACCGAGGTCGATTCCAACTAATAACGTCAGCGGCACGAGTATCGTACCGCCTCCTAGGCCAACAATCGATCCCATAATGCCGGATATTGCACCAATAATCGCCAACAATAAATATGCCATGCTCATTCCTCCTCAAAAAAGTCAAGCTGCTTAGGTGCAAGTGCCTGGAAGTCAATACCCATCATTTTTTGAAAACGTTTGGCGTTCTCAGCTGCATGGCCACCAGAATTATTATTGAAGATGATAAATACATCTTTCGATTCTTTCTTTAATTTATTGACAACTTGAAGAATTTCCGCCAATTCACTGTCAGAATAATTATAAAGATAGCGAACTTTTCTCCACGCTTCATTATCTCCTGTTGTATTTCGCCAGCCATTCACATTCCTGCCGTGCAGACGGACGAATACTTTATCGCTGCGAGTTGTTTCGGCAACGAGCGGAACACTGCCATCTCCAGATTGCGGTTCATCACAAACGGTGTGTATGAAATCCAAATCCTTCAGGAATGTAAGTGTACCTTCCCGCATGGATGAATCGTACCATGATTGGTGGCGAAACTCGATTGCTACATCGTATCCTTCCAGTTGACTGCGTATGTATCTAATTTGGTCTACATTTTCACGTTTGCAATCAAACCAAGGAGGAAATTGTACGAGAATCATAGCAAGCTTGCCAGCAGCCCTCATCGGATCAATAGAAAGCTTGAACTGCTGAAACATTTCTTCGGGAGTATCATACGGCAGCTTTCCACGCTGATGTCCCGTCATTCCTTGATATGCTTTTACGATAAATTGAAAGTCATCAGGTGTTTCGTTAATCCATTTTCGAATATTGCGCTCAGGCTGAATGGCATAAAAAGATGCGTCTAGCTCAACGATTGGAAAATGGGAGCTGTAATCAATCAACCTTTCATTTTTCTTCGAAGTCGGCGAGTAAACATCCGGATGGTCGCCCCAACCCGTCAATCCAATTTGAATCATAGTATCCCTCTTTTCCGTTCGTAGATGAATATTTCCCATCATATCATATGTCTACGGGGGGATTCCGCCATTTTGCACCTTGAGCGTGTGGACGGGGATGGACAAGGCGGGTGTTGTTGAGCGGGATTTACACATGTTTGAGCGCGAATCGTAAATCTTGAGCGCAAAATGTTATATCTTGAGCGCGGAGCATATTTCTTGAGCGCAAAATGCTATTCTTGAGCGTGGAACATAATTCTTGAGCGCAAAATGCTATTCTTGAGCGTGGAACATAATTCTTGAGCGCATATTGCTATTCTTGAGCGCGGAGCATAATTCTTGAGCGCGAATTGGTTTCTCTTTCTATTGAAGACGAAAAAACCGCCTGCAAGGAGGCGGTCTTACGTGTTAATTATCCGATTGAACCTTCCATTTCAAACTTGATAAGGCGGTTCATTTCTACTGCGTATTCCATCGGCAATTCTTTCGTGAATGGCTCGATGAAGCCCATGACGATCATTTCTGTCGCTTCCAGTTCACCGATACCACGGCTCATCAAGTAGAAGAGCTGTTCTTCGGAGACTTTGGAAACTTTCGCTTCGTGCTCGAGTGAAATGTTATCGTTCAAGATTTCATTGTATGGAATCGTATCGGAAGTTGATAGTTTATCCATGATGAGCGTGTCACATTCGATGTTAGCACGTGCTCCGTCTGCACGGCGGCCGAAGTGGACAATTCCACGGTATGTTACTTTACCGCCATGTTGGGAAATCGATTTGGAAACGATAGTAGAAGACGTGTTTGGCGCCAAGTGCATCATTTTTGCTCCTGCATCTTGGTGTTGTCCTTTACCAGCTAAAGCGATAGACAATGTCATACCACGTGCACCTTCACCTTTAAGGATACATGCAGGGTATTTCATCGTAAGCTTCGAACCGATGTTGCCGTCGATCCATTCCATCGTCGCGTTCGCTTCACAAACTGCACGTTTAGTTACAAGATTGTAAACGTTGTTTGCCCAGTTTTGAATCGTTGTGTAACGGCAGTATGCATCTTTTTTAATGATGATTTCAACGACCGCACTATGAAGTGAGTTCGTTGTATAAACAGGTGCTGTACATCCTTCTACGTAGTGGACGCTTGCGCCTTCGTCTACGACGATTAACGTACGCTCGAATTGTCCCATGTTTTCCGAGTTGATTCGGAAGTAAGCTTGAAGTGGCGTTTCCACTTTCACGCCTGGTGGTACGTAGATGAATGAACCACCGGACCATACAGCGGAATTCAATGCAGCGAACTTGTTATCCGTATTCGGGATAACTGTTCCCCAATATTTCTTGAAGAGCTCTTCGTTTTCACGTAAAGCAGAATCTGTGTCTTTGAAGACGATTCCCATGTCTTCAAGTTCTTCCTTCATGTTGTGATAAACAACTTCGGATTCGTATTGTGCAGAAACACCAGCAAGGTATTTTTGCTCAGCTTCTGGAATTCCCAGTTTATCGAATGTGCGTTTGATTTCTTCAGGCACTTCATCCCATGAACGCTCTGTCGCTTCGGAAGGTTTTACGTAATATGTGATTTCGTCGAAGTTAAGGGAGTTCAAATCTCCGCCCCATTGAGGCATTGGTTTGCTATAGAAGATTTCAAGGGATTTAAGACGGTAGTCTAGCATCCATTGTGGTTCTTCTTTCATTTTGGAGATTTCTTCAACAATTTCACGTGTCAAACCACGTTCCGAACGGAAAACAGATACGTCTTTATCTGCGAAACCATATTTGTAATCGCCAATTTCAGGCATTTTTTTAGCCATCATTATTCCTCCGTTCTTTCATTATTGCTCAGCGTTTTCTCCTACCCCTTTTTCCATTGCTTTCCATGCTAATGTTGCGCATTTGATGCGCGCAGGGAATTTGGCTACGCCGGAAAGGGCTTCGATGTCGCCAAGGTCGACGGAGTCGTCGATTTCCTTGCCGAGCATCATATCAGAAAACAAATGAGCATATTTAACTGCAGTATCCACGTCTTTGTTTTTGATAATTTGTGTCATCATCGATGCGGAAGCCATGGAGATCGAACAGCCTTCCCCTTCAAACTTTGCATCTTGCACAATGCCGTCTTCGACTTTTAAAGTCAAATGGATGACATCGCCGCACGTCGGATTGTTCATGTCAATTGTAACATTGTTTTCTTCCAGTACACCTTTGTTCCGTGGATTCTTATAATGATCCATGATGACTGAACGATATAGCTGATCTAAATTGTTTGTAGGCATTATTGGAAATACTCCTTTGCAATACGGAGTCCTTCTACGAGACGGTCAACATCTTCTTTTGTGTTGTATACATAGAAGCTTGCACGGGCGGTCGCTGAACATTCGAGCCATTTCATAAGCGGCTGCGCGCAATGATGACCTGCCCGCACTGCGATTCCGTTCATATCTAGTACCGTGGCCAGATCATGTGGGTGGACGTTATCTAAATTGAATGTCACGATGCCTGCACGCTTATCTGGATCCTGTGGTCCATAAATCGAAAGACCGTCCATCGATGACATTTTCTCCATAGCATAACCCGCTAACTCGTGTTCATGCCGTTCGATTTGATCTAAACCGATTTCTTCCAAGAAATCAATGGCGGCGCCCAATCCGATAGCACCTGCAATGATCGGCGTACCTCCTTCGAATTTCCACGGAAGCTCTTTCCACGTAGAATCGTAGAGGCCGACAAAATCGATCATTTCACCACCGAATTCAACCGGCTCCATTTCATTCAATAAATCTTTTTTTCCATAAAGGACACCAATCCCCGTAGGGCCGCACATTTTATGGCCTGAAAAAGCGAGAAAATCGCAATCCAAGTTTTGGACATCCAACTTCAAGTGAGGAGCAGCCTGTGCACCATCGACGACCATGACGGCGCCGTGTGCATGCGCAATCTCTGTCACTTCCTTAATAGGATTCATTGTGCCAAGCACATTAGATACGTACATCATTGATACTATTTTTGTACGATCCGTGACTGTTTCACGAACTTTATCAAGGGAGAGTGTTCCGTCTTCTTCCAAAACGATGTACTTCAGGACTGCGCCTTTTTCCTTCGCCAATTGCTGCCACGGAATAATGTTGGAATGGTGTTCCATATGGGTGATGACGATTTCATCGCCTTCGTTGATATTCGCGCGTCCATAGCTTTGGGCTACCATGTTAAGTGCTGTTGTTGTTCCGCGGGTAAAAATCACTTCCTGCGTAGATTTCGCATTGATGAATTTGCGGACCTTATCACGCGCACCTTCATATTGATCCGTAGCCCTATTGCCCAATGTATGAACTCCGCGGTGGACGTTCGCGTTATTGAACAAATAATAGTCACTGATTGCCTCAATGACTTGCCGCGGCTTTTGGGAAGTCGCGGCGCTGTCCAAATAAACGAGCGGGTGCCCGTTGATTTCCTGGTCAAGTATCGGGAAATGGTTGCGGATCTCTTTACTGAGCATTTAGCGCACTTTCCTTTCGATTACCTCCGTCAATTGCTTCTTGACACCTTCGATTGGCAATTTGCTAACGACAGGTGCAAGGAAACCATGGATGACTAGGCGTTCTGCTTCCTGTTTCGAAATACCACGGCTCATCAAGTAGAACAATTGAAGCGGATCTACACGGCCTACAGAAGCAGCGTGTCCTGCAGTTACATCGTCTTCATCAATTAATAGAATCGGGTTTGCATCTCCGCGGGCTTTTTCACTCAACATCAAAACCCGTGATTCTTGGACAGCATTCGATCTTGTAGCACCTTTGGCAATTCTGCCAATGCCGTTGAAGATTGAAGAAGCAGATTCCTTCATGACGCCATGTTTAAGGATGAATCCGTCTGTATCGAGTCCCCAATGGACGATTTCGGAAGTGAAGTTTTGTTTTTGGCTGCCTCGGCCGACAACGACAGTCTTCAAATCACTTGAAGAGCCGTTTCCGACGAGATGTGTAATGTTTTCTGAAATTGTGTCACTGTCGTTCATCAAGCCAAGCGCCCACTCGATGCGCGCGTTAGCTCCAGTAACTCCGCGACGGTTGACATATGTCGTGAATCCTTTTGCAAGGACGTCCACTGCTCCATATACAATTTTAGAATTATCGCCTGCGAATACTTCCGAAATGATATTCGCTTGTCCTGCAGCCTCTTCGACTGTTGACAAATAGTTTTCCACATATGTTACAGTGCTGTTCGCGTCAGCTACAACGATGACATGATTGAAAAGAGATGCTTGTGCATCATCATGTAAAAATAGAACTTGAAGAGGTTCTGCGACTTCGACATTTTTCGGTACATAGACAAAAACGCCGCCATTCATAAGTGCTGCGTGTAAAGCAGTCAGTCTATGCTCATCCACTTTAACGCCATCCGTCATATAATACTTTTTCAACAGATCGGCATGTTCGCGTGAAGCAGTGAAAATATCAGTCAGAACGACACCTTGCGCCTTCAAATCGGCTGAAAGTGAGATGAATGCAGGCGTATTATTATGTTGCACGTAGATGTTCTTTTGATCGTCGCCGACCAATTCCTTCGCTTCAGCAGGCAAATCGGCGAGTGAAGCATATGTGGAGCTTTCAACTGCATGTGTAGGGAACTCAGTAAAGTTCCATTTATCAATTTTAGTTTTATCTGGTGTTGGCATCGGAAGCTGTTCCACTTTCGCTAACGCATCTGCGCGGAATTCTGCCATCCAATCGGCTTCATTCATGTTTGCGGAAAAAGAGCGGACGTCCTGTTCGGTCAATGCCATTTTTGTTTCAACCGTCATTTTGAATCGTCCCCTTTCTTATGCTTCTTGTCCAACTGTTTCGTCTTCGATTCCTAATTCTTCTTTAATCCAATCATAACCGCTCTCTTCAAGCTGTTTCGCAAGTTCTGCTCCGCCGGACTTAACGACTCTGCCTTGCATCATAACATGGACAAAATCAGGCGTAATGTAGTTGAGGAGGCGTTGGTAGTGAGTGATGATCAAGCATCCGAAACCTTCTCCACGCATCTCATTGATACCTTTCGAAACAATTTTCAATGCGTCAATGTCAAGTCCTGAGTCAATTTCATCAAGCACTGCAAATTTCGGTTTCAGCATCATCAATTGGAGGATTTCATTACGTTTTTTCTCTCCGCCCGAGAATCCTTCGTTTAGATATCGTGTTGCCATATCTTGATCCATTTCAAGGACTTCCATTTTGCTGTCCAATTCACGAATGAATTTCATGAGGGATATTTCATCGCCTTCTTCACGGCGTGCATTGACTGCTGAGCGCATGAAGTCCGCGTTCGTAACTCCTGTAATTTCACTTGGGTATTGCATAGCAAGGAAAAGTCCCGCTTTCGCACGCTCATCCACTTCCATTTCAAGTACGTCTTCGCCATCCAGCGTGACAGTTCCTGAAGTGACTTCGTATTTAGGGTGGCCCATGATTGCGGATGCAAGTGTCGATTTACCGGTTCCGTTAGGTCCCATGATCGCATGGATCTCACCTGTATTAATTGTTAGGTTGACGCCTTTCAATATTTCCTTACCTTCAATTTCGACGTGAAGGTCTTTAATTTCCAAAGTTGCCATTCCAATACCTCCAATATGATAAAGATGAACGGGATAATCCATTCTCTATTTAGTATCATTCTAATTTTAGCGCATTCAGCACATTGTTGCAAATCATTAAGAATTATTATCGTTTTGTGGGGGAAATACGATTAATTCAACGTTTTATCATATAATTTGCAAGGTAACCCATTTTCAATTATCCGGCGCTTATTGAGAATCAACGAATATAGTTTTCTTTCTTTAGTATGTTAGTAAACGGATTACCAGTAGGTCGGACGCTGGTACGCTTCAATCCTAAACAAAGTTTTGATATTTAAAATAAAAATAAAAAAGCAGAAGCGGAAATGATAACTTCCCTCTTCTACTTTTAAAATGAAACTTTACTTTACATCTACGCCTTTTACTTTTGGCGTTAGGCGGTCTACGATCATGGCCAAGGCTCCGTCGCCTGTTACATTGGTGGCTGTGCCGAAGCTGTCTTGTGCCATGTACAGCGCGATCATGAGTGCAACCATTGATTCATCGAACCCTAGCATTGTGCTAAGAAGTCCTACTGCCGCCATTACGGCTCCGCCTGGAACTCCAGGAGCAGCGATCATCGTTACGCCGAGCATAAGGATGAATGGCAGATAGCTTGAAAAGCTGAACGACATATCGTTCATGAGCAATACTCCGATTGAACAGGATACTAAGGTGATTGTACTTCCGGACAAATGGATCGTAGCAAACAACGGAATCGTAAAGTCCGTTACTTTTTCTGAAGCACCTGTCTTCTTCGCCTGTCTCAATGTGACTGGAATGGTTGCTGCGGATGATTGTGTTCCGATTGCTGTCATATATGCAGGTGCCATAGTTTTCATCAGGAAGAACGGATTCTTCTTTGAAAGAGTTCCCGCGACTGTGTATTGAATTACGAGCATGAGCAAATGCAAGGCAATGACCATGACGAAGACGAGTGAGAAGACTGATAGTACTTTCGCAACTTGCCCGCTATAAGTCATGTTAAGAAAAATACCAAAAATATGGAATGGCAATAACGGAATGATAATAAATGAGATAACTTTTTCAATAAGAACATTCATCTCTTCAAAGAAAGAAAGCATTGTTTTGCTATTAATGGACGCCATTCCAATTCCAAATATAAATGCGAGCAGCAATGCAGACATGACTCCCATTATCGGTGTCATTTCCAGCTCAAAAAATGATTCAGCAGGTGATTTTCCTGAATTAGCAACAGATTCAGCACCGATGCCTCCTATAAAGCTCGGTAAAATCGACATTGCTGCGAAGTATGCCAATACCCCAGCTACTATTGTAGAGGCATATGCAAGTACAGTTGCTATCCCTAAAAGCTTTCCGGATCCAGCGCCTAGTTTCGCAATTCCCGGTGCAATGAATGCAATTATGATGAACGGTACGACAAAGTTCAAGAAACCGCCGAAAATCATATTGAACGTTGCAAATAAGCTCGTGAACCAACCTGCGAATCCTTCATGTATTTTGGGGAGCAACAGTCCTAGCCCCACCGCAAGCCCTATAGCGATAATGATTCGCCATATAAGGCCAATCTTCCATTTCATAAGATGTCCTCCTCAGGTGTACAAATGTTTATGAAAACAACAACACCACTTTATCATAGTAAAGAAAAAATGGGAACAGTTATTTTGAGTTTTGTACTTTTAAATGAAAAAACCGTCTACATCCGATTGACGGAAGCAGACGGTTTTTCAATTATTTTACTGGCACGACTGAGCCGCCCCACTCTTTCAACATGAACTCCTGGATTTCCTCGGTTTGCAACACTTCTACGAGTGCTTTGATTGCGGCGCTGTTTTCATCACCTGAACGAACTGTGATAACGTTGACATATGGTGAATCAGTCTCTTCAAGCGCAATTGAATCCTCAAGTGGATTTATACCTGCATCGATGGCATAGTTGGAATTGATGAGAAGTGCGTCGCCTTCACCATTTTTATAAAGTGTCGGCATTAAAGCTGCTTCATAATCGGGTTCAAACTTCAGATTTTTAGGGTTGTCCACGATATCGCCAAGTTCAGCTTTAACTTTATCAACACCCTCAGCAAGTGTGATCAATCCTTCTTTTTCAAGCATTTCAAGCACACGGCCATGATCCGAAACCGAGTTGCTCATAAGGATCGTCGCACCTTCAGGCAATTCATTTAACGATTTATATTTTTTTGAATAAACACCCATTGGTTCGATGTGGATTCCTCCCGCGTTGACAAAGTCATAGCCGAAATCAGCAATTTGACTTTCCAAGTAAGGGATCGTTTGGAAATAGTTCGCATCCAATAGTCCTGATTCCAAGTCTTTATTCGGCAAAATATAATCTTGGTATGTTTCGATTTCCAAGTCAAAGCCTTTTTCCTTCAACAACGGCTTCACTTTTTCCAAAATGACGGCATGCGGCGTGTTGGAAGCGCCGACGACGATTTTAGTCTTCTCTTCCTTCCCACCTGCACTGTTGCTGTTTGCGCCTTCTTCTTTATCTTTCGTTCCGCATGCTGCTAATGCGAGCACAAGAACCGTTAATAATAATGCGGTTAAAATCTTTTTCATCATGTTCTCTCCATTCTTAGTTGGTTTATATAATTAACAGGTACTTCCTGTAAATTATCGTTTGTCCAATTTCCTCACTGCAAAATCGCCGATAATTTGAATCGCAAATACAATAATCAGAATAATAATAGTTGCAACAACCATCACGTCAGAGCGGCTTCGCTGGAATCCTTCATAATACGCGAGGTTCCCGAGTCCGCCTGCTCCTATGACTCCAGCCATTGCTGTATATCCGACAAGCGCAATCGCCGTTACCGTAATTCCCGAAATAAGAGCGGGCATTGATTCGGGCAGCAACACTTTAAAGATGATCGTACTTGTTTTTGCACCCATCGATCTTGCTGCCTCGACTACACCTTTATCAATTTCACGCAATCCGATCATGACCATTCGCGCATAAAATGGTGCAGCCCCGATGACAAGCGCAGGTATTGCAGCTTCTGGACCGCGTATTGATCCGACCAACAATGTCGTAAACGGGATAAGCAAAATAATCAAAATGATAAATGGAATAGAACGAAAAATATTAACAAATGCTCCCGTCACGCCATACACCAATCTATTTTTCCATAATTGCCCCGGACTTGATAAGAATAGAAGAACGCCAAGTGCTAGTCCGAAAACAAATGTATATAAAGTAGAAAGCCCAGTCATATATAACGTTTCAAGAGTTGCTTCCCACATTTTTTCCCAATCTACATTTGGAAATAACTCTTCAATCATTGCCGATCACCTCTGTCTGTACACCTAGCTCATGGAGATAGGCAATCGCCTGATCAACATCATCTTCATTGCCAAGAAGCTGTAATATAAGCGAGCCATAAGCGCCGCCTTTTGTATGGGATATGTTCCCTTGGACGATATTTACATCAATGTCGTATTTTCGAATCAAACTTGCCAACACAGGATGCTCAGTCTTCTCTCCGACAAATGCGAGTTTGATGAGCGTTCCTCCTGGTATATGCGCAAGAACCTGTTCAGTTCCCGCAGGTTCCGTCACTTGGGAAACAAAGCGCTTTGTAATCGGTGCTTGCGGTGATTGGAATACTTCAAGTACGGGACCGATTTCCACCACTTTTCCTGCTTCCATGACCGCCACGCGATGACAGATTTTCCGGATGACATGCATTTCATGTGTGATCAAAACAATTGTTAGCCCAAGCCGTTCATTAATACTTGTTAGAAGATCAAGGATAGCATCTGTCGTTTCCGGGTCTAACGCAGAAGTCGCTTCATCACAAAGCAGCACTTCTGGATCGTTCGCCAACGCCCTTGCGATACCGACACGTTGCTTTTGACCGCCGGACAGTTCCGATGGATAAGCATTTTCTCTGCCGCTCAGACCGACAAGCTCGATCAGTTCTGCCACTTTTCGTTCCCGATCCGCTTTCTTCACTCCGGCGATTTCAAGCGGAAAAGCTATATTCTGTTTAACAGTCCGGGACCAGAGCAAGTTGAAATGTTGAAAGATCATGCTGATTTTTTGTCTTGCTTCCCGAAGCTCTTTACCTGTGAATGCCGATATTTCACGATTTCCAATTTTGATTGTTCCCGTTGTTGGTGTCTCAAGACCATTCAATAAGCGGATCAATGTACTTTTCCCAGCACCACTATAACCGATGATGCCGAAGATCTCTCCCTCATCAATCGTCAAGGAGACGTCATCTACCGCCAAGATTTGATCGTTCGTTGCACCAAAACTTTTCTTAACGTCTTTTAATTGAATCATCATTATCACCTCTACTACTATCTTGTCCAAAATAAAAACCTTTCTGCAGACAAGCAGAAAGGCTACAACGTTTTATAAATAAACGTCCATCCGATCTCTCATCTCTCAAAGCAAACGCTTTGTGTGACTTGGCACCATTTCACTTTCGTGACGGTTGCCGGGCTTCATAGGGCACTTCCCTCCACCTCTCTTTATAAGAGCGACATATTCAGTTAAAGTTAATAGATATACTTATATCATGTCTGTCGGCAGAATGTCAACCTATCTTTTCGAGAAGATGCGGAATGGAATGGAACGCATAGATTTTATGTACTAATTGTCCATCCTTCTGAATTAGTAAACAAGGGACACTTTCAATTTCATAATCGACAGCGAGTTTTTCTACATAATTCATGTCCGCTTTCCCAATGGGCAAGTCAGGTTTCATGGCGGCAATGACTTCAATCATCTTGGAAGCAATTGCACATGTTCCGCACATTGGTGTATATAAATAAAAAATCGATTTTGGAAAATCGACTTTGCTCTTTTCCCATTGTTCACGTGTCCAGTTTTCAATATTGGCCACTATTTATCACCTTCAAAGTAAGAATTCGGAATGCACTTCAAAATTCGCGGCTAGTAGGACGGCTGCAAGCACACGGTATGGAGTCGTTTCAACTTCGCGGTAAGTCCGTTCCGTATAAAGGTGTATCGCTTCAGGAAAATACCTTTTGAATAAAGCTCGGATCTTATCCCCTGACTCATCAGCGTCTAGAAAAACAAACATTTCAAACTCTTCATAAGGCGTTAGCATCTCTTCGATCCGATACGGACTGACTGTCCCGTTCGTGCAAATGATTTCAACCGGTTCTGCAAGCACCTTTTGCAATCTTTTCCGGTCCGATCCACCTTCAACGATCAAGACTTTTTGACTGTCCATCTGCCCGCCTCCTTAAAGGATACCCATATGCACAGAATTAATTGTTTGGTTTCCATTGAAAAAAGCGCCGGAGTCATAGATCCAGGCGCTACTTTTACGATTACTCGCCGACAGTCATTTTTTCGTAGTCTTCAGCTGACATAAGTGCATCAAGCTCAGATTCATCCGAAGCTTCTACAACAACCATCCAAGCACCTTCATATGGAGATTCATTCACCAATTCAGGGCTGTCTTCCAATTCTTCGTTTACTTCAACTACTTTACCGCTGATAGGAGCGTATAGTTCGGATACTGTTTTCACCGATTCAACACTACCGAACGGCTCGTCCGCTTTCAACTCATCTCCAACTTGTGGCAATTCAACGAATACGATATCGCCAAGTTCGGATTGTGCAAAATGTGTAATACCGATACGATACTTTCCGCTTTCATCTTTTACCCACTCGTGTTCTTCTGAATAACGCAAGTCTTTAGGTGTGCTCATCCCATAACCCTCCATAAGTAAACATTTATTGATTCACATTCAATTTTGACATATTCCGAAGCTAAAGACAAGAAGGTATATTATGCTCCCCATACTTCTTGGTACTCATCTTCCTTAAAGCCGACAGTCACTTTTGAGCCGTCTGTTACAATCGGTCTTTTCATGAGCATGCCATCTGTAGCGAGCAAGCTCATTTTTTCATCATCCGTCATTTCTGGGAGCTTGTCCTTCAAGTTCAAATCACGGTATTTCATTCCGCTCACGTTGAAGAACTTCTTAATATCAAGACCTGAATTCGCGATCATTTCCTTCAGTTGCTCTTTTGTCGGCGGGTTTTCAGCGATGTTGATGTCCTCGAATTCAAGCCCGGCGTTTTCCAACCATTTTTTCGCTTTCCTGCAAGTCCCGCATTTCGGATATCCGTAATAAGTCATAGCCATTTCGCAACACCTCCATTTTTCTCAAGTATAACAGAGAAACCGCCCAGGTATAAAATAACCTGGGCGGTGTACGATCAAACGATGTATTTTTCAGCATCGATCAATTTGACGGATGCTTCACGTTTTTTCGCGATAATATTATACGGATTCGAACGTGTCAACTTGCGGAGTGCAGAAAGCATCATCCGTTGGTTATCGCCTTCAACGGATGCAAGAAGGGTCTCCTTCGCATCCTTTTCAATTGCTTCGAACGCTTCTTGGCAGAAGATTTCTGTGTAAAGGATTTTTTGTTTCTCCTTCTCTTCCCCGTTTTTCGCAATCGCTTTTTCTGTCCGGAGTAACGCAGATTCCATAGCGAAGATGTTGTTTGCAATATCAGCGATATTCACAAGAACTTCCTGCTCTGATTCCAGTTTCGTACCGAAACGTTGAGCAGCCATACCTGCTGCAAGCAAACCGATTTTCTTCGCGTTTTTCACAAGCACCTTTTCTTGAGCAAGTGCTTCGTCGCCAATTTCTTCAGGCATCATCATGAGCAGTTCTTCCTGCAAGCTTTGCGCCTGTTCAAGCAATGGCAGTTCGCCTTTCATCGCTTTTTTCAAAAAAGTGCCTGGAACGATCATGCGGTTGATTTCGTTTGTTCCTTCAAAGATACGGTTAATGCGGGAATCACGGTAAGCTCGCTCCACTTCGTATTCTTGCATGAAGCCATATCCGCCGTGCAATTGAACAGCTTCATCGACAACATAGTCAAGTACTTCGGAACCGACAACTTTGTTGATGGAGCATTCGATTGCGTATTCAGCAATGGAAGCTGCAACCGCTTTTCCGTCTTTTTGCTGTTCTGGCGTCATTTGGCTGTTGCGTTCTTCAAAATAACCGACTGTGCGGTAAATTAAGCTTTCTGCTGCATAGATCTTTGAAGCCATTGTCGCAAGCTTCTCTTTTGTTAGATTGAATGACGAAATCGGTGTCTTGAATTGTTGACGCTGATTTGCATACGTAACCGCCAATTCAAAAGCCCGTTTAGAACCTCCAACTGTGCCTACTCCTAGTTTGTAGCGGCCGATATTCAAAATGTTGAATGCGATAATATGTCCTCTACCTACTTCACCAAGAAGGTTTTCAACCGGCACTTGTGCATCTTCAAGGATAAGCGTGCGTGTGGAAGACGACTTGATTCCCATCTTCTTTTCTTCTGCTCCGACAGACACGCCAGGGAATTCCCTTTCGACGATGAATGCCGAGAATTTATCGCCGTCTACTTTTGCATAAACAACGAATACATCCGCAAATCCAGCGTTTGTAATCCATTGTTTTTCACCGTTCAAAACATAGTGCGTGCCTGCTTCGTTCAATCTCGCAGTTGTTTTGGCCCCAAGTGCATCTGAACCGGAACCTGGCTCAGTCAACGCATAAGCTGAGATTTTGTCACCCGTCACTGAATTCGGCAAGTATTTTTTCTTTTGTTCTTCGTTACCGAAGAGGACGATAGGCAATGTACCGATTCCTACATGCGCTCCGTGGGTGATGGAGAAGCCGCCTGCTACAGACATCTTTTCGGATATCAAAGCGGATGAAATCTTGTCAAGGCCTAAGCCGTCATATTCTTCTGGTACGTCTGCTCCAAGAAGACCAAGGTCTCCTGCGGATTTGAGTAGTCTGACAGAATGCTCAAATTCATGGTTTTCTAATTTTTCAACGACAGGTAGTACTTCGTTTTTGACGTAGTCTTCTGTTGTTTTTGCGATCATTTTTTGTTCATCTGAAAAATCCTCAGGTGTAAACACGCGTGATGCGTCGATTTCTTCGATAAGGAATGCTCCTCCACGAATGAAATCCTTTGTTGTTGTTTCAGTCATTTTATTATTCCTCCCTTATTTTTCATCAAATTAAAGCAGCTCAAACACTCCGGCTGCGCCCATTCCGCCGCCGATGCACATTGTGACGACGCCGAATTGTTTGCCTTGGCGTTTCAATTCATTCATTAGCTTCAAAGTCAAAACAGAGCCAGTTGCGCCAAGTGGATGGCCTAAAGCAATTGCGCCGCCGTTGACGTTCACTTTATCCATATCCAAGCCTAAGTGGCGGATGACTTGCAATGACTGAGATGCGAATGCTTCATTCAATTCCCATAGATCGATATCCTCAATGGAAAGTCCCGCAAGCTTCAGCGCTTTCGGAACAGCTTCAATCGGTCCGATACCCATCACTTCAGGGGGCACGCCTCCTACAGCAAACGAACGGAATTTCGCGATTGGCTTCAAGCCTTTCCCTTCAGCGATTTCACGGTCCATGACTAGCACAGATGCAGCTCCGTCAGACGTTTGCGATGCATTTCCTGCGGTGACAGAACCTTTCACTGAGAAAGCTGGGCGTAATTTCGCCAACACTTCCATCGATGTGCCCGTTCGCACGCCTTCGTCCATTTCAAACAGGACTGTTTTCTCTTGATATTTTCCTTTTTCATCGACGAATCGTTTCACAACTTCTACTGGGACGATTTCATCTACGAATTTCCCTTCAGCGATTGCTGCAGCCGCTTTTTCATGGGAACGAACTGCAAATGCATCTTGGTCTTCTCGACTGACGCCATATTTTACTGCCACTTGTTCGGCTGTATGGCCCATTCCCATATAATATTGGGGAGCTGTTTCAGCAAGCTTGAAGTTCGGTCGGATCGTATTCCCCATCATGGGTACCATACTCATCGATTCGACGCCGCCAGCGATGATCGCCTCGGAATGACCAAGCATGATCCGCTCAGCAGCATATGCGATTGATTGGAGACCCGAAGAACAGAACCGGTTAACCGTAATGGCAGGCGTTGTATCAGGTAATCCTGCAAGCGCCCCGATATTGCGAGCGACGTTCATTCCTTGCTCCGCTTCCGGCATTGCACATCCAATGATTAAGTCATCGATCGGACCGTCGTATCCATTTGCACGTTTTAATGTTTCTTTAATTGTTAAAGCACCTAAATCATCCGGGCGAACAGTTGCTAGAGAGCCACGGCCCGCTTTCCCGACCGGTGTCCTGGCACCTGCTACAATTACTGCTTCACGCATTTGACTTCCTCCTTTTGCTATATGTGCAGATCAGTTGCGCAGCGGCTTCCCTTTAAGGAGCATATGCTGCATACGTTGTTGGGATTTCGGTTCTTGGACTAGGCTCAGGAACGCTTCCCTTTCAAGGTCCAACATGTATTGTTCATCGACAAGTGTTCCATACGGCACTTTTCCGCCGGATAAAACAAATGCAAGCTTTTTCGCTATTTTCAAATCGTGCTCACTAATATATCCTGACAGGTACATACCTTCAGCCCCAAGAAGCATCGTTGCATACCCGGAATCTCCGGTTACTGGGATTTTCTCTTTCTTCGGCGGTGTGTAGCCCGCTTCATGCAGTGCAAGCGCGGCCTGCTTCGCGTCGTAAATCAAGTGATCAGGATTGACGCTTATACCGTCTGCAAAGTTTAGGAAGTTATTTTCCCGTGCCTCTTCGGCTGAAGTTGACACTTTCGCCATCGCAATCGTTTCAAACACTTTATTTGCGACGTATTGGTAATCAACTTGCACACCGTGCGGCAAACCTTTCAAATGCTTCGTGTATAGATTGACGTTGCCGCCGCCACCAGGAATCAAACCGACACCGACTTCGACCAAGCCGATATACGTTTCCATTGAGGCTTGAATATGCGCTGCCGGCAAGCTTACCTCCGCTCCCCCGCCAAGCGTCATTTGGAATGGCGCCGCGACGACCGGCTTTCGGCTGTACTTTATTTTCATCATTGCAGCTTGGAATGAACGGATAATAAAATCAAGCTCAAAGATGTTATCGTCTTGTGCTTCCATAAGAATCATGCCAAGGTTCGCACCTACACAGAAGTTCTTTCCTTGGTTTCCGATTACGAGGCCTTTATAGTTTTTCTCCACTTCGTCAATTGCAAAATTAATCATTTGAATAATATCAGGGCCGATTGCATTTGCTTGTGAATGAAACTCCAAAAGAGCAATACCGTCACCAAGATCAATTAGACTGGCGCCTGAGTTCTTTTTGATGACACCATGCTTTTTCTTATACCGTTTCAAGTCGATCGCTTTTTCATTGACTGGCACCGGCTTATATCCTTCTCCGTCATAGAAGTATAGGTCGCCTTCCTCTTCTTTGTAGAAAGATTCAACACCGTTTTCGAGCATTTTTTCTACAAATGGAGGAATTTTGGCACCTTCCTCTTTCATCTTCTCAACTGATTTGGCAACTCCGATTGCATCCCAAACTTCGAATGGTCCCTGCTGCCATCCGAAGCCCCATTTCATCGCATTGTCGATTGCAACGATATCGTCCGCGATTTCACCCGTCAATTCAGCTGAATAGCGAAGCGTCGGCGAAAGGATGCTCCAAAGGATTTCTCCTGTCCGATCATTAGCGTATACGAGCGTCTTCACTTTGTTCGAAAGGCCTTTTTGTTGCTTAGCCATTTCCATTGAAGGCGTTTTCATTTTTTTCATCGGTCCGTATTCAAATGTCTTTGGATCCAATTCAAGAATCTCTTTGCCTTCCTTCAAGTAAAATCCTTGCTTCGATTTCGCTCCGAGCCAGCCATTATCAATCATTTTCTTCATGAACGGCGGAAGCTCAAACACTTTCTGCTCTTCGCCTTCCGTCTTGTCATACGCATTTTTAGCAACATGCATGAATGTATCCAATCCGACTACATCTAATGTGCGGAAAGTAGCGGATTTCGGCCGGCCGATCAATGTTCCTGTCACCGAGTCGACTTCGCCGATTGAATAGCCTCTCTTCTCCATTTCGCGAAGTGTTACGAGAAGGCCATACGTTCCAATTCGGTTCGCAATGAAATTTGGTGTGTCTTTGGCGATGACGACACCTTTTCCTAAACGATCCTCTCCAAACTTCAATAAAAATGCGAGAACTTCAGGATCCGTCTTTTTCGTCGGAATCACTTCAAGCAGCTTCAAATAGCGCGGCGGATTAAAGAAGTGAGTTCCGAGGAAATGCTTTTGGAAGTCTTCTGAACGTCCTTCTGCCATCGCTTCAATGCTGATGCCTGAAGTGTTGGAGCTGATAATTGTCCCCGGTTTCCGTACTGCATCTATTTTTTCATACAAACTCTTTTTAATGTCCAAATTTTCAACGACGACTTCGATAATCCAGTCAACGTCTTTCAATTTTTCCAAGTCATCCTCGAAATTGCCGACTTCAATTAGTGATAGGTTTTGTTTGGCAGCCAATGGTGCCGGCTTCTGCTTCAAAAGTTTCTCCAAAGCAGTCGCCGCAAATTTATTGCGGACTTGTGGGTTTTCCAATGTAAGGCCCTTTGCTTCTTCCTGTTCTGTCAGCTTGTTTGGAACGATGTCCAGCAGAAGGACAGGAATGCCGATGTTGGCGAGATGGGCTGCAATGCCAGATCCCATTACACCTGAACCTAATACTGCCGCTTTCTTGATTTGATATGCCACGTTGCGAAGCCTCCCTTTTTCTTTTGAATGAACACTCATTCATTTTATGAGCAAAAAAAATAGAAACAGTCTCTATATCTATCAGTCTAAATCATTCTCTTCTTTTTCGCAATATTGAAATGTATTTTTTCCCTATTTTTTGTTATGGGCATTTTTCTATGTTCATTCATGAAAAGAAGGTACACTACATACTAAAGGAGTGTGGTTAATATGAAATCAATTACTACAGTAGAAGAATTCAACAGAGTCATTAACAGCGACAACAAATCCCTTATCAAATTCCAAGCTGGATGGTGTCCGGACTGCACGCGCATGGATATGTTCATCGATCCGATCGTGAAGGAATATGATACGTATACATGGTATGACGTGGACCGTGATGTATTGCCCGAGATTGCAGAGAAGTACGAAGTAATGGGAATTCCTAGTTTGCTCATTTTCCAAAACGGAGAGAAAAAGGCACACTTACATAGTGCAAACGCCAAAACTCCAGATCAAGTAACCGATTTTCTTGAAACTGTGAAATAAATTAATTATATAATTAAAGGAGGAGGCCATCCAATAGGTCTCCTCCTATTTTATTCTGCCTCTTTTCTATCGGTTTATCGTATAATAAAAGAAAATGCATATACCGAGGTGCCAAATGGATTACGAAAAAGAAATAGAAACATATAAAAAAAGAATTGCCGACTTGGAAGAGTCCATCAAAAGATCATCCGTACCCATCATTTCATCAGTTGTCGATAACACAATTCTAGTTCCGGTTGTTGGCTATACGGGAGCAGAGCGGTTTGAGCTGATCCGTACCCTCGTCTTAGAATATCTTGACAAGCACCGTAATGTAATTTGTGTCATTTTCGATTTTACGGCTGCTGATTTGAATGAGAAGGAATTGCATGAATATGACTCGCTCGCGCTTGAACTGCAAATGCTGTACAATACGTTGAAACTGATGGATGTCCGACCGATCTCAGTCGGTTTCAATCCGCAAATCGTCAGAAAGATCATTGCTGCTGGAGTCCAAATGGACTTTGAATCATATATCAATTTCAGGATGGCACTTAAAGTCCTTCTAAAAGAACAGAAAGCTTCGCTATAATTCGGTTAGTGGAGGGATAGTAAATGAAACAGGTGGAAGGTTTTCAAGGTCAATCACAATATAATGACGAAATCGATATACGTTTCCAGCCTTCCGCCTGCGGTCCGGTAACTGCATTCACCATCCTCCGACATCATCTCCATAATTCCACCATTAACGTAAATGAACTGTACCGAATTCTTGGTGGGACTCGAATTGGACTGTTTAAATGGCGTTTCATCCGCAACATGCGAAAACTGCTCGGTTCAGGATGGAAAGTTGCACATTGTACCATTGAGGAATTGAAAGAGGAAATCAATGAAGGACGACCAGTTGCGGCAAAGTTCGATAAATGGTTCACTTTTCATTGGTTCGGCGAATATGCCTTTGATTATCATTGGGTTCCGGTCATTGGTTATAGAGAAGACGATAGTGGACTAACGCTACTCGTTCATGACAATGGAGGAAGGAACCGCGAAAGCCGAATCCGCGCTATTCCGTATGAACCTAACAAGCCAATTTTATCGTTTATAAAGATTAGAAAAACCACTGCCAAGTAAGCAGTGGTTTTTCGTTCTTATTAAACGCCAGCGATTAAGCAATCAATTCCGGAAATAAAGAGTTCAGCTGTCTTATGACCATAGAATAGCCTCTCTCTTCTAATTGTTCCCTCACTCCCGAGAAATCAGGAAGGCTTAATTGCTCGATAGGCTCATCAAAATCAAGCTCGCAATGGATTTGTGCTAGCTGTTTTGATAAAAGCAGCATATCCATATCCGCTTCAATCTTCTTCCTCATTCCTGGTGCGAGTTCCGCCAATGACTCGATGACATTTTCAACTGTTCCATATTCTTTCACGAGTTTCAACGCTGTTTTCGGGCCGATCCCCTTTACGCCCGGATAGCCATCACTCGTATCTCCCGTGAATGCTTTCACTTCGACAAAACGCTCCGGAGTAATCTCGTATTCTTCAACGAACCGCTCTTCGGAATAAATATCATATACATTGTACCCTTTTTTCATGAAGGCGATTTTCACACCAGGACGCAATAGCTGTAAAAGGTCCTTGTCTCCCGTGACAATGGTGATATCTGCCTTGCCTTCCCATTCACAAACGAGCGAGCCGATCAAATCGTCAGCTTCCATCCCTGGAATTCCGTAGTTCTTCCAACCGATCAGTTCGGATAATTCCCGTGTCATGTCAAATTGCGGCACAAGCTCCGGTGCTGGTTCAGGACGGTTTGCTTTATAGCCGTCAAACAAATCATTCCTGAATGTATGTGCACCCATATCCCAACAAACCGCCATATGGGTTGGATTGAAAATTGAAGCTGCCGTCAATGCATGTCGAGCGAATCCTTGAACTCCGTTTGTCGGTACTCCTGCGTCGTTTGGAAAATAATGTCCCATCGCTGAAGTTGCAAAAAACGATCTGAATAATAAAGCCATGCCGTCTACTAGTAAAATATGCGGCTTATGTTCGTCAGTCATTGCTATCATCTCCTAAAATTTTGTATTTCGCTTTTCTCCCCACTAGTAAATGGGTATAGAAAAGGAAGGGGGTATACTTATGGATTTACATAAAGGTTCATTGTATTGGCCGACAACTTATCAATCAACTCATAGAAAAAAACAAACAAAAAAAGAGGATTGCTATGATGCAGTCATCGTTGGAGGCGGTATATCAGGCGCATTGACCGCTTTATCCTTAGTAGAACGAAATTTAAAAATCGCAGTTTTAGATAAAAGGCAACTTGCGGCTGGAAGCACGTCCGCGAATACAGGTCTTCTGCAATACTCTAATGATATCATGCTTCATGAATTGATTGAACAGATCGGTCTAAACGATGCTGTTCATTTTTACAGGAACTGCCTAGAAGCGGTAGGACAATTGGAGAATGTCGCCAGCCAACTGTCAGTCGATCCTCATTTCATGCGTAAAGAAAGTATTTATTACGCAAGTGATGAGGACGATGTGGTGAAGATTGAAAAAGAGTATCAAACATTGACGAAATACGGCTTTCCCTGCACCTATTGGGGCAAGGAATCGTTACTAAGCAATACCGGCATCAATCGACCATGCGCCATTGTGACATTCAGGGATGCGGAAGTGAATCCTTATGCATTTGCAAATGGAATTTTCGACCTTGCGGAAACGAAGGGAGCTCACCTATTCGAATTCACGGAAATGCTGGATGTGAATGAGTTTGAAGATATACTTAGAATCTCTACAACAGATGGAGACATGCAAACTAAAAATATCATTTTCACGACCGGCTACGAAACATTACCGATTGGTAAACGGAACGGCGCGGATATTAACCGGTCATACGTCATCGTGACCGAGCCGCTGGGAGAGGTGCCCGCTTGGTATGATAATGCGCTTATTTGGGAGACAAAACGCCCTTATCTTTATATGAGAACGACTGCAGACAGGAGGATCATCGTTGGAGGATTAGATGAAAACAATGGCGTGGTCGAAATTTCGGATGATCTGCTTACAAAACGTGGTAATGAATTGCGAGATAAATTTAATGAAGTCTTTCCACATTTGGAAATAAAAATAGATTACGCGTATTGTGCCACCTTCGGGGAATCTCTAGACAATTTGCCATTCATTGGCGAACATCCACATAGAAAAAAACATTTTTATCTATTGGGGTACGGAGGAAATGGCACGGTCTACAGCATGCTTGGCGCAGAAATACTTGCTGATCAGCTATGTAGAATTAAACACCCTGCAGCACATATTGTGCAGTTGACTAGAAATGCTGAGGAAGTGAATGGGGAGATGATTTTATAATAGAGTTGGAGGGCTCCCCTCTCACTTTGGACGAGCGGCGACTCGCTTTGGACGCGCGGCGGCTCGCTTTGGACGCGCGGCGACTCACTTTGGACGCGCGGCGACTCACTTTGGACGCGCGGCGGCTCACTTTGGACGCGTGGCGGTTCGCTTTGGACGCGCGGCGGCTCACTTTGGACGCGTGGCGACTCACTTTGGACGCGCGGCGACTTGCTTTGGACGCGCGGCGGCTCACTTTGGACGCGCGGCGACTTGCTTTGGACGCGCGGCGGCTCACTTTGGACGCGCGGCGGCTCACTTTGGACGCCCGGCGACTCGCTTTAGACGCGCGGCGACTTGCTTTGGACGCGCGGCGGCTTGCTTTGGACACGCGGCGGCTCACTTTGGACGCGCGGCGACTTGCTTTGGACGCGAGGCGGCTCACTTTGGACGCGCGGCGGCTCACTTTGGACGCCCGGCGGCTCGCTTTGGACGCGCGGCGGCTCACTTTGGACGCCCGGCGACTCGCTTTGGACGCGCGGCGACTCGCTTTGGACGCGGAGCGGTTCGCTTTGGACGCGCGGCGACTCGCTTTGGACGCGCGGCGGCTCACTTTGGACGCGCGGCGGCTCGCTTTGGACGCGCGGCGACTCACTTTGGACGCGCGGCGGCTCACTTTGGACGCGCGGCGACTTGCTTTGGACGCGATATAAATAAAGACTGCCGCGGTAATCTAGTCTTCCCTGACCTCCCGCGCAGCCTCTACTAATTATTTATTCAAGTAGTCTGCAATCTTTTCAATATCCGGTCCAAAGATCCGGTCTTCATCAATCGGTTTTACGATTTGCAGAAGTCCTTCAAGTGCCTTGCGCGTTTTCGGCGCCATATTTTCAACACCACGGAAAGTACAGCCCGTCATGGCGCATAGCGCTTCAATTGCCAATACATTTCTAGCATTCTTAATAATTTGCTGTGCATGCCTGGAACCGATCGTCCCCATCGACACATGATCTTCTTGGTTGCCGGAAGATGGAATTGAATCGACGGATGCCGGATGTGCCAGTGTTTTATTTTCCGACACAAGGCTCGCTGCTGAGTATTGCAAAATCATCGCTCCTGATTGTAATCCAGGCTGCGGGCTAAGGAAAGGCGGCAGTCCTTCGTTCAATTGAGGATTGACAAGTCGCTCAATACGACGCTCGGATATATTCGCGAGTTCAGCTACACCAATTTTCAAAAAGTCCATCGCAAATGCGATAGGCTGCCCGTGGAAATTTCCGCCCGACACGACAATTTCACCGTCTTCAAAGATGAGAGGGTTGTCTGTCGCCGCATTCATTTCAATCTCCAATTTTTCTTTCACATAAGAAAGCACTTGCCAGCTAGCTCCGTGGACTTGCGGGATGCAACGGATTGAATAGGCGTCTTGAACGCGCGTCTCTCCCTGTGATGTCGTAAGGCGGCTATCCTCCAGCCAATCCAATATTCTAGCTGCAACATCCACTTGCTCTCTATAACCGCGTGCCTCATGAATTGCTGGATGAAAAGCATCTGTAATCCCATGTAACGCTTCCATTGTCATAGCGGCGATCCATTCGCTGCTATATGCGAGCTTCTCTGCCTCCAAGTAATTAACGACTCCTTGCGCCGTCATTGCCTGCGTGCCATTAATCAACGCAAGTCCTTCCTTCGCTTCAAGAACGATCGGCTCTATTCCGAATTCCTTCCAAATTTGCTCTGCAGGCACATGCCCGCCATCTTTCCAAACAAATCCTTCCCCTAACAGCACTAACGCCAAATGAGATAGCGGTGCAAGGTCTCCTGACGCACCGAGCGACCCTTGTTGCGGTATGACAGGGCGGATTCCATTATTCACCATGAATGCAAAACGTTCCAGCACCTCTACTCGTATGCCCGAAAAGCCTTTCAACAACGCATTCAAACGCAGTACGACCATAGCCCGCGATACAGTTTCAGAAAAAGGTTCACCAACGCCGCAAGCATGTGAGCGAATTAAATGCAATTGTAATGCCTTCGTATCTTTTTCATCAATTTTCACATCGCTGAATTTGCCGAAGCCAGTATTAATGCCATATACCGTTTTATCATTCTCGACGATTCGATTAACAGCTTCCCTGCTTTTTCGCACGCGTTCTAAAGCATCAACATTTAACTCAACCTGTTTCCCTTTATATAAAATACTTTCCATTTGTTCGAGTGTTAGAGAGGCTCCAGTTAATTCAATCATCCAAAACATCCTTTCATCTAAAAAAAATCGTATTCATACTGTCATCGTACACGAAGTTAAAAGGATTTTGGCGATTTTTACGAAAATTTGTTCTATAGTAATGTGATGTTGTTTTAGTGTGGTGATGTAGTAGAAAAATTTTTCCTTACCCAAGAGTCCAACCCATTTCTCTCATAGGGACATAAGATAGGAGGAATCGCTTGAAGGGAGAGAAATGATGACGAACATGAATTACGAAGAAGAACAGTGGTATCCACAACTACCGGAAGGATATACAGGGGAGGTTGATGGAATGCAAGGACAGGGAATGGGTGGATTCATGCCGGGTACTGGCATGCCAAACTACGGAACGGACTGGATGTCCTCTATGGGAATGCAATATCCTGAAATGAATTGGGGAGAGTACAACGGGGTGGCACAATTTGGAATACCGGGATTTCCAGGATTTCCTCCAGGGCAAGGCAGACCGGGCTTCCCAGGCGGCGGATTTCCTCCGGGTCAAGGCGGGCCAGGTTTTCCAGGAGGATTTCCACCAGGGCAAACACCAGGGTTTCCAGGTGGCGGATTTCCTGGTGGTGGATTTCCAGGCAGCGGATTCCCAGGCGGCGGATTCCCAGGCGGTGGATTCCCGCCGGGGCAAGGCGGTCAAGGCGGACAACAAGCGCCATCTTCACCACCACCAAACTACACACCATCCTACCCGGGTGGGAATCAAGCGCAGCTTTTCGCAGTAGACCCAGGTGCTATTAGAGGATGTCTATTCAGATACACTTACGTCTGGACATCAAGACGTAATGGATTCTGGTACTTCCCTACATTCGTCGGTCGTACATCTGTGGCAGGATACCGCTGGAGACCTAGCCGTCGACGTTGGGAGTATTTCGGTATTGACTTGAATCGGATTGACCAATTTACTTGTTTTTGACGAACCTTACAAAGTAAACCTCCATCCAGTTCAATCTTGGATGGAGGTTTTCCCATTCATCTATTCACCGTTAATACTATGTCCGAGGCTTCTGCCATACTAAGACTCTCGAAGCCGTATTCACTCCTCAATTGCGATACTAACTGTAGAATCTCAGTCAAAAATTGAATATTTTCATCGATGTTTTTACCGAAATTATGAGGATGCCACCAGAGATGAAACACTTCACCTCTCCGAGCGGCGTGCGTTAGGCTTTTTTTAATTCTTCTTAAACGCAAAGGTTCTAAAATCTTCAACCTGGCAATGTAAGGCCTTAAAAATCTGCTGGAAGGCAAGTTGACGATCGGTTCTGTCTCAACTTCAGTCATCGGATACGTATCATGTCCGCAAATATTAAAATAACTATCCAATAATCTAAGTACTCTTTTCAGAATCCCTTCGCTATGGAAACGACTTGCCCTATAAGGCCATCCTAGTTCATTTCCTCTAAAACATTGAACCCCGTGCTTTTTACATACTTGTAAATAACTTTGATTCATCTGGTTTCTTGGAAACACTAGCGATTTAACAACATGGCCGTTTCCATTTGCAATGTTTATCGCGGCTTGTAAGTCCGCTTCAAAACTTTCTTCGTTTTGTCCTTTTTCTAAACAATAGTAGTGTGAAAATGTGTGTGTTGCAATTTCTTGATTCGGATATATTTCAATTTGTTTTATTAATGACTTTGCATAATGAAACAAGTCACTTTTCTCATCTGTTCCAATATCGTTTAGTTTTTTATAGGGAGAAAAATTACTGTTTTCATAGTTTGGTTGGATTGAAGGCAGACTATTCAACAACTCTTTTTTATTTTCACAATAGAGCATTCCCACAATTGCCCATGTAGCATGAATATCATAGCGTTGAAATAATTCTAGCATTTGCGGTATTGCTTCTCGAACACCTAAGAGATTTTCTTTATATTTTTCTAATGGAACAACATCATGTACCCCCCAATTCAATTCAAAATCAAGCGAGATGATGATTGCTCCTTTTTTGCTCACACTATTCTTCTTGAATATGAATTCTCCTAACCTTTGTTTTAATAGATTTCATCCTGAATCTTCTAGAGGTTTAATGATCTCTTTTACAAAACCACAATACGTCCTTTTGAACACATATTTCCTTATTGTAAATCCTAAATCTTCCAGTTTGGCTATTTTGTATGTAGCCCCTTCCTCAACGCTCACATACAGAGTACTAGCCGCATTTTTTCTTTTCACGAATGAACATATTTTCTCCAAGTTTTCAACCGACCAATTTTGTAAGGAGGCTGAACTCTTATGAAGTTCTTCTGCATAAGATATGTTTTCAATACGTAATACTCTTTCATTCAACCAAAAGATTGAATTCATAGACAAACAATCTGCGGGATAATATCCTTGATAACCGGCAAATAACTTTTTAGAAATTTCCTTCATATAGCTATTTGCAATACTAGGACAATCTACAGCATCTCCAATCGTCAATTCGTGAAAGTCCCCTGTATCAGGTAAATCCGGAAGATCTTTATTCTCTATTTTATAAACAATGTACTTCTTTCTATCATATAAATACTTTTTGACCCGAGTCCAATACGCTACTATTTCTTCCTTAATTGCTTTTGATTCTGTATTTCTGAATAGATTCCTAGTAACGAAAAGCATCTTTCCAATTGTATTTCGGATAAATAGAACGAAGCGGTAATTTTTTTTCATTCGCTCTCGCAAAGATTCCTTCAATGTAAAAAAGCGTCGAATAGACTTTCCGATCACCGAATTAGAAGAAAAAATCATTTTACTTGTATAATCTTCACCTGTATTCAATTCGAATTTGGATGGTTCATATCCAATACTTAAATCAAATATTATAATTCCATTTCTTTTACATTGTAATGTCTTTTGTTTTTCCAAAATTACTCCCGGACCGAACACATCGAAATCATCATCATAGCTCTTTACATACCCAACAAATCTTTCCCGACAAAGGAAACCATACTGAAAAGCAATCATCCTGTCGTTTATATAAAGTCCATCTATTTCAGTTTGCATTGGCCCTTCGTGAATACGAGCAAGACTGCGAAAAAACGCTTTTCCTCTATCACTCGTAAAATCACTTGTAGTCCTTCTTTTCTTCCACCTTTTATCAAACAATTGAAAGACCGAATCCAAGTCTTCTTGGCCGCTTTGTAAAAACTTCACTGCTCCATTTTTTCGTAATCGCTTTTCCCTTCTATCAATCCGATAAAGTCTTTTTCTTTTGCTGCTAAATTCTTCAAGATCTATTTCTCCCAAATGAATAAAGGGGGTGACCACTCGATGAATCGAAAAGTTATATTTTCGTTTCTCTAGATAAGCCTCTATCCTTTCCGGAGTTTTGTCACTTTCAAGTAATCCATGTAAATTAAAAACAACGTTCTTTTGTACTTTTACTAGTTCATCAAATACGAATTCGATGACATCTTCCTTCAAATGATTATAAACAACGAAATCCATATAATTTGCGATTCCGAGAGCTATAAAAGAATACGTATGTCCGAACCATCTACTTTTGTGGATAAAAGGAAAAAATCCAATTGGTCTTCCATCTAATTTTACGAGTATAATTTCTACATCGTATACATCGCCAAAATGCTTCCACCATTCATAAACCCAGACAAATTCGATAAACGGATTTGTATTCTGATTTTCCTCCAAGATGAGCGACCAATCATCCTGGTACTTATCAAGTTGATCTAGCGATGTAATCCGTGCAAGCTCCATATTTTCCTCCTTTCAATAGTATGATTCATCCTACTTCCTTTTCATTCTATGATTTCATATTTTTCATTTCCAAAAAATGTTCGTTTTTCAATCTGCTTATCAATGGAAAAGCCTATAGTTTCGAGAACATTAGGCTTATTTCCAAATTCGTCTTTTACAGTTACAAACACTGTTTTTGCCTTATTGTTCTTCTTGACAAAGGAGCATGCAGCCTCCAAATTGCCCTCATGCCAATTCTTGAAATGAATTGCTTTTCTCCCGAGTCGTTCACTATAAGAAATAGGGCCAATTCGAAGTACTTTGTCATTCATCCAAATTATATTTTCGAATACTAGATTGCCTGCCGGATAATACCCCTTATATCCACGATACATTTTCTCGCAAATTTCCTTTAATTTTTTGGGGGAAATGGTTGGACTACTCATCGCATCGTTTATTGTCAATTCGATAATGTCTTCAGTGATTGCTAATTCAGGAACGTCTTTATTCTCCATTCGATAAACTACATATCGCTCTTTTTCATATAAGTACTTTTTAATACGCGACAAAAACGCATGCAACTCTCTCCTTGCACCATCTGATTCTGTCTTGTTGAATAAATTACGGATAACAAAAAGAAACTTGCCGATTGTAATGCGAATAAACAACACGAATTCATAATTCTTCTTTAATCGTTCGATTAAAGATTCCTTCATCGATAATAAGAATCGTCTAATTTTCGCGGTCATTACAGAAGATGAGAAAATCATTTTTCTTGTGTAATCTACATTTGTATTCAACGCAAATTTGTATGGTTCATATCCGATACTTAGGTCAAATACCGTAATCCTATCTTTTTTGCATTGCAAAATCTTTTCTCTTTCCAGTATTCTTCCCGGCCCGAACGGTTCAAAGTTATCATCAAAACCTAACACATACGAAAGCACTCTTCCCCGACATTTGAATCCGTAATGGAAAGCAATCATCGTATCATTAATGTAAAGTGCATCAAGTTCCGTTTGCATCGGTCCTTCCTGTATACCTACAAGACTTCGGTAAAATTCTTTATCCTTGTCATTCGTAAATCCGCTCGTGTCTCGCTTTTTCTTCCATCGATTGTCATGGAGTTGAAAGACTGTATCCATTTCTTCTTGTCCGCTACGCGAAAATTTGACTTCTCCATTTTCCCGTAACCGCTTTTCTCTTTTATCCAGCCGATGTAGTTTCTTTCTTTTATCCATATAATCTTCATGTTTTATATCTTTTAAATTAATGTATGGAGTAATTACTCGGTGAAGTGAAAAACTGTATTTTCGTTGTCGTAAATAATCCTCAATGTTTTTTGGCGTCTCAGTACTTTCTAATAACCCGTATAAGTAAAACACTACATTCTTTTTCTCTTTTATTAATTCATCGAATGTGGATTCAATAACGTCTTTTAACAAATGGTTATATACAACAAAATCCATATAATTCGCATGACCGAAAGCCATAAAAGTATACGTATGACCAAACCATCTTTTTTTGTGGATCAATGGAACAAATCCAATTGGCCTATCATCTTGTTTGAAGAGCATAATTTCCATATTATATTCGCCGCCAAAATGCTTCCACCATTCATAAACCCAAACAAATTCAATAAACGGATTTGTATTCTGATTTTCCTCCAATATGAGCGACCAATCATCCCGGTATTGTTCGAGTTGATCAAGTGATGTAATCCGTGTAAGCTCCATAATCTCCTCCTTTTATTGCTTGAATCGTCCTACTAATCACCTTGGTCCTTTAAAATCTTTAATCCTATTTACTATTGGTAAAACGATAAGGTACAGGGTATTCAACTCTTTAACCTTTAATATCTTACTGATAGTTATATAAATGGCTACACCTAATGTGATTTGCCCAATTAGTTGGAGAAGATGATTTTCATCGACGATTCTACCAACCTGGAAGACTGCAATCCCCATAATAAAAGAGATTAAAAAACTGGGAAGCAGATCTTTTATCTGTTCCATTGAAGAGTAATCGATTTCTCTCGCCGAGTAGTAAGAGTTAATTAAAAAAGAAATAAATGAATGAATTACTGTCGTCCATATTAAGCCGATAATGCCGAACCCAAACAATAAAGAACATACAATTAGAATCGCCAATAAACTCTTTTTAATAATTTCCAATAGCAGGATTAAGTCCGATCTACCCTTAACTTGAAGAACATTTAGATTGATAGAGTGAATGGGATTAAGCATTCCTGCAAAGCATAATAATTGAAAATAGATAACCGAATGTATCCATTTAATACCGAACAATACAATAAACAGCGGTTTTGCAATTGCTGCTAAACCAACCATTAAAGGAAAGTTAATAAATGCTGAAGTCTTAATAACGGACTTAAACCCATATTTCAAACGTTCTTCTTCTTGCTGAATGCTGCTAAGGACTGGATACGTGACGCGCTGTACCGTCGAAACGATTGCAAATGAAGCAAGATCTTTTATTTTTACTGCGTTTGAATAATAACCAAGTTGATTGGAAGAATACATTTTCCCAATAATAACGAAGTAACTATAATAGAAAAAAGTATCAATTAGCCCTGATAGTAATAACTTGTATCCAAAACTAAAAAACCTTTTAAATGATTGAATTTTAAATGTCAATGAAGGCATCCATTTATTAAAATACCAAAATAATCCTGTCTGTATGGATTGCAAAGCGATCATATTGAATACGAGGCTCCAAACACCAAAACCTGACATTGCCAATAAAATCGTAATACTTCCGGATAAAACGACAGAAATGACACTTATTTTTGTTAATGTTTTAAAATCCACTCTCTTCACAAGCATTGCTTTTTGGATAATCGCTAATGAATTGATGATAAATATTAAAGAGAGAACTCTTATAATTTTTGTCAGTTGTGGTTCTTCGAAAAACACACTTATCAAATTAGCCGTGCTAAATAATAGAGCATACAGTACTAACGAAATAAAAAAGTTAAAATAAAAAACAGTTGAATAGTCTTCTTGTGTCGTATGTTGATCCCGTATTAACGCTTGAGAAAATCCACTATCTACAATTGCGTTGGAAACGGATATTAAGACTAATATCATCCCAATAATTCCAAAATGTTCGGGGAGCAGCAACCGAGCAAGAATAATCTGCACGCCAAATTGAATCCCATGGTTTGCCATTAAATCTGTGAAACTCCAAAAAAGCCCTGTGATTGTTTTACTTTTTAACGACATCTGAGTCGGCATTTTTTCACCTGTTTTTTATAATTAGTAACACCTCAAAGTTTAACTTTCCAGTAGAGATGTGACGAGGTCATATCTCTACTGGCGGTACCTTAATTTCTCTCTAATGACTCGAATAACTCTTTCCTGCTCTTTCACAGTCATTTTCGAACTGGAAGGAAGACATATCCCTCTTGCAAACAAGCGTTCACTTACTATGTCATCATCTGCATGCGGATAAAACTTACATCCTTTAAACAACGGCTGCAAATGAAGCGGCTTCCAAACCGGTCTCGCTTCAATATTTTCCGCTTCCAGGGCATCCATCAGTTCATTTGCCGTAACGCCTGTTATGTCCGGATTCACTTCCATCGCCGTTAACCAACGATTCGAATAGGTTCCTTCGAGCTCTGGCATGAACACTACCCCATCAATCCCGCCAAGTGCTTTTTCATAACGGTCAAATACAGCTCTTCTAGCTTTTACACGATCATCGAGCACTTCTAACTGCGCCCGGCCGATTCCCGCTAGAACATTGCTCATACGATAGTTATAGCCAACAGTTTGATGCTCGTAATGCCTAGCTTTCTCACGCGCTTGGGTTGCTAAAAAGCGGGCACGATCCAATTTTTCAACATCATCGGAAACGAGCATCCCGCCACCCGATGTTGTAATAATTTTATTGCCATTAAATGAATAGACGCCAAACGTGCCAAACGTTCCGCTCTGCTTCCCTTTATAAGTTGAACCTAGTGATTCAGCAGCATCTTCAATAACGGGGACAGCATAAGAATCACAAATTGCCAATATTTCATCCATCTTTGCACTTTGGCCAAACAAGTTTACGACGACAACCGCTTTTGGCAGCTTTCCTTTTGCTTGCGCATCTTTCATTGCCCGCGCTAACGCAACGGGGGACATATTCCACGTCTCATTTTCGGAATCAATGAAAACAGGCTCACCGCCCAAATAATAAATTGGATTTGCACTTGCAACGAACGTCAAACTGGAACAGAAAACGACATCTCCATATCTCACGTCTAGCAATTCCAAAGCCAAGTGGATGGCGGCTGTTCCCGATGACAAGACAGCTGCTCCTGCCGCTCCAGTATACTCGGCCATTTCTTTCTCAAACTCATTCACATTTTTTCCAAGTGGTGCAATCCAGTTCGACTCAAATGCTTCATTGATATATTTTTGCTCATTCCCACTCATATGCGGTACTGAAAGAAAAATCCTTTTCGGCTCCAAATCATAACTCCTCTTTTCACCCAATATCGTTATGAGAATATAGTTGATATCTTTCAAAAAACGATAGTTCCGAATATACTCCACGTTCAGCTTTACTTTATCCGGAAAAAGGATATGGTCGTTATGCCATTTTGGGTCGTCTACGTTTGCTAATATCTGTTCTTCGTTTTTATATTTAATCGACGCAGGTCCAGTAATTCCTGGTCGTATCGTTAAAATGACCCGATCTTCCCCAGTTAATTTATCTGCATAACCTGGCACATCCGGCCTGGGGCCTACAAAACTCATATCGCCTTTCAAAACATTCAATAGCTGCGGAAGCTCATCAACTTTTGTCTTCCTGAAAAAACGTCCACATACAGTAATTCTTGAATCACTGCTTGTCGTTATCGTGGAATGATTATTCTCTGCCGGTTTCATTGTTTTTATTTTGATCACGTTAATAAGCTTCCCGTTTTTCCCTACACGTTCTTGAATGAAAAAACCGTTGCTTCTTGTATCAATAGAAGCAATAATGAAAGCAATTAGTATAATCCACCCCGTCAGTACGAGTCCGACTATGGAAAACAAAAGATCAAAAGATCGTTTGACAACCTTTTCAAAAAAAGTAAGATTGTTTTTCATTCCTCACTTCCTTGGTCTTTTGTTCATCGACCTTTCCTCTCGAAATTCGTTAAATACATTCATCTGCCTTTCTAAAACGACCTTCTCATTGAACTCTTCCAAAAATAGTCTTCGTGAGTTTTCTCCAAACCGCTTCAGTATGGACTCATCTTTCATAATTTCAAGGATCGTGTTTGCCAATGAGCTGCTATCTTTCGTCTTGCATAAGTACCCATTCACATCTGGAAAGACTTCTTCTCTGCATCCGCGAACATCCGTCGCCACAATCGGTTTGCCCATAGCCATCGCTTCAATGATGGAACGTGGCAGCCCTTCACGGTACGATGGCAATACAAACAAATCCGCAGCACATAATAGTTCCGGTATATCCTCTCTCATTCCTAAGAGTCGAATTCTCTCTTTTGTTTCCATTGGCATCGATTGAATAAGCTGTTCAACATCCAGTCCATCCCGATCGCCGGTAACTGAATCCCCTACTATCATTAACGTTGCGTCCTTCATTTCGTCCCGAACCAATTGAAATGCTTCTAAAAGTTCAACGATGCCTTTTTCTCTCACTAATCTCCCGACAAACATAATCACTTTTTCATTCGTAATTCCTAACGACTCTCTGCTCTTCACTCTGCTATATAATGCGGGGTTAAATCGATCACCCGACACACCATTATTAATATGAATAAGGTTTTCCGGTTTTTGAAAGCCTTTTGCTAAGGCCAATTCATAGTCTTCTTTGCTTTGGAAGAATAGTTTATCGGTGAAATATTTCGCCCAAATCTTTTCAAGCGAATAAATGATCTTATAGGGTATTGGTTTCATATTTTCGTGGAAGTAAAATCCGTGTGCGGTATAAACGATTAAAGGTACGTTAGCCAATCGTGCTGACAATCGAGCAACGAGACTGGCAACTGGGGTATGTGAGTGGACGATGTCAAATCTTTCTTTTCTTATCAATTTGACCAAAGCTAGCATGCTTTTCAAGTGGCTAAAGACATTCAAATTTCGTTGAAACGGTATGTGGTGAACGACATACCCATCCTTTTCAATTTCATATCTTGTCGGATCTTTATAACAAGCGATGTGAACGTCGTATTTCTGTTTACTCATCTCATCTATAAGCGGAAGCAAAAACTTCTTAACTGTAAAACTTACATTCGTAATTTGTAAAACCTTCATTATAGTCTCCATAATTGAATCTGATCGGGCTTAGTCGTCTTGTCGAACACACTTTTAATATCCATAACGATCCCTTTGCCATGTTTTAATAACCGATCGAACTGGGTCCAACCTTCATTGACATATTCCATATGAGATACGGCTAACACAACGGCGTCTGCAGGCGGCAGCTTTTCGTAAGGTGTCAATGCGAGTTGATATTCAGCAAAGGCCTCATCCACATCTGCATGCGGATCGGCTACTTGCACTTCCACCCCAAATTCCTGCAACTCTCGAATGACGTCAATTACTTTAGAGTTGCGAAGATCTGGGACATTTTCTTTAAAAGTCAATCCAAGAACTGTTACCTTCGCACCTTGTACAGGCAAATTGAGTTTTATCATTTTTTTCACTAATGCCCGTGCAATATAACGTCCGATACTATCATTGATCCGACGACCTGCAAGGATCACTTCCGGATAGTGGCCGACTGCTTGCGCTTTATAAGTCAAGTAGTAAGGATCTACACCGATACAATGACCACCGACTAGCCCTGGGAAGAAGTTAAGGAAGTTCCATTTCGTACTTGCCGCTTCCAACACTTCTGCAGTATCAATCCCGAGGCTGTCAAATATTAAGGCTAATTCATTCATAAGTGCAATATTGACGTCCCTTTGTGTGTTTTCAATTACCTTTGCGGCTTCTGCAACACGGATGGTGCTCGCTTTATATACACCTGCTTCGACAACATCGCTATAAACTTGTGCAATGATGTCCAACACTTCTGGCGTCTGACCCGATACAACTTTTGTGATCTTCGTAAATGTATGTTCCTTATCACCAGGATTAATTCGTTCTGGAGAGTAACCGACAAAAAAATCAATGCCCGCCTTTAAGCCTGAATGCTTTTCCAATATAGGTATGCACACTTCCTCGGTAGCGCCTGGATAGACGGTTGACTCGTAAACAACAATTGTCCCTTTATGAAGATTTTTCCCCACTGTTTCGGAAGCATGCTGCAATGGTGACAAATCAGGTCGGTTATGTGCATCAATTGGTGTAGGGACAGACACGATCATAAAGTCTGCCTCCTTTAATTTTTCACTATCAAATGTGAATTCAATTTGCGCTTCCTTTAAATCGTTCACCTGAACTTCATTTGTATAATCGACGCCGATCTGTAATGTAGATATTCGATGTTCGTTAATATCGAAACCGATTACCGGATGTTTTTTTCCAAAAGCAACCGCCACAGGTAACCCTACATATCCCAAGCCGATAACAGCTATTTTTCTATCCATCACAGACGACCCTTTCACAACTTTATTTGATAATACGCCAAATACCAGTCAACAAATTTGTCGACGCCATCTTTGATGGATGTTTTTGGTTTGAAATCGATTTCTTGATATAAGTCATCGACATTTGCGTAAGTGGCAGGGACATCCCCCTCCTGCAATGGCATGAAGTTCTTTACCGCTACTTTTCCTAGCTTTTCTTCAATAGCAGAAATGAAGTCCATTAAGTTCACCGGGCTACTATTTCCAATGTTGTAGACTCGGTAAGGGGCATAGCTCGTGCCGGGATCCGGATTTTCCCCGGACCAATTCGGATTAGGCATGGCGGGCTTATGAAGAAGACGGGAAATGGATTCTACAATGTCATCTACGTATGTGAAATCGCGCATCATGTTTCCATTGTTATATATATCGATCGGCTTTCCTTCAATAATATTTTTCGTAAACTTGAAGAGAGCCATATCCGGACGCCCCCACGGTCCGTATACCGTAAAGAACCGAAGACCCGTCGTCGGTAATTTGTAAAGGCTGCTATACGTATGCGCCATCAGTTCATTCGCTTTCTTAGTCGCCGCGTATAAACTGAGAGGATGATCGATCGTATCGTGCACGGAGAATGGCAATGTTGTATTGGCACCATAAACGGAGCTGGACGATGCATATATCAATTGCTTCACCTTATGCTGACGACACATTTCCAACACATTGATAAAGCCGACGATATTCGAATCGATGTAGACATAAGGATTCTCAATGCTATATCTCACACCTGCTTGTGCAGCTAAATTAATAACGATATCGATTTCATTTTCACTAAATACCGTTTGAACTTTCTCCCGGTCTACTAAATCAGTATGGTAGAACTTGAAACACTTATGATGAATGAGTTTTTCTAGCCTTGCTTCCTTTAATGAAGTTTCATAATAATTGTTCATGTTGTCTACACCAACGACTTCAAGACCCATGGATAACAATTTTTCCGATAAATGAAAGCCTATAAAACCGGATGAACCTGTAATCAATACCTTCATTTTTCTCCTCCCTCAATATGTCTAAGGAAGTTTTCATACCATTTGTGTAAAACAATAAGACTCCATATAAGGTTGGCGTGATTTTTTTTACTCTTCATATGCTCTTCAATGATGATTTCAACGATATGGAAATGAACGAGGTTTGCCTTTTCTACTTTTTCTTTAGACAGAGAGGTAACTACCAACTCTTTTAGTTCATTCTTGAACCATTCAGTTAAAGGGATTTCAAATCCCCTCTTTTTGGCAGTAAGTATATCCTTGGGGAGTAAGTCCGAAAACGTCTCTTTCAGTATGATTTTCCCTTGCGCGCCTCGCTTTTTGTATTTCAAAGGAATTTCATACGCCAATTCCACTACTTGATGATCGAGAAAAGGTGAACGTATATCTAACCCATTTATTTTACTCATTCGGTCGGTCTTTACGAGCATGTCATTTGGTAAAGCGAATTTGAAATCGGTGTACATCATCCGATTTACTGGCTCATTCGTGTTTAAATACTGAAAGTAATGAAGCAACTGTTGATCCACATTGAATCTATTGGAAGATTTATTTTTAACTAATCGAGAAATCTCGTCTTGGCCGTATGATTCCATTAGATTAACATGCATTTGAAAGGTTTCGGTCGTAGCGCTTCTGACGAACTTCTTCGCTTTCATGGCGAATGAAGTAATTGGATTTCTTTTGTCTTCAGGAATTAAACGCAATGGAGCTTCAATGATCTTCTCTCTAATCAGCTTTGGAATTTTATAATACAGCTGCTGATAATAGACACTTGTGTATTTATTATAACCGGCAAATAACTCATCCCCACCATCGCCACTTAAAGCGATAGAACTATGATTTTTAGTTAGCCGGGAAACGTAGTACGTTGGAATAGCGGAGGAATCGGCAAAGGGCTCTTCCATTTTTCCTATAATTGTTTCTATGACTTCCTGTAAATCATTAAATTCGATAAATAGTTCATGATGAGTAGTATTATGCAGTTTTGAAACTTGCTTCGCTAAAGCTGACTCATCGTATTGTTTTTGATTTTTATAGCCAATCGTAAACGTATTGAGAGGATTCTTTGACTGTTCAGCCATCAAACCTACAACAATACTTGAGTCAATGCCTCCGCTTAAAAATGCGCCAGCAGCTTCTTCGCTCTCCATACGTTCTTTAACAGAGCTAGTTAACGTCTCCCTTAACCTTTTTTGAATAGATTGATAAGAATCATCTATTTCAGCAATATCTTGTTTTATGTCCCAATATTTCATTGCTTTCAAAGTATCTTTTTCTAAAGAATAAGTAATATAATGTCCCGGCATTAATTGAAAGACATTCTCAAATATTGTTATTGGCTGCGGGATATAATAAAAACGCAAAAAACTCTCTACTGCTTCGAAATTGATTTCTTGCTTGTTATCAGCTAGTATTTTTTTCAAATTTGAGCCAAATAGCAACTTATCATGCCCATTACAATAATAGTATGGTTTTTTACCTACTCTATCTCTTACCATGACTAATTCCTTTTTAGCTTCATCCCAAATTGCAATGGCAAACGAACCATGCAAATAATTCATGAAGCGTTCACCGTATTGTTCATACATGGTAAGGATCAATTCAGAATCAGTATTGGTTTTAAATTGATGATTGTCATTTTCAAATTTCTTCTTTAGCTCTTGAGCATTGTATATTTTTCCGGTAAATCTAATTGTTTTAGAATTCGTTTTATAAAAAGTCGATTGTTCAGCCACAGCATGTAGTAGTTCATTGTCCTGAAACTGTAATTCAGCGCTTAATTTATTTAAAACTCCAGTAAAACCACACATTACTAAGCCCATCCCTCCCCAAGCAATTAGAGTGCACGCTAGCCAATTTCGTTCCCTACATTGGATGGTATCAATTCCTGCTTTTGACTATTCAACAATAGAATAAATAGGACAAACCAGAATATCGGTTGCCTCATTACATTGTGAAAGTTAGAAAAAAATAATACTTGTAATAATAAAATAAGGTAATATAGATTATTTCGTGAATTAATAGTCGCCCAAAAGAATAGTAGTAGAATAATTATTAATCCAAGTAGACCTAACATAGAAATTAAATCGATTAACGTATTATGTGCTTCCACTCCTTCGAAAGGAGAAGTTAAGCCAGATTGTGATTTAGTTCCATTTCCAATTAAAGGTGATCCAGCGAATGCTTTTATTCCGTTTTCCCATAAGATATATCTTATAGACGATTGATTGCTTACTTCGTTAAACGAATTTGATACACTTTTAACAATATCTAATGATATTTTCAGCATACTTACAAGAAATGAAAGGACGAAAATATTTATGATCACTTTTACATTTTTTTTAAATTTCATCGCCTTGAAGAAAATAACGTAACAATATATAAGAAGTGATACGATCCAAGTCAATATTAAGGCATCGCTTTCTATTTTTAATCCGACCCAGACAGCTGCGACTATATTTAGAAATCCTAGGTAAACCGGTATTTTTTTACTGTTCATTAAATATAAAGAGATAATTGGAAGGAGTAGGGTCAATATTGCTAATTGATTGGGGTTAAGTGAAAGTCCACTAAATCTTGTCGAGTAATAATAAAGGAAATCTATATAGAAGATTTTACGAATGAACAATATATACAATAAGCAGCAATAAATATATACTTGCGAAAAAATATAAAAAAATAGAGCGGCTTTTGTTAATACGTCTTGATAATCAGGTAAATGTACTACGAGAATGATTAAAACGATTGGTAGTAAAAATGCAATTGTATCCCTAAAGTCTATAATTTCAATTGATCCTTTGAACGCGCCGAAAAGATTTGAAATGAAAGCCAATAATATAAATGAATATAAAAGAGAAACAAGTTTAATACTTTTTTCAGTTACATATATTTTTTGGTTGTATGCCAGTTGAATGACCAGCATGATTACCGTAATTGTTAATAACAATTCACCTATTCCAACAGGTCCAAAAAACCTTACTTTCGTAAAGGATGTAGAGCTCAATGCAACACCAAGAAGGATGGGGATCATTTTGTTCGAATTCATTATTATCTCCTTCGTATAGTCGAATGATAATAATCTAAACTTCATGAATACTATATTCTGTCCCATTCAATATTAAAATATATTTCATGCTACAGATGTTTTGCGGTTAGCTACTTCAATTAACGTCTTCGTCATTTCATCTACCGGCATATCCAAAAGTTTTTCAAGTATGCTGTTCATTTCTTCCTTGCTTATCGGTGCTGATTTTCCTACATAAATTTTAGGGAAGATTTGATTGGTTTGAATCTCGTCTTCATTCAGAAGCTCTTCAAAAAGTTTTTCGCCTGGACGAATTCCAGAGAAAACTATTTCTATTTCATCTTCGCTATACCCCGATAGTTTAATTAAGTTTTTTGCCAAATCGATTATTTTTACCGGTTCGCCCATGTCGAGTACAAACACCTCTCCCTTCATAGCAAGCGTACCAGCCTGAATGACAAGCTGAGAAGCCTCTGGTATTGTCATAAAATATCTTGTCATCTCGGGGTCTGTGACAGTAATCGGGCCGCCTTCTTTAATCTGTTCTCTAAACAGTGGGACTACACTTCCTCGAGACCCTAACACATTCCCAAAACGCACTGCAGCAAACTTCGTTTTGCTTTCTTTCGCAAGGTTCTGCACAATTATTTCAGCGAACCGTTTCGACGCACCCATGACATTCGTAGGATTAACTGCTTTGTCCGTAGAGACCATGACAAAATACGTGACGTCATACGCGTCTGCCGCTTCGGCGATATTTTTCGTACCGAATATGTTATTTTTGACGGCTTCCTTTGGATTTGCTTCCATCAAAGGGACATGTTTATATGCTGCCGCATGATAGATAACATCCGGCTTAAACTCACTGACTATTTCTAAGATCCTCAAACGGTCTTTAATATCAGCAATAATCGGGATAATTTTTGTATGAACATCCACATTCTTTCGTAATTCCATATCTATGTTGTAAATTGAATTTTCACCATGACCTATAAGTATGATACTTTTAGGCTTGAATTTACTTACTTGCCGGCAAATTTCAGACCCTATTGACCCTCCCGCGCCTGTGATAAGAATTGTTTTATTTGCAAGCTTTTCTTCAATTGCTTTCAAATCAAGCTCAACTTCTTCTCTACCGAGGAGATCTTCTATTTTTACGTCACGCATGTCAGTGACAGAAACTTTTCCCGTCATCAAATCCTCGATACGTGGGATTGTCATTGTCTTTACTCCCGTTTCAATACACCGTTTTGAAAGGCTCACCATATTCTGTTTTGATAAGGATGGAATAGCAATAACAATTTTTTCAATATCATATTCTTTTACGAGCTTCGGAATATCCATTGTGCCGCTTGCAACTTTCACTCCATAAATCTCTAATCCGGTTTTAGATCGATTATCATCAACGAATAGTACAGGTTTCATTCCTGATTCGGGATTCTGGAGGACTTGGCGAGCTATCATTGTCCCTGCCTTCCCTGCTCCGACAATCATTACGCGGGTTGCCTCAATGTTCTTTTGTCGATTTACCGTTTCACTCATGAGTCTAATAGATAATCTCGATCCTCCGATTAAAAGAATATGCAGCATCCATGTGAGAATGAGCGCTCTATAAGATACGTTATACATGAGGACAAGTTGGACGACCATGACAACTGTTATAGTCAACGTTACTGCCTTGAAGATCGAATTCAGTTCACCAGTCGACGCGTAGGACCAGGCTTTTCTATAAAGCCCAAACTTCCACGCAAAGTAATGATGTGCAATTTGAATTGTGATGACGCATATGAAGAGCACTTTATTAGTAAATACATTGATGTGCGGATACAAGATGAAATACCCGACATAGATCGAAAATAGAACAATAAGGGAATCGATAATTGCGAGTATACTCATTCTCATTTTCATTTTCATTAACACGAGGGCCCCTCCCACTCCTTCCCAACCCAACTATGTAAATAGTAAGCGTCGCAGTCAAATGACGTCTTTACATAATTGTCTCCTTTCCAGAATACTCGCTAGACTTGAAAGTAACTGGGGCTTAGCTCATTGATTTCACCATTTTTTTTTCACTGGAATTTCCGGGTCTAGAACAATGAACGCGTCGTCTTTTAAAATACGCTCGTTATTTTCTAATAAAATGTCAATACTATCGTGTTTTTTCTTTTTTTCTAGATAGCGAAGTCCTTCATTGAACAATAACGGCCTCGCCTTTGTATCATGAACATCCGATCCATATGTATGAATTAGATTTGCTTCGACAAGTTGAATTGAAAGTCGTTGAACTCTTTTCCCGAAATGACCTGATAGGCTTCCTGCATTCACCTGTGCAAATGCTCCAAGTCGAATCAACCGCTCGAGTCGCGCGGGTTTCTGAGCAATGGCACTGTTCCGTTCAGGGTGTGCAATAATTGGTATAGTGTTATATTCAAGCATCGATTGTATGACTCTTTCTATATAAAGTGGAATAGATTGTGACGGCAGTTCGAGTAGTAAATAACGTGACCCTGCAAGCGTCATCGCTTCACCCTCTATTATTTTTTCTATGACGTTTTCATGAAGTCGCACTTCTTGTCCGGTGTGAAGTTTGATTGGATATTTCCCTGCACGCAGACTATCTGTAAGAAGTCGAATTTGACCTTCGATCTCTTTTTTGGGGACATGGTAATGAGGACTGAATGCATGCGGTGTTGCAATCATATCTGTAATTCCTTCTTTCACTGCTTTTTCCACAATACGTATTGTATCCTCAATTGTTTTTGGTCCATCGTCTACACCAAACAAAACGTGACAGTGCATATCAATCATTTGTCTCTCCTTCCTAGCAGTAAAAGAGTATAAATTGATACTTCCTATTCCCCCTTAACACCATTGTAATTATAATAATAATGGCCCTTTTCAAGTTTATAATTGTTCAATATGACTCCTAAGACATTCGCCTTGGAAGTTTCTAGCAATCCCTTCGCCTTTTTAACGTCGTTTTTCTCGGTTTTTCCAGAACTAACGACTAAAATTGTTCCATCACATTTGTTTGAAAGAATTTGTGCGTCAGCAACTAAAAGAATTGGCGGTGCGTCGATAATAATAATGTCATACTTTGATTTCATTTCAGTGATAAGATCATCCATTGTACTTGATCCAAGGAGTTCGGCGGGATTGATTGGCATCGTCCCACAAGTGACAAGTTCCAGCCCTTTGAATTGGGTTCTTTTGATAACCTCATTTAGTCCCCCTTGTCTTTTTAAAACATGGGATAGACCAGGCGAAATTGTTGTTCTAAACGTATAATGTGTCGTTGGTTTTCTCATATCTGCATCGACTAACAATACTTTCTTTCCGGCTTGAGCGAAAACTATCGCGACATTTGCTGCCATTGTCGACTTTCCTTCCCCGGAAGAAGTAGAGGTAAAAAGAAGGGTTTTTATTTTTTTATCCGGCATTAAAAAAATAATATTCTCTCGGATCATTCGGAATTGCTCTAAAGAGAGAGACTTAGAGACATCTCTACCAACAAGTTTACGTGAAGCTGTTCGACTGTTCTTCTTTCTCTTTTTAAACATCCTACTATCCCCTTCTCCATATACGACCTAATACCCCTTTTATCCTATTGGGTTCCGTTTCCGCAATCGGACTTACAATCCCAATAACGGGAAGACCTAATAATTCTTCAATATCCTGCTCTGTTTTAACGGTCATATCCAAATAATTAAGGAGAAACGCCATTCCGACTCCAATCATTAATCCACTGACAGCCGCGATTGTCATATTCAGCAACGGATTTGGCTTTGCGGGTATTGGATTCTCGAGATAGACCGCCGGCGAGAGGACATACACATTATTAACGTTCAATAATAGTTGGATTTCCTCTTGGAGAACTTCTACAATCGTATTGGCTATATCTACCGATCTATAAGGTTCTTGATCGTTGACACTTATTTTAATAACTTGGGAATCTTGTGTAGTTTCTACTTTAATCTTTTTTTCAAGTAAAGCCGGAGTTGTATCCAGTTCCAAAATATCAATGACTTTCGAAAGAATTGCAGGGCTTTTGATAATGACGATATATGTATTTATAAGTTGAATATTCGTCTGAATGTCTTGAGCACTAACTTGGAATTGTTCTGTCTGCTTCTGATTTATAAGTATTTGTGTTGATGCTTTGTAAGTAGGGGTCAAGAAAAAGTAACTTATGACTCCAGTTATGGCCATTGCAAATAGGGCGGTACCGATAATGAATATAAACCGCTTTCTAACTACTTTGATCAAATCATGTAAGCTGATCGTTTCTTGCATAGGCTTACTCATCCCCTTTACAGCGAATTGTCACAGTTATCCAGATTTCTATAGTTCTTTAAATTTATTATTCTCAAGTCCTTCAATTCAAATCTATATATTTATCCTATGCAGTAACAAAATAATATAGTTCCAATATCATCACGCGGAAAAATCTATGATATTGAATTGACGCGCACAGTTATTATATGCAATCGAGCCCAATTCGGTTAAAACTCTCTTAGGAACTAAACACGAAAAAATTTTCCCAAGCACGAAAAAAGCACGAACCTTGATCGTTACAATCGAATCTTTGGAATGCTACTATAGTGAAGTGTGGATGTACTACGAGAAATTATGGATTGGAACATACCGGAGGGTTTGCTGAAATGATGACGCGAGAAAAATTAGAAGAAGGACAAATAATACTGTATGCAATAGTTATAATGGTTGCTGCCGGATTAGGTTTGTTCGCACCTGACTTCGCTGGTCGATTGGATACTACGATTACTGTAGTCATTGGTATATTGATGTATAGTATGTTTTCTCAAATTCCTTTTGCATCTTTGAAAAACCCATTTGAGAACCGCCGTTTTATTGGAGCTTTACTTACTGTTAACTATATGGCGGTGCCTATTGTCGTATGGCTATTAACCAAGTTATTACCGGATTATCCGCCATTATTGCTTGCCGTTTATTTAGTTTTGTTAACTCCTTGCATTGATTATGTTATTGTTTTTACGGCTCTCGGTCGGGGAAATGAAAAGTTATTGCTGATGGCGACTCCTATTCTTTTCGTCACCCAAATGATCCTACTACCTTTATATTTATCGTTGTTTATGGGAAGGAAAGCGGTAGGAATCGTGGAAGTGGGACCATTTCTTGAAGCATTTTTCGGGTTAATTGTCATCCCTTTAGGAATTGCAATAGTGATCCAGTTGTATTCAAAAAACGCAAGAATCGGAGCTAACATTATTGATTTCTCCTCATGGCTTCCAGTTCCTTTTATGGCTCTTACCTTACTTGTTATTGTAGCTTCACAAATAGGGAAACTTTATGTATACATAGATGTAATTAGTAAGGTGATTCCGATTTATATCGCTTTTATGATCATTATGCCTGTCATCTCTCGAATCATCGTAATGTTATTTAAGCTTGAGATTAAAACAGGACGCGCGCTAATTTTTAGCGGAGCTACTCGTAATTCACTTGTTGTCCTTCCTTTTGCATTGGCATTGCCTGATAATGTAAGTTCGTTAGTTGTAGCCCTAATTGTAACCCAAACAATTGTGGAGCTAATCGGTTCACTTATTTATATTCGCGTCATCCCAAATTTACTTTTGCGTGATAAAACGATATAGATACATATATTATAAAATGGAACCTTTCTGGAAATAGTTTCGATACTCCAGAAAAGTTCCATAGTTTTTTTATGCTGCTGCTTTACGGCAGGCGTCTGCACATTTCCGGCAAGCTTCAGCACAACGCTTACAATGTTCATGTTCATGCTTCGCACATTCTTCAGCACACTGTTCACACACATCTGCACAGAGATTTAAAATCTGATTTGTGAAAGGACTGTTCCGCGTGATCGCTTGTACAGCAAATGCGCAAATATCCGCACATTCACGGTCCAATCGGATACATTCAGCCATCATCTTGACGTCTTCTTCTTTTAAGCATGCGTCAAAACATGTATTGCATGCTTTTAGACATTCTTGAATTACTTTGAGACACTCCTCGTATTTCTTGTCCATGTTACTCCCTCCTTCTCTATTTACGGTCAGTTTTATTTTCCCTTAATTGAAATTTTAAATCGTATATATGAAAACAAATAATAAAACAGCCAGTGGTATCATTCACACTGGCTGTACTTTTGTAGTTTTATTCTTATCCAAATGCGACGTCTAATATCATCATTACAGCAAATCCAAGCATTAAACAAAGCGATGCTAGATCCTTATTGCCATTTTCCTGCGAACCTGGGATGACCTCTTCCACAACGACGAAGATCATTGCGCCCGCAGCAAAACTTAAGGCGAATGGAAGAAGTGGCTGCATCGTTGTCACTGCAAGTACACCAATCACAGCGGCTATCGGTTCAACCGCTCCTGAGAATTGTCCGTAAAAGAAACTTTTCCGGCGAGACATCCCGTCTCGGCGAAGCGGCATCGAAACAGCTGTCCCTTCTGGAAGGTTTTGAATCCCTATTCCAATTGCTAAAGCAATTGCAGCTGCCATTGTAGCGGACGGCATTCCAGCCGCTACTGCACCGAATGCTACACCAACCGCGAGACCTTCAGGTATATTATGCAAAGTGATGGCGAAGACAAGAAGTGTGCTTCGTCGCTTGCTGGCAGGATTTATGCCTTCTGCATCTTTCATGGAAGAGCTTGGATGCAAGTGAGGAATGATTTTATCCGCCACTCCTAGAAAAAGGCCACCCAATAAAAAGCCGACAACTGCAGGAAACCAAGATGGAAACGAACTATTAGCCTCGGCCATTTCGATAGCGGGCGCTAGCAACGACCAAAAGCTGGCCGCAATCATTACGCCGCCCGCAAATCCCAGCATACCATCCATTAACTTCTGGTTAACTTTCTTGGTCGTAAAGACCAAAGCAGCCCCGATAGCAGTCATCCCCCATGTGAACAATGTGGCGATCAATGCTTGATAGACTGGACTTAGCCCTAAAAAATAATCCATCATATCTATTCTCCTTACTTCTTACTGTCATATCGATAGTGCTATTATATGTCTAATGTTTCCCTTGTGCAACATTATAATTTCAAGTAGGTTTAATCGAAATAATATTATTCACGAAACATTGCGTGGTATGATGGAGGAATGGATGTACGCATGCCGCGATTACATCATGATGTTAAGGAGTGAAGAGCAGTGGACAACAAAGAACAACAAATCTTTGATTATTATTACAGAAAGTTTGCAGATAGGAAGTTTGACGAAAAAGATCTTTTAAGCTTTCTTCTATTTGTAAAAGATGATGCACAAGACAATAAAGTAATTAAAGAACTGGGAGATTTTATTGTACATAGAGAAAATTGTACGGGTCATGTGAAATCGTTCTTCGATGAGTGCAAGCAAATAATAAATAATCTAGGCAAAGGTAAAAAGCAAAAAATCGAGAATATGTTTTCCTTTAAAGAAATTCGGAATGGCTTCAATACATTATTCACTGAACAAGGTCTGGAAAAACTGCCTCCCGAAGTTATAAATGATTTCATCTTATGCATTATTTCATTGCTGCAAAACGTTAAATTGCTATCGGAAAGCGGAAAGAAGGAAGTTGGCCACTTAAGCTTTGCAGCTTCCAGTAAAGAATTGTTTTTAATGGGTAATATGAAAGTGTTGCATAAAGGGCGATTCATACCTGTAACTTTCCCGGTTTTATCTGTAAGAAACATGTACGAAAAAATTAAGCCGCAAGACGGAAGTGACACACCTTATCTATTTGACCATGCAACCATTGAAGTAATCAACAACGACGGTGAAATGATAATTACTTTTCCTGAACTGTAATTCTAACCGGTGCCTATGCACAAGCACGATGCCCAGGCACCGGTACAATTCGACTCGTTAATTTAGAAAGTTTTCGTCATGAAAACTTGAGATATTGGCGTATTTTCAAAACCGCTTTCAAGCAAATAGGAAACAACACGACCATTCCCTGTTAGGAAGTTATAAGTTGTGCGATTAATCGGTTGGTCATATTCCAAAGCGTGAGCAAGAAGTTTGTTGAAAGCATCTTTATTCCCATTTTCCTTCACTTGAAATAATGTAATGCTTTCCGCCTCAGTGTCAAACACACATTTTTTCCGTATGAGACAAGCTGCCTGTACTTCCCCATTCTTAGTAATTAGAACAGCTTCCCCACCTACTTTCGGAGTATTACTCGCATCCGTTTGCCAAGGGACAATAGTTGGAAATAAATCTGAGCCAATCGATTGGGCAGCCGGAATTCTTACCATTTCATAACCATCAAGATCCGGCAGTTGACTATTTAGAACCCCGTTTGCCCGTAAAAAGAGCAAATCATCCTCAACTTTGTAACCACATTTTTCATATAAAGAGATAGCTGGCTTGTTTTCAGAAAGCGCCTCTAACGTCGCTACAGAAACATTATTTTCCTTTAAGAGTTTTTCCGCTTCCTCCATCAAGGGAATCCCCAGCTTCCTCCCCCTGTATTCTGGAATAATACCTGTTCCACCATTCCAGGATATCTTTTGACCATCGACATCTCTTATCCCTTGGAGCACAAAACCGAATGGGACTGCTCCATCATACGCAACGATTGATTGTGCCGGAGAGAGTCCATCACTTCCGAAACGGCCAACGAAAGTATCAAACGGTAAATTCATTGGCATTACATAACCTTCAAACCCTCGGTTAAACAGAGCATGCGCTTCCTCAAAGGTCATAGCAGACATCAATTTATACGAAATACTCATGACTTGCCCTCACTTTACAATGATTAATTATTAAAAAGAAGTTAGGCACACTGGTTTCGAAGAAGGCATGAACCATCGATCCAACTGCTTAGCGTGCCAATTGTTCACTTCCACTTTTCCATATTCGGCTAGCTTTTCCAAGCTGACACAGCCCATCCACCAAGAACTTAAATCTGAAATCGAAATGCACAAGTCGACTTCTTCCATCGAATTGGACAATTTCTCTATGTTCCAACAATCTTCCGTAAATGTTAAACGGAAACTCCCGTTTTGCTCCTGAATAAATGAATCTTGAACAAATAAAGAAATCGAAACAGGTCCATCAGGCCGCTCTAGCGAATGAAAATTCGTTTGTTCCACAAACGATGTAATAGAGCTAATTCTATACATGAGCCCTGTACCAACCGTTCCGATTTCATGATAAACGCTCGGAATCAAACGATTGCTATCATTCTTCGGATCTTCAAGTTGATAGATGAGTGACTCATCTTGTGTTCGAACGTATACACGGTCTACTTGATCCTGTTGTGAATGGATCCACGTACACATATCAATGAAAGCGCTTGGTTTCGTCCATATCCATTCGAAAATATTCATTTCATGATGAAGAAAATGACTATCTTTCACCGGTTGTAATGTATAAGCGAGTGCACCGACTAACTCTTTTCCCTCATAAACTCCCGCATAATACGTAGCTTTTTTCTTAATTAAGTTCCGTTCATGCCAAGTCCGTTCGATCATGCCATGATGCATCGATACGAATTCATTGTATACGGCAACAATCTCTTCCTCATTGGCTGGTGACAACATGACAACTTTCTTTCGATCACCACTATTTGGAAAGCTTGCAGGCTTCAGTTTATATTGATAGCGTGTTGGTCCATAGCCGTATCCCATCTTTTGATAGAAAGACGTGCTAAAGGGATATAACGACACAATCCCGACATTTTCTTGTCTAGCAAGCTCGTGAAAATGCTGCAGCAACTGTTTCGCTATACCTTCTTTCTTATGGAAAAAATGAACGGCTACCGTGCCAATTCCCCAAATACGAATCATCTTTCCGTTTACATTTCCATTCAGATCATGCAGTTTATATAACCCTAACAACTCATTTTGTTCATTAAACAATCCGTAATACTTCAAGTTATTTTCTGATTCAATTTCGAGTGTCAGTCTCTCAATAAATCCTTTTTGAGCTTCCTCTCCCGATATTTGCATCCCTGGATAAGCCATCGTCACTAAAGAAGCAGCTTGTTCTAAATCGTTTGTATTTACTAAACGAATCACATCAATCCCCCCCTTCCAAAATTATAAGTGTTAAAATTATTTGAGTAAACCGCCATTAAAAAAGAGAACCCCCGACATTTTGGGAGTTACTCTTCTCTTGTCAGATGTAAAAAATCACTAACCGTCTCTACATATTCATTTTTAGGATAGCTTTTATATAAATCGCTCGCCAACCGAATAGGGTCGCCAAAAAAGTATCGCTCATATTGAGTTTGTCTCGTTCCAAATGAGCTCATTGTTAAATCCCACGCTAAACGAAAAATCTTTACCCGTTCCTCTGCCGTCTTCGTTGCTCCTTTAAGATAATGATCCAAGTCATTTCTAATACTAGAATGAAATGCATTTTCGGTTGGCAATGCAATCATTCCACTTGCTCCAATTAGTTGGATAATTTCAGTGAATCGAGGGTAGATTTTAGGAAAGATGTTTCCTGCTACTTGTAGCGGGAACATTTCTGGTCGCATATAACCCCATTCATCTACCTCCGCGTTATTCTCCGATTTCTCCAATAAGGCTTTCAACGTTTCCAGTCCTATGATGATTTCCGACATCTTTTCCTGTATATGTTGGTATCCACTAACATTAATTGTTTCGATCAAAAGCTCAGCAATCCCTAATACAAACTCTGTTTTCACAATTTGTCTGGTCACGACTTGGTGCTTTGCAAAGGAGTGGAATGAGCTTTGAAATGGGAATTCTTCAGCAACCTCTGCATTGTTGTAAAAAAACACTCTATTCCAAGGCACTACTACGTTGTCAAAGACAATGATCGAGTCCATCTCTTCAAACCGCGAGCTCAATGGATGGTTAAAGGAAGATTGACCTCCCAAGAATGTATCCCTGCAAATGAATTTTATTCCTTTCGTGTTAGAAGGAATAGAAAAAGCGAAAGCTTGATCTTCATCGAGTAAAAACTTACCAACACTAAATACTAAAACTTCATCTGTTAAGCCCCCTTGCGTTGCTAAAAGACGGGCCCCTTTAATGACAATTCCTTCTTCATTTGTTGCCACAACTTTTGCAGCGATTGGCTCATCGCTGTCTTCAATGTAAATTTGAGAACGGTTTACTTGAGGGGAAATAAATGTATGTGTAAATGATAAGTCATGTTCTCTAGCGTATTCATAAAAGGCTTGTAGATTATTCGGAAAACAATTTTCTTTATTTCTTAAAAAGTTAACTGAAGAAGCAAAACTCATTATAACCGTATTCAAATAATCTGGGCTTCTTCCCATGATTCCCTTAGAATACTTGGCCCAATGTTGCATCATCTTTCTTCTTCGGACTAAGTCCTCTTTCGTTTTCGGTTGCAAATAGGAAAGACCAATTGGTTCTCCAGATACCGGTGAAATAAATATCATCTCATCTTTAATTTGTGGATCATGCTGCAAATCATAAAGTGCTGCTTTTGAATGAATGAGCCCTTTAAATGCTGGGTGTTCCGAGAGCGGCCCTGCAATTTTTTCACCGTCGTACCAAACTTCATTATGTAGCTGATTTATTCGGTTAATATAATCTCTTCCATTAATAGCACCCATATTTCACTCCCCAATAATCGCTAGTTGGTCATTCAATCTACATATAATTTATGTGAATGGAGCCTGCTAATATTCCTTTTTCACCTATAGCGAATTGAAATTGTCGCTTCCATTTACCGGTTAATCAATGAAAAAAGCAACTACCCAAGAAATTGGGAGTTGCTTTTTTCACAGATGACTAGATTAATGAGGCAGAAATGCCAATTGATAAAAGAATAGAACCGCGAACACATAAACAAGCGGATGGACTACACGCCATTTCCCTGTTACGACCTTCAAAATCGGATATGAAATGAACCCTAATGCAATCCCCGTTGCGATGCTTGACGTGAGTGGCATGCTTAAAATGATGAGAAAAGCAGGGAATGCTTCGTCAATTTCATCCCATTTGATTTTCGCAATGGATCCCATCATTAAACTGCCGACGATGATCAATGCTGGAGCTGTAATGGAAGATAATCCTGAAACCGCACTAACAAGAGGTCCGAAAAACGCTGCAACGATAAATAGAATGGCAACCGTAACCGTAGTGAGTCCTGTTCTTCCACCTGCCGCGACACCTGCAGATGATTCGATATACGCACTCGTCGGTGTTGTTCCGAACATCGAGCCAGCCGTTGCTGCAACAGAGTCAGCGAGTAATGCTTGGCGAGCCCTTGGCATTTTATTGTCTTTCATTAAGCCGGCTTGTTGTGCAACACCGATCATCGTTCCTGTCGTATCGAAAATCGTTACCATTAGGAATGAAAAGACGACCGGGAACAGCATATGCTGCCATACATCTGTGAAGGCAGTGAACGGATTGGAAATGATGATCCCATCCGGAAGTGACGGCATTTGAACGAAACCTTGGTCAAACGATAAATGCCCTGTGAAAAAGGCAACGACTGCTGTAAGGATCATACCGAGGAACAATGCCCCATGCACTCTCAATGCCATCAAAATAAGCGTAACAGCTAGTCCGAGCAAGGCAAAAAGCACAGTTGGCGAATGTAGATCCCCGAGCGCTACAAGATTCGATGGATGGGAGACGATCATGCCAGCTTGTCTCATTCCGATAAAAGCGATAAATAAGCCAATCCCCGCGGTAATCCCATGCTTCAAGTTATCAGGAATCGCTTCAATCAACACTTTTCGGAAGGAGGTAAGCGATAAGATAACGAAAATGATGCCTGCAACGAACACAGCTGAGAACGCTGTTTCATACGTAATACCATTCGTTCCTACGACTGAATAGGCAAAATAAGCATTCATGCCCATTCCTGGTGCAATTGCAATCGGATAATTCGCTGCAAGCGCCATCCACAATGTCCCGATGACTGTCGCAATGATTGTAGCCGTAAACACTTGGTCAAACGGGACACCTGCATCTTTTAAAATGATTGGGTTAACAATTACTATATAGACCATCGTAAAAAAGGTCGTGAACCCTGCAAGGACTTCCGTTTTTACAGTTGTATTGTTTTCTTGTAATTTAAACAAAGAGATACTCCTCCAAAGACGAACATTATTTAATCCATTACATATATTATTCGTTTATAGAGGAATTGGCAAGTGTTTAATCTTAAAAGTTGGAGAAGTTTATTCACCGAGAAGCCATTCAATCAAATTTCTTTTTTAAATACATAGCTCACTTTGTCATAGCCCATTTTGTCTTCGTAGAATCGATGTGCATCGCTTCGTTGTAAACCCGATGATAAAGCGACACGTTCAAAGCCATTTTCTTTAGCCCATTCATGAACGACAGATAGAAGCTTCTCACCATATCCGTTTGAGCGCTTGTTCTTATCAGTAACTAAATCACATATCCAAATGAAACGTCCGTAGTATAAGGTGATCATTGGTTTAAAGCCGGTAACTGCAACGATTTCTCCATGATCGTAAAGTGCAAATAATCGATACATATCCTTTTCTTTCGCTTCCATCACAAGATCAATATACGTGTTTTCATTCAGATGGGTCCGTAGTTGATTCATTACAGGAAAAGCCTCAAGAATTTCTTCTTTGGAGTGAAGTTCTTTACTAGTTAATGTGTTCATTGTAATCTCCTTTTCAATAACTTCTTTACTTCCAACATAAACTGAACAAAACGTTACCCCTACTCCACTTGAATCGTGCTCATATAATGTAGTGAAAGGAGGGTTAACTGAATGGATCGATTGATTTTATTGATATTGGCTACTATTTTAGCCGGATTTGCATTAGTAAAGGTTCCCTTGGCAGGTACTTTTCTAGCAGGTTTAGAGCCCATCACTGACATTATAGGTATCGTAGCTATTTTAATTTTTTCCCTTTTCCTCATCTACAAAGGTTTAATGGCTCTACTGGGGAAACATTAATAAGGAGTGCAGACTCAGAAATCATTCTGAGTCTTTTTATTTTGCTGCTCACTAACATATTATTGTATTCCACAAACTCAAACTAATATCCTTTTCTAACTTACCGACCTAATTACTAAATGTAAAACTAGAATTTCTGATATTGTATAGTAGAAAAGAAATTCTTATCGCCCGGCTGTAACGGACAAGAGTAAATCTAAAGATGAAAGTTGGTATTTCATGAAAAACTATTGGAAATCAGTCATAGGAATGGTGACAGTAGTTGTTGCATTAGCCGCTTGCGGAAACTCATCGGATGAGTCACAATTTAACGATTCCTCTACTATTAACACAACAGAAAACACTACAGGCATCGACAAAGTTGATGCAGATAGTGAAGATAAAAATGGCACTATGAAAGAAAAATATTTACAAAAACTTGCTGATATTAACGAAGAAGTTGAAGAAATCCGAAATACATATTCCAATGATTCCTCTACTTACGCTATGAAAAAAGTTGAAGGAGATCGATATGATCTGTGGGATGGATTATTGAATGAAGTGTATGGCATCCTACAAGAACAACTTGCTACAGAAGAAATGAATCAATTGAGAGATGAACAACGAAACTGGATAACATATCGGGATGTTACTGCAAAGGAAGCTTCACTACAATACGAAGGAGGTACACAGGAACATTTGGAATATGTGGTTGTGTTAGCAAATCTGACAGAAGAGAGATGTTATGAATTGGTTGAGGATTATATGAAATATTGATCTGCTGGCCGTGTGTCAATCAACTTGAAACACCATAAAATATCATTTTTTTATGAGTCAGTTGCCGAATGTGAATGCTATTTTTTTCAGATAAAGGATTTGCAAACGACCGGACAGCAAACAACACCCATAAGTATTTAAATCACAAAAGATTCCCACCTTCGAACGAAAGTGGGAATCTTTTTTTGTTTATTTATTATCTCGAATTTCTTTCTGGATTTTACGAAGTGCTTTTTTCGATCCTCGCTCTATATCATGATTTAGTTTTCTAGTATTATAATCAATGAATAAAGTGTCTAAGTCATAGCCCTCTGGATACAACTCTTCAGCTTTTAACTCTAGTGACAAGCGTTTTTCGTTCACTTCAATAAATTGATTTTGATAATACACAGTAACGTTATAATAGTTGTCCTTTTCTTTATACACTATCCCAAAGTCATCGTGGTCAAGCAGTTTTACACGGTCTCCCTTTTGATAGTCAATATTTTTTTCAACTTTTCCAACCACTGTTTTCGGTCTAAGGATTTTGCTTTCATTTAACCGTTCCAAGCGATACTCTTTATTTTCCATATACTCCTCTGCTCTTTTTAAAACATTTTCCGGCACATTCATTTTTCTAGAGATCCATAAAGCATTACTGTCCCCAGACTGTCCGATGAGAAGTTTAAATAGCGGTTCTAACGTTTCATGATTGAATTGCATGGCGGCGTTCATAAAGTCACTATGCATTTCGGAAAAACGTTTTATTTCTCCATAATGCGTTGTAGCAACGGTAATACATCCTTTAAGATAAAACTCTTCTAAGAGGGAGATTGCTAATGCTGCTCCTTCATTTGGTTCAGTCCCATTTCCGATTTCGTCAAATAGTAGCAGGGTATTGTTGTTTACTGATCGAAGTATCTCAGACAAGTTTTTCATGTGAGAAGAGAACGTGCTAAGTGCATTTTCTAAACTCTGATTGTCACCAATATCTACAAACATGCGCTCAAATACTGCAATTTCAGTTTCTTTCGAAGCAGTAATATGGAACCCAGACATAGTTGCCAAAGTAACAAGGCCAATTGTCTTCAGCACAATTGTTTTTCCCCCGGCATTAGGTCCGGTTATGATTAAACTACGATAAGTGCTCCCAATCTGAAACTGAAGTGGTATAACATGACCCGATAGTAATGGATGCTTGCAATTAACTAATTTTATATACCCATAATCATTTATGTTTGGCTCAATTCCATCCACATGTTTGCTATATTTAGCTTTAGCAAAAATCATATCGTACTGAGAAATGAGCTCAATATTAATAGTAATGGCTTTAAGATTTTCAGTCACTAGACCTGTCAAAGTAGCTAGTATTTGATATTCCAACATTGCCTCTTCAGATTTTAATGTTGCTAGTTCTACACTTAATTTTTGCACTATACTAGGTTCCATAAAGACTGTCGAACCTTTAGATGATATTTCAATGATAGTTCCCTGTACTTGATTTTTGTATGAGGATTTTATTGGTATTGTATAGCGATCATTCTTGATACTAATTATGAACTCCTGAATATAATTTCTATTTACACTACTGTTTAGAAATTTATTTAATCGTTCTTTTATTTTTTGTTCAGTTGTTTGGATATGATGACGAACACGTTTGAGTTCTTTACTGGCGTTCGAGTCAATCTGATTATTTTTTATAGAAAGGTTGATTTCCTCTTCTAACTCCATGAATTCTGTCATGGAAATGGCATATGACGATAATATCGGAGCAAGAAATTCTTTACCGGACATGAAAACTTTTATTTTTCGGCAACCTCTTAAAAAATCGGAAATACTTAAAAGTTCTATTGGGGCTAAAATTATGCCTTTATCCAATTTATCAATTGTATGTTCAATGTTGGAAACCCCCATGAAAGGTACGTTTCCTCCTGCATCCAGAATGGCACGCGCTTCAGATGTTTCGGTTAATCGATGTTTGACTACTTTTAAGTTAGAACTGGGAATTAATTTGTCAAATAGTTGTTTGCCCAGTCCGCTAACGCAATAAGATTTTATAATCTCTTTTAGTTCGTTGTACTGTAATTTTTCAAAAGTACTTTCATTCATGTTTTCATTCTCCTCCATGTGATTATTAAATCAGCAATGAAGAAACCTAACGGCAAAATTTCAATGAGTTGGAGATAAATATAAAAAGCTGCGGTATCTACCGCAGCTTACATTTACAATGCAAAAGTAAAATACATAAATAAAACCATCTATAACGATAGTTCTAATCATGAAGTGATGCGCTTGTTTGTTTGTAAAGTATGGTAGGTGTCTTCATAAGTGGAAATAAGTCCACAACAAAATAAAGGGGGTGAATATAACTGAAATCCCCTGTTGTTAAAACTTCCTTATTTCCTATAATGTTTTCTTATTTAGAGACTACCGCACTCACAAAGTTCACCACTTATCAATTTATTTGATATGCTCATTGAAATCGACTTTACAGGTCTATTATACGTAGTGATGAGGAATATGTAAAGAATGTCAAATATCCCATAAAACGTTCTTACACAAGCGGGCACCACATCTTTTTCATAATCGCTACTACTTTATATCAAACCTACAACTACACAACTAAAAAGCTTAGTCACTCAACTGTAACACTCTTCGCCAAATTCCGTGGCTTATCTACGTCGCATCCACGATGAAGCGATGCATAATATGCAATCAGCTGCAGCGGAACAACAGTAATAATTGGTGTTAGTAACTCATGCACAGGCGGCAAGACGAAGCGATCACTTTCCTCTTCAATGCCTTCCATAGCAATGATGCAAGGATGCGCTCCACGAGCAACGACTTCTTTCACGTTGCCTCGAATATTGAGGCTGACGGATTTTTGAGTTGCTAAGGCGAAGACAGGTGTGCCTTCTTCAATAAGAGCGATTGTTCCATGTTTCAGTTCTCCGCCGGCAAAGCCTTCCGCCTGAATGTAGGAAATTTCTTTTAGTTTGAGTGCGCCTTCCAGGCTAACGTAGAAATCTAGGTTCCGGCCTAGGAAGAAGGCGTTGCGTGTCGTTTCAAGGTACTCCTTCGCAATCTGTTCCATATCATCCTTCGAGTCGACGAGCGTTTGGATGGCATTAGCGACGATGGATAGTTCCTGTCTCAAATCGAAATCAATTTCCCTGTTCAATTGTTTTGCAACAACATATGCAGTGACGGCGATCACTGCGACTTGGGCTGTGTACGCTTTCGTCGATGCGACCGCGATTTCTGGACCTGCATGAAGAAGCAATGTATGATCCGCTTCCCGTGACAACGTTGAGCCCGGAACGTTTGTCATTGTGATCGTCGGGTAGCCGAGCGCTTTGATTTTCACGAGCACTTGGCGGCTATCCGCTGTTTCCCCGGATTGGGTGATGAATAAAAATAACGGTTTCTTCGAAAGCAATGGCATATTGTAGCCGAATTCGCTTGAAATATGCACTTCGACTGGAATGCCTGCGAGCTTTTCGAAGTATTGCTTACCTATCAAGCCAGCGTGATAGCTCGTACCTGCTGCGATAATGTAGAGTCGATCGGCATCTTTAATTGCTTGGATGATTGCAGGGTCGATTGTAAGTTCTTCTTGATCATTCGTGTAAGCTGTTAAAATCTTGCGCATAACGCCTGGCTGCTCATCGATTTCTTTGAGCATATAGTGCGGGTATGTTCCTTTTTCGATATCGCTCATGTCGAGTTTCGCCGTATAAGGAGCCCGGTTGATTTCCGTACCGTCGAGTGTCATGATGTGGATGGCTTCTTTTGTCACTAGGACGACTTCTTCATCGTGGAGCTCGATGAACTGGTCAGTCAGTTGCAGCATCGCCATCGCATCGGACGCGACAACGTTAAAGCCTTCCCCGACGCCGACAAGCAACGGACTGCGATTTTTAGCAACATAGATTGTTCCTTGGTCTTCCGTATCTAACATGGCAATGGCGTAGGAACCGTGCAATAAGGATAACGTATGACGAAAAGCCTCTTCGGTTGTCATGCCATCTATTACGAACACTTCAACCAATTGTACGATTACTTCCGTATCAGTTTCCGATTTCATGTTCACGTTTTGCAAATATTGCTTTTGCAATTGTACATAGTTTTCAATGACGCCGTTATGTACAAGCGTAAAGCGTCCGGATTCGCTTTGGTGCGGGTGGGAATTCTTCCGATCGGGAATCCCATGTGTCGCCCATCTGGTATGGCCAATCCCTGTTTTGGATTCGATGGATGGATCAACTGCTTTTCGCAAATCCGCAATCCGTCCTTTTTCTTTGATGACTTCTACACCGTTCATTGTCAGAAGTCCAAGTCCTGCTGAATCGTATCCACGATATTCAAGTTTTTCGAGCCCTTTCAGTAAGAACTCTTTCGTATCCTGCTCTCCAATATAACCGACAATTCCACACATATTAATTTCCTCCTCATGAAGAAATGACAAAGTCCACCTCGGGATTCCGAAGTGTTTGCCTATTACTTGTTAGAATAGCCTTTTTACCTTGTTGTCCATACGATTGCTCGGATGTTTTGTAGGTAAAAGTTACAATCGGGCGTTTCGATCGGGAGGCATCCGCCGAATGTTTCGATACTCCTCCACCTCGTCTGCTGGGAATGTGGGACGTCCGATTTTCCCAGCACTGGCGCTTTCATTGGTTTCCGATTTTCCTGATTGCTCCCCTCCTTAACACGGGTCGTTCGACACCGATTTGTTAATCATACAAAACTCGCTATTTTATTGTCAAACCGTAGTGTCATGATTACGGTTTAAGCCCAACATGATGAATTCCAAAAGGTTACAGATGGGGTAGGTATAGATTTAATTGATGAAGGAGAGATTACCAAAGGCACCCTTCGAATGATTATAGGAATTATTGAACAATATTATCGAACTGTGACATTAACTTTTTATTTTTTCTTGATAGTCCGCAATTGCTGTTCCCGCATTATCCGAAGTATAATAATATAACTAGCCGATTGGAGGTGGAAAATGAATCTCATTTTATGGATGACTGTTTTGTCGGGTGCATTTATCGCAATATTCGCTAATAATAAAAAATGCAACAAGAAAAAATGTTGAACTTTTTCATGTCTACCTATTTATTGGTGGATTTAGGAACTATCCGCATGTTATAGATTCCTTTTTTAAGCCACACATCTTGTTTTCCCCTAATTAAATTCAATAGGGGTCTTTTTTGTTGGATAAAATACTTCCTCCTAGGTTTCTTATTAATTTTTATTGTCTCAATCTTTCTCGCTTATCTTCAGGTCTTTATTTATCTTCATGCAACAAATACATCCCTTTTTCACGCGAGTATTACTTTAGGAATTTTTTAATCAGTACCAATACGATAAAATGAATTACTCCGCCGACCATACCAAAGAGGAACATGAAGATCATCGAGAACAGACCATAAAAAATAACGCTAGCAATAAGACCCGCTATGCCACCTGAACATGCATATACTAACGCCTTTATCCAGTTCGGATGCTCCTTTAGTCGAGCTGAAAAATCGATGTAAACTGAAATAGGAAAGGCCCCAAATCCAAAGAATGGCCAAGAATATAAAGCTACAACTATGACGGTCGGGCCAAAACTCCAAGAGTCTTGAAAAGCGATCATCGAGTAGAGTGCCATGAAAATTCCAAAGAGGATGGGAGAAACGAAAATCGCCAGTAAATAGATAGAGACGCGGTCAAATATCGTTTTATAGCTTGTTTCCATTTTGAGTACTCCCCTCCTTTCTCATACACTTTTCTTTACTTTAGCCGTCCAATTCACCATAAATATACCCCCAAATATACATACACCACCGACTACAACATTCCACGCAATCATTTCATCAAGTAATAACCAGCCAGTAAGAACACCGAAAAATGGAGCTAAAAACAAAAATGCGCTTGTCTTACCGGGTTCTCCTGTTTGTAAAAGGTAAAACCATACGGCGAATTGCACTATGGAAGCCATGAGTGCTAGCCATAATAGGATGGTTATTGATATAGCGGTAATTTGAAATGAAGGTTCTTCCAGTAGAAAACTACCAACGAATAAAATCAAACCACCAAACAACATCTGATAAGCTGTTAACACCCAAGTATTAAATTGAACGCCCCACTTTTTAATGAGGAGAGTTCCAATGGCCCACGAAATGGCAGACAGAAAGCCAAAAAGGGTTCCAATTTTCAAGTCCACCTGTGCTCCAAGCGTTATCATTACACCAACAAAACCTAAAATAACGCCGAACCATTGGCGCCAACTATATTTCATTTTCATAAAAAGCGTTCCAAATATAACAACTAAAAGCGGGTTCATAAAGGTTAATATTGATGATTGCCCCGCTGTTATCGTCCGTAAACTGACGAAAATACATCCCATGACACCAGCCGTTTGAAAAAAACCGATCAACGCTATTTTTATCCAATCTGCCATCTGCTTTGGATGAGCGATTCGTAAACATTTTACAATTATTGACATAATGGCCCCAGCTATAAGGAAGCGCAATGCTACAAGCATGATCGGTGTAGCGTAAACCAATCCAATCTTTCCGATTGCGAAAGCTGACCCCATTAAAGATGTTGTTAATACGACTAAAAATCCAAAAAGCCATCTGTTCATTATTGTATTCCCCTTCAAAAAACCTATCTAATATAAAATAGTTACAAAGTTTGTAAAATTAGTATAACACGTAAACATTGTACGTAGAGATGATGTCATTGTATAAAAGATCCTTCTATCAAAAGTTGTGGTAAGTAGGAGTAGCGTTCACTATCTGTAGTACGAATCCCAATTAACAATGTATACTTTTAGAAAGGAGAAGTGATGTTGTCATGTGTTTGATTAATTTTCATTTTCAAGACCATCCGATCTACCGTTTGATTGTAGCTGCGAACCGTGATGAGTTTTACGAACGCCCTACTGCACCGGCGCATTTTTGGGAAGACAAGCCCTATTTGTTGGCAGGCAAGGATTTATCCCAAGGCGGAACATGGCTTGGCATTACGAAAAAAGGCCGGTTTGCTGCACTGACCAACTACAGAAATCCATCTGAGCAAAAGAAGAACGTTCGGTCGCGTGGTGAAATTGTGACTAATTTTCTCGATTCCGATTTGACTGCCGCTGAATTTCTGAAATCGTTGCAACGAAAGCAGGCGGAGTATGCGGGATTCAACGTAATCGTCGGTACTTCGGATGAGTTGTTCTATTACTCGAATATCGAAAATGAAGTGAAGGAGATTTCCCCCGGAACATATGGGCTATGTAACCATTTTATTGATACACCATGGCCAAAAGTCGTTAAGGGAAAAGCAGATCTCCGGGGACTTGTCGAACAGAAACGCGTCATACAGTCCAGTGAACTATTCGATATACTGCAACATGCCGAACCGTTTCCGGACGAACAACTTCCTGATACAGGTGTGGGAAAACAACTGGAACGTATTCTTTCTTCCCTATTCATTAAATCTGAAGGATATGGCACCCGCTCTTCGACAGCTCTTCTCATCGATAATGAGAATAACATCACTTTCGTCGAAAGGACATACCGGGACGGAGAGTTTGTGGAAGACCGAACGTTTAGTTTTTCCATTCAATAAATGACTCCGACGACGATAGAATAGAGCCCTTGTGCAATTAATGGAGCCTTTGACCGATTAATGGAGCCCTTGCTCGATTAATTGAGCCCTTATGCGATTTATGGAGCCCTTGCTCGATTAATTGAGCCCTTATGCGATTAATAGAGCCCTTGGCAGAATAATGGAGCCCTTGTGCGATTAATGGAGCCCTAATTCGATCATGCATACAAACTACTACTTTTTAAGAATGTATCAGTGCAATTGACCACAATAAATGATACTATTTGATGAGCAAAGGATTTTGCATGCAACAGGAGGATACAAAATGAGTAACGAAGATAATTTTTGGCTTGATCTACCAAAGCCGTTTTTTATATTAGCACCTATGGAAGATGTGACTGACGTAGTGTTTCGTCATGTCATCGCTGAAGCAGCACCACCTGATGTGTATTTCACGGAATTTACGAATACGGAAAGCTATTGCCATCCGAATGGGAGAGAAAGCGTTCGTGGCCGCTTAATGTTCACAGAAGATGAACAGCCGATTGTCGCGCATATTTGGGGCGATAAACCTGAGTATTTTAAACAAATGAGCATCGACATGAAGAAACTCGGTTTTAAAGGCATCGATCTCAATATGGGCTGCCCAGTGCAAAACGTTGCTGCAAACGGAAAAGGTGCGGGATTAATACGACGCCCCGAAGTTGCAGCGGAAATCATTCAAGCCGCTAAAGCTGGTGGATTGCCAGTCAGTGTAAAAACAAGACTTGGCTATATTGAAATCGACGAGTGGCACGAATGGTTACGGCATGTCTTGGAGCAAGACATTGCAAACCTGTCCATTCACCTTCGCACAAGAAAAGAAATGAGCAAAGTGGATGCACACTGGGAATTGATCCCGGCAATCAAAAAGTTACGGGATGAAATTGCGCCAAATACGTTGTTAACAATCAACGGCGATATTCCTGACCGTGCAACAGGACTAAAACTCGTGGAACAATACGGCGTTGACGGCGTTATGATCGGCCGCGGCGTTTTCACGAATCCATTTGCTTTCGAGAAAGAACCGAGAGAACATAGCGTGAAGGAATATCTCGATTTACTGTTATTGCAATTGGATTTACACGATAAATATTCAACAGAAGAAGAGCCGCGTCCATTCAAACCACTTCTCCGCTTTTTCAAAATTTATATTCGTGGATTTAGAGGCGCTGCTGAATTGAGGAATGAATTGATGAATACGAAAACGACAGATGAAGTACGTCGGTTAGTGAAGGAAGTTATGGATAACGAATTGGATTGAGGCAAGTTCAATTTAATTGCATATAAACTGATTAGCCCCATAAGTTGATATTCCCTCAACATATGGGGCGTTCCTTTTATATCGTTAGTTAGCTGTAAGTTCCTCTTCTGTTACCCACTTATGATTAGTTACTTTTTCACCGCCGGTAGTTGGCATATAGTCAATCATGTAAACTGTAGTTTTTTCAGCTGAATCAATTTCTGCTATCGCTCCTTTCATCCCTTTCATATGGTCTGCCTCTACGGTGACTTCAGTACCTGTCTCCAATTTTTTATCACCAGCATCCTTAATCTCTTCTTGGATTACCCATTTATGATCTTCCACTTTTTCTCCGCCAGTTACCGGAGTATATGAAATTACATAAGCTGTCGTATCATAAGCACCCACAACGGTCGCAACGGCCCCCTTCATCCCTTTCATATGATCAGCTTTAATGATGGCTTCACTTCCGACTTCATAGGTTGGATTTTCAGCCACTTTCAAGTTTGCAGGCACTTCACCTGAGCCGGAATGGTTCATCTCCATTTCCATATCTTCTTCTTGTTGCGGCTCATTATTAACGTCTGTACTATTCTCGTTGGTCGTTTTGTCCCCACATCCACTTAAACCGATAACCATCGCGAGACCTAGAAAAAATACATGCTTCTTCATTTGTCTACTACACCTCTGTTTTTTTCTAAATTAGTTATAAATGAAGCTATCGCAAGAAACCGTCTTACATTTCTCGAGATAGCTCCTCCAATGAAGTTTCATCAATATCGATTACGCTATTGCTTGACGGCATGCTTCAGCGCATTTATGGCAAGCCTCTGCACAGCGTTTACAATGATCCATGTCATGCTTATCACACTCTTCAGCACAACGGTTGCAGATTTCAGCACAAAGTTCTAAAACCTGATTCGTGAATGGGCTGTTACGCGTTATCGCTTGCGCGGCGAATGTACAAGCGTCGGCACATTCTCGGTCCAACCGAATACATTCAGCCATCATTTTTACATCTTCTTCGTTCAAGCATTCATCGAAACAACTATTGCATTCCTTAAGACATTCTAGAATCACCTTAATTGTTTCTGCGTATTTCGTATTCATAAACGCACCTCCTGAGATTTTCATTCGGTGTATTTTTTCCCTAGGGGTATTAATTTAAACGGAAATTGCATATCTCCTTATAAAATCCTTATTTCTCGTTTCATTATTGAAGTCTCTTGAAAAATAAAAAGAACCGTGAGAAGTATGGTGAATACTTCACGATTCCGTGTGAATGAAAAGTAAGTCATTAAGTTAGTTGCATCGTTGTAATACAAGTATTGTCGCCTTCAAAGGTAGAAATATTAGCATCAACCGTTTTCCCGTCATGTGTAATTTTCACTTTAAAATTTTTATCCCGCGGCAACCATAAATCGATAAACCCATTTTCTAGTGAGGTCATTGTTTCATCGACCACAACGTTGCCCTCTACATCTTGAATAAACACGTCGAAATCCTTTTTAACTAATTCACCTTGGCACCCTGTTAAACTGTGGATTCCACAAGGATGTGTAGTTGTAATGAATGGAGCAATAGAAACGAAGAATTCATTACTTGGCAAGTCATATGTCGTTTCTTTTCCTTTGTCTTTAACAATGAGTTCATGAGATGTAATGGACGCTGTTACATCATCTCCAAAATTCCCAACGCTATACTCATGTACTTTTTCTTTTATATCTTCAATTTCCTTTCTTTCGGACGAATCATTGCTACAAGCGACTAAAACAAGGCTTAGCAATAAACCGAATACAACGAGTACACTTTTTCTCATGAATGATGTCCCTCCCTTTCTATATTCAACATTTACTGTGCTACTCTATCAAAATTTGTCCCATCATTCCGTTGTCTTCATGTTCGAGAATATGACAATGGAACATATAAACACCCTTATGCTTAAATTGTATAGCTATTTTCACTTTCTCATCTGGTTTTACAGAAATGCTGTCCTTCCATCCTCGTTCATTTTCCGGTGGTGCTTCCCCATCTCTGGAGATGATTTTAAATTGTGCGCCGTGTATATGGAATGGATGGATCATGCCACCCATCATATCCGGTTTGTTATAAATCTCCCACACTTCCGTAACCCCTTGTTGCTGTGTAAAATCAATTCTTTCCGGATCAAATTTCTTCCCATTTATCGTTACCATCTTCATCATTCCAAAAAGCTCTATCTTCTTTGTGACGGGCAAGTCCATTTCTTCTTCTATCAATGAAAAATCATTCATCTCTCCTGGTATTCTGCTGACAGCACCACTTTGGTCAGAAACCTTGAAAGGTAAAAGAACTGACCCTTCCTCATTAATTAATGCTATTTCACCTTCCGAATTCATCTGAGAGAAATCAACAATAATTTCCGCTCTCTCTGAAGGCGTCAATGTCACCTTTTTCAACGTAACCGGTTCATTCAATAAACCGCCATCTGTCGCGATTTGAACGAACGGATCCCCAGAGCTCAATTTAAATGTGTAATTCCTGGCATTGGATCCATTTACTAAACGAAGACGCACCTTCTCTTTTTTTACAGTCAACTTGGGATTCAACGTCCCATTAATCAATAATGTATCGCCAATTGTTCCGTCTTCATTCTTTACTGCGGTGTAATTCAATTGTTTTTTATCATCAAATTTCCGATCTTGAAAAATTAAAGGGATATCATTTTCACCATATATACTCGGGAGTCCAATGCTTTTCGAATTATCATCTTCAATATAAATTAAACCGGCAAGCCCATTGTATACTTGTTCAGATGTTTTACCATGAGGGTGTGGATGAAACCATAAAGTCGCCGCCTCTTGGGCAACTTCAAATTCAATCACCTTTTCTTCACCCGGCTTTAGCGCATCGTGGGGACCGCCGTCCACATTCGCAGATACTTCCAGCCCGTGCCAATGGAAAGTGGTATCTTCGTCCAGCTCATTGATCGTTCTAATTTTAACTTTGTCCCCTTTTTCGAAACGGAGCATCGGCCCTAAAAACGATCCGTTGTATCCATACGTTTCCGTTTTAGTCCCGTCGAATATTTCGGTCTTTCCTTTTTGTGCTCGAACCGTGTATATAATCCCTTCCCCAGCATCCCGTTCAAGCATCGTAGGGATTTTCAATTCATTTTCCCCTGTCGAATCATGTAACATAACTACATCGTCATGACTCATATGTCCTTCCATCATATCACCCATAGAGGAATGATCCATGTCCTCCATATGTTGATTCATTGTCGAGTGATCCATTTCCTCGCCAAGCTGAGCGTTTTTACTACACCCACTGATGACTAATATACCGATTGCCGTTGCGGCAAGTTTTATCCTTAAACCCACCTCTTATTTCCCCTTTCGTTGATGATTACATTTTTCAGTATTTCAAGAATGTATGAAAAAATATGCATATGACAGTTGTTTCTACTAATGGTCGTAATTTATGCAAAGAATTAGCTTTCAGGGGCTACCTATCGTAAGGTAACACATAACATATATTTGGCTGCTGGAAATAATATTTTTGCAAGCCCATAACCACGTACTCCTTTTAGATATTACTTTCGTATTAGAACCCCATGAATCCGCCGAAAAATGGACTGAGCCATGCAATAATTAACGTCAATCCATCAAAGAACAGTAGAATTCCAAGTGCAATCATAATAACGCCACCGGTTTTCGTAATTGTTCGGCTATAATTTTGAATCCATTTAATACGAGTAATGAAAATGGAGAGTAGGAAAAACGGAATGGCGAATCCAAGAACATAGGCAAGCATATACCAGACGCCTGCACCCGGATTTTGGGAAGCAAGCATGAATACAGCTCCTGTAATAGGACCGGTACATGGCGTCCACCCCGCTGCAAACGCTAGTCCGATAAGAAATGTGCCAAAATAGCCAGCCGGTCGGTTTTTAAACTGCATTTTCTTTTCCTTCATTAGGAATTCCGGTGTAAACAGACCAATGATCATCAAACCAAAAAGAATGATGAAAATAGCACCGATTTGCCGAAGCAAATTCTGGTATTGAATAAAGAAAGTACCTACGAAAGAAGAGCTAAATCCAAGAAAGATAAAAATGATGGAAAAGCCAATTAAGAACAAAATCGTATGTATCACACCGCTTTTCCTTATTTTCACTTTATCCGATTTCAATTCATCCAAGGACATGCCTGTAATATAGGAAATGAAAGCCGGATACAGGGGTAGCGTACAAGGTGATATGAAGTTAAGAAGACCTGCACCAAATGCTAGAAATAAATTCAAATCAGTGAACAAATAGAAACACTCCTTACAGATAAACGCATTTTACGAGACCAATCGTTACATCCCCCAATACGTCAACGTATCAAAAAACCCGATCACCACTAGTAGCAATCCCGCCAAACGTTGAATGGCCCGGCCGATTTTCACACTTTTTTTCATGATTCGGCGATCTGTTTCAAATAGCCATATCATCAAGAATAGAAGGATAAGGGGAAACGATGTGGCAATCCCAAAGACAGCGGGGAGTATGAGTCCATAAGAGGTGGAGGAAATAATTGGCATGAGCCACACGAAAAACAGAACAAACATTGTCGGACAAAATGCAAGTGAAAAACTCACACCTAACAAAAAGGAACCTGCCTTCCATTCTCGAATCCGTACCGGAATATGTATCGTCATACGTTGAAAGATTCTCAGTTTCAATACGCCCAATAGAACAAGTCCAGTAAAAACAATAAGAGGGCCTATCGCTTTACGGAAAAGCGGAAAATATTCCGTCATCTTGGATTCAAATGCTTGACCGAACCCCCATGCCAAAAGACCAAAAGAGCTGAAAACGACAACCTTTCCTGCAATAAAAGCAAAAATTTCGAGCCAATCAGTCTTGAATTGAACAGTACGATTGCCGTATAGCGTGATAGCGCTTATATTCCCTGTCAATTGACATGGTGCAACAGCGCCAACCACCCCTAACAGTAATGCAAACATGAGCGGGAAATCTGCGTACGAATGAAGGATGCCTGTAATCGGCTCCGTGATGACCTGGCTAATTTTCGATAAAAACGTATACATTGAGGATCTCTCCTCCTATCGTTTATTCAGCAACTTATCTCACTCAATCCAAGATTCAAGAATCAGTTCCACTTATATCCAATTCCCCACACCGTTATTAGGAAGTCATTAATTGGGAAGCCTGCAACTTTTAGTTTTTCCCTTAAATTCCGTATATGCGAGTCCACCGTTCGAATATCCGTGAATGTGTTATAGTCCCACGCTGTACGTAAAAGCTGTTCACGTGTAAATGTCCTTTTCGGCTGAGTGATCAACGCCTCAATAATATAAAATTCTTTTAACGTCAATTGCACTTCCATGTTTTTGTAATGTAATGAATAAGAATCCCGATTCAAAATGAAATCTCCATACACTGTATTGCTGCTTTCAGCAACTTCGGTTGAAGCGCGGCGGAGTAATGCATTCACTCTCGCCACTAGCTCCCTTTCATCAAAAGGCTTTGTGATATAATCGTCCGCCCCAAATTCCAGGCCTTTCACGATGTCTACTTTATCTGCCCTTGCAGTGAGCATAATTACCGGAATGGTCGACAGTTCTCGTAACTTTTTGCACACTTCCCAACCATCCAGTTCAGGCATCATTACATCCAATAATACGAGATCGACATTTTCGTTCTTTACGATTTCAAGTCCTTTCTTTCCGGTATGCGCTTTTATACATTCGAATCCATGGGGTGCCAAAAATAACCCCAGTAAATCAAGCATTCTCTGTTCGTCATCTATTAGCAAAATCGTATGCATTTGTTCAACTCCTTACCGTTTTACATCCTAATTGTAAATTCGCTCCCTTTGCCCAACTCACTTTTCACTTCAATCAAACCGCCATGTGCTTCCACCAATTCCTTCGCAATAGCAAGTCCAAGCCCCGATCCTCCAAACGATCTCGAGCGGGATTTCTCCACTCTGAAAAGCTTCTCGAAAATCATATCGATTTGCTCTGCCGGGATTCCAATTCCTTCATCCGCAACTGTAATGACCGTTCGATTTTGTTCTTTGGAAATCCTAAACGTAACAGTAGTTTTTTCATTTGAATACTTTAACGCATTATCCAATAGATTCAGTACAACCTGTTCCAATCTCACCGGATCTGCATGAATTTGAAAATCCTCGTTGCATTTCAAGTCCAGATGTACATTCTTTAAAGCAAAAGAAGGTTGGACAAGGCGATAAATATCATCAGCGAATTTTCGCGCAGAAAAATCCGACTTTGAAATTAAAAATGTCAATTCATCCATTTTTGCTAAATCCATTAAATTTTTCATTAAATCTTTCATTCGATTTGATTCTTCCGCTATAATCTTTAAATAATGATTTCTCTCTTCTTCAGTCAGATCAGGTCTCATAGCCACTTTCAAATAACCAATTAAGTAGGTTAGAGGGGTGCTTAATTCATGTGAGATCGATGCAAGAAACTCATTTCGCTCCTTTTTCATCCTCTCCAAATCATTCGCCAGTCTCCGAATCGCAATCGATAATTCACCAAGCTCATCATTACCTCCAGCCGGAAGGCTAACATCGAATTTCCCATCGCTTAACTTCTCTGTCGCCTCCTTCATTCGAATTAAAGGCCGAGTAAGAAATTTGGACAAAATCGAATAGATGATAAACAGGATGACAATAATTGCTCCACCCGCTAAACCAAAATGAAGATTCAGCTTGCGCACCAGCTGTTCCAATGGTTCAGTGCTTTGAAACATCAACACATTCCCCGCATGCTTCTCGTCAATCATGTAGGGATGAGCGCTTATGATATATGGCGAATCTTCCCATTCTTGCTCTATAATCCGATCATCTTGAACAAATGAGTTAGGTGATAAAAATCGTGACGGAAGGAGATCTTCCAGCTTTCCATCCGAACTTCGAATGATTTCCCCGTTCTTGTCGGTAATGATAACTCCCCTGTCTCCTTCGGTTTCCATTAACACAATGTGCGTAATCGTTTCTTCAGAATAATAATCGATTAAGACGTTTCGGTGATTGGAGCCTGTTGCCAATAGGCGAGAATATTCTTCATCCACTCTTGTATGAACAATATTTTGGTGCAAATACATCATGAGAACTGTTTCAAGGACAAGGAAAGAAATGATAAAGTATGCAGCTAGTTTTTTCGAAATTTTATTCAATACAGTTTGTTCTCCTCTCCTCATGCAATTAGTATAGAAAATAATTATCAAAAAGGTATGCAGATGAAGGGATAATCCATGCATTCACATGAATTGATGACTTCTTTGTGTCTACACACGTTATTCAAATCTCTTTAGTATAGTAATTACTATTGAGGCATTTCAACATACGAGACGGAATAGGCATGAAACGAGTATGTATTATATTCACGGATTTAGAGGCGCTGCTGAATTGAGGAACGAATTGATGAATACGAAAACGACAGATGAAGTACGTCGGTTAGTGAAGGAAGTTTTGGAGAACGAGTTAGATTAAAAATCTACGAAGAAGGAGCCAATCATGCACTGACATGATCGGCTCCCTTTTAATTTTTCCATTCCTCGTCATTATGATGGGCAGAACACTTCATATTTGCTAACAATTGCCGATAAAAGAATGTATAAAGCAAAATCTATTACGAAGGAAGCTAGTGATTATGAGAGAGTTACAACTACATCACCTTAGAGCCATACTTACTGGGGCAGAAAAATGAAGATTACATCCTTATTACAAGAAGAAAAAAGAGCTACTGTTTTATTTATGTCCTTATTTTATATAGTCTTTTTTTTATATGATATTTTTTATTATAATCTGTTTCCGTTATTTCCATGGACGGCGAATGTGAAACCAGATGGAGTTTGGTATTTATTAAATTTCATTAAACATTTTATTATTATCTGTCTTATTCCTATTACGATCTATTTCTTCAAAAAAGGAGACCCCGGAAAGGTCAAATATATTGTCGTCATTACTTTTTTAGTTACGAACCTCATCACGGATATTTATTATTACTTTGGCAAAGCAGATTCTTATTCAAGTGGCAACCTAGTTGAGCTAGTTATTATAATGTTTTCGCCGATTTTCATTAACAAACGATTTTTTTATCTAGTTACATCAGGATTGATCTTAAAATACTTACTGGTAGGAGTATTCATACAGGACCCTGTCATATTATTCCCAGTTATTATTCTTATCATATTGGCAGGTATATCTTATATTCTCCTACACCGAATCTTAAGATACGTTACAGTATTAAAAACTTCTTATGACGAGCAATTAGCTGGTATGGTGAAAGGAGTCATCGCCACATTAGAACTCAAAGACCCTTATACACGTGGACATAGTGAGCGAGTGGCGGAGTATGCGATGAGTCTTGCAAAAGCAACAGGGAAAGTAAATGATTCTGAATTACATTCTTTTTATTATGCATGTCTATTGCATGATATCGGTAAAGTAAATATTCCTGACACTATTTTGGCGAAACATGGTAAACTTACAGAAGAAGAATATGAAGTTATTAAAACCCACCCTGTTGTAGGAGCTAAAGCAATTGAAGATGTAGAAGGAATTGGCGATAATCTTGCCGTCGTTTATCATCATCATGAAAGATGGGATGGCAAGGGTTATCCGGATGGGCTTGTGGGAGAAGAAACACCTTTAGTTGCTCGAATTACAGCTGTGGCAGATGCCTTTGATGCAATGACTTCTACTAGATCTTATCGACCAGCGCTTCCTTTTGAAGAAGCATATACACGAATCATTGACGGAAAAGGATCCCAGTTTGATCCTGAATTGGTGGAAGTTTTTAAACAAGTGTATCCAGATTGGATAACAATCTCTAAACAATATTTAAAAGACCATACACCAAAGGAGGGATGCAAACATGAAAATCCGTAAGCTTAAGAAAGTTAAAGTGACATGTTGGTGGTGCTTCTTAATTCCCAAAGTTTAAGGAATCCTACCAATAGGATGCTATCTGATAGCATCCTATTTTCATTTTAAAGGGAGGTGGAGCTAAGTTTGAAATTAACATTGCTAGCACAATTCACTTTATATCCTTTAACCATACAAAAAGATAAGAAGAATTATATCGTGGAAGAACCTGTTTCTGGTGACTTTTTTGAAATGCCAGTTATATGTATAGAAGCGATTGAAAGAATAAATAAAGGCCAGACATTAGGGGAAATCGAAAAAGAGCTGCAGAAGAAATATCCAAATGAAAACGTAGACATGATCGAATTTGGCGAACAGCTTATTGAATTAGGTCTTGTTGAAAAGATAGATGGGGAAAGTATCATTCAAAAAAAAGAAATTCAAGCTTCTGGTGGTTTTACATGGCTCCCCCCTTCTGTCGGACGTTTCTTTTTTAATGGGATAATGAATAAGATTTATGTCATTTTAGTATTGATCAATCTTTCGCTTATCATGTGGAACCCTGGATTATTCCCACATTATCAAGATATATTTATATTCGATTCGATGATGTTCAATATCATTACTTACATGCTGATTTCCCTCGTATTAATCTTCATCCATGAGTTTGGACATATTTTGGCTATAAGATCCTATAATTTACCCGCTGCATTAGGGATTGGGAACAGACTTATCTTTGTTGTTTTTGAAACAGACTTAACATCAGCATGGAGACTGGCGCCAAGGCAAAGAAATATCCTCTATTTTGCCGGTATGTCATTTGAACAAGTTTGTGTTTTAATCGCATTAACAATACAGCTTCTCTTTCCGGAAGGGAATGCAATTTTAATAGGGATACTTAGTATAGTCGTTTTTGATATTTTCATAAAAACAATCTATCAATGCTGTTTCTACATGAAAACTGACGTATATTACTTCGTTGAAAACATAACTGGATGTTATAACTTGATGGAAAGTGGGAGGCAATATTTAAGTAAATGGCTGCCATTTTTAAGAAGGTACTCTAGGGATGCCGAGACGTTCGATGGAGAGCAAAGAGTTGTACGTATGTACAGCGTATTTTATATCGGCGGGATTTTGTTATCACTTAGTCTACTTGTCTTTTACTTCCTGCCACAAGCCTATTATGCTTACTCACGAGTTCTTTCTAATCTATTTCATTCTTCGACTCCATCCGCTTTTTGGGATGCCATTGCTTTTCTTGGACAGACAGTATTGTTGTTAGGTCTATTTTTGTATTCGAAAAGAAAGGTATAAATTGAACGCACAGTTGCCATAATGTACACACAGGGAGCCAATCAAGGACTTATGATTGGCTTCTTTTTTACGGATTAATATGGTTTATCATTTTAAATTTATTACATAGCGCGCTTGGAAAATAATTCCGAAAAAATCCCTCAGTTAAAATTTTACGTGATATAAAACTACGTGATAAAATAAATTGAATTTAATTCCAAAAGGAAGTGGAAACCGTACAAGAAGGCCGTTATTACAAGTTACCTATTGCCCAAAAACGTATTTGTTTTAAAAACTAAACAGTTTAAGAGGTGTTCGAAGATGATAACGGATAATAAAGAGCAAACAATATTTAATCATGTTGGAAGCAAAATTATGACAGATAGAGAAATTGACATTGTCGCTAGATTAGAGGAGCCATTAGTAGTCGTTTTAGGAAATATTTTAAGTGACGAAGAATGCGATGAACTGATCAAATTGTCTTCAGATAGAATGAAACGCTCAAAGATTGGAACAACACGCGAAGAAAATGAGTTGAGAACAAGTAGCAGTATGTTTATCGAAGAAAGTGAAAACGAAATTGTGGAGAGAATCGAAAAGAGAATCTCAACGATTATGAACATACCTATTGAACATGGAGAAGGCCTTCAAATCCTACGGTATACTCCTGGTCAACAGTATAAGGCTCATTATGATTTCTTTTCATCAACAAGCAAAGTAACAAACAATAGAATTAGTACACTCGTTATGTATTTAAATGATGTTGAAGAAGGCGGAGAAACCTATTTCCCTAAACTGAACTTTTCAGTATCGCCTAAAAAAGGGACTGCAGTCTACTTCGAATACTTCTATAACGATCAAGATCTAAATGATTTAACTTTACACGGCGGTGCACCTGTTATCACTGGTGAAAAGTGGGTCGCAACGCAATGGATGAGGAAACAAAGAGTTAGGTAAATACAAAACCGTCCCGACAAATCATGTCAGGACGGTTATTTTTTTACATAAACATTCCGGCGATGGTACCACTCATCAAGTTGGCGAGCGTCCCAGCCAGAACCGCTTTCATACCAAGCTTAGCGACAACACCGCGTTGATTTTCCGCAAATGCGGTCATACTGGCTATCAAGATTCCAAGAGATCCCACATTGGCAAAGCCGCACAATGCAAATGTCATAATGGCTACCGTCTTGTCAGACAATGAATCGATCAAAGGCTGGAACGACGTGAAAGCTACCATTTCGTTTAATACAACCTTTTGGCCAAGCAAGTTACCTGCAGTTAATGCTTCCGACCAAGGGACTCCCATCACGAAAGCGAGTGGGGAGAAAATATAACCAAAAATCTGTTGGAGCGACAGCTTTGGATATCCGAACCATCCACCGATGCCTCCAAGTAAACCATTAAACAGAGCCATTATCGAAATGAAGGCGATTAGCATGGCGATAATAAGACCCGCCATCTTTAAACCTTCCATGGCACCTCTAGTAATCGCGTCAATTACACTCGGTTTTACTTCATCAGCTTCAGTCGCATTAGATTTCTCCGGATCCACTATATTCAATGGCGTTTCAGTTTGGGGGATCAAAATTTTTGCGAAAACGAGTCCAGCTGGCGCGGCCATGAAACTAGCAGCGAGCAAATAATTGATTGGAATACCAAGTGCTGCATATGCAAGGAGCGTACCGCCGGCAACGGAAGCCAATCCGCCAACCATGACCGCAAAAATTTCTGATCGTGTTAATGTTTTAATATAGGGCTTGATGATGACCGGTGCTTCTTGAACGCCTAAGAAAATATTTGAAGCAGCCGTCAGCGATTCAGCCTTACTTGTCCCAAGGAGCTTTGAAAGTCCTCCTCCGATAACACGGACAAAAAGTTGCATAATCCCGAAATGATACAATACAGAAATGAGTGCTGTTACAAATATAGCCATTGCAGCGACACGGATACCGAAAATGAAACCGGTAGGTTGGGAGGCATCCGCCAATCCACCGAAAACGAACATCAATCCTTCATTTCCGTAATGGATAATATTCCTGACCCCTTCCGATATTTTTTCAAGCACTATTCGGCCGACTGAGGATTTGAGCACGATATAACCAAACAGAATTTGCAAAAGAACCCCAATACCAACGATTCGATAGTTAATCTTCTTTTTATTTTCGGATAATAGAAATGCAATTGCCAAGATTACAAGACAGCCTAACAGGCCTACTAATATATTCATAATCCTTTCCCCCGTTCCAAACTAAACTCATTTACACTTTATGTGTAATCGGTTACACGTAATTTACCATATCATTTTATCGACTGTCAATGTGAATTTAAAAACATACCATTGACCAAGTTATGGATTGTTGTTATGTTGATGTAAACGATATCACAATTGAGGTGCTTTATGGCTACAATCAAAGACGTGAGCAAACTGGCCGGTGTCTCCGTGGCAACCGTCTCCCGTTTTCTGAACAAGAATGGATATGTTAGTAAAGAAGCGGCGCAAGCGATTACAGAGGTAATTGAAAAATTGAATTACAGACCAAATAATATTGCTAGGAGTTTAGCAGGGAAAAAGACAGCGACTGTCGCCCTAATGGTTCCAGATATCTTAAATCCATTTTTCCCTGAAATTGCCCGTGCGGTAGAAGATGCGGCACATGAAATCGGTTACACAGTCATGCTTTGCAATACGGATAATGATCCTGATAAGGAAGCAAAATACATCGAGACACTTATCCAGAAACAGATCGATGGCATTATCATCTCTTCTTATACAATTAAGCCAGATCAGGTGGCTAATCTGCAAAAGCACTCTATTCCCGTCGTTCTGATGGATAATGCTTTTCCAGGGCAGGATATCATTTCTCTTCTTGCTGATAATCGAGGCGGCGGCATATTAGCGACACAGTATCTTGTCGAGCAAGGTTGCCGGAAGATCGGACATATTTGCGGTCCAATGCATATCATCTCCTCTCGAGAACGCACTTTAGGATATGAGGAGGCTTATAAGCAGACAGGACAATTCATGCCAAGTCTCATTACTTACAGTGATTTCACAGTGAGGGGCGGTTACGATTCTATGAATGAGCTCCTTAACGCCCATCCCGATCTTGACGGCATTTTCGCCAGCAATGATTTGATGGCTGCAGGCGCTGTTAAAGCATTGATAGAACGAGGCATCAAAGTGCCAGAAGATGTGAAAGTCATCGGTTTTGACGGGATTCATATGGAAATGATGGTGCCGGAGCTATCGACTATTGCACAGCCCATTTATGAGATCGGTAAGACGGCAATGGAGTATGTCGTCGCGTTAATTAATAAAAAATCTATCGATGTAATGAGCAGACGCTTCCCAGTAAAATTGATGGAAAAACAATCAACAAAAAGATGAGTTCCTAATATGGAACTCACCTTTTTTTCAAACTTCCACTTTCTTCTTCGAAGATATTTCCATTATCAATGATAGCAAAACACCGACAAGCAGCCCATTGCTGATAATTGGCTGCACAAGAACAGGAAATACGCTGAATGCCACAGGTGTAAGAGTCATGACACTTAATCCTACAAGAGCAGGTATGGTCAGCCGGTATAAGGGAATCTCCTCTAGCGGCAACTGCCGAATATTTTTCACCGCATTGCCAAACAGCTGTAAATAAGCGACAAATAATACGGCATCCCCAATACTCGTCGGCATCATTGAGAAAAACGAACCGAGCATCGGTACGAGTCCCATCACAATAAAAAGACTTCCACCTATAATGAAGGGCAGTCGCTCGTAAATTCTCGTGCTCTCCAAAAAACCGATCGATGATGTATATGGCCCGTAGGGGATGAGGCCGAACAACCCTGCAATGATCGTATGAAAACCTGTCAGAATAAAAGAACTGCGATATTGGCGAGCTGAAGTCTTCGTCTTTAACAACTTTTCAATTGTTGTAATAGCTACCAATGAATTGGCCATATTAATCAGTCCGGCGAGAAAAGCGGTCAGGACAATACCGATGTCCATCCGGAATGCTCCCCAAGGTAAAAACGGGAGGAGCGTAGACGAACCACCGCTCACTTGTACACTTGTTGTAATTAAAAGGCTATGTGCAATCCAACCAACCATCATCCCAATCAAAATAGAATAATTCCCAAGTTTTCCGAATCCTTTCGTTGCAAGTACTAATACAAGAACTACAATTCCGATCGATAGCATGGCGATAGGTGCATTAATCTTCCCTTCCTCATCAATTCCAAGCATCCCTTTAAAGAACACCATGATCAGCTGGCAAGACAATAAAAACAGATATACCGTCAAGACGATAGGGTTGAAGAGCTTCTTCAAGGTACCCGCAAATCCGAATGCACCGAGAAGAATCGTCATTATTCCCGCGAGGATGATACCGAGCGCAAGACTGCCACCGACCTCTGCATAACTGAGTCCGACAGCAGGCGCTGATGCACATAGACTGAGCACCAATCCCCACCACACTCCTCCATGGCCTTCCATAAGAGGATACTTATGACCCAATACCGCCTGCAATATACTTGCTGCCCCTGTAACGATGAAGGATGTCCGGATAATGCCCGCTATTTCCATGTCAGGCAACTCAAATGCGGCACCTACAGACAACGGAACGACAACCGTATTGGCAAACATGAAAAACAGCCATTGCACCCCGGCTAGCGATAATGCCGGCTTCGATAAAGAGTTCATTCAATTTCCTTCTTTCTAAACGGAGAAGAGTCTGACACATTTCGTCAGACTCCAATCCAAAGCTTATCTACCTAATGTATCCACTAATGTCTCAATGAACCGGTCCCGATCCACTTCCACGCACACATTGACATTTGGCTCTTTCTTCAGCCAGCCTTTGAAATCACAAACCGTCTGTCCGTCACATAAGTCGCTTTTCGTTTCCACATCTACGTAGTGCAGTTCTGTACGTACGAGCGATTTGTCGAGAGCCACCCCTACAGCAAGCGGATCATGCATCGCGCATGCACGATTCCCAGTCAATTGAAAATGACGGTTCATGTAATGGGTAGTTGATTCTTGCACGAAGTCACGGACGGCACCTGCATTCATCCGCTCAATATCCGCTTCCGTCAAGAGTGTTTGCCGCGTTACGTCCAGACCGACAAGTGTAATTGGAATACCGGCATGAAGAACAATCTTTGCTGCCTCAGGATCGATAAAAATGTTATATTCCGCGGTAGGAGTTATATTGCCAGGTGAACTCACAGCTCCTCCCATGATGACTAGCTCCTTCACCCAATCTTTCAATCGTGGTTCTTTACGAATTGCAAGCGCCATATTTGTCATTGGTGCCAACAAAATGATTGTCAGCTCGCCCTTGTACTTTGCCGCCTGTTCAATAATGAAGTCAGGAGCGAACCCGTCTTCATTCACTACTATTTCCATCTCTTTCAACGCGCCGCCAATTCCGTCATTCCCATGGACGCTCACTTCAAAATGAGGATCTCTCAACAATGGACGGTTAGCGCCTTTAACGATAGCTACATCTTCCCTGCCAAGCAACTTCATCACTTTTGTCGTATTAACGGTCGCTTGCTCTAGTGAAGTATTGCCGTTCACTGTCGTAATGCCAACAATATCAGCTTGTCCACTTTGGACTGCCAAACAAAGACCGATAGCATCGTCTATTCCTGTATCCACATCGATAATTACTTTTTTCATGCTTCCTCTCCTCCTACCTTGTTTGTTTCGAGTAAGGCTGCAATACATTCTACTGCAGTCGCCATACCATATTTAAGTGCATCAAGATTAACGTGATATTTGGCGTTATGCCATGGGAAATTCTCTTTCTCCGTCGACCCAGTACCCCAATACATGAAGACGGACGGCACGTGGCTCGCGACAATCGAAAAATCGTCTCCGCTCATATATGGATGCTCTACTTCCACCACTTTATCATCGCCAAAAGCTGTTCGGATTGCATTGGAAACGACCTCTGTCATCTCTGGATCATTCCAACATGCCGGATACCCCCGGTTATATTCATATTCATACGTCCCACCCCAAAAAGAAGTCACCGACTGCAACAGCGCCTCGATCTGCTGTTCAATACGGTCCTGCGTTTCCTTCTTGATCGTGCGGACAGTTCCAGAAATGTCCACGCGATCACACATAACATTTGAAGTGAAACCACCGTTCACTGTTCCATATGTAATGACCGCAGGATCGAGCGGCGAGGTTTGACGGGACACAATATTCTGCGTTCCTGAAATGAATTGGCCCGCCATCGCTATAGCGTCGATCCCTTGCTGTGGCGCTGCCGCATGGCCACCTTTCCCGATCAGTGAAACAAATATTCTATCTGTATTTGCAAGCATATACCCCTTCTTCATTTCAAACTTTCCCGGTGTCAGAAATGGATTAGTGTGAAGGCAGATTGCCGCATCCACTTTCGGGTTTTCCAAAATTCCCTCATCGATCATTAATTTCGCTCCGCCAGGATGTACTTCCTCAGATGGCTGGAACATCACCTTCACAGTCCCTTTCCAGTCGGCTTCCCGCTCTTTCAATATAGTTAGAAGACCGAGCCCGACCGTTACATGTGCATCATGGCCACACGCATGCATGACACAAGACCGGGTGGATGCATAGTCAAGTCCTGTCTGTTCATCGATTGGAAGTGCGTCGATATCGCAGCGGATCAGAATAGTCTTTCCAAGCTCCGCTCCAGTCAATTCAGCACAAACCCCTGTCTTTGCCATCTTCCTATAAGAAATTCCGAGCCGTTCCAATTCTTTCACAATAAATGCTTGCGTTTCGTACTCCTCTTTACTAAGTTCTGGATGCTGATGTAAAAATGTATAAGTCTCCTTTAAATAGGACTCTAAGTTTTCTTCGATATAAGATAATGAAATATGCTCCATCCTACTGACCTCCTATCCTACAATTCATCCAGGAAAGGCATCCCTTCCTGGGCTCCAAATTTCGTCACAGCCTTGGCCGATGCATTTACTGAAAATGTAACCATGTCAGTAATCGACCATCCTTTTGTCACGCCAACCGCTAGCGCTCCATTAAACGAATCACCTGCTCCAGTTGTATCGACCAGCTCTACTTTGGGCGGTGGAACAACTTTCAATATACCGTTATCTAAATAGGCGCACCCTTCCGCTCCAAGTGTGACGAGAAGGGTTTGATCATGAACAGTTTGCCATTCATCCATTAGTGCCCTCAATTGATCGCGAGATGTAAAGGAATGTCCAGTCATCATTTCAAACTCTGTTTCATTCGGCGTCAAGAAATCGACCAATCCTAGCAGTTCAACAGGAAGAATCTGTGCGGGTGCTGGATTCAAAATTGTCGTTACGCCATTATATTTCGCCACTTGCAAGACTTTAGCAACGGTGGCAAGCGGAATTTCCAACTGTGTCACAAGCACATCTGCACTAGCAATCACTTGCTCAATCCGCTTATCGATCTTATCGGGAGTTATGGCAAAATTTGCGCCAGGCACGACAGTGATACAATTGTCGTGGTCGACGGAATAGATATTCGCAATCCCTGTCTGCACTTCGTCAATTGTTTCTACAAACTCCGTATCAACATCATTTTCCTTCAGCTGCGAGAGAAGACTACGACCAAACTCATCATTTCCAACTGCTCCAACCATTCGGACTTCACCGCCAAGTCGTGCCGCGGCGACTGCCTGATTGGCACCTTTTCCTCCAGGCAAATACGTAACCCGCTCGCCCAAAATTGTTTCTCCCATCTTCGGAAGCCGTTCCGCTGAAATGACGATATCCATGTTAATGCTGCCAACGACGACTATTTTCTTTTTCACCCAATCACCTATTTCATCCTTCATTCGGAAATCCATTAATGTGTAACCGATTACACATTTAGGATACCATACGTCAATCACCTCGGCAAATTGAATTTCGGGCATCCCCAAATTTAATACTCCAATCAATTTTTATAATTAATTGCACCGTTCCTATTGGCGATACATGATATGATTGGATATAGAATAATCAAATAATTAATCTAGTTTACAAAGGGGGCTGGATTTTCACATGTTCACAAAAGATCAAACGGTATTTGTACTTGTAGATGTTCAAGGCAAATTGGCTAGAATTGTGCATGACAGCGAGGAGTTAATCGATAATTTGAGGAAGCTGATCAGCTGTTTGCGGATTTTGAATGTGCCAATTATTTGGCTCGAACAGTATCCAGATGGTTTAGGGTCTACTGTAGAAGAAGTGGCGGAACAATTGGAAGGACTTACACCAATTCCTAAAATGACATTTAGCGCTTATAAAACTGAGGCATTTAGGAATGCACTGCTAACAACGCAAAAATCGCAAATCCTTATTGCGGGCATCGAAACGCATATTTGTGTTTACCAAACAGCTGCCGATCTCAAAGAATCGAATTATGATGTACAAATCGTTGAGGATGCCGTATCTTCCCGCACGTTGGCAAATAAACAACTTGGACTAGAAAAAATGGAGGCACTTGGCATTTTTGGAACAAGTGTAGAAATGGCTATTTATGAATTGCTAGAATCAGCGGATGCGAAAGAGTTTAAACAAATCTTAAAAATTATTAAGTAGCACATCTGAAGAAGTTGATTGTGTAATGTTTTACCATTGCATTATGAATAATATTGTCCTATAATTTATTCATTAATTTAATACTCCCATTCACCGATGGGATAGAGGCTGCTGCTCATAAGAGTAGGACGGACGAGATTCTCTGAGATTGTTGACTCCGTTTGAAAGGATGAGTTGCCGAAGTGTGGATAGATCATTGGCTATCCATGCTGGTGATGTTTTCGAATAGGAACATCATTGTCACGTTTTTAACGTGGAGAACTATCTTCGGAAGGATTTACGCATTTATCCAACAGCCGTCGATTTGCCTTGATGGCTGTTTTTTAATTTGGGTAAACTATGTAGATGTAACAACCTTCCGTCATAAAGAGGAGTGGACAACATGGAGAACAAGTTAACAACTACGAATACGCCTCAATTGAAAAGAACATTGAAAGCCCGTCACCTGATGATGATTTCTCTTGGAGGCTCGATTGGAACGGGGATTTTCTTGGCAAGTGGCGGAGCAATCCATGCTGCAGGGCCAGGAGGGGCATTGGTTGCGTATGCAGCTGTAGGGATCATGGTGTACTTCCTGATGACGAGCCTTGCGGAGATGGCCGCTTATATGCCTGTGGCAGGATCATTCAAAGAATATGCTACACGATTCGTCGATCCGGCATTCGGATTTGCAATCGGCTGGAATTACTGGTATAACTGGGCGATTACGATTGCTGCGGAACTGGCAGCGGTTGTATTGATCATGAAATTCTGGTTTCCTGATAGCCCTTCGTTCTTATGGAGCGGACTTGCCCTTCTGATCATGTTCGGCATCAACTATATGTCTGTTAAAGGTTTTGGCGAAACCGAATTCTGGTTTTCACTTATTAAAGTTGTAACGGTCATCATCTTCATCATTACCGGGTTTCTAATGATTTTTGGCATTATGGGCGGCGAAGCGATCGGCTTTTCGAACTTCACGTTTGGTGATGCACCGTTTAACGGAGGATTCTTTGCGATCCTTGGTATTTTCATGGCAGCAGGGTTTTCTTTCCAAGGTACGGAATTGCTTGGTGTCGCTGCCGGTGAAAGTGAAAATCCGGAAAAGACGATTCCCAAAGCGGTAAACTCTGTTTTTTGGCGCATCCTTCTTTTCTACATCTTTGCGATTTTCGTCATCGGGATGATAATTCCGTATACGGATGCACGATTATTGAGTGAGTCGGTTTCTGTCAGTCCGTTCACACTCGTATTTGAACGGGCCGGATTTGCATTTGCTGCTTCTGTCATGAACGCCATCATTTTGACTGCGGTCTTATCTGCTGGTAACTCGGGTATGTATGCATCTACCCGAATGCTTTGGGATTTGGCGCGTGATGGGAAAGCGCCAAAGTTCTTAGCGAAATTAGATAGAAGAGGCGTGCCGGTCAATGCGTTGATCGCTACGACATTAGTCGGTTCCCTTGCCTTCCTTTCCACTTTCTTCGGAGACGGTACGGTGTACGTCTGGTTGTTGAACGCATCAGGGATGGCTGGATTTGTTACATGGCTCGGAATTGCAATCAGTCACTACCGTTTCAGAAGGGCCTTTATTGCACAAGGCAGAAATCTCTCGGATCTTCCTTATCGCGCAAAATGGTTCCCATTCGGTCCTTTGTTAGCTCTGGTCCTATGTATTTTCATCATTGCCGGCCAAAACTTCCAAGCCTTTACTGGCGGTAACATCGATTGGAACGGCGCACTCGTTTCCTATATAGGTCTTCCTCTTTTCTTGATCGTTTGGCTAATTTATAAAGTTAAGTTCAAAACAAAGCTGATTCCATTAAAGGATTGCGACTTTGAAAGTAAATGATGATATGTAAAACAGCCGAATGAGTGAGGTATCCCCCTCTCCATTCGGCTGTTTTTTATATATTATGAATGGGTAATCGGCGAAAAAAAGAAGCATGCCCTCTCCATTAGGAGAGAACATGCTTCTTCAACTGCAATATGTCAATCGTTTAATTGTACATCTGCATCTTTAGTGTAGTTATACTGAGAAGGATCGACAGGTGTATATCCTTTTGGCGTATAAAATCTCAATAAGTCACCATTCACGACTTTATCGGAAAGCTCCAATTTATAATCCACTTCTTTTTTCAAAGCATTGGCACGCTCCATTTGACGCTCGTCCAGAGGCAAGCCTGTTTGATTATCATAAAACTTTTCATTGATTGAATCAATCGTCGGGCTGATAAAATCGCCATTTCGGAACGGGACGACTTCATTATGCTCTTCCGAGAATAAATCGGAACCGAATTGAACAAAGTCTTTCGTGTCAATTCCAAGCAAATGTAATAACGTCGGAAGAAGGTCTGTCTGGCCACCATACGTGTGGTTAATGCCACCTTTCATTCCAGGAACATGTATGAATAATGGAACGCGCTGCAAGTTCGCACTTTCATAAGGTGTAATGTCTTTCCCTATGATTTGGCCCATCGCTTTTTTATGATTCTCTGAAATACCATAATGGTCACCATACAGAACAATGACCGAGTTATCATATAAGCCTGTTTCCTTTAATCGAGTGAAGACTTTTTCAATTGCTTCATCTGTATACCGCGCAGTTTGGAAATAAGCGTCCACACTGGTGTCCCCAGTCTGTGCTTTATCGATGGTCACCAAGTCTTGGTTCATAGCATACGGATAGTGGTTTCCAACCGTAATGAATTTCGTATAAAAAGGTTGCGGCAATGAAGCGAGCATGCTTTCAGATTGTTCATAGAACGGTTTGTCCAATAATCCGTATTCGGCCATGTCGATAGGAGAACTCGTATCATAATAACTCGCATCGAAGAAATGGTCGAATCCAAATTCTTTGTAGATGGTATTTCGATTCCAGAAGCTTCCGTTATTCCCGTGGAAGACAGCAGATGTATACCCATAATCCTTTAAAATGCTTGGGGCGGCTTGGTACGTATTTTGTGCTTTCGTAATAAAAGCAGATCCTTGGGGCAATCCGAATATGGAGTTCTCCAACATGAATTCCGCATCGGACGTTTTACCTTGGCCCGTTTGATGGAAGAAGTTATCGAAATACGCTGTATTCTTATCTTTTGTTAATGAATTTAAAAACGGTGTAACTTCTTCCCCGTTCAATTTATAGTCAATCAAAAAGTTTTGGAATGATTCTAAATGCAAATAGATGACGTTCATTCCTTCGGCTGCACCAAAATAGGTTGGATTCGGTTCGGCGTAAGCAGATTGTGTATAGTTGATCACTTCTGTGAGATCACTGCTATCCGCCAAAGCTCTTTGTGATGACGCTGCCGCCGTTTCCACCGAGTCATAAATCGTGTAATTATACATCCCTAAATATTTCACAATATAGTTTCGATCAAAACCTCGAGTCAATAGTTGCGGACGGCTTGATTCAGCGAGTCCTAGATTAATAATAGAAATGACTAAGGCGACAGCAATAATCGCAGCCGCTTTTTTAGATCCTACCCGATTTGTCTCTTTTTGTACCTTACGTGAAAATCGAAGGTACATCATAACGAATACATCCACAAAGAACAAAACATCATAAGGTTTTAGCAAGGACAGAACACTTCCGCCCAAATCCCCGAAATTTTGCGTTTGCATAAGGGTAGGAATTGTAATGAAATCACTGAAGAAACGGTAATAGACGATATTTGCATATAATAGAATCGACATGAGAATGTACATGACGACGAGCGATGTATATTTTTTCTTTCCTTTAAACAAAAAAGAAATTCCTAGAAATAGCAATGCTGAACCGAGCGGATTTAGCAGTAAAAGGAATTGCTGAAGAGGTCCTTCTACCCCTAATTCAAACTGTGTAGCTTGAGCGATATATGTTTTCATCCATAACATTAAGACAGCTATTGCATATATTCCTAAAAAGTTGTGTAAAAGAAAATCTTTCATATTCCATTGTTTTCTCATGTAAACACCAACCTTTTACTTTTTTATTTTGCTTCTGATCTATGGAAAACATTATTTTAATGTAACTTTTTCTACAGGTAAAATATAATACTCCTCTTTAGCTTTTTCGTCAAGTTACTAAGATTTCCAAGATGAATCGAATAAGCGTTAAATGATGAAATAAAAAACAGCCGGATGAGAGAGGTTCCTCCTCTCCATACGGCTGTTTATGATGTGATAGAAAATGCTCCTCTTTCTTTTTTATAGCTGAATGACCAAAGGATTGCTAGGAACAAAAATACAATTGCCCCTCCCCAGTAAACGTAAGTGAATCCGTTTACTAACCCAAAAATCATGAAGCTAATAAAAGGACCTATAGATGCGCCAAGATCTTGAGCGATTGTATACGTTGTCAGAAATGAAACGACATTTGTGTTTTTTGAAACGTCCAAGGCAATTGCATCCACAATGGTTGTAAGTGATGTAGATGCAATCATCACTAAGAAAGTAAAGAAAATCATCACAGCGAGTGAAAGTTCATTGGAAATAATTCCAAACGTCAAGCCTCCAAAGATCAAGGATAGAACGAGTAAAGGCACTCTTCCTTTTGCTCCATCGGACCAAATCCCAAAACGTGCTCCTAAAAACGGTTCCCATATCCATCGTATCGATAAAATAATTCCCGTCAGGAAAGTAACACTCATTACTGATCCAAACAAGACGACATTCTCCCCATGGTTATGTTCAATCAATGAGCTTAGAGTTGAGATGAATACCCCTTGAATGAGCAGAGTGATACAGAAGCCAGTAAAAATAATCATTCCTCTGCCCTGTTTAAGTCTGTTAATAAATCGTTCGTTAACAATGACAGCCTTGTTATCCTGCACATTAGCCATCGAGGAAGTTGTATTCACATACATTAAAATCAAAGGAAGCCCTAACAGAGTAAGACAACCAAAAATAATCGAAACGGCACTTAACCCTATAATTGGCACAAGCAATCCACCTACTAACATACCAAATAAGCTGCCTAATCGATATAATCCGTTGTACAGACCAATTGATTTACCCCGATTGTCCTTGTTTGTATCAACGGCCAAAATGGATAAACCTCCGATTCTGAAAAATGACCAAGCAATTCCCCAAAGACTACGTAAAATTATCCACGCAATAAAACCGCTCAATAATCCGTAGCCTAACGTCGTGATGCTTCCTAATAGAATTGCGATAACTAATCCGGTCTTAAGGGAAATCTTATTATAAAGCCATCCAACAAGTGGGTTAAAAGGCAAACGGATAAAACGGTTAATGGATAGAAGCACACCAACTTGCCAAATGGAGTCAAGACCAGCCTCTTTCCAGTACAAAGGCAACGCAATATATAACATTGAATCTCCTAAAAGACTTAAAGCAGTCACCAATGCAACTATGATGCTGACAGGAAATTTACTTTCCCCTTTCGTTGATTCCGACAATGCAGATCACTCCTATTTGGACATTGGTTTTGATTTATGTAAGCCATATACTAGCGCGTAAAATCTGTAATCGAAGTGCTTTACGTTTTGACGACTTCATTTAATAACCTAATGTGCCTATCCCCACAGAATAGATTGCTCGGGGATAGGCACTACAAGTAGGGGCAAATGTCATTAGCACCCATCAGTTATTCAATTTGATATTCTTTCTCTCGCAGCAGTTTCAAGTAATAATTTCTCGATTTCATTATTTGGACCAACTTTGCATGTTCCGGAATCGAGATGTGCTGCCCATTCCCTTGTGTCATCCGCAGTGTCGCGAAGGGGACGAATCGAAAGCCCAGCCTCCACAGCATTAGATGCATCGACAATAAAAAAGCCTTGTGGAAACTGTTCCGAAATTGGCATCCACAATGGGAAACGATGCTTTGCATCCATCTCTACCTTTTCCACAATCGTATCAGGAATGGCGATTGTCTCAATTCCTTGTTCAGCAATTAATTCATCAATGAACGCTTCGAATGAAACGGGTTCAGAAGCAGCGTTAAAAGTCCCTGTTTTCTTCCCCTCAATCATGGTTACTATCCACTTTGCCAAATCACGAACATCAATCCATTGTACTTTCCTGTCTCCTCCCGGAATGGCAATTGGCCCTTCCTCTACAGTTCGCAAAGCCCAATATGTGAATCTATCCGTTGGATCATGCGGACCTACGATAATGCAAGGTCTAACAATTAGGGCCTTTTCGCCAAATCCATCCTTTACTTCATTTTCGCACATTACCTTTAGCGGACCGTACGTTGCACCCGTCACTTCGTCCGTGTTGACAGTATGTGTAAATATCGAGCCATTCTCATTTACATCGCCTTTTGAGTAATCATCATAAACTGAAATCGTTGAAATAAATGTATAATGATCACTCTTTTCTTTCAGTGCCTCAATAACAGGTTTTACATCATTCGGCGTATAACCGCTTGTATCAATGACAGCATCCCAATGTTCGAGGGCAGCCTGATCCATATTTATGCGACGATCCCCAATAATGCGACGACACGCTGGAAATAAATCAGGATTTGTTTTTCCTCGATTGAATAGAACTACTTCATGTCCTTTTAGTAGTAATTGCTCAACAATATGACGACCGACAAACGATGTTCCGCCAATAACTAATAATTTCAATTGATAACCTCCCCATGTATTCTGAATAGAAATGGCATCTAACAAGTACTTGTTCTCTATTCCGCGGCACAATTCCTTCAACTTTCAAAAAAATGCTAGAAATTCTACACTTCAACAGCCACTTGCCAAAAATCGTTTATATTGTTGGAATACAGGAATAGTAGAAAAGAGTGATGAATATAGTTCGAGAAAGGAGGATTCGATGAAGTTAACTAGCAAACGAGTATGGTTGAATACAGTAATCGTTCTTACATACATCTTGATGATTGTCACTAATGTATTGGCGAACGTTTTACCCATTAACGGGCAAACAACGGGTGAAATTTCAGCGAAATACAGTAATTTATTTGCCCCTGCAGGCTTTACATTTTCAATCTGGAGCGTCATATATGTCTTATTAGGATTACATGTCTTATACCAACTCGGTTTCTTTCATAAAAAGCTAAAACCTTCTACAGCCCGTCTGTTAACACAAGTCGGCATCTACTTTTCAATTTCTTCAATTCTTAATACCCTTTGGATACTTGCATGGCATTATGAAAAACTATTCTTATCCGTCATCACTATGATCGGGCTGCTTCTTTGCCTAATCAACATCAACAAATTGACCGCAGAGGCTTCCCTCTCTTTAAAAGAGAGTTTTTTTATCAAACTTCCCTTTAGTGTCTATTTTGGCTGGATAACAGTTGCGACCATTGCCAACATTACAGCTTTCCTCGTCTCGATCAGATGGGATGGATTTGGGTTATCTGAAGTGACATGGACTATACTTATCCTGATTATCGGAACAATCATTAGTGTCACAACAATGCTTCGCTTACACAACCCTGCATATGGTTTGGCTGTATTATGGGCTTATTTCGGTATCTACTCTAAACATACATCAGAAACCGGATTCAACAACCAATACCCCACCATAATATGGACTGTCATTATTTGCATGATTGTTCTATCTCTCACGATCATCCTTGTCGCCGTGGGAAATCGAAGACAGCCCAAAACTAACGTGTAGTAACTATTACTTGAATGGTGTATGTCCCTCCTATGTGGAATTCTCTATCCCTTTGCACTACACGCTTCCTGCAGAAGGTGCGAAACGCACTAACAAAGAGTAACCAAAAGTATGTAAAAAAAGAACGAATGCAATATTGCATTCGTTCCTTTTATTTACTCGAAACCGCAAGTCGTATCGCCATCCGTACTGCTGTTGCAGGGTTCGCCGTTTGGTTTACATCACCTACAAAAAACAGATCTTTCTCGGGATAATAAAAAGCAAAGGAACCTGTCGAGCCCGAATGTCCGATCAATTCCCCCTTACCAGTAAAAAGCATTGTAAATCCACCTAATGGGATTCTCATATAGCCGCCACCATATTGAATGGGATAAAAGCTGATTTGTAACTTCTTATACATCTCCAATTGGTTGAAGATTTCTTGATTAAATAAATCTCCTCCAAAAAACGCTTTAATAAAGACCATCATTTCGCGGGCAGTGGTAATTGCCCCTCCACTCGCTCGACAGCTTTTAATGTATTTCGGAAGGGAAAGCGCATTATTTTTAAAATAAATACTGGGAATAAAATCATCCTCATCTATAGGTAAATATGTTTTCTCAAGCTTCAATGGTTCAAAAATGAAAGATTTATAGACATCTTCCAATGAAGAATTCGTAAGGGACTCAATAATCTGGCCTAAAATATCAAAATTGATATCCGCATAATGTGATCTATTTAATGTGTCAGGTGCAAAGTGTGGTTTCATCTCTTTCGTAAACGCTATTATTTCGTCAATTGTGATGTTCATATCTTCCTGAAGTACACGTTTTCGAAGATTATTTTTACCTTCTTCAGATACATCCGGTAACCCGCTTGTCTGAAACAGCAAATGAGCGATGGTCAATTTTGCGGTATACTCCTGTCCTTTATAGAGATGGAGCCCACTAAGTTTCTCTTTATCAAAAAAACGTGTCACTTTATCATCTAATGAGAGTTTCCCTTGCTCCAGCAAAATTAAAATGCATGTAGTTGTAAACAGCTTCGTAATACTTGCCATGAGCAATGGCGCATCTATGCTCTTGCCCCCATACTCATTTTTGTATGAAAAATCCCCATTTCCATTTTGGATAAATAGTACAGACTCATGTATATGCTTTGATTTCACGACTCGGCTAAAGATCTCATCGTATTTTTTAGTCACCATCAGTTCCTAACCTCCCTTCTTGCAGACTATTTGATTATATTAGTTGATGTCTATTTGCATGCAGGAAAAGAGGCTTCCCAAAAGTTTAACTAACTAAATGAGAAGCCTTCAATTGTGTTGGACAATGGACCGTCGAAGTACGCCACAAGTCTATTTAGTGAAATGAAAGACTTGCTTGCCACAACAATCGGAGACACAAAAATGGCACGTGAATTCTACGGAATTCATAGGGCCGTATCTGGACGTATATTGAATGTTGATATGTGGAATTGGAAAGGGTTGATTATACTGAAAAACCAACGGAATTTCTGGGGCTATAGACGGAATCCAAAGGGCAGCGTTATTGAATCGCTCCCCTTTTCATGATCTTTTATTATGTTAGCCCTAAATGTCTACGTAATGTATGTCCTTCATAATATTTTTTGAAAAGACCTCTCTTTTGCAGCTCCGGTACTATGAATTCAACAAAGTCTTCTAAACTACTCGGCAATGTGGGAGGCATAAGATTAAATCCATCGGCTACCCCTGCTTTAAACCAAAGCTCCATCTGATCGACAATCTCTTCAGGTGTGCCGATGAGCGTGAAATGTCCTCCACCAGCATTTAGATACCCCAATAATTCCCTTACTGTTGGGTTTGTATCATGAATAATTTCTATTATCGTCTCATATCGGCCGACCGGTCCAGTAAATTCCTCCACAGGCGGCAATGGTGGAACCTTTTCATCAAGTGCCCAATTGGAGCAGTCTTGCCGAATAAAAATGCTCAGCTGTTTTAATGCCGTGTCAATAGGTAACTGTACATCTAATGCCGCTTTCTTGGCTAAAGCCTCTTCACGACTCTTGCCGACATAGGTGACTAAGCCCGGAAACACTTTAATATATCTGTTGCTATTCTCGCTTTGTTTCATTTGCTCATTGATTTTTTCTCGAAACCTTTTTGCTTGCTTGAAGTTCCACGACACTGAGTAAACTGCATCTGCATGCTTTGCAGCTAATGCAATGCCTTGCTTGGACGCCCCTGCCTGCATTGCGACCGGTTTACCTTGAGGACTTTTCGGCGTAGTGGACGGACCACACACTTTAAAGTAGGTACCTTCGTGATGAAATGGCGTGATGTGTGAAGGATCGATCAATTTTTTCTCTTCACGTTCATGCAGAAACGCTTTGCTATCCCATGAAAGAAATAAATGATTCATTAAAGTAGCAAATTCATCTGCTTTTTCATAGCGTTCATCATGAGACGGCAGCTTATCCATACTATGATTTTGTGCTTCAACATCAGTCATTGAAGTAACAAGATTCCAACCTACACGACCTTTTGTAAGATGGTCTAAACTTAAAAGCTGTCGTGAAGCTGTAAAAGGATTCGAAAAAGTACTTGATATCGTTGGAACTAATCCCACATGGTCTGTCACTTGGGATATGGCTGTTAAATTGATGAGCGGGTCAAACCAAAACGCCGGCATATCACTGCAATCTTTGCCTACAAAAGATTGATTATCTGCAAAGAATACGACGTCAAATAGGCCCTTTTCCGCCAACTTGGCTAAGTTTTGATAATAGGTAATATCACCAATCCGTTCAACACTTGAGTCAGGCATAAGCCACGCAGCTTGGTGGTGTCCGCAGCCATACAGCAAAACACCTAAGTTTAGTTGTTTTGCGTTCATTTCAACCATTTTTCACTCCCCCATTTGTCAGTTCATTGTTAAACCGCCATCGACTGTGATATTCTGCCCTGTAATACCGCTTGCATTGTCTGAAGACAAATATGCGACCATATTCGCTACTTCTTGTGGCGTGGTGACCTTCTTCAGTGGCGTAGAACTTGCAATCAAATCGAATACTTCCGGCGTTGTAACAGCACTGGCGTTAGTTGTTTTCAATAAGCCTCCTGAAACGACATTCGCTTTTATGCCATATGCTCCTAACTCGGCAGCAATATTACGTGTAAAACCGATCAATCCGGCTTTCGCTGTTGTATATTCATGATAAGGAACGACAGGATTCTGAAATAGATTCGTCCCTATATTGATAATACTTCCATTTTGTCGTTCAATAAATTGAGGTATGACACTTTGAATTACGTTATATGCTGCTTTTAAAGTACCATCCAACTGTCTTTGATAGTCATCCCAAGTTAGTTCTGCGAAAGGTTTCTGCTTGATTGGATCAAATTTGAAATCGATTAATGCATTATTCACCACAACATCAATTTGCCCAAAATAGTCAGTTGCCTCTTCTACCATACGATCCACTTCTGTTCGATTGGTTACATCAGCTTGAATGGCAATCGCATACTCCTTTCCAATCTCGGAAACAATCTTGTCGGCTGCCTCTTTGCTCTTATTGTAATTGACGACTACCCGAAATCCTTGGCTTGCCAATGTTCTTACGATCGTTGCCCCTAGTCCTTGACTACTTCCTGTTACCAATACGACTTTACTCATCCTAACCACTCCTGTTCTTATACGTTTTGAATCGGTAAATGGCAGCTAATAAAAAAACGCAACCTTCCAAAAGGAAAGTTGCGTAAAACTATGACGACACACCAAAAAGAAGACAGAGTCATCCCTCTTCGTATGTCCGAGAGTTTACACTTTCCTACGCTAGTTTCAGCTAGATCAGGTTCAAAGGGTTTGAGTCTCTACTCATCTCAGTTAAATAACACCCCTAGTGCATACTATTAAGTTTTTAAAGTTTTTATAAAAGATCATGCTGCCATTTATAATATTTCTATTAGTTTGCACTTTAAACCATATCATATAGTATGATCTATTACAACTGGACCATTTATTTCCTTGGTGCTTGTCCGCCCTTGAGTAACAATGCTTTACTGCTCATGAACGAAATGACAGAGTGATAAATGTAAACCCGATATTTTTGTTTTTGATCCGATATTGACGCCAGTCAAATATCTTTGCCATAGAGACAATGATATACTTAGCGTCACACATTCTGTGTTGCCATCATCTTCAGATGGATGATTTATGCAGAGTAAATTTGTTTTCCGATAAACGCTTTTCTCCGATAGACGCTTAAGACTAAGCCTATTAGAAAGGCATTTATCAGCAATGGTGTAATCCCGTAACTAATAAACGGTAACGGCACGCCTGTTAGTGGTAAGAAGCCAAACACCATTAAAACAGAGTAAATACTCTGGCAACTGTATAATGTTCCTGCTGCGATAACGAGTAACTTACCATATGATTGTGGCATTGTAGTAACAAGCCACAAAATGCGTAGCGCAACAGCGAATATGATACCAATGACTGCGAGTCCTGCAACATAGCCATACGATTGAATAAGCTGTACCAAAGCATAATCAGTGTGGGCTTCAGGAATGTAGTGAAGCCTATCTGCCCCGAACCAGCCAGCCCGTGCAAGTGCTTCATTTAATTGGAGCATCATGTAGCCTGCTGAATCCGCATATAATTCAGGATGTAAAAAAGCTCTGATGCGTACTGTTTGATATGGCTCAAGTAAATAGTGATATGCATAAACACTAAATGCCGCTATCGCTAACCCCATTCCCCCTACTATTAAAAACACAATAAGCTTCGCTTTTCGGTTGAAATAGCTAAAGCTAAACAAAACGGCTACAACTCCCATATATAGTAGCGTTACAGAAAGACTTCCTATCATCATGAATAAGAATATTGGAAGTAGAAATAATCCAGTCAGTTTCCAACCTCTCCATTTGCGTTCAGTGAAAAATCCTGCAAAGGCTACTAATAACAACGGAAGCGCCATCCATGCCTGCAAACGAATTGGACCTATTTTATACATTGCTTCTCCATTAACAAAGATGTTGGGCATAGCCCAGAGAACGATTAATAACAACAGTGCCCCTCTATAAAAGAACATACTATAGCATTGCAGTTTACGATAATCAAAATACATGATGACGGCTATCCCTGCAACGGCTAGTATGATATGAAGGATTTTATTTTTAACAAAGTAATTCGTCATATCTACACCAAATCGATGGCTGAAATCTGTCGTTAAGATTGGTGTAATGCTTACAGCAATCAATAGCAACACTGCGCCAATTAGCCAGAAATCCCATTTTGGCCGGTGAATTTTGTCCATTGATTTTCCGAGCTGTGAAGCAGAGCCCATTTCCTCAATGGCTTTTTGCTCAGCTTCTATTGAAGAGTAGCCTGAATTCACCCAGGCTTGTTTGGATTTCGTCAGATGGTGGTGCAATTCTTCTTCTACATAGCTACGTGCCTCTTTTGAACGGATATAGCTTGTAACTTGCTGTAGAAACTCCTTAATCAACATTCATGCGCACCCCCCAAATTAGTTCCTTAAGAGATAGCTTTTCATGCGCATTGTCTTGCTGTAATCGCTTTTTCCCGAGCTTCGTTAATTGATAGTACTTCACACCACTTTCCCACCTTGCAGAAAGCCAACCGTGCTGCTCGGCTTCATGTAAAACCGAATAAATCATCCCTTCATTATGAACAATTTGCTCGACACCACGGACATGCAGCATTTGCGTTATTTCCGTGCCTGACTTTGATTCTGTGAGCATGGATAGTAATGTTTGTTGTAAGGATAATACTTGTAACTGTTTATGTATTTGCTGTCGATGTTTTGTTTTAAATTCTACTTTATTAAAGACAGTTTGATCGACTGCTTTTTTCAAATTTTTTAAGCGTTCTTCCACTCCTACTCACACTCCAATCGATTCTTCAATAATTGTTTTGCTTTACGCAATCTCGTTTTCACGGTACTTTTGTTTAGCTGCAGGACGTCTGCTATTTCCTTCATCGATTGTTCCTCGTAATAGCATAAATAGATGACTTCACGATATTTCAGCGGTAGTGCGAACACAGTACGTGCTAGTTCTTCATCTTCTTGTTGCCTAATAACTTGCTGCTCGACACAAACTCCACTTTTCACTTGTGCGATTCGATTATCTTCGGTCGCTTCTACATTTTTTGCATACCAGCTTTTCAAATAATCTTTTGTATGATTAATCGCAATGCGCCATAACCAAGTTTTCATTGAAGAATTAAACTGGAATGTCGGCAATGCCCTATAGCACTTTACAAAAATTTCTTGTGTTAAATCTTCCGCAACGGAGAGGTTATGTACGTATTGCATAACAAGCTGTAATATATCTTGACCATAATCAATCATGAGTTCATCAATGATCTTTTCATACGGTAGTAACTTCGTTTGTTCAATTGAATAGCTATCCACTTCATATCCCCCTTCATAACATTAGACGAGTGCCGATTGGCAGAAGTTTTTTTATTTGTAATATATAGCAGTCTATATGAACTTCTAATAATAGCGATAGACAGCCTTTGTATTTAGCATTACCGGGATAATTCTAGAATGGCGGGGTGCCGAAGAACACCAACTTTCCAACAGAGGAACCGACTTCTTGGGCGGAAAATCATATTGCCATTTCGGGGATTATGGGAATTGGTCGCGAGAAAAGCTATTCACTGTGCGGGGATCTCGGCAGTCCTTTTATGATTGAGGAATGGGGATATCCTGATATCGGTGTGGTGATCTGTGATTGCCCTTCAGCCGGTCATGATGTCGTCATGTTAGACTATCGGGCAAGCGGTTCAGATGGCGAACCTGCAGTTGTCCATGTCGATCAGGAAGATGATTATAAGATTACCTTCCTAGCCGCTAATTTCGAGGAGTTTATTAAAGGCTTAGTGAACGATGAACAATATGATACTTCTGAGGAAGATAAAATCGAGGCCATGGGGAAAGTAGCATACGGCAAATTTTCTCCTCTGCTGGAGGAGCTGTGCTCTCGGGTAATCGAATTGGAGCAGGTGGGACAGAAAATCCGCAGCATCTGTACACGGATTGTCGAAGAGAAAGGCCATTTTTCATTTCACGCAGACGAATTATCATATGTCATGTATGACGTACAGTTTTGGTTATATACGAGGGCAAATCCAGACACGAGCCGCGATCAATATGTAGCTGTTTATCCGAGCATCATCGTATTTGGTGATGAATTCGGCCAAGGCGGCTATGCCCCTTCCTTCATTACAGATTGGCTTGATATTCGCATGCAGGAAGGGCGGATTGTACAGGAGAACGGGATGATCCGGTTTACCGATTCCTATGCGGAGGAAGTTATTAATACGTTGCGAGAAGCTTAATCAGGTTCATGGAGAGCTCGCTTTAAAAGCGGGCTCTTACCATTCCGGCTTCTCCACGTACGACATTATTGCATGTTATTGCATTGTTACATAAATCCTTCCTCCGGTTCACCGACAGCAAATCCTAATACTTGTGTCGCTTCCAATTTAAATCTCTCTATCCAGGAATGCCAATCATCATTACTCATCCGCGCATAAAAAGATAATCCGCTTGGTTCAACGGAGGCCGTAATGAAAACATTATCTTCTTCACACCCGAACCAATAAGGAATTCCATCTTTATATCCTTTCCACCCCGGCATACTCTCATATATATTTTTCACTTTATCCCATACATTATCAGGTAGGTAATACCATATATTTAGATTGCAATTTTGAGAGTTGATGTCACTCATTTGCGTCTCTCCTTTAGTAGCCTTTTCCACCGGAACATGACGAAAAGTGTTCGCCCTAAATGCAGCTTGCAGAAAAAATAGTGGACAATGCGTGGTCATAATACTTACCTCTAAATAAATTCTTAGGTAAACAATGTTTCGATCCTTTATCCAACGATAGAGATGACCTGTCCATCTTGATCCTTAATGTACGTTTTAACGACTTGTATGATGAAGTCGTTAGTAGAAGACAAATGAATTTCTCCTTCTATTGGAAGAAGTTTATGCATTAGCTCGTTGACAACTGTTTCATCAAGACGTAAATGGACCGTGCCCTCAACTGTTTCGAATCCAGTCGTTGGAGCAAGCTCCAATGTGACGTTTGCCTCTTTACTTACTAATCTCAAATCTCTACCCTTCAGCAACCGGCCTTGCAACAACTTTCCAACCGTTTCAGCTTGCTTCGCTCCTACTGTGAGCACAGAAGGCTTCTTTTTGAACAACCCTTTCTTACCGGGTTCCCAAGTCAATTGATCCACAAATAAATAACCAGTGCTCGAACCGTCGCGGTCTATGCCGATTTGAACACTTTCCTGAACGGCAGGAACTTGAAGCATCGAAGTTCGGGATAAATCCGTAAGATAACCTGGAATCTGTCCTTTTCCAGCTTCTAGTAGACCAGCTGTATTCCATACTTTCATCGCCTCCAGCTCGTCCTCGGTGATCCCAACCATTTGAAGGAAATCAACGCGTCCGTTAGGCGTATGCAGTATACCTAGCTCTGGATCGGTGATAAAAGCAAGAGCGGTTAACTCCGTATCGGCTCCCAAGCAGATGGGACCATTCGCATCCAAATAATCACCTGAAGCAAAAACGTTGCCGCTGTTAAACACATAGCGCCCCATATTTTGAAGAAGGTTCAAAGCCCATGCAGGAGGCTCTTCCTCATCATCAGTGCGGGACACCCGAAACGAAAGCTCAAACCCGTAGCCGCTATACTCGGCATTTTCCGATTCCTTCTCATAAAGCTCGGAAAAGCCAAACGTAATAATATGCCAATGTGGAGAAGGTGTTTCCGCCTTATACGCGCTAAGGCCATCCAATGGGTCTTGTCCGCCAAGCAAATAAGGAATCGCAGTCCCATAATGCTTCGGTTCCTGATCCCCGTATAATTTCGTTGCCGCTTCTTCAATTGCATCCCAACCTGTTGTGTTCACTTCTTCCGCCATTTGTTTTCCTCCTATTTCTTCACTATGTACAGTCATGTTCTAAATTGGATAAACTGGTCCTACTTTATATATTTTCCATTTTCACAATCTATTTATTATACTAAAACTTGAAGAAAATAAATAAAGGCCTCATGTCCTAAATCAGCAGTTTTCCTATAGAGCATAAGTATCCAAATCGGAGTAGCTTGAATAGTGAAGCAGTCATCTATGTAACTGCGAACGATAAACCCCGAACTCTTCTCTTATTCAGAGACGATTCTGTTTCAATCCCCCATCCGAGGCAATCGCAAGTTCTGTACAGCGCTTTCCACTGCTATGTTTTACCCGCACCCTTCAGTGGAAAACTTGTAATAAACAGAGGGGGTTACGAATTGGAGATTTTTACGATCGGCCATTATTCACATTCAAAAGAAGAATTTATCGAGCTGCTCAAGCTTGCGAAGATTGAGCAGCTCGTCGATGTTCGGTCTTTTCCGGGCAGCCGTAAATTTCCTTGGTTCAAAAAAGAAACGATGGCGGAGTGGCTGCCAAATGCCAACATCGCGTACTGCCATATGCCTGATCTCGGCGGAAGGCGGCCCGCCTCCGACCTGGTCTCCCCTGTACTGAATGACGGTTGGCAGAATGCCTCGTTCCATAATTATGCGGATTACACACTGTCGCACTGCTTCCAGGAAGGCGTCGATGAACTGATGAAGCTGGCCAAATCGAAGAGGACTGCATACTGCTGCTCAGAGCGCCACCCCGCCCGCTGCCATCGCCTGCTCATCAGCAATTGGCTTGCTGCTCATGAGTGGGAAGTCACCCACATCATCCCGACAAAAGACGGCGGCGAACTGGTCGCACACGAACTTGGAAAATGGGGCGCCATGCCAATCATCGAGGAAAACGGGACGGTTGTGTACCCGAAATTGTGATGGTACAACGGGACAATGCCCTCTATCCTATCTCCCCAACATCAAATTGGCTCCCCAGTTTTTCATTGATGATAATGAAATCGATTTACTCCGATTTCAAGAAAAAACCAGTTCTGATCATTTTTAATCAGAACTGGTTTCCTTTGCATCGAAATCATGTAGATCCTTAAACAAGACCAACTTCTCAATATCCTTTTTTGCATTTTGCTTTATCATTCTTGTATCCACTTCTTCAATCGGTCAAGGCTATCTTCTATTTCTTTCCCCATCTCTTTTTCCCGTTTCTCCTTTTCTTTCTTTTTCCTTTCTTTCTCTCTTTCCTTCTTGGCTTTCTTCTCTCTTTTTTCCCGTTCTTTCTCTTTTTTCTTCTCCTGTTTCCTTTTCTCTTTTTCCGCTTTTTGTTCTTTCTCCCTCAACTTTTCTTTCTGTTTCTCAAGCTCTTTTTTATCTTTAGCGATTAACGGTAAATCAAATTCCTTCGTAGGATATTCACTCATTGACCTTAATAGGACTTGCCCGAAAATTGGTGGGGCTGTGAAACTACTAGTCGACGTTAAGTGATGTTCAGGATCGGTTTTATCATAGCCTAGCCAAACCGCACCTACGATGTCCGGTGTATAGCCGACGAACCAATGATCCTTCGATCCATCTACACCCGTGAATGGCAGCTGGGTGGTGCCTGTTTTACCGGCAACTTCCATCCCTGAAAGTTGAGCTTTCTTGGCCGTACCAACTTCGACAGCACCTTGCAGCATATAGGTCATTTGCTGAGCAACTTCCGCTTCTGTTACTTCTACTGATTGTTCACGCCATTTTCCAATGACTTTGCCTTCTGAATCTTTTATTTCTACAATAGCATGGGCTTCCATCATAACCCCATCATTCGCAAATGCAGAGAAAGCTTGAGCCATTCGCAGGGGTGAAGTTCCTTTGTGCAAGCCCCCTAATGCCAGGCCAAGATTATGGTCGTTTTCTTCCAATGGGATTCCGAAACGCTCTACGGTCCGCACGCCAATTTCAATTCCGATGTTATGTAGCAGCCAGACGGGAGGGATATTATACGATTGGGTGACTGCATCGTACATTGTCACTTGCCCTCTAAACTTATGATCGAAATTTTGCGGAGAATATCCATTAATGTTAATTGGTTCGTCAACGAGCAAATCCGAAATATGATAGCCTTGCTCCAATGCCGCAGTGTAGACAAGTGGTTTCAAGGATGATCCCGGTTGTCTAACGAGCTCGGTCGCATTATTAAAGCGTCCATACGTATATTCTCCTCTGCCCCCGATCAAGGCACTAATTCCACCCGTTTTAGGATTCAAGAAGACCGAACCGCTTTGAATGAGTTGATCCGGCTTGCTCTTCGGAAAATAACGATCATCCTGATACACTTCTTCAAGGGCATCTTGGATGACAGGATTTAACGCTGTATATATATGTAATCCTCCATACAGCACTTCGTTTTTCGAAATCTTGTACTTGTCGACCGCCTCGTCAATAATATAGTCAATATAATATGGATATTTCCCTTTATAATCCGTCATTGTTGAATCGGCTAACACAATTTCTTGTCCGACCGCTTCATCGAACTCTGCTTGACTAATATACTTTTCACTTTTCATTAACGATAAAACAATGTTGCGGCGTTCCACCGACTTTTCCATGTCTTTATAAGGAGATAAATGGGAAGGTGCTTTAATTAATCCCGCTAATGTAGCAGATTCACTTAACGTTAACTCGCTAACATCTTTTCCAAAATAGATTTGCGCAGCCCGTTGAACACCCCATGCTCCTTCGCCAAAGTAAATTTGATTCAAGTAGCGTTCCAGTATGTCATCTTTAGAATAAGTTCTCTCAATTTTCCTCGCGATAAGTAATTCTTTGAATTTACGAGAATATGTACGATCCTGGGTTAAAAATATATTTTTTGTTAGTTGCTGAGTGATCGTACTTCCACCAGCCACAACCTCACCTTTTAACAGGTTTTGAGTAAATGCCCGCGCAATCCCGAAATAATTAATTCCATGATGTTTATAAAACTGTTGATCCTCAACAGAAATTACTGCTTCTATCAACTCATTTGGTATTTGGTCTAGACGAACTCCTTCAATGTTGGAAATTGAAATTTTACTAACGATCTCTCCGTTTTGATCGTAAATAAACGTCGGTCTCGGTTCAGGTTCTTCTAGTTTACTCACATCACTTGATGAAATTAGGTGATTCACCATGACCAATCCACAAAGGACTACAAGTAGCAATACGAATAATAGTATTCGGAAAGGTTTCTTTATGTTTGACCATTTCTTCTCTCTATTCAATCGGTTCTGTTGCTGTTTATGTTCAATTCTTCCCATATGTATTCCACCTTCTTGATTGCCTTTCGGACAACAAGTTTAGCATATTGGGAAGAAGAAACCTAAATGAATTACTACATGAAAAATCTACCAACCCCTAACGCAGATTTGTCATGGAGAGCTTCTATTTGTATTTTTTCTATAGAAAAAAAGAAAAGAAGAGCAGCATTGGCTGCCCTTCTCCTTTACGCACTCTCTAACGGATTGATAGTATTCACATCTTATTCTCTACTTATAGTATACCATCATCTGCTGATCATTTATAGACTACTTTTCCCGCCATTACTGCCTTATACTGTACTACGCAAGTCAAAATGCAAAAGGGGGCAATTGTATGAATGACAATAAAAATAGCTTAGATCCAGGTCCGTTCTTTCATGGCACGAAAGCAAAACTGGAAATTGGAGATCTTCTTGAACCTTTACACTTCTCCAATTATCAGGATAAAAAATCTAACCATATCTATTTTACTGCAACATTAGAGGCTGCTAAATGGGGTGCTGAATTAGCAAAATCCAATGAAAAGGAGAGAATTTATATCGTGGAACCGTTAGGTGATTTTGAAAACGATCCGAACTTAACGGACAAGCGATTTCCCGGAAACCCCACACGCTCCTATCGGTCAACATCTCCATTGAAAATAGTAGCCGAATTAGGCTCATGGGAAAGACATTCCGATGAACAGATAAATCATATGCTTACATCTTTGCAAAAGTTAACTGAAGAAGGGAAAAATGTGATATACGATTAATGCTTCATTATCAAATATCGTCAGAGGAGGTAAACAATGTCCAGCACAAGCCAAAGAAAAATCATTTTGGATTTAGCAACGACACTAGATGGATTCATCGAAGGAAAAAACGGCGAGACAGATTGGTGCATTATGGATGCTGAAATGGGATTTACAGATTTCCTGCATCAGATTGACACCATTTTATACGGAAGAAAAAGTTATGATATGTGGGGAGAATTTAATCCACCAACGAATGCCGCTGATGATGAAAAAGAAATGTGGAGATTGGTCCACAGCAAAGATAAATATGTATTTTCCAAAAATGAAAACAGAACTGACAGCAAAACAATCTACATCAATAAAAACATTGCCGAAGAAGTGAATAAACTAAAAAACCAGCCTGGAAAGGATATCTGGTTATACGGTGGGGCAAGCCTTATTACAACCTTCATTGAGTTGGATCTTGTTGATGAGTTCAGGTTGTCTGTTCATCCAGTTGTTTTAGGTGAAGGAAAAGCATTGTTTACTGACATTAAAAAACAGCTAGATTTAAAATTAATTGAAACTAAAACTTTCTCTTCAGGTGTTGTTCAACTGATTTATCATAACAAACGCGATTAAATGAAAAATAGTTGGAGCATTAGTCAGATCGAATCTGACCTACTCTCCAACTTTTGTCTTTATATATTCTTAATATCCTCAATCAGTTGCTCAACATTTTCCTTTTTTGTCGCCCAGCTCGTACAAAATCTCACAACACTTTGTGTATCATCGACTTTCTCCCAATAGGAAAAAGAATACTTCTTGCTCAATTCATCCACCACGTCATTCGGCAAAATAGGAAACTGTTGATTTGTCTTGGAATCATATTTTAATGAAAACCCTTTTTCAACAAACGCCTCTCGAATCATCATCGCCAAGTCCACAGCATGCTTAGAAATCTCAAAGTATAAGCCACCTTCAAACAAGGTTTCAAACTGGATCCCTAACAAACGCCCCTTAGCGAGCATTCCTCCATTTTGTTTGATCATATACCGAAAGTCTTTTTTAAGATCATCATTTGTGATGACAACAGCTTCTCCAAACAACGCTCCAACTTTCGTTCCGCCGATATAGAACACATCACAAAGTCTTGCGATATCAATAAGAGATAGATCGTTGTCTTTTGCAGCGAGACCATATCCTAAACGAGCACCATCCATAAATAAGGGCAAACCACATTCCCGGCAAACCTTGCTTAATTCCTCCAATTCGGATTTACTATAAGTCGTCCCATTCTCGGAAGGATGAGATATGTAAACCAAACCTGGCTGCACCATATGTTCATGAGTGGCATCATTCCAATGAGTATCATATAACTCTTTTACTTGTGTTGCTGTAATCTTCCCATCATCACTCGGCAACGTAAGCACTTTATGTCCAGTCGCTTCAATTGCTCCCGTTTCATGTCCTGCAATATGACCCGTAATCGCAGAAACCGCTCCTTGATGCGGACGCAAGATGGAAGAAATAATTGTAGTATTTGCTTGTGTTCCGCCAACTAAGAAGTGTACATCTGCATTCTCCATATCACACGCTTTTCGAATATACCCTCTAGCCCTTTCACAATAGTCATCCACGCCATAGCCAGGTGTCTGTTCCTCATTGGTTTTCAGTAGCCGATTCAGAATTTGTATATGAGCACCTTCAGCATAATCACTTTCAAAACGTATCATTATAATCCTTCCTCCCTTGCAGTAATTTCGTGGCACTTAACATAAAAACCTATTTTTAGTATAGCTTCTCCTGAAAATAAAATTAAGTAAATCTTTGTCTTAGAGACAAAGATTTACTTAAAGTCACACTTTTTTGGAATGAATTCGGATTTGTTTGCGTGCCTGGCTATTCTAAGTTACAACTTCAAAATTCAAATTCACCATTTTTGAAATGAACTCTTGTTCAAAGCTATGAATATTACTTTTCTCAACATATACACTCAATTTTCTTTTGGCACGAGAACAGCCAACATAAAATAACTTATAAGCTAATAATGCCCCTTCTATTCTTCTTACTAATCTAATACATTTCAAAAAATTTGAAAGGTTTGGTTTCTCCTCGTATTTCGAGAATATATCAACAAAAAAAGCATTAAATAATTCTTCGTTATTAACAAGAACTTTTTTAATATTTAAGTAACACACCTCGCATTGTTTCTCAGAATTTTTATAATCGGCTGCTTTTATCTCAGATATTCTTTTCATTGTAGTTTCACTAAGTGCATTAATATTTTCATTAATTTCTTTCTGCATAGAAGTTAATTCAAGATAATCAAATAAATCTCTTGAAATTAAATCCAAAAAGAAATACATTTTTACATTTGGATTATTACCATCCGAGATCTTTAAAGCAACATTATCATAACCCTCACCTTTAACTGCGTGTTGGGTTGAGAATTCCGGACTTTTAGATTCTATATAACAGTGAATAAATTCTTCAAACTTCACTGAGTTAATTTTATTTTTAAATTCTTCATTTTCATCTATCTGACTAATAATCATATCGATATGTGATTTGTATATAATTTCATTTCCGCGCAAAAAATTCAACAATTCTTCGATTGTTAAATCCTTTTTTAATTCATTACTCAATTGATTTAGATACTGAGCTATTTTTATTTTATCTTTATGGTTCTTAATCTTCCATATTTCCTTATTTGAAAACTTGTAATTTCTAATTTCGCCAATTATTCGATTGTATTGTTTATTATCAAAGAGATCACTAATATTTGTTATAAATATTAAAAGAACAATTAAATCATCTGGATTATCCATGGACATATCTAATAATATCTCTTTCGTGTTGTGTTTATCGAATAATTTATACCTCTCATTATATGCAACATACAAATTATAGGCGCCTATTGCTTTAAACAAATCACTATTATATAAAACTAACTGTAAATTACCCTCACTTATTTCTGTACCTAAATCATCTACTATATACAGCTTTGGTTTCTCTTCATCCATAATTTTAGGGATTTGTTGATACGAAGAATCAAAGTATAGATTATTTAATAGCTTTACAATATTCCCTTGGGAGCGCCAATTAAACTTTAATGAGTAATTTCTAACAAAATTGTCTTCTATTATTGATTGAAATCCTTCGACTCTTTCATTATAGATTTGTTGCATTTCATCACCTAGAAGTATCAATTTTGTCTCACTACCTATACACGAATGATAAAACAGCTCCAAGACTTCTGATTGTGTATCCTGATATTCGTCTATAAAAATGTACGAATATCTCTGTGAGATTACTTTACTGAGTTTCGGGAACTCATGACATACTTTATTTGCAAATATTAATAAATCATCATGAGACAGTCTACCATATAGAACTGATGTGAATTGTGTCTCCCCATATTCTAATTCAGAGATATTTTCTTTAATAGTTTGTAGTGTTACCTCACAATCCTCCTCTAAATTAAATTTATCTTTAAATCTCTGTAATTTAATTCTATCTCTCTCATCATCACTTCCTAATAGACTTCTAATATCATTTTCATAAAACTCTACAAAATACTCGATAACTGGTTCGATTTTAAAAAAGGGTCTCATGAACTTACTGATAAATGAATGAATAGTACTTACTTCAACTTTGTCGTTGTCAATTTTTTCTATTAACTGATTGGCTGCTCTATTAGTATAAGTTATACATAGTATTCTTTTTTGAGGCGTTTGAAGAAGTTTGTTTACTGTTTTAGAAAGAGCAGTTGTTTTTCCACTACCAGCAGGAGCATTAACAAGAGTGAATTGTTTATTTATATTTAATCCTTCAACCAATTTAATCCCTCCTCGATATAATTAGGGATTGCTTCCTCAATACTTTCAGTTTCAATTAATGAATACATGAAATCCGTTTTGTTTTTTAATTTATCAATTCTATCTCTTAATGATGTTTCACTTTTACTAGTATTAGGTAATAATAGCTTATTATTATCAATTAATAATTGAAAATCAGCTTTGGAGATCTTGTCAAAAACGGTTTTGAAATTCAAGAGCTTGTTTAATATTGCATCTTCTAAGGTGCGTGCATACCCATCAAGGTCTGTTTGAAATTTCAAACAAACGCTAGTGTCCTCTAAGAACATACCACTTTTTTCGGTATTTTTTTTAAAGATATTAGCGATAATGGATTCTCCCGTAAATTTCTTGATAGTGTCATTAGTTGTGGAACGGTTAATTATATCCTTAGTAAGAACGTCCGTTTCCAAATTAATGTCTTCTTTTGAGTATTCATAGTCAATATCTGTGAAAATTAAAGTTTTAATCTCTAAATACTGTATTAAGTCTAAGTATTGATAGGCATATGCACCACCAACTTGAATATATGAAATATACTGAGTTGATAAGTCTTCAAAATCTTTAATATTTGAAATTAAATACTTAAATAATAATCTTTCTGCATCTCCTTCAAATAAAATTAATTTATCTGCAAAAACCATTTCAACCATATTGAACTGAAAGAACTTTTGATAAAACTCTTTATTTATTGTTGGGATATTTATAAAATGATTTAAGTCGTACACTTTTGATTCTGTATGCCCTTTAGATCTAAATACACGGATATTATTTAATCCAATTGTTTTTGTCATCTCACTCGAATGACTTGTGATTAACATTTGGAAAGGTACACTTTTCTCTTCATTTGCAACAATATCTTCTACTAAAACAATTGCTGTAGAAGTGCTTAAAGATTCCGCAGCCGCAGTAGCTACTTCTGCTTTTGACTTTGCTTTTGACTCTTCTTCAGATACTTCCACTCCTCCTATTATTTCTGTTGTTGCTGCTGCTTTTTGAACTTCTCCTTCTTCTACATCGCCTTCGACTTCTTCAACTTTTATTTCAGAGCCGTTCGCAATGATATTAATATATCTAATGAAAATATTTTCCATCTGGGGGTGAAGGTGTGCCTCAGGCTCTTCAAAAATTAGTAAATTCACTTTTCTAGGATCAATTTTTTCACTAAAAATTTGTGCTTCTAATAATAAATAGATCAGATTACTATAGCCAAGGCCTTGTTTTTGTTCCTTTACTTTTAAACCTTCATCTTGTTCAAAGTAAATATGTATAAAATCAAGGAGGACCTTTTCTATATCCTTATTTTCCAGTCTAAAGTCTATTCCTAGATTTCCAGTATTTCCTCCATTTGTTTTTGAAAAACTATGGAGAGTTTTCTTGATATGTTTTAGTGTTATCGCATCAATCTCATTCGATAACTTTTGTTGATTCAATAATGTATTTATGCTATTTATCAGAACTTTTAAACTTTCTTTCCAAACACTATTGTTCTGTACAGTTTTCAGCAAATGTTTACTTAAAAAATTTTGCTTATCATCTGAAGTATCAGCAAGTCTTCTAATCGCGTACACACAATGGTAATTAAATAGATCATAGAAATTCGATTTATCAGGAATACTGATTTTATTTTTAAAATCCTCGTTACAGTAATAAATGTTTGATTGCAATTCTGAAAATATTTCTCTAAAGTCTCTTTCACCATTCAATATATCTAATATGTCCTTTTCTTTAGCAGGGGTATATTCATATTCAATTAGAAAATAAAAATTTTTTTTATTAATATCTATATCTGATAAATATCTTGAAAAATATTCAAGATCATCACTTTCATCATCATATTTAGTTGCTACACCTATTTTAATTTTTTTTAGTTCTTTATGTATCTTGTGTAACTTATCTTTCTTATCATCAATACTCAAATTATTATCATTAATAATTCCTTCTATTTTTTCATCATTCTCTAAACGTGTTTTACTATTCAAGTCATCTATATTTATATAATCTTTTCGCTCTCTAAAAGTATTAGATAATAATTCTACTAAAGATGTTTTACCAGAGTTATTAGAACCTACTACTGCTGTTAAATGATTGTCTAGAGTAATTACCTCATCTTGTAATTTTCTATAGTTTTTTATTACAAGCTTTTCAATACTAATCATTCTAGTTTTCCTCCAATCTATTTATCTAAGTGATAACAATTTTCATAGCATAGAATAAAACAATAAACTAATTAAACTGTCAATCACTTTTCATTAATAGTACATTTTGGAAACTCATATGTCTATAGAATCATAACAAATAAATTCCAATAAGAAATAAAATTGAGTTAACGCAAAATAATATTACATATTCAGTTAAAAACATTTAAAAACTAATAAAGGATATTGGCATACTCCAAAAGAAAAAAACTTGAATATCAATGAATTTAATCTATTATTCTTATCTTATGGAGACGGTGGGAGTCGAACCCACGTCCAAAGGCTCTGCTACTTCAGCGTCTACGCGTGTAGATTGACTACTTGCGATTCGCACTGCATTATGCCGTCAATCAAGGCGTCTTGAGCGCTATCCTGATAATCACTTGCAACGGCCTCAGGAGGCGACCGTTACCGTATCCCACACTAATAGGTGAGCCTAACAATGCTACATGGGCGATGGAACTGCTAGGCAGATCAACAGCTTACGCTGCGAATGCTAGGTTGTTGTTTGTTTTAAAAGTTATATTAACTGCCGTTTCTGAGGGAGTCGAGCCCTCAGACGCGAAGCTCTAGCCCAGCCCCCTGTCGAATCCTTAACGTCCCCAAAAAGAGTGGTATTTCACGGTGCAACTTTCTGAAACCATTCGAAATTCAAAAATTCAAGTACCAGGCACTCGCTAATTTATGAATCGCCTTACAAGCCATTCATCGCTATTTTCACCTAGACAACGTATAATAAATGAGGCAGAGAAGAATTCATTTTTCCTCTAGTTTAAAAAAGAGGTGCTTTTACTTGAAACAGTTTGAAACAGCATTACCTGAGCAATATGAAACGTTAAAAAAACAGGCCAATTATACGTCTAGCTGGCGAGATCGATTAGACGCAGTCGAAATACTATCGGCTTATCAACATGATAAAGTCATTGATTTATTAAAAAATCGTATGAAGTATGATACTGTCAACAAGGTGCAATTAGCAGCCTATGAAGCACTTGTGGCGTTTGGTGAAGACGTAGAGAAGCCGTCACCTGCACGTTTTGATATTATTAAAGACACGGACAAAATTTTCCTACGGGTGAGAAAGAGCTTGCCGAAGGACCATACAGTGGCAGACTTTGCGGATAAGCTAAAACGTATGCGTTTAGATGTCTTTGATGCGTATGAAGGTGACAAGGGTGAACAATTTATGAACTGGTTAGAGGAACGTTGGGCAAAACTATAATGAGTTGTTTTAAGGAAAGTCATTCTCTCCGGCATGTGGAGGGGATGGCTTTTTCTTATCAGTGATTCTCGAACAGTCTCAAATGTCTGCACAAAAAAGAAGCACAAATCCCCAATAAGAGAATTTATGCTTCTTATCTTTACTGTTTTCCATAAATTATGGAGAATCCTCGCTTCAAGGCTCTGTGTACTTCAACGTCTACGCGTGAAGATTGACGATTTGCGATTCGCGCACACGTTTCATGAGCGATGGAACTGCTAGGCAGATTCATCAGCTTACGTTGCTAATGCTAGGTTGTTGTTTGTTTATTAACTGCCATTTCAAATTAGAGGCACGTTCATTTCTCTCTGAATAAATAACCCATTTCAGTTGATCATAACAATGATGACAATAAATAGTCTCTGTTATGGAATAAAAAAAGGAGATGAAGGGATGCAACTTCGAATATTGAAGTGGTTGTTGGTGACGGGGTTTTTATTTTGTATGCATCTGTTTATGCGAATGACGAGCCCTTGGTATATATAGCGTAGGAAAAGTCGAAAGCAGTCATACAAGATGACCAGGAAGAAGATTTGCCTGACCCTGACGGAGGAACTGATAATTCTGGTCGGAAAATTCAGCAGCCTGTTGACCTACGAATTTTACAGCAGCGGTATCCGGCTATATTTTTCTTACAAGATCCTACCGATTAAAAACGAGTTACTTTAACTTTTGATGATAGTCCTGACCCACGCTTTTCAAATGATGTATTAGATGTATTGAAACAGTACAATGTACCAGCAACATTCTTCGTGTTAGGTTCAAAAGCCGTTGCTAATCCTGATATTGTCAAGCGAATGCAAAACGAGGGACATGTAATCGGAAACCATACGTATTCCCATCCGAACCTTGTCAAAGAGTCCGACCTCCAAACTCTTAAGCGGGAGGTGGCTAGAACGGAAGATGCCCTTAACGGCATTATTGGTTACCGGACAAAATTATTTAGGCCACCATATGGCTTCTTATACAATGAACTCGTCGAAAAGCTTGGTAAAATGAACAATTACGTAATTGGATGGTCGGTGGATTCCTTGGATTGGCAAGAAGACCCGCCGGAAGTTATTACTTCCAAAGTAGTAGACAACATTCAACCAGGCTCAATCATTCTCATGCACGATGGCGCAGAATCGAGTGGAGATCGAACGAATACCATCAAATCGCTTCGCCAAATAATTCCGGCACTGCAAGAGCAAGGGTACGAGTTTGTCACTGTTCCTGAATTGTTGAATATTCCCTATAAGAAATAGAAGGTCCCTCTTCTATTTCTTTTTAATGCCCAATCCAAAAAACAGCCTAGCTTCTATGATTTAATTAAATTTAAACAAGAGAACTTGGAAAAAGAAAAAACATAGGGAGATCTTAGTCTTCCTATGTTTTCATTCATATTATTTATCTGTTTGTTTTTGCTTTTTCTTCAAATACTCCGCACGTATTTTTTCCAGTTGCTGCTTTTTATCAAATTGAGCAGGCTTGTTTTTTTCATGATATTTAGTCACGGCTGATTTACCTTTGTTATCCAATTGATATTTCCCCATTATGTTCACCTACTTTTCTTATCTCGGCTTCACGAGATACTATTCAACAAATATAATGTACATTCTATAGTGAAGTATACCTCTAACCTTTATTTGTTGAATAAAGTCTATGGAGACGCCCCATACTTCCTATATTTCCTCTTTTTGAATATGTTTAATTAATCTTTCAAAGTACTGTATGGAGGAATTTATTCTATAGTTCGCATAATCGCCAATAAAGTCAGCTAATATTTCTTGTCCGGGCTCAATAAAATGTCGTCCCTCGAATTTGGACATCTTGTCCCAATTCGTTTTTATGCCGTTTACCTTTTTCTCTAATATACCGACGACTTTATCACGATCCACATATTTCAAATTGGCTAAACCAATCACCATATCCCCGATTGAATTTGCATTTTCAAAGAGTTTATAAATCTTTTTCGGTAAGACTTCCTGACCTTTTTCAGTAATTGCAAATACTTGTTTATCTGGTCGATGCTCTTCTTTAATGATTTCTTTTACCTCAATGAAGCCTTGCTTTGCTAATGATTCAAAATGGTAATACAACTTGCTTTCAGTCAAACCATTGATCGTCTCTAGAGGCTGTAATTCTGCGATTTGTTTTTTCAATTTATAAGGGTAATTATTTTCTTCCATAAGCTTAGTCAGAATGAAAATTTGAATCGCCATTATTTCAGCTCCTTCGGTAATCATTAGTTCTATTCTATCAAAACCAATCATTTACTTCAGCAGATTTTAAACATTTGCAGATTCTATTGACTTCTCTATTGGCATTGGCTTGTGTAAGATCCAAACGATAACAATGTTAAGTGCCATCGCGACTAGTCCAACTATAGCTAATCCTAACAGATAAGGGCTTACACTTGTGCTACCAAAAAGATTCGCAAAATAAGCTTGTACCGAGTAATACATCGGTGAAATGTGACTTGCCCAATTATAAGGCGCATACATCATATCACGTGGAATGACTGCTCCATTTGCAAGTGTCTGAACTAATAAGATTGGGATATTTAGAACCATTCCTGCTTCTCCAAACAAGAAGATGACAGTTGCCGTGAAGTTAAAGCTTACCCAATAATTAAGGATTTGTTGCCCCAAAATCTGCAGGAATAAATCCCCGCTTAAATCATTAATCCCCATCACGATTATTGTGGATACTAAACCAGCAATTAATCCAACGAGGATAGCTGTTAATTGCACGTAGATGAATAAACGTGTTTTCGTAGCTTTCCCGCGATTCGCTTTAAACGCTCCCACTAATTGCATTGCTGCAATCATTGCCCCTACATACAAGGCCATCGTTAAGAACATGGGTAGCATATTATTATGCATACCATCTGGAATGTCATTGATTGTAACAATATTCCCTACATAGCTGTTTTCAATTGTCTTCGCTATTTCTTTTGCTTGCTCTTCAGGCACGTTAAAGTTCATTAAGATGCCTTCTGCTGTTTGCTGTGAGAATTGTGCACTTAATTGCGCATTAATTTGAGAAACAACTTGATTCATGGAAGAGGCTACAACTGTTGCTCCAGCTTCATTGAGAGTGAACTCAATGCTTGATGATACATCACTATTTTTCAAATCAGCTGAAAACGTTTTTGGAATATGAATAACTAAAGCTAATTCGTTATCTTCTAAGTCTTCTAAAGCTACTTTATTCGAAATATCTGTTGTTATTTTCTCGAATGGGAGTTGTTCTTCTAGGCTCTCTGCAACTTGCCCCCCAAATTCTCCTTCGTCATCATTAATAATAGCAATTGGTAGTTGATCGATATTTCCTGGAATTGCCGTGTAACCTGGCAAAAAGATCCCTAACATACAAACTGCATATAAAACCCCCATAAATATTGCGGAGGTCGCACCTTTACCTTTTAAAAACTCTCTAAATTTCATTTACTATTTCCTCTCTACATCTCAATTTTTACGAATTATAGTTTAATTAAAGTACTCTAATTGAACTATGTTTGTTATTCTATAAAATTTGAGTGCAAATTACAATCTCAAATACTTGCATGACAAATATTTTTTTTTACTTATTGTCCATTTTATGAAAAATAACGTCCATACCTCCCTTTCTCCATAAAAGCAGCCTCTTTCAGCTAGTAAATTAAAGAGGCGCATAATCCATTAGAAATTGAAGAATGCATATACTTTTGGTTGTTTTACATGCTTAATAGTTAGACATCAAATAATATGTTTGATTTTACTTGAAGATGGGCGTATATTGTTCAATGGAAAACTTAGTAGAGGTTTTCTTCCGTTATATTTCAACAGTAATTTGATTTATTGCTGATGTAAGGATCAGTTTAATTTTAATAATAAAGTAAAGGGGAATAGCAAATGACAGCACAGAATAATGCAACAAATCCTGCTGAAGAACTCGTGAATGTACCTTCAAATCAAGAAAAACTAGATGTTCTTGATCAACTATTAAAACCTGAAGTACAAGAGTCATTAACAGCTTTAGTAGAGCAATTGCCGAAACTAACCGAGCTTCTCACCATTTTGAATAAGTCCTATGATTTTGCTCAATCTGTTGCAACCGATGATGTATTAGTAAATGATACATTTGGTTTCATAAAAGAAATAGGCGAACCGGTAAAAGACTCTGTAAAAAATATTGCAGCTACAATGATCGAAGCCAAAGACCGTGCCGAGGATAGCAACGAAGTGATTGGTCTTTTTGGTCTTCTGAAAATGATGAAAGATCCACAGGCACAAAAGCTTTTCCGTTTTGTGAATTCATATTTGCAAGTAGCAGCTGAACGTGAGAACAGAAGATAATTCTTCTACTCCAAGACGATAAGAAAGGGGATAACAAAATGTCAAAACGCATTGTAATTTTAGGCGCAGGATATGGTGGTCTTCTAACTGCTCTAACTGTCCGCAACTATTTATCAAGTGATGACGCTACAATTACTGTTATCAATCAATATCCAACACACCAGATTATTACTGAATTGCATCGACTTGCAGGTGGGACAATCTCTGAAGAGGCCGTTTCGATACCTTTAGAAAAGCTTTTCAAAGGAAAAGATATCGACCTAAAAATAGCAAAGGTCGAGTCTTTCTCAGTCGACAATAAAGAGGTAAAGGTTTCTGATGGTTCAATTGTAAAATATGATGCACTTGTGGTCGCATTAGGCAGTGTAACAGCTTACTTTGGTATACCAGGGCTTGAAGAAAATAGCATGGTGTTAAAATCAGTAAATGATGCTACTAAAATCTACAATCATATCGTAGGTAAAATTAGTGAATACGCAAAATCTAAAAATGAAGCTGACGCTACCATTGTAATCGGTGGTGGCGGCTTAACCGGTATCGAATTAGTCGGGGAAATTATTGACCATATGCCCAAAATTGCAAAAGGTTTTGGTGTCGATCCAAAAGAATTGAAAATCAAACTTGTTGAAGCCGGTCCAAAAGTATTGCCAGTATTACCAGATCATTTAATAGAGCGCGCAACCGCAAGCCTAGAAGCACGTGGGGTAGAATTCTTAATGGGACTACCTGTAACAAATGTGAGTGGTAATGAAATCTCGTTGAAAGATGGCCGTACAATTGTAGCAAATACATTTGTCTGGACGGGCGGAGTAGCGGGTAATCCATTGGTTGGTGAATCAGAACTTGCAGTAGATCGCGGTCGTGCTACGGTTAATGAGTTTCTTCAATCAAGCTCACATCCAGATGTATTCGTTGTAGGTGACAGTGCGGTTGCCTTCCCTTCTGAAGGTGGTCGTCCATATGCTCCTACTGCACAAAATGCTTGGCAAATGGGTGAACTTGTAGGATATAACCTATATGCGTATTTACAAGGAAAAACGTTAGAAGCATTTGATCCAACAAACTCCGGTACATTGGCAAGCCTTGGTCGTAAAGACGGTGTGGCTTCAATCGGAGCTAACAATATAGCACTTAAAGGTTTACCTGCTTCTTTAATGAAGGAAGCGAGTAACGTTCGTTATTTAACACATATCAATGGGTTATTTAGTTTAGCTTATTAATAAGATAAATTTTTCATATTGTATTTCAAAAAAAAGGAGTGTTTTTCATGGTAGGAATTATGGAAGGTAAAGCAGGATTAGTCACAGCATCAGGGTCTGGAATCGGTAGAGCAGCTGCAGTTGCATTGGCAAAAGCAGGCGCAAAGGTAATGATTTCTGACGTAAGCGAACAAGCAGGACAAGAAACTGTACAAATCATCAAAGATAACGGCGGCGAAGCAGCATTTTTCAAATGTGACGTAAGTGATGAAGAGCAAGTAATCGCACTTGTCAATAAAACAGTTGAAACATTTGGCAAGCTTGACTTTGCACATAACAATGCAGGTATCAACAAAGGTCTTAAACCAATTGGAGAAATGGATTCTAAAGACTGGGATATTACACTAAAAGTAAATCTGTATGGTACTTTTTACTGCATCAAGCACCAAGTCAATGCAATGTTGAAAACTGGCGGCGGTGCAATTGTCAATACGGCTTCAGGTGCTGGTATTGAAGGATCACCAAACATGGCCCCTTATACAGCATCTAAACATGCAATTGCTGGTTTAACGAAATCAGTTGCATTGGAATATGGTCAAAAAGGCATTACCATTAATTCGATTGCACCTGGTGCAACGATTACACCTGCAATTGAATCTTGGGCAAAAACATCTCCAGAACAATACGAAGGCGTACTCAAATCACTTCCAGCTGGAAGAATGTCTACCGCTGAAGATCAAGCAAATGCTGTCGTATTCCTATGCTCAGATCTTGCAAAATCAATTAGCGGTGTAACACTTGCAGTGGATGGCGGTTATACTGCAGGTAAAATGCAACAATAAGTTACGCAGATTTTCATAACGCCATAGTAAAATTCTGAACCCTCGGGAACTCCAATAGGAGTATCCGAGGGTTCTGTGCAGTACAGGACTCTTAATTCCCTAACTGCTAAACAGCCCATATTACAAATAACACTTCCTTCAAAGAACAGATGGACAAAAAAAGAAGTACAAATCCTCCATGAAGAGGATTTGTACTTCTACTTGTGATTTTAATTATTTCTTCGCCGTTTACTTAGCGATATTTTTGCCAGTACAGTAATATCAACCCTTTCAACGTATTTGATTTTTATATCCACTCAAATTATAAGTATTAGATTGATTGAATTGGGTTTACCTTTAACTTTTGGTATCGTTTTAGATAATTATTTTATTTTTGGCATATGTATGGTTAACAATTCTTGGGTCGTTATGCTCCTCTACGTGTTATGTATATTTTAATATTAATTTGCTAATAATGTGTATGAATATTTAAGTAAGACTAGAGGGCTGGGATGTACATGTTTTGGAAAAAAAAACAAATTGAAAGTAAGCTTGCTGCTCAATCAATAGCTGAATCAGAATTATCGATAGAAGCTCTGAAAAAAAGCCTCGTTCAAATGGATGATGCAGAATTTGTGGAAATTGACATTTCCGATATTCGAAAAATTCATCTTGTTTACATACGAACTCTCATTGACACAGAAAAATTAAATGAAAGCATTATAAATCCTTTAACTAATTGTTCCAAACCGTCTATTCAAGATTGCATTGTGAATTCCTCAATTATTCACATTCCTATTTTTATAGAGGCAAAAAAACAGTTGTTTTCAGGGTCCATTTTGTTATTTGATTCTTCGCAAAACCTTTGGTTAGCTGTGCCATTACAAAATCCTATTGGACGTGCCATTGAAACATCTGAAACAGAAACCATCCTGTTCGGAGCAAAAGACAGCTTTAGTGAACAAGTAGAACAAAATATTACGCTTATTCGAAGACGACTCCCCATACATGAACTGAAAGCAGAGAAGTTTACTGTCGGTTCTATGAGTGAGACAAGTGTTGTTTTAATGTACATAGAGGGGCTGACTAATCCAGATTTTGTTTCAACAGTCAAAGAGAAGATTTCTGAAATTAATTTTGATCTCTTCTTTGACTCCTCTCAAGTTGCGGTATTCATGGAGGAACATCAAAACAGTATTTTTCCTCAGTTTCAGCAAACTGACCGGCCTGATGTAGTTGCTTATTCTCTGGGATTAGGAAAGATCACCCTTCTGGTAGACAATACCCCATTTGCTCTTGTTGCACCCATTACTTTTTTCCATTTGTTCCAATCACCCGAGGACTATATTAATCGATGGGTAGTTTCCAGTTTTTTGCGAATCCTCCGATATATCAGTTTCATTCTGTCAATCACATTGATTCCTTTCTATGTGGCATTGACAACTCATCACTATCAAATGATTCCTATGCAAACACTTCTGGTCTTGGTCGACTCAAGGAGCAAGCTTCCTTTTACTCCTTTTTGGGAAGCATTTATCATGTTAATTTTTATTGAAATCATAAAAGAAGCAAGTTTAAGAATGCCTACAAAAACAGGTCAAACACTTGGGGTTATTGGTGGTATTGTGATTGGTCAAGCAGCTGTTGAGGCTGGATTCGCTAGCAAAGTATTAATTGTCATGGTTGGGATCTCCACGATAGCTTCCTTTCTTATTCCCAACTACCTTATGACAAAAGCAAATTCATTAATTCAATTGATGCTTCTAGTTTTTTCTTCTTTACTTGGGATAATTGGGATTGCACTAGGAAGCATTGCTATTTTAGCCCATCTTAATAGCTTGTCTTCAATCAAGCAACCCTATTTTTCACCAGTTTCCCCTTTCTTTGGAAAGGATTGGATTGACTTATTCATACGAGGGCCATTAGACAAAATGTTGGAGCGTCCAGAGCATCTTAAACCTCTAAAACTGAAGAGATATAAAACTAGGAGATGACTTGATGGAAACCCACCAATTATTTAAAAAAAATGAAACTTATAATGGGCTCTATGCCATGTTGTTGGTAAATCGCCTCCAAATGCTATACTTTTTTCTGATTATGCCAAACATCTTGATCAATCCATATATGATTTGGGTGCTTATAGCTGTCGGGATATTATCCCAACTAAACCTTCTTCTTTTATCGAAGTGGCTTTTAACCCGGTTATCTAGCAATGGATATAATGGATTTGTCCAATTGTTCGGGAAAAAATTGGTGCGATTTCTCTCTTTCATCGGGTTGTTCTTTATTCTACTTAAACTTTCCGTCATAACCTTAGGATTCAGCGAAATTGTTCAAACATTTATACTTCCATCAACAGATACAAATTTTCTTGTCTTTTTTATTTTGTTGTTCTGTTTTTATGTCGCAGGTAAGGGCATTGAACATACCATTCGTTTTGTGTTGATTTCTTTTTTCTGTACATTTTGGATGATCACATTTTTCATTTTTTTCTTCTTTCCTCCAATAGCTCAACTCAGTGATTTGTATCCACTTATTCCAATGGAGTGGAAAGTAGAAAATTGGAAAGCTTTTTTTTTAATTTTGTCTTCCTATTCTGGCCCAGAATTTCTGGTATTTATGGGACCATGGCTTAAAACAAACAATAAAACCTTTCGCTATTTATCTTACGGCAACGCTCTCACCGTTGTAGAGTATGTATTCCTATTTATAGCATCCCTACTTTTTTTCGGTTCCAATTATTTAAGTAAAAGTCAATATCCAATTATTAATATGACCCGTTATTTTCAAAACCCAGTGTTTGAACGAATTGATATGATCATGCTTTCCTTTGAATTATTTAACTTAGTTTTTGCGGTTTCTCTATTTCTACTATTGTTTTATGGAGCATCTAAAATAGCTTTTGGTAAAATGAGCAAGCCGTCCAGTGGAAAAGGTTTATTATTCAGTGTAATCCTTATTTTTATCGGAATGGTTCTTTTGAATGAATTGTTTTGGAAACCCTGGGAGAAGGAGAACTTTTTACTTAATCTTCAAATTATAGCTGGAAGCATAAGCTATTTTCTTGTTCCACTTGTTATTGTTTTAGTAATGAAAAAAGAACAGGGGGTTAAAAAACATGTGTCTATATAAAAAGATATGTAAAAGATTGATAATCCTTTTTATGACATTTTGGTTATCTGGCTGTGCCCCTTTTACCGAAAATAACCTTATTGAAGAGATTTCTCCCGTTACCTTTTTGTCAATTAGTAAGGGGGATAAAGGGAAATTAAAAGTCAGTACAATTATGCCTCCTCTAAGTAAAGAAAATAAGTTTGTTATGTCACAAGAAGTCAGCTTATTAAAGGAGGGAGTACAGAAGTACAACTTAAACTTCTACCAGGAAATTAAATCCGGACAAATGCGGATGCTGGTAATTAGTGATGAACTTGGAAAAGACGGGATTATGTCCATTATAAATGTATTATTGACTGATCCGGATATTTCTCCGAGAATCTATTTAGTTATCGTAAAAGGAAATTTTGATGAATACTTGGAAAGTCAATTGGACAAAGATGAAAACTTTGATTACTCGTTTTACCGAATGCTGAAGCATTATGAGGAAAAAAACCAAGGAGAATTAACTGTCGTTAATCTTCATCAATTTAAAAATTTGCTCTATACTCCTTATTCAGATCCTTTCTTGCCTGTATTCAAAATAGAAGAGGATGGGGTCAACTATGAAGGTACAGCCTTGTTTAAAGATGACAAGCTAGTTGAAACTATTTCATCTTTAGATGATCGTATCTTCCAGCTGATAAACAACGATCACTACTTAGCTGTTTTACCGATTCAAAAATTTGAAATTGTACTGGGTCATGTTAGATCTAAAATAATAGTAGATATCGATAGCAGCTATTCTACAATGACCTATACCGTGAATATAGACACTAGGATTGAGGAATACCGGGGAGAGAAGCAATTATTTGACCCAAAGGAGTTAGAAAATATGAAAAAAGATATCGAAACCCACCTTGAAAAACAAACACATGAACTAATTAAAAAGATCCAAGAATTGAAAGTGGATCCATTACAGCTTGGCATACAAACAAAAAGACCATTCTCAAAACCAATGGAAGAAAAAAAATGGATTGAAATGTTTGAGAAGATGGACATTAAAATAAAATACAATATTAATATTGATCCTTTGACGGATGCAAATTCAAAAAGGCAAAACCTTTAATTTTTCTATTGAATAACTTATAACGTAAACAAAATATAGCAGAAGTAGCTGTAAATAACGCATCTAGGAATGGAAGTCCTTTACCATCCTCTGTCGCTATCAGGAGAGTCAATAAAAAAGCTCCTATTAGGATTAAAATGGAAAAAAACCATAACAAGTACTTTCGATGGATTAAGGCTCTCTTTGAATTTTTTCATAACTCTCTCCTAAAATTAAGTTAAAAGTATATTTACCCATACACTTGTTCCAAGCTTAGGTATGTTTTACCGTCGAGGTTATTTCTTATTCTAAAATAATTAATAAAGTTTTATGAACGTGAAAAGACCGATTTAAATTTTACAGTAAACGACAAAAAGAATACTTGAATAAGGCGGTCTATTTTATGACCTCCTTCGCATTAGCCGACGGGTTAGGATGGCGAAAGAGTATATATATCATCCTATCTGCAATGCAGAATTAACCCCAAAAGATTGGGTCCTCCGTTCTCAATTGTTGAGATTTGGCTTTGATAGTTTTCTTATTTACGAGCTAATTTTACTCCTGTTTATAACACTTGTATTCACAATACCAACTTTTCTTTAAAATTGTTATTCAACAACCTGACCCGTTTGTTGAATAACGTGTTTATCAAGGATAAAAAATAACGCCATAGTATTCCTTAAAACAACCATAAGATTTCCATAAAAAAATAAAGCATAAGCTTTCCATTTGGAAAACTTAGCTTTACGTCACAGATTCAATTTTAGTCATAGAAAAACAATTTTTACTACCATAACTTCTTGATATTTCATGTTCCTTCACTTGATAATAACCAATTTAGTATATTTCTTGCCAAAAATAAATTTAAGTATATCCTTGCCAGTGCGGCAAAGTTATACTTAAAATTAAAGCCCGTAGCATCAAGGCTTACGGGCTTAGTATGGAGACGGCGGGAGTCGAACCCGCGTCCAAAGGCTCTGCTACTTCAGCGTCTACGCGTGTAGATTGACTACTTGCGATTCGCACTGCATTATGCCGTCAATCAAGGCGTCTTGAGCGCTATCCTGATAATCTCTTGCAACGGCCTCAGGAGGCGACCGTTACCGTATCCCACTAATAGGTGAGCCTAACAATGCCACATGGGCGATGGAACTGCTAGGCAGATTCATCAGCTTACGCTGCGAATGCTAAGTTGTTGTTTGTTTTGCCAGTTATTATTAACTGTCGTTTCTGACGGAGACGATCCCTCCGACGCGCAGCTCAAGCCCAGACCACCCCTGTCGAATCCGTAACGTCCCCGTTATAAAAGGTTGTTACACCTTTAAAGGGATGTCAGGAATGCCTGTTGAAAGGCTTCTGAACTATATCACTACTAGTATCATACTACATTTTTACGTAAAAATCAATATTGCTGTTTCGCTTTGAAGGCACGTTCCATGTCGCGTTTCGCTTCTTTCTTCTTCAGATCGTCGCGTTTATCATACAGCTTCTTCCCTTTACCAACGCCGATCAATACTTTCGCGAAGCCGTCTTTCAAGTACATCTTTAGCGGCACAATTGTGTAACCTTCCTGCTTCACTTGCCCGACTAGCGTTGCAATCTGTTTCTTATGAAGCAGCAGTTTCCGCGAACGCAATGGGTCGTGGTTGAATTGATTTCCTTGTTCGTACGGACTGATATGCATGTTGGAAATCCATGCTTCATTGTTGCGGATCAAGACGAATGCGTCGCGAAGCTGGACTTTGCCGTTTCGGATCGATTTGATTTCCGTTCCTTGCAGCACGATGCCTGCTTCTATTGTCTCTTCAATCGCATAATCATGGTTTGCTTTTTTATTAATTGCTAGAACTTTTCCTTGGCCTTTCGCCATGAAAATCCCCCCTGTTCAATCAAAAACTCCACGGCATTCGCCTGAACGAATGCCGCTACGTTTATTTTCTCTTTCTTGGAGCCTGTTTCTTCTTCTTTTTCGCTACACCTTCATAGAACTTCTTCTTCTGGCTAGGAGCGCCTTTTTTCTTCTCACCTTTAGGCTTATCGGAATCTCCTCGACGACCGCCGCCACTTGATGGCTTCTTCGCGTGGATGACCTTCGGCGTCTCTTTCCGCGCGCGATGGAAGGACTGCTTCATCCCCGCGATTTCAAAGTCGATCGCCGATTCCTCAGGTTTTACGGAAACGACGCGGATCGTCACTTCATCACCAATCCTGAACTGCTTGCCGGTATGCTCGCCGATCATCATCATTTGACGGTCATCGAAACGGTAATAATCGTCCGTCATATAGCTGACATGGACAAGTCCTTCGACTGTGTTTTCAAGTTCCACGAACATACCGAAGTTCGTCACCGATGAAATGACGCCGTCGAATTCCTCGCCAATCTTATCGAGCATGTACTGTGCCTTCTTCAATGCGTCTGTATCGCGTTCCGCATCAACTGCACGGCGTTCACGCTCTGATGTATGCTGAGCGATTTCAGACATGTTTGCGTTCCAATGAGCAATCGTTTCAGACGAAACATCTTTTTCGATCAAATACGTCCGGATCAGTCGATGAACGATCAAGTCCGGATAACGTCTGATTGGTGACGTGAAATGCGTATAGAAATCGGCTGACAAACCGAAGTGGCCAAGGCTTTCCTCGAAATACTTCGCTTGTTGCATTGAGCGGAGGAGCATTGTCGAAATGACGGTCTCTTCCGGCATGCCTTCGATCGACTCGACGATTTCCTGCAAGGCACGAGGATGCACTTTATTCCCAGTACCCTTCACGACGATTCCGAAGTTAGTCAGAAACTCAAAGAATCGTTGAAGCTTTTCCACTTTCGGGTCTTCGTGAATCCGGTAAAGGAACGGCACTTGCATCCAGTGAAAGTGCTCGGCAACTGTTTCGTTTGCCGCGAGCATGAATTCCTCGATAAGACGTTCCGCCGCTGTACGTTCCCGTAACACGATATCAGTCGGCCATCCTTTTTCATCGACAATCACTTTCGATTCCTTGAAATCGAAGTCGATCGCGCCACGGTCGATCCGTTTCTGTCTTAAGATGGACGCGAGCTCGGCCATATCATTCAGCATCGGAACGATATGCTCGTATTTTTTCATGAGTTCTTCGTCTTTTAACTCAATAATTTTATAGACGTCTGTGTATGTCATTCTTTCCTTCGACTGGATGACACTTTCGAATATTTCATGATGGATCACTTTACCGTTTCGATCGATTGTCATGCGGCACGACATCGTCAGACGGTCGACATGCGGATTCAAGGAACAAATGCCGTTTGACAGCTTATGAGGAAGCATCGGGATGACTCGGTCCGTCAAATAGACGCTCGTCGCCCGTTCGTACGCCTCATCGTCAAGCGGTGTGTTTTCCTGTACATAGTGACTGACGTCCGCAATATGGACGGATAATACATAAGAGCCATCCTCGTTTTTCACAAGGGAAATGGCATCATCCAAGTCCTTTGCGTCGGCGCCGTCAATTGTAATGACGAGATCTTCCCGCAAGTCAGTGCGTTTGAACAGATCCTTTTCTTGCACTTCATCCGGCGTACGATTTGCCTGCTCCATCACTTCAGGCGGGAACTCGACTTCAATGCCGTGCTTATGGATGATCGATAAAATATCGACACCTGGGTCGTTTTTATGTCCGAGGATTTGCACGACCATGCCTGTTGCGGATTTCAGTTCACTTGGCCAATCTGTAATTTCCACGACGACTTTATGTCCGTCTACGGCGTCGAGTGAATTTCCTTTGCCAATGAAAATATCCATCGGAAGTTTTTTATCGTCCGGGATAACAAAGCCGAAGCCGCGGTTATCTTGGTACGTGCCGACAACCTTCGTCGTTTTCCGCTCAGCGATTCGAATGATCGAGCCTTCGCGACGGTCGCCGTAATCACCTTTCGAAACACGTACAAGGACAATGTCCCCGTTCATCGCCCCGTTCACTTCAGGCGGTGGAATGAATATATCGTCCATCCCTTCCGTTTCAGGCGTGACGAATCCGAAACCTTTCGCATGTCCGATGAATTTACCTCTCACTAAGTTCATGCGCTCAGGGACGCCGTATCGATTTGTGCGTGAGCGGACAATTTCGCCTTTTTGTTCGAGCTGCACGAGCATCTTTACGAGCTCCTTGAACTCTGCAGCCCCTTCAATGCCCAATGACTCCTGGATTTCCTGAACCGTCAATGGCTTATACGATTCCTCTTTCATGAAAGACAACAGTCTTGTTTTTAACTCTTCGTCAATAAAATCCAATTACCATCCCTCCATTCATAACTATCGTCAACTGATTTCATTTTCACACGTTCCAGTCGAGTGATTCAAGAAATTCAAATACCGTTTCGTGAAGATGTTCTTTTTCAGGTCCAAGTGTAATGACATGACCGGATTTTTCATACCACTCGATCTGTTTCTTTTCAGATGATGCATTCTCGTAAATGATGTTGGCCGAATTAGGATCGATCACTTCGTCATTACGTGATTGGATGACGAGAAGTGGAGCATCGATTTCCGGAAGCTGTCCCTTTACTTCATCGACTAGCGGCGTCAATTCGGCAAGAGACGGCATCGTTTTGCCGCGGAGTGCTTCAACTTCTTCTTCGATTTCGGCTTTCGATTTTCCTTCATATCTTTTATAGTCTGAAGCATATTTTAATACGCCTTCATACAATTTATCCGGAGTTTTCATAACCATTGGCGAGCACATAGTTACAATACCCTTCACAGGCATTTTAACCCCTAATTTCAATGAAAATACACCGCCTAATGATAATCCGCCGATTGCGATTTCTTCATAGCCAGCTTCTTTTAATTCATTGTAGCCCGCAATGACATCTTCCCACCATTCGTCGGGTCCTGTTCCAATCAGTTGTTCAGGCGGGACACCATGTCCTTTATAGTGCGGAGCTAGTGATGTATAGCCTTTCTTTTCTAGAAAACGACCAAGCATCCGGACGTCTGCGGATGTTCCTGTGAAGCCGTGCAATAATAAGACGGCCCGTTTGCCACTTTCAAAAAAGAACGGCTTCGGCTGTGCTATTCTCATATCCCTCATCCTTTCTCTTCCATCCCGGCATTACAAAAATTCATGTAGATTTAAATAAAAAAGCCTTATGTATCCTATCTTTCCCTTTTTATGATGAAAAAAACGCCCGACCATTCGGGTGGCCAGGCGTTTGACAGTTATGTGATTATATAGTTCCGATTAGAATTTCACGATGGCGATCGCCAAAACGAAAAATAAAATTGAAAGTACAATTGTCACTCTTTGAAGCACTAAGTCTAGTCCACGTGCTTTCTGTTTTCCAAAAAGTTGTTCGGCACCACCGGAGATGGCTCCAGACAGACCTGCACTTTTTCCGGATTGCAATAATACAACGACAATCAACGCCAATGATACGATTAATAGTAATGTCATTAACAAAGCATGCACTTTGTTCCACCTCCTGCATAGAGCATCTCAACATTTATATTCTATCAAACATATTAAACTGTTACAACAAAATTCGGGAAGATTACGGTTTTGCGCTCAAGATTCGAGTTCTGAGCTCATGAATTCCAGTTCAGTGCTCATGATTCCAGTCTCGCGCTCAAGATTCCAGTCCCGCGCTCATGAATTCCAGTTCCGCGCTCATGAATTCCAGTTCCGCGCTCATGAATTCCAGTTCCGTGCTCATGATTCCAGTCACGCGCTCATGAATTCCAGTTTCGCGCTCATGATTCCAATTTCGCGCTCATGGTTCCAGTTCCGCGCTCAAGATCCCAATTCCGCGCTCAAGATTTCAGTTCCGCGCTCATGATTTCAGTTCCGCGCTCATGAATTCCAGTTCCGCGCTCATGAATTCCAGTTCCGCGCTCATGAATTCCAGTTTCGCGCTCATGATTCCAGTTCCGCGCTCATGATTTCAGTTCCGTGCTCATGATTCCAGTCTCGCGCTCAAGATCCCAGTCCAGCGCTCAAGATTTCAATTCTGCGCTCAAAAATACGATCTCCCCACTTAAAAACAATCAGCCGGTCATTGCCGGCTGATTATTGTTGTCATTTTTTTAAGTTATAGAACGTTTTTGCTCCAAGGTAGACTGCTGTTTCATCCAATTGGTCTTCAATGCGAAGCAATTGGTTGTATTTCGCGACGCGGTCTGTACGTGAAGGTGCACCTGTCTTAATTTGCCCTGCATTTGTCGCGACTGCGATATCAGCGATTGTTGTATCTTCGGATTCGCCGGAACGGTGGGAAATGACTGCTGTATAGCCTGCACGTTTCGCCATTTCGATCGCATCGAATGTTTCTGTCAATGTACCGATTTGGTTCACTTTGATGAGGATCGAGTTGCCGACACCTTCTTCAATGCCGCGCTCCAATTTCTCTGTATTCGTAACGAATAGATCGTCTCCTACCAATTGAACTTTCGTGCCGAGACGCTCTGTCAATAGCTTGTGCCCAGCCCAATCATTTTCGTCAAGGCCGTCTTCGATCGAAACGATCGGATATTTCGAGCAAAGCTCTTCATACCATGCAACCATTTCTTCGGAAGTTTTTGTAATTCCTTCCCCAGCAAGACGGTATAAGTTCTCTTTGCTGTCGTAGAACTCGGAAGAGGCAACGTCCATTGCAAGCAATACTTCTTCACCTGGTTTGTATCCAGCATTTTCAATTGCTTCCATAATTGTAGCAAGCGCTTCTTCGTTCGATGCCAAGTTCGGTGCGAAGCCGCCTTCATCACCTACAGCAGTGTTAAGGCCTTTCGATTTCAACACGTCTTTTAAGCTATGGAAAATTTCAGCTCCCATACGAAGACCGTGACGGAAAGATTCCGCGCCTACAGGCATGACCATGAATTCTTGGATGTCGACGTTGTTATCCGCATGTTCTCCGCCATTCAAAATGTTCATCATTGGAACTGGCAATTGCTTCGCGTTTACGCCGCCAAGGTATTGGTAAAGTGGAACGTCCAAGTAATCCGCTGCAGCGTGTGCTACTGCCATTGAAACGCCAAGGATCGCATTTGCGCCTAGCTTGCCTTTATTTTTCGTACCATCTAGTTCAAGCAGCGCATTGTCGATGACAACTTGATCGAGCACTGAATAATTGTCTACGATTTCATCCGCGATGATTTCATTGACATGATCGACCGCTTTCAAAACTCCTTTTCCAAGATAGCGGGATGCGTCGCCGTCGCGTAGTTCGACAGCTTCGTATTCACCTGTGGAAGCTCCTGAAGGAACGATGGCACGGCCAAACGCTCCGCTTTCTGTAAACACTTCGACTTCAACAGTCGGATTTCCGCGTGAATCAAGAACTTCTCTTGCTTGGATATGAGTAATGATTGGCATTTCAATCTCTCCCTTTATTAGAATAATGGTGTTCCGGACATTTCTTCCGGCTGTTCGATTTCCAATAATTTTAGCATTGTCGGGGCAAGGTCCGATAGTATACCGCCTTCCCGCAACTCGATATCAGGTTTTGTAATGATGACCGGCACCGGATTTGTCGTATGTGCAGTCATCGGCTTCCCTTCCATCGTCACGACTTCATCGGAGTTCCCGTGGTCCGCAGTGACGATTGCCGTTCCGCCTTTTAGCAACAATGCGTCGATGATCCTTCCAAGGCATGCATCGACCGTTTCGATCGCTTTGATCGTCGGCTCAAGCATTCCGCTATGCCCGACCATGTCAGGGTTCGCAAAGTTGAGGATGATCGCGTCCTGCGTTTCATCTTCAATCTCTTTCAGCAACGCCTCTGTCACTTCAATGGCACTCATTTCAGGCTTCAAATCATACGTTGCGACTTTCGGACTTGCAATCAGAATCCTTTTCTCGCCTTCGAATTCATCTTCCTTGCCGCCGCTCATGAAAAACGTCACATGCGGATATTTTTCCGTTTCGGCAATCCGCAGCTGGCGAAGTCCATTTTTAGAAAGCACTTCTCCTAACGTGTTTTGCAAATTTTCATTTCCAAACACAACGTCTGCTTCAACTTCATCACTATACTGTGTAAATGTGACGAACTTCAAGTTTTCGAACGTTTCAGGTCCTGTATGAAAACCGTCAAACGATGGATCAGTAAACGCCTTCGATAATTGAATCGCACGATCGGGACGGAAATTGAAGAAAACGACCGCGTCCCCGTCTTTCACTGTTGTGACCGGCTTGCCATCTTCCTCAATGATGAACGGCTCCACAAACTCATCGTGGATGCCTTTCACATACGAAGATAATATGCCTTCCGTAGCTGTTTTGAATGTTTCACCTGTACCGTCGACAATTGCCCGGTATGCGCGCTCCACCCTGTCCCATCTTTTATCCCGGTCCATTGCATAAAACCGGCCGGAAACTGTGGCAATCTTACCGACTTCGAGCCCTTCCAACACCTTTTCAGTCTGCTCAACATAGCCTGGAGCTGTTTGCGGTCCGACGTCCCGTCCGTCCAGGAATGCGTGTATAAATACTTTTTTAATGCCTTTCATTTTGGCAAGGCGAAGGAGGGCAAATAAATGCTCATAATGGCTATGTACACCGCCGTCCGAAAGCAGCCCCATCAGATGAAGGGATGAGTCGTTCTGTTTCACATGATCAATTGCCCCAAGCAAAGCCGGTTTCGTCATGAAGTCCCCGTCCTTGATGGACTTATTGATCCGCGTCAAGCTTTGATAGACGATCCGGCCTGCGCCGATGTTCAGATGGCCAACTTCCGAATTCCCCATCTGCCCTTCAGGGAGGCCGACAGCTTCACCGCAAGCGGTTAATGTAGAATGCGGATATTCATTCCAAAGGATGTCGAAGTTCGGTGTGCTCGCTTGTGCAACCGCATTGCCGAACCGTTCCTCCCTTAGTCCGAAGCCATCCAAAATAATCAATGCGACAGGTGCTTTAGTCATTCGCCGCAACCCCGATCATTTCAAGGAATGAATCCGGTTCAAGGCTCGCTCCCCCGACAAGCGCACCATCAATATGTTCCATCGACAGAAGCTCACCGATATTGCCAGGTTTCACGCTGCCGCCGTATTGGATGCGGATTGCCGAAGCTGTTTCATCGTCGTATAGCTTGCCGATTTCAGCACGGATCTCTCCGCATACTTCATTCGCATCTTGCGCTGTCGCCGTTTTGCCTGTTCCGATTGCCCAAATCGGCTCGTAAGCGATGATTGCAGCTTTTGCCTGCTCCGCGCTCACGCCTTCAAACGCTTTCTTCACTTGGTCTGCTACTGTTTCTACAGTATTCCCAGCTTCCCGCTCGTCAAGGCTTTCACCGACACAAACAATTGGCGTCAATCCTTTCGAAAAGGCTGCCAATACTTTACGATTCACCGCTTCATCCGTTTCATTGAAATATTGGCGACGTTCAGAATGGCCGAGAATGACGAATGGCACATTCAGATCCGCCAGCATTTTTGGGCTTATTTCTCCAGTGAATGCCCCTTCATCGACGTCATGCATCGTTTGAGCACCAATTTTCAATGAAGTGCCTTCTGTTACCCCTACAAGTTCGGACAGGTATAGAGAAGGCGGACAAATGACTGCTTCGACTTTGTCTGTTTCAGGCAAGCGGTCTTTCACTTCAGTTACAAAGTTTTTAGCTTCACCGATCGTTTTATACATTTTCCAGTTTCCTGCAATGATTCGTTTTCGCATTTTTCTTCCTCCGTCACTTATCATTCAGCGCAGTTACGCCGGGCAATTCTTTTCCTTCCATGAACTCCAATGACGCGCCGCCGCCAGTTGACACATGATCCATTTTTTCTGCAACATCGAACTTTTCTACAGCCGCGGCAGAATCTCCACCACCGATAACAGTGTAAGCTTCCGTTTCAGCCATTGCCAATGCAACTTTCTTCGTACCTGCAGCAAACGGTTCCATTTCGAACACGCCCATCGGCCCGTTCCAAATGATGAGCTTGGAATTTTTAATGATATCCGCATACAGTTCAGCCGTTTCCGGTCCGATATCGAGCCCCATCCAACCATCCGGGATTTCGTCGATTTTTACCGTTTTCACATTCGCAGTTTCGGAAAACGCATCCGCCACTACCGCATCAATCGGCAAATGGAGCTTGACGTTTTTCTCTTTCGCTTTTTGAATGAATGATTGAGCAAGCTCGATTTTGTCTTCTTCGACTAACGAGTTACCTGTTTCATAGCCTTGCGCTTTCGTAAATGTATAAGAAAGTCCGCCGCCAATCAATAAGTGGTCCACATTGTCTAAAAGATTGTCAATGACACCAATCTTGTCCTTCACTTTCGCGCCGCCGATAATTGCTGTGAACGGTCGTTCCGGGTTCGACAATGCCTTTCCGAGGACTTCCAATTCCTTTTCGAGTAAGAATCCGCTCACCGCCGGAATGTATTGTGCAATCCCCGCAGTCGAAGCGTGTGCACGGTGTGCAGCTCCGAATGCATCGTTAACGAAGACATCGGCTAAATCCGCAAACTTTTTCGCGAGCTCCAAATCATTCTTTTCTTCCCCAGCATGGAATCTGACATTTTCAAGAAGAATGATGTCGCCCGGTTTCATATCGGCGACAGCTTGTTCAACTTCTTCCCCGATGGAAGAATCAAGCTTTTTCACGTCTTTCCCAAGCAGTTCCGATAATCTTTTACCGGCTGCCGTAAGTCGCATTTCTTCGTTCACTTCACCTTTTGGCCTTCCAAGGTGACTGGCGAGAATGACTTTCGCCCCTTGCTCCGCCATGAATTCAATTGTCGGAACAGCTGCGCGGATTCTCGTATCATCCGCTACTTCACCGTTCTCCATCGGCACATTGAAATCAACGCGGCAAAAAACGCGCTTCCCGTTCAGTTCAATATCTTTGATTGTTTGTTTGGCTATCATGTAAACCGCACCCTTCCAAGAAAGTTGAGCGCCAAAAACGGCGAGGAATGTAAAAAAAAGGAACGGGTCTCTCCGTTCCTCCTACCCATCTATCTATTATAATGGGTCGCCATTAGAATGGCTAATACAAAAGCGAAGGGCGCTTGCTTAGCTGCGAAAGGCATAAGGCAGATCTGCCAAACGGCGCCCTTTGCCGTGCAGCGGAGATGTCTTATGACCCGAGCGGCTAGCGCCCGGAGTCTAGACGTATAAGTTAGATACCTTTTTCATTCATGTAAAGGGCTAAATCGATGCAGCGGGCAGAATAACCTGATTCATTGTCATACCAAGCGATGACCTTCACCATATTGTTGTCCAATACCATCGTTGATAGACCGTCGACAGTCGATGATGCAGTGTTGCCGTTATAATCCGTCGAAACAAGTGGAATCTCATTATAGAAGAGAATGCCTTTCAATTCATTTTCCGAAGCCTTTCTCAAAGCGGCGTTCACGTCTTCCACTGTTACTTCTGTTCCAAGTTCAGCTACGAAGTCGACGAGAGATACGTTTGGCGTCGGCACGCGGACAGCCATACCGTCCAATTTCCCTTTTAATTCCGGAATAACTTTCGTTACTGCTGAAGCTGCACCAGTTGTCGTAGGGATCATTGACTCAGCAGCTGCACGCGCACGTCGGTAGTCGGAATGCGGCAAATCCAAAATACGTTGGTCATTCGTGTATGAGTGGACTGTCGTCATCATACCGCGATTAATGCCGAATTGGTCTTGCAACACTTTGACGACAGGCGCAAGACAGTTTGTCGTACATGATGCGTTCGAAACGATTTTGTCGTTTTGTGGATCATAAGATTCTTCATTCACACCCATGACGAGCGTCTTCATGTCCCCTTTTGCAGGTGCAGACAAGATTACTTTTTTCGCGCCTGCTTCAATATGTTTCATCAATGATTTTTCATCCCGGAATACGCCTGTCGAATCGATGACGACGTCGACACCTAATTCGCCCCAAGGCAATTGGGAAGGATCTTTTTCAGCGTATACTTTAATTTTCTTCCCATCGACGATGAGATAGTCTTCTTCTGAGCCAACTTCTGCGTCTAAAATTCCGTGCACTGAATCGTATTTCAATAGATGCGCTAGCATTTGTGCATCTGTTAAATCGTTTACTGCTACGATTTCAATTTCATCATGCTTTCTTGCCTCTCTCATAACTACTCTTCCAATACGTCCAAATCCGTTGATTGCCATTTTAATCGTCATTTCCATTACCTCCTAAGATTCTATTCAAGTATTTGCGTTATTCACTCGTGTTAACCTTCCATTTTCATCAGCATGGCACGCGCTGCTCCTTCATCCGTGACAAGAATCGTTTGACGGGGAGCGCTTGCCATATAGGACATGATCGCTTCAGCTTTGCTTTTCCCACCTGCTACAGCAATGATGAGCGGAATTTTCTTCAACTGCTCCGTCTGAATTCCGACCGTTCGAATACGATGGACGACATTTCCGCTGCCATCGAAGTAATAGCCGAACGCTTCACCTTTCGCGCCTTGCTCTTGCAATTGAATGATTTCGTTCTCAGGCGTGTTCCGCAAATTAGCCATACGATGCGCATTCCCAATTCCATGCAGGACGCAATCCGTCTTCTCATACAGTTCCATCATCTCGATAGCGGTAGGCTCCCGCTTGAAAACTTCATGCGCTTCAGCGCTTAGCGATTCGGGGTAGTAAAACGTGCTGTACGTCCCTCCGCTCGCTTCAGCGAAAGAGGCTGCGATGACATTCGCTTGTAATCCAATATCGTCGCCGACCCCTCCCCTTGCGGCAATGAAATGTAAACGGTCGGCATTTTCGATCGTATGAATATGATGCGGAATTGCGGCTACCGAGCTGCCTCCCGTGACAGCAATAATTTGACTGTCGCTTATCCGACTCATGAATTCCTCAGCAGCTTCTTTGCCAATCAAACTCTTCACAGCTGGATTTTCATCACAGTCTCCAGGAACAATTTGTACACCTTCAATACCTAATAAATCGCCCAATTTTTTTTCAATCAATCCATGTCCGGTCCATTCTTCTATTGTTGACCCAAGCGTGTCGAGGACGGCTGCCCCTTCTTGCGTAATCGTGGCTCCCTCTTTTGCTACTCGGATCAGTCCTTCCGACCGCAACATCTCCATCAGGTTTCGACATTCCCGTTCCGAAATATCCGCCATCTGGCCAAGCGGTCTTCTTCCAATCGGACCTGCCACTTCAATGAATTTCAAAACTTTGTACCGCTGATGTAATAACTCCATCATTTCTGGCACAAGCTTTCGTTGTGCCTCTATAATTTTCGGGATCATAGGAAAGCCCCTCTTTCAACGATAGGACAATTTCAGCCCACCTATATTTTATTTGTCCCACCTAGTGCAAAAAAATATATTTCTTATTATTAGTATATACCTTACTGTCAATAAGTTCAAACTTTTTGACACATTTTAGAATAAGTCAACCAAGTCAACATAACTGATGGAACCGTATAGTAGGACTTCGCCATCCTTCTCTACGACTGGAATCATCAGCATATATTTTTCATGGCTTTCGTCATCCGTTTCAATGTCAATCGTCGACCATGTTAACGGAAAATCCTCCTGAACGAGTTTCATCATCGATTCCGCCTCGTCGCATAAATGACAGCCTTTTTTTGTGTAGAACTGGACATGCATAACTGGACACCTCGATTAGCGTTTTCTTTTAGTATAAATGAAAAAAGGCATTCCGCAAAAAGTTTTGCAGAATGCCGTTTATTTATGTTGTCGAGACTCGGGAGTTTACCAACTTCGCCCTCCTCCGCCTCCGCCGCCAGATCCGCCGCCACCGGAGAAGCCGCCTCCGCCACCTCCGCCGAAGCCTCCACCACCGAAGCCTCCTCCGCCTCCAAAGGAGCCAGGGAAGAAAATCGGACCACTTCTTCCTCTTCTTCGGCCGCCTGGACCGCCGCCACCTCCGCGGCCGCCACCCATATAGCGGAATAGCAGATATATGATGATTAAGATAATGATTGGTGATGGGATGCCAATTCCTGAACCGCCTTGGCCAGCGAGTGTGTTCACTTCCGCGACTTCCCCATTCCATCCATAATCAGCAGCAATTTCGTTATAATACGATTTGTATGCTTCCATTATAGCTAGATCTGGCTGTTCATTTTGCAAATACGGAACCGCCACTTCATCCATAATCCTAGTTACTTTCCCATCCGGCAAAGCGCCTTCCAAGCCATACCCGGTCGACATTTCGAAATGCCTGTCACCAGCCGAATTTGGAATAGTTGTCACGACAAGTAATGCACCGTTGTTCTTATCCTTTTTGCCAAGCTGATATTCCCTGAGCGCTTTTACAGCAAATGTTTCTACCGGTTCATCACCTATACTCGGCAACGTCAATACCGCAAGCTCTGCACCAGTCGCGTTATTCAACTGTTCACCTAATCGATTCAGCTCGGCTTTCTGTTCCGCCGACAAAATATTCGCATGGTCCTGTATAAAGTAATCCTGTGTATTCCATGGCGGGACGTCAGCTGCCAACGCCATTGCCGGCATGATCATGATGCTAAGACATATAATAATCATGCATTGGAATGCCCTACGGATCACTTGCTGTCATCTCCGAAATCGACTTTAGGCGCTTCATTCGCAGCTGTATCCGCTTTGAAATATTCCTTCTCGTCGAATCCAAAAATGGAAGCTACGAGTTTACCTGGAAAACGCTTTGTTTGCCGGTTATAATCCGCTACGACGTTGTTATAATCCATCCTTGCAACGCCAATTCGGTTTTCCGTTCCGGCAAGCTCATCCATCAATTGTGTAAAGTTCTGATTCGCTTTAAGGTCAGGGTAATTTTCCACGACAACGAGCAATCGGCCAAGTGCGTTCGAAAGCTCCGTATCAGCAGCCGCCTGCTCCTCAGGCCCACTCGCTCCTGCAAGCTTTGCGCGTGCATCGGATATTTCAGCAATCACTTCTTTCTCGTGACTCGCGTATCCTTTAACCGTGCTCACCAAGTTTGGAATCAAATCAAGTCGGCGCTGCAGCTGGTTTTCAACTTGTGCATACGACTGATCGACATTCTCTTCTAAATTGACAAATTTGTTATAGCTCGGCACGAGTATGACGCCAAGAATTACAAGAATGACAACAATTATTGCTATTGGCCCTAATATCTTTTTCATCTTTTCACACTCCATTCGATATATTTGCAATACCCAACCAGTACCGCTTTCCAAACAATTGAGCAAGTATACATTATTTATCGTATGTAGTCCGAAAAGGTTTCAAACCTAGCGGAAATAAATCTAGTTAGGACGCAGAGGCACTCGCTTTGGACGCGGAGCTACGCGCTTTGGACGTGGAGACACTCGCTTTGGACGCGGAGGCACTCGCTTTGGACGCGGAGACACTTGCTTTGGACGCGGATGCACTCGTTTTGGACGAGGAGACACTCGCTTTGGACGCGGAGACACTCACTTTGGACGCGGAGGCACGCGCTTTGGACGCGGAGACACTCGTTTTGGACGCGGAGACACTCGTTTTGGACGCGGAGGCACGCGCTTTGGACGGGGAGGCACTCGTTTTGGACGCGGAGACACTCGCTTTGGACGCGGAGACACGCGCTTTGGACGCGGAGACACTCGTTTTGGACGCGGAGGCACTCGCTTTGGACGCGGAGACACTCGTTTTGGACGCGGAGACACTCGTTTTGGAAGCGGAGACACTCGCTTTGGACGCGGAGGCACGCGCTTTGGACGCGGAGGCACTCGTTTTGGAAGCGGAGACACTCGCTTTGGACGCGGAGGCACGCGCTTTGGACGCGGAGACACTCGCTTTGGACGCGGAGACACTCGCTTTGGACGCGGAGACACTCGTTTTGGACGCGGAAGCACTTTTGTTGAGCCCCCGACAAATGCACACAAAAAAAAACCGACTCCATAATCAGAGTCGGCAGTAGTTCAGTATTATTTTTTCGATTCCAATTCTTTCATGTCGCTGCGAGTGATGATGTGGTCGATCAAACCATATTCCTTCGCGCGTTCTGCTGTCATGAAATTATCGCGATCTGTATCTTTCGCGATTACTTCGACAGGCTGGCCTGTGCGCTCGGAAAGGATCGTGTTCAATTTTTCACGTAGGAAGAGAATGCGTTTAGCTGCGATTTCGATTTCAGTCGCTTGCCCTTGCGCTCCTCCAAGTGGTTGGTGGATCATTACTTCTGCATTAGGAAGCGCATAACGTTTCCCTTTTGTACCTGCTGTCAATAGGAAAGATCCCATCGATGCAGCCATACCGATACAGATTGTTTGGATGTCCGGTTTGATGAATTGCATCGTATCGTAAATCGCCATACCTGCAGTGATGCTGCCACCCGGGCTATTGATGTAGATCGATACGTCCTTTTCTGGATCTTCCGCTTCTAGGAAAAGCAATTGCGCAACAATCGAGTTTGCTACATTGTCGTCGATTGCGCTGCCTAGCATAATGATCCGGTCTTTCAATAAACGGGAGTAAATATCATAAGCGCGCTCTCCCCGATTCGTTTGCTCAATAACTGTAGGTATTAAATTCATGTTATTTCCTCCTTATGATGGGTCAGGATTATCGTTCTGCTGAAACCAGTTGTTTCAACTGTACATCTATCATACATATTATGGTCAATAAAGGTCAAATATAACGCTTTTAATTTAGGTATTGCAATCATACCACTTTCTTTGTATAATTAATCTTGTCTGTTACTGATAGTAGCAAGAAATTGCCCTCGTGGTGCAATGGATAGCACGCAAGATTCCGGTTCTTGAAATGTGGGTTCGACTCCTGCCGAGGGCGTATAAAGTTTTTAAAGAAGCCTGTAAACATGAAAACATGTTTACGGCTTTTTTATTTTTCAGCCGTTTCCTATTTTCATAGTGAAACGGCTGTTTTTTATATTAATTTTCGTTCTCCACAAGCGCAGATAGCTTTTCGATTGCTTGCTCCTCGTCGACGCCTTCAGCGATCAATGTCACTTCAGCACCTCTTGCGATTGCCAAGCTCATTACACCCATAATACTTTTCGCGTTCACTTGACGTTCATCTCTTTTCAAGAATACGTCCGCCGTGAATCGATTTGCTTCCTGTACGAAAAGTGCAGCTTGTCGTGCTTGTAATCCGGTCTTCATCTTTACTTCAACCGTTCTTTCTGCCATATTCCATTGACTCCTCTCTGACTCGTCTATTTTATCGGCTAACAATTCCTCCACTGCGGAGGCTTTCCGCGATTTCTTCAATTTTACGAAGGCGATGATTCACGCCCGATTTACTAACCGTACCGCCGCTCACCATTTCACCGAGCTCTTTCAAAGTGACGTCCTGGTTATCGATGCGCAATTGAGCGATTTCCTGCAAACGGTCAGGTAATTGATCCAATCCAATCGTGCTCTGGATGAATTTTATATTTTCAACTTGCCGTTGTGCCGCTCCGATTGTTTTATTCAAGTTAGCGGTTTCACAATTGACAAGGCGATTGACGCTATTCCGCATATCCCTTAGAATCCGGACGTCCTCAAATTTCATCAACGATACGTGTGCTCCAATGATACCAAGAAAGTCTGAAATCTTCTCCGCCTCTTTCAAATAGGCGATATAACCTTTTTTCCGTTCAATCGATTTCGCATTCAGTTGGTATTTATTCATCAGATCCACTAACGCTTCGCTATGCTCTTTGTAAAAAGAGAAAATCTCCAAATGATAGGAAGACGTTTCGGGATTGTTGACAGAACCTCCTGCGAGGAATGCACCACGCAAATAGGACTTCTGGCAACATTTCTTTTTAACCAATTGCTCTACAATTTCATTTTTAAATTGAAAGGTTCCTGTCAGTATATAAAGGTCCTCTAATAATTGCTTGGCACCTTCCCGAATTCGGCATATGTAGACGTTGTTCTTCTTCAGGCGCATTTTTTTACGAACGAGCAATTCGACTTTATAAGGATATAGCCGCTTGATGTTTGAATAAAGTCTCCTTGCGATTGCCGCGTTTTCTGTTTGCACGTCCAAGCTCAATTGTTTATTGGAAAACGATAGAGCACCGTTCATCCTAATAAAGGCGGCAATTTCCGCTTTCACACAGCATTCCTTGGATTCGATTTGTGTCAGTTCCTTCTTCACTTCAGATGCAAAAGACATGATTTTCCCCCTCTCTCTCGGCGATGATCAGGTCTCCTCGCTTACGATCGTACCTTCCATATAACCCATAATCCACGATGCGACTTTTTCAGCATCATGGATAATTCTTCCGTCTGAAACCGTCGAAAAGTCCCCTAATACGATAGTAGGGACTAGCATTTGCAAAGCATCAATATCATTTTCTACAGGGAGCTGAACATCGGACGGCTCTTCCCCGTTTAATAAAGTTCGAAAATCCGTTTTGTTCAACAGAACCGTGTCAATGAATTGACTGCCGGCATGATCATATAACGCTTTCACATGCTCAGATGCAGTGTACTGATACGTTTCGCCTTCCTGCGTCGTCAAGTTATTAATATATACTTTTTTTGCACGGCACGCTAGAACAGCATCACGAATATCCCTTACAAGTATCGTCGGCAAAATGCTCGTATATAAGCTGCCAGGCCCAAAAATGATCAAGTCCGCTTCATTGATAACCTCTACCGTTTCAGGCAAAGGCTCCACTTCTTGCGGAGATACATAGACTTTTCGAATTTTGCGCCCATACACCGGAATTTTAGATTCACCGGTTACAATTGTGCCATCATCGAGCTCAGCATGCAAGGTGATCTTTTGGTTTGCGGCAGGCAATACTTTCCCTTTAATATTCAACACTCTGCCCATCTTTTCGACAGCACGGGCAAAATCGCCTGTTATATCAGTCAATGCAGCTAGCATGAGGTTGCCGAGTGAGTGCCCTTTCAAATCGTCCGAGTTGGAAAAACGGTATTGGAACATTTTCTCAATTAACGGCTCTACATCTGAAAGCGCTGCCATCACTTGACGGATATCCCCTGGTGGCGGGATATTGTATTGATCCAGCAGTCGTCCCGAGCTTCCTCCGTCATCCGCGACCGTTACAATCGCGGTCAGATCGACTGGATAGGCTTTCAATCCCCGCAGTAACGTGGACAATCCGGTCCCGCCTCCAAAGACGACTATTTTCTTCAATTTTCCGGATTGCAGCATAGTGTCAACCCTTTCTCTTCTCTACATCCCGATGGGTAATTAACGTCTTATATTCCTCTTTGAAACGATTTCCGAAGTATTCTGCTAACGACACCGAACGATGTTGTCCGCCTGTGCAACCAAACGCGATGACGACTTGCGATTTGCCTTCGTTTTTATATTGAGGAATGATGAATTTGAACAGGTCTGTCAACTTTTCAATCAAAACTTGTGTATCATTCCATTTTAACACATACTCATAAACTTCTTTCTCTAACCCGGTTAGTGGTTTCAAATCTTCGATGTAATAGGGGTTTGGTAAAAAACGGACATCAAAGACGACATCTGCGTCTATTGGCATGCCATGCTTGAAACCGAAAGAGATGAAATTGAGGGTGAACGAAGTATCCCCGGCGGAGGAAAATGTCGACATGATCTTTTCTCTTAATTCCCTCGGCTTCAATTCGGATGTATTATAAATGGAACGGGCCCGGCCTCTCAATTCAGTTAAGAGGTTTCTTTCTTTTCGGATGCCTGTCAATGGCAGCCCGCCTACCGCAAGTGGGTGTGACCTTCTCGTTTCCTTGTACCGTCTGACGAGCGTCTCATCATCCGCATCCAAGAAAAGCAACTTCGTCGATACGCCGTCCATTTGCAGCAAGTTATCCAACGCCCCGATCAAGGCGTCGAACAGGTCGCCGCCCCTCGTATCCATGACAGCAGCAATCCGTCTCATCTTATTTTCCGACTTCATCATCAAATCGAGAAAAGTAACGAGCAGTTCAGGAGGCAAATTATCGATACAATAGAACCCCAGGTCTTCGAAACTTTGCATGGCAACTGTTTTTCCCGCACCTGACATACCAGTAATGATAACTAATTCAACATCGCTGTTCGGTAATTCATTCTCCATTAATCCAGGTCACCTTCCATTGATTTTTGTATGTGTTCATCCAACAGTTCAAACTCTTCTGTATAATAAAATGTACCATATTGCACGCCTGTTTGGGAGGCTGCAAATAACAAATTTTTCCGGTCTCCTTCCGCCATCGGAAGTGTGTGTAAACTTTCTACAGGATGCCATTCGAGCAGGCCTTCTCTGTTTGATTCATAAGGAGTTCCAATGAGATCCCTCGCAACGAAAGTGTATAGCATCCATTCGTTCAGTAATTCTTTTGATTCTTTATCGACAATCATCATTGTATAGATGCCTTTTACGTGAGGATTGACAGGTGTCGCGCCAGTTTCTTCGGTAAATTCACGGATGGCTGCGTCGTAGATCGATTCACCCGAATCCATTTTGCCGCCGGGAGCAACATACCAGTCCCGTCTCGGTTTCTTCAATAAAAGAACTTGGTTGTCTTTGACTATAAGTAAATTTGCGATTCTTTGCATGACCATTTCCTCACTTCTTCAATACGCATATAACCATTATACAATGTTTTGAAAGCAAACGACAAAAAAAGAAGACCACCTGCCGTTTGAAGGGCAGATCGTCTTTAAAATGTTGCTATATTAAAAAGGGGGGTCAATTGATATTCTTATCATAACCTTTTTGTATTGCAGGACGGTTACAGGAACATTAAGGATAGATTAATCTTGTTAAATATTAAGTTGCGTAGCTGGATTCAGCTTTCCGTTACGGCACTTCGCTTTCCGCGGGCGTCGCTTCAGCCTCCTCGTCCGCTCATTCTTCGCTCCCTGCGGGGTCTTCTGCTGACGCTTTTCCCGCAGGAGTCTACGTGCCTTCACTCCAAGCAATGGAGATTGAAAAGAGATATTTCCCATATAAAAAAGAGACCCTATCAAGGATCTCTTTTTTATTCTTAAGCTTCAGCAGCCATTTTATCCGCTAGTTCTTCGATATATTTTTGGCATGCTTGGGCTGCGATGCTGCCGTCGCCTGTTGCTGTGACGACTTGGCGAAGTGTTTTTTGACGAACGTCGCCAGCTGCATAGATACCAGGTACTTTCGTTTCCATTTCTTCGTTAGTCACGATATAGCCATGTTCATCCAAAATTCCTAAATGCTTGAATGGTGCCGTTAACGGGTCCATTCCGATATAAATGAACATGCCTTCAGTTTCCATTACTTTTTCAGTGCCGTCCACTGTAGAAACGAGTGTAATAGAGCCGATTTTGCCGTCTTTTTCATTCACTTGCTTAACTGTTGAATTCCAGATGAAGTCTATTTTTTCATTTGCAAACGCACGGTCTTGAAGAATTTTTTGTGCACGAAGTTCATCGCGTCGGTGGATAATTGTTACTTTATCCGCAAAGCGTGTCAAATATGCACCTTCTTCGACTGCGGAGTCTCCGCCTCCGATGACAACTATTTCTTTCTTCTTGAAGAAAGCTCCGTCACATACTGCACAATAGCTGACTCCACGGCCAGTCAGTTCTTTTTCACCAGGGATGCCCATTTTACGATACTCGGCACCTGTTGTAATAATGATGGCACGCGCTTTATATTCTTTATTGCCCGATTTGATTGTTTTGAGGTTCCCCTCATCTATAATTTCTGTGACGTCGCCATATGCATATTCAGCTCCGAAAGCTTTCGCATGTTCAAACATTTTTGTCGAAAGATCAGGACCGAGAATCGTCTCAAATCCAGGGTAGTTCTCGATTTCTTCCGTGTTTGCCATTTGTCCGCCCGGAATGCCGCGCTCCAACATGAGAGTCGATAAACTTCCTCTAGATGTGTAAACCGCAGCGGTCATTCCAGCTGGTCCTGCGCCAATGATAATGACGTCGTATATTTTCTCGGTTGTCATACCTTATCCTCCTCCAGTACATATACCACTGACCAAATCGTATAAGATTCCGAGGGGCCAATCAATATATATGCTTACATGATCGTTCGCTGCTTACACATTGAATTGCGGCAAAAACTCCATCAAATCACTGACGTATTTCGTTAACGTAGGCACCGAAATGTCGTAAGTTCGGGCTATTGCCGCTTTTGTAACTCCTTTATAACGAGAAGACTGGAACATATAATCCGCCGCTGCAGCCAATGCCGCGGGGTTCCTAAAATGATAGGATCGGATGAGTCCTACTTCGCAAAGGGTGAACCACATTTGGAATAGATGGGTCCCTTGCCGTTCCAATGGTTTATATTTTTCATATAACAACTCGGTCGCTTCCAATGCACGCATGAATGAATGGTCAAATTCATTTTCCACCGTAAACTCATAATCGAGGCTATGCGCCAAAAATAATTGCTCAATGACACTTAGCTTTTCGAGATCAATATACGTGGGATGCGAAACGATCTCCTGTTTATGTGCTGATTTTCCTAGCAAATAAAACCCTAACAATCTTTCACTTCTATATTTATTCGTAATTTTACTTAATAAAAATTCACGGTCTTGTTCATATGATTCCGGCTTGGTCGATGAATGTACATCTTTCCATGGCTCAAAACCCGCCTTGGATGGATCTAATTCGACCAACTTCTCATACGACTCCTTCGCAACTTGCTCATTGCCGGAAAAGTATGCAGAATGAGCGAGCCAGAAATAATAACCGGCATCCCCTTCAAAACCACGTTTTTGCAAGCTTCTGAGCCAACCGTACGCTTCTTTATGTTTGCCGACTAACGCGAATGTAGCCCCTAATTTATAACGATGTACAAATTGGTACGGCTTTATTTTCATGAGGAGCTCGAGCATTGCATCCAATTCCTCTTTATCTTTCTCGTAATAATAAAAGACGGCGAGATTACATAGTGCATGCAAATTTCCTTTATTCTTTTCGAGCACATCAAATAACAATAGTTTCGCTTGTTCAATACTACCGACATAAAAATAGGCGAGCGCCAAGTTATTATAGGCAGCCCAAAAGTCAGGATAATCTGTGATGATGGACTCTAAAATTTCAATTGCTTCTTTAAAAGAACCCTCTTCCATCAACCTTCTTGCTTTTTCTTGCAAGAAATACACTTCTCCGTCGGGCATTTCTTCGTCGGTAAAAAAGGCCTCCTCTTGCTCGGCAAAATCGATAATCTCCATCGAGTCGTCTGCCAAAGGTCCATCAGGCGCCAATGCAATATACTTTTCCGCATATATCTTCGCATCTCGAAGAAGACCTAAATGAGCGTGGACTTCCGCTAAGTAAAAGATGATATCTTCCTCTTCCGGATCAAGACCGTGCGCTGCGGCCAAAATTTCATACGCTTCCTCAAACATTCCCTCTTCCATAATGAGAATGCCGTATTGCATAAGAATAAGCGGATCATTAGGACTCAGTTCAACAGCCCTTTGCAAATATTTATGAGCCTCATCAAAACGGTCGCGCTGCATAGCTTTAACGCCTTTTTGATAGTAGAATTCACCGTCAGGGATAAATGAAATGACTTTCTTATCTATGTTCCTATACTTTTTATCCAATCAAATTCCTCCGAAAAAAATTAGAAGGAACGCTATACACGTCCCTCCAATCAGCTGGCTTCATTATATCATAAGTTCCATTTCCGTCATCCTATTTCTTGTCAGCCATCACTATCTGTCTTTCGGCGCTCCTCCAACTGCTCTGAAGTGTAAATGATCCGCACAGGGTTGCCCCCTGCCATTGCACCGGCGGGAATGTCGCGGTTGACGAGTGAAGCTGCCGATACGATTGCGCCGTCTCCAATTTCCACTCCTGGAAGGATTGTCGTATTCGCACCGATCATGACGCGATCACCGATGATGACGTCACCGATTCGATACTCTTCTATCAAATATTCATGTGCTAAAATCGTCGTATTGAAGCCGATGATTGAATTGTCACCGACTGTAATGCGCTCAGGAAACATCGTATCGGGCATGACCATTAATGCGAATGATGTCTTTTCCCCTATCTTCATTCCTAAAAATGTTCGATAGATGAAATTCTTCAACGGAATGAAAGGCGTATACCGTCCGATTTGGATAAAGACGAAGTTCTTTGCCACTTTTAGAAATGAAACCGTTTTGTATATATGCCAAAGGGAGTTCGCATTTCCTTCAGCAGGATAACGCTCGGTCCGTCTCAAGCCTCTTCGCCTTCTACGATCGACAGCAAATCTGAAATATCCTGCAAAACAAAGTCAGGCTTCAGCTCACGGATGAATTTCTCGCCTTTAGCTGACCATGCTACACCAGCAGTGCGAACTCCAGCGTTCTTTCCTCCGAGGATATCATGACTATTATCGCCGACCATCATCGTTTCATTTGGGGACGAGTTCAATCGTTCCATCGCAAGTAACAATGGCTCCGGATCAGGCTTCGCATGTTGTACATCGTCCAAACAGACAATCGTATCAAAGAGCTCTTCCGCTTCAATGAGCCGCAAGCCTCTCATGACCATCTCATTTCGCTTCGTTGACACGATCGCCATTTTCAACCCTTTATTTCTCAACTGTCTGAGCGTTTCCGTGACCCCATCAAATTCACTAACAAAAGAATCGTGATTAGCCAAATTCCATGTACGATATTCAGCCATCAGTTCTTCCGTTTTTTCTGGATCGATGCTTTCGAATGTTTCCCTTAACGTCGGTCCGAGGAAAGGCAGGATGTCTTCTCTTTCAAACCTTCCCGGATAATGTGCATTCAAAACCGTTTGGAACGTTTGAATGATGAGCTCGTTCGTATCTAGTAACGTTCCATCGAAGTCAAATAACAATGTTGTAATTTTATCCATTCAGAACTGTTACCTCCTTCTCCCTTTTTCGTTCTGCCTGTTTCCATAAGTAAGCAACCGCGATCGTCAATGTAAACGCTGTGACAAGGCGGATAATGAGCAATGGCAGGATCGGTATGCCTAAAGGTAAAAATATGAGTGTATCTTCAACGACCGCATGACAAGCAATTAGGAAAATGAATGCAAGCGTTGCATCCTTTTTGCTGACGCCATCTTCCTGTACAGCTTGAATCATGACACCTGCCCCGTAGGCAAGACCAATAACAAGTCCGGCAACCAATGTCATTGATGCATTCGGTTGAACACCAATGACTTTTGTAAATGGTGCCAGTTTCTCCGAAAACTTCTGTAAGTAGTTATTGTCTTTCAAAAATTGAACAATAATCATAAGCGGAATGACAATAAGCGCAAGTTGCAAAACGCCAAACGACGCTTTCTGTAAGCCGAGCAATCCGATTTCCAACCAACCTTCCGGAACAGCGGACACTTCAGGCGCCATACCATACTGCGCAATTTCGGTTCCGCCTTTCCAGAATAAGTTGATAATGATGCCTGAAAAAGCAGCTAAACCGAATCTAACGACTAAAACAATCCACAGTTTCACTCCGACCTTTAACGCGACTCCCGTCTCAATGAACATATTATGCGCAAAACTGAGCATAACAGCCAAAATGAAAACTTCCTTCACGGTCAGGTCGAGCGAGAGGATTCCTGCAATGCCAGCATATAAATTCAGTGCATTGCCAAGTACTAACGGGATCGCTGCTTCCCCGCTCAGTCCGAATAAACCCATGAACGGTGAAATCAACTTAACTACCCAAGGCAACACAGGTGTATGTTGCAATATGACGACGAGGAGAGTAATCGGGAAAATGACTTTCCCTAATGTCCACGTCGTTTTTAATCCAGCGGCCAAACCAGCTCGAAGCGTTTGCATTTCCCCATCTCTCTTCTATTTATCTTGATATTCCACTTTAACTTTCTTTATAAATCTTCTCCAAATGAACATTGACACCGAAAATACAATGGCGATAATGGAAACAATTTGCGCAGCGCGAAGATCTCCGCCGTACAAACTGTCCGTCCTCATCCCTTCGATGAAGAATCTTCCGATTGAATACCATGTCAAATAGAAGAAGAACATTTCGCCTCGCTTTAACCGGACTCTTCGCAAAAGCAAAATGATAATGAGACCGACAACATTCCACAACGATTCATAGAGGAACGTCGGATGATACGTTACTCCGTTAATCGTCATTTGATTCATAATCCAGTCAGGAATCCATGTGTTTTCCAGAAAACTTTGCGAAACTGGACCGCCATGCGCTTCCTGATTAATGAAATTTCCCCATCGACCGATGATTTGACCGATCAATATTCCCGGTACAGCGATGTCCACCACTTTCCAAAATGAAATGCCTCGACGTTTCGTATAAAAGTATGTCGTTAAAAAGGCACCTATCAATGCACCGTGGATGGCAATACCGCCCTCCCATATTTTGAACACATCTGCAGGGTTGTCTTTATAGGAATCCCAGGAAAATATGACATAGTAAATCCTCGCACTTATGATAGATAACGGTACTGCCCAAATAAGCAGATCCGTTAAGAAATCCGGGTGCATCCCCCGCTTCACCATCTCTTTTTGAACGACGATGAATGCAAGAATAATACCAGTTGTTATTAGAATTCCATACCAACGGATATCTATTGGACCCAGACTGAAAGCCGTCGGATCAATCGCTAGTAAATCAAACATGAGTTTACTCTATCCCCTCTTCATCAGATTTTCCTGTATCTTGGCTAATTGCCATATCTAGTTTTTTCGAAAATGTCTCTGCCGCATTGATGCCTAATCGTTTCATCCGATAATCCATAGCGGCCACTTCGATAATGACCGATAAGTTTCGACCCGGCTTTACAGGAACAGTAAGCTTCGTCAAATCAGAATCCATGATTTTCATCTTTTCCCCATCAATGCCTAGCCGATCATACACTTTATCCGGATTCCACGTCTCCAAATCGATGACCATTAATATCCGTTTGTCATCCCTTACGGCGCTTGCACCGAAAAGCATCATCATGTCGATAATACCAACTCCACGGATTTCAAGCATATGCCTAAGCAGCTTCGGCGAATTTCCGATCAAGACGTTTTTTGCGACTTGCCGTATTTCCACAGCATCATCCGCGACTAGACGATGACCACGCTTTACAAGCTCCAAAGCGGTTTCACTTTTACCGACACCGCTTTTTCCCGTAAGTAAAACTCCAATGCCGTACACATCGACGAGCACACCATGAACTGTCGTCATGGGAGCTAACTGACCTTCAAGGAAATTGGTGAGCATTCCTGAGAATCTAGTCGTCGGATGCTCGGTCTGGAGCACGGGGATGCTTCTCTCGTCTGCAAATTGTTTGAGTTCTAATGGACATTCAAAATTATGCGCTATGATGAAAGCTGGTGTTTCAGTTGAACAGAGTCGATCCATGCGATCCTGACGATCCGCTTCATCCAGTTTATTAAAAAAGGACAGCTCTGTTTTCCCGAGCAGCTGAATTCGTGTAGCCAAGTAAAAATCAAAATAACCGGCCATTTCAAGCCCCGGCCGTGATATGTCACTCGTAAGGATTTTCCGTTCAATACCTTCTACACCTGCAACAACTTCAAGTCCAAAACGATTTTGAACGTCTTCTACTGTAACAACCGACATTAATTCCCCTACTTTCTATATAATTTCTCGACCGCTTTGCGAATGATCTTATGTAACGCAAACCCTATCCACCATTTTACCATGAACGAATTCAATTGAAATGATTTCGTCCGAATTTGTCCACGAATGATACGTATCAAACTATATAAGTGGCAAGGAGGAGATAAGATGGCATTACTTATCCTTGACGCAGGACACGGACCGAACACATCTGGAAAACGCTCACCAGATGGCAAACTACTTGAATTCCGCTTCAATTCTGCCGTGGCGCAAATTGTAAAGCATTGTTTGGTGCTGGAAGGGGTGAACGTCATTTATTCACATGAAAATGGACGTGATGTACCTTTGCCTGAAAGGACTTCGATCGCCAACAGGCTGAATGCAGACGCATTCGTATCCATCCACGCTAATGCATATGGCTCCAATTGGAATGATGCGCATGGCATCGAAACATATATGTATCCCCAAGCAAGCAAACGAACCGCAATATTGGCTGAACAAATACACAGCTCATTGATACTTGCTTGCGGACGAAAAGACCGAGGGGTAAAAACCGCAAATTTTGCAGTATTGAGGGATACAAAGATGCCTGCCGTGTTAGTGGAGTGCGGTTTCATGACCAATCGCGAAGAGGCTGCTCTTTTACTATCTAAAGCGTACCGCGTGCAATGCGCACGGGCGATCAGCTTCGGCATTTTGAATTGGCTTTTTCGGGAGAAGCTCATCTGACTCGCGGCTTGCTTTGGGCGCAGGGACAGAATTCTTGAGCGCTAATTTGGTTTCTTGAGCGCTAATTTGGGTTCTTGAGCGCCAATCTGGTTTTCTTGAGCGCTAATCTGTTTTCTTGAGCGCTAATCTGTTTTCTTGAGCGCCAATTTGGTTTCTTGAGCGCGGATTCGGTTTCTTGAGCGCCAATCTGGTTTCTTGAGCGCCAATTTGGGTTTCTTGAGCGCCAATCTGGTTTCTTGAGCGCGGATTCGGTTTCTTGAGCGCTAATTTGGTTTCTTGAGCGCCAATCTGGTTTCTTGAGCGCCAATTTGGTTTCTTGAGCGCCAATTTGGTTTCTTGAGCGCTAATTTGCTTTCTTGAGCAAGACACGTATTTCATCAAAAAAGACTGCCACAGAAGTCAGTTTGCACTGACTTTCTGGGCAGTCTTTTTTCATTAATTATGCTTCACATTATAGCAAACAATAACAGAGCCAGTTTTCGCTTCCCCGTGAACATGGAGTTGAGTGGCATTGCCTTCCGCATCCTTATTGAAAATGATCGTACGGCTCAGAAACTGTTCTTGTTCTGTCGTTTTGCTGACATCATTCAGCTGAAGATCCAAACGTCCCATATTCGTTGAGATTTCACCACGAAGTGAAACATCAGATGGAATATATAGCTCAACAGAACCGCTCACTGTTTTAGCATCGATTTTTTGTGCATCAGCATCCGTTGTTGTCACAACTACATGACCATTCAACGATTTCGCTTCAACATCCTTCACTTTACCAGATACGTACACGCGTCCGTTAATTGTTTCAGCTTCAAGTGTATCGCCTGTGCTATCGTTCAAGCGAATCGATCCGTTGCCAGCTTCTAACTCAGCTTCTTTAAAAGTAATACGTTCCACATCGACTTTTCCGTTCGCTGTTTTTGAATAAAGACGATCGACCGTAATATCCTTCAAGTTGAAATTACCATTCAGTAGTCTTACGGAAACTTTACGATAATCCTGTTTTGGAATGAATAAGTCGACAGTTACCTGACTTAATTTCAAATCACTTAAATAACGCAGCTTTCCTTCGTCTTTAAGGAAGATCAATTTATCGAGAAATTCTTTTTTCGCATCTTCTTCAGATCGTCCATTAAACGATTTGACGGTGAATTCCGCTCGAATTTCTGGATTGTCAGTTGCATGAATCGATACGCTTCCGTGATCGACGTCGACGAGAATTTCATCTAAGTCATCGGCTTGTTTCACAATCGTGTGATGGAATGTCGAACCGCCGCCAAATGGCATATCGAAATCGAATCCTTTCATTCTTTCCACGGTGGATTGCATGAACTGCATGAAACGATCTCCTACAGTTACGAAATCTTTCCGGATATCTTCAATGAATTCATCCATCGATGGATCCTTGTCTTTTGATTGTCCGGAAAAGTCGTTTGCGTTATCTTGGTTTGCATCTTCCCCTGTAAACTTTGTTTCAGTCGTTTGGGTAGACCCATTGTCAGTCGATGGCTGCTTTTTCTCCATCGCTTCTAAAAGGGTTAATGCTTCGTCCATTGAAATTGTGCCGTTTTCCAACATTGTCAAGATACGTTTGCGTTCATTCTGCATTGTTCCGCCTCCTAAGTATGCTTGAGATTTCTTTTCGTATAGGAACCTCCGCCTCATGCAAAACTGGAGGAGACTCCTTTAACACTTACTATATATACGAATCATCTATCAGAAGGTTTCATTCTTTTCCAGCGGCAGCTTCGATCAGCTCTTTCATTCTTTGTCGGTCTCGTTCCAAAATCGGCTTCAAATAGCGGCCGGTGTATGAAACTTCACTTTCTGCCACTTTCTCAGGAGTTCCCTTTGCAATGATTTGCCCGCCTTTATCCCCGCCTTCAGGCCCAAGGTCGATAATATGGTCGACGGTTTTAATAACGTCCAAATTATGCTCGATGACAAGGACGGTATTTCCGGAATCGACAAGACGTTGCAATACGTGAAGAAGCTTTTCAATATCATGGACATGGAGACCTGTCGTCGGCTCGTCTAGAATATAAAACGATTTTCCGTTTGAACGTCGATGCAATTCTGATGCAAGCTTCACCCTTTGTGCTTCCCCGCCTGATAAAGTCGTGGCAGGCTGCCCAAGTTGAACGTAGCCTAGACCGACATCGACAATCGTTTGCAGTTTCCGACTGATTTTAGGAATGTTTTCAAAGAAAACGAGCGCATCTTCAACGGTCATGGAAAGGACATCTGCAATGTTCTTCCCTTTGTATGTTACTTCAAGCGTTTCACGGTTATATCGCTTACCATGGCATACTTCACAAGGAACATATACGTCTGGCAGAAAATGCATTTCAATCTTAATAATTCCGTCGCCGCGACAAGCTTCGCAGCGGCCACCTTTTACGTTGAAGCTGAAGCGACCTTTCTTGTAACCTCTTACTTTTGCCTCGTTCGTCATCGCAAAGACGTCCCGAACATCATCAAAGACCCCTGTATATGTCGCCGGATTCGATCTCGGTGTCCGTCCGATTGGAGATTGGTCAATATCGATCACTTTTTCCAACTCTTCAAGGCCTGTAACGGACTTGAATTGGCCAGGTTTTTGTTTCGAGCGGTTTAGCTTTTGTGCAAGTACTTTATATAGCACTTCATTGACAAGCGTACTTTTCCCGGAGCCCGAAACGCCTGTCACCGCAATGAACTGTCCTAACGGGAAGTCTGCGTTGACGTTTTTCAAATTGTTCTCGGACGCACCTTTGATGGACACGACCCTGCCATCGGATTTCCGTCGTTCCATTGGCAGAGGAATGAACTTCCTTCCACTCAAATATTGACCCGTCAATGATTGAGGATCGTTCATCACTTCTTCCGGTGTGCCGGCGGAAACGATTTGCCCTCCCGCAGCCCCTGCACCTGGTCCGATGTCGATTAAATAATCGGCAGCGATCATCGTATCTTCGTCATGCTCTACGACAATAAGCGTATTCCCTATATCGCGCATGCTTTGCAACGTTCCGATAAGACGGTCATTATCACGTTGATGGAGACCGATCGAAGGCTCATCCAAAATATAAAGGACGCCCGTCAATCTGGATCCGATTTGCGTCGCAAGCCGGATTCGCTGCGCTTCCCCACCGGACAATGTGCCAGCAGCTCTCGATAACGTCAAGTAGTCTAGCCCGACGTTGATGAGGAATCCTAATCTTTCAGCGATTTCTCGCAATATTAATCTTGCAATTTGCATGTCCTTTTCAGAAAGCACGAGGTTGCTGAAAAAACGGTCTGCTTCCGTAATGGACAACGCAGTCACTTCTCCGATATGCGTGCCATTCACTTTAACCGCAAGTGTTTCCTCTTTCAATCGGTATCCGTGACAAGTCGGACAAGCGCGGCTCGCCATATATTTCTCCATTTGTTCACGAATATAATCAGAGGACGTCTCCTTGAACCTGCGCTCCACGTTTGCGAGTACACCTTCAAAATAGATGTTGTTCACACGTGTATTGCCGAATTCATTCGTATATTGGAATTTGATTTTTTGATCTTTCGAACCGTACAAAATGATGTTCAGATCTTCATCAGACAAGTCGCTCACCGGTACATCCATCGGTATTTTGAAATGCTTACAAATTGTCTTCAATAGTTCAGGATAGTATTGTGAGCTCGTAGGAATCCAAGGAGCGATTGCGTCTTCCTTCAAAGAGAGGGACGTGTCCGGAATGACAAGTTCAGGGTCAACCTCAAGCTTCGTCCCAAGACCATCACAATCAGGGCAAGCCCCGAACGGACTGTTGAATGAAAACATCCGAGGTTCAAGTTCGCCGATGGAGAATCCGCATATTGGACATGCATGGTGCTCACTGAACAGTAATTCTTCGACACCAATCACATCGACAAGCACAGTTCCTTCCGCCAATCGAAGCGCCGACTCGAGTGAATCGCTTAAACGGGCTTCAATCCCTTCCTTCACGACAATCCGGTCAATGACGACTTCAATCGTATGTTTTTTATTTTTATTCAGCTCAATATTGTCATCGAGATCGATTACTTCCCCATTGACGCGAATCCGGACATAGCCTTGTTTTTTAATGTCCTCGATTAGCTTCGCATGCGTTCCCTTCCTGCCGGATACGACAGGCGCAAGGATTTGAAGCCGGGAACGTTCCGGCAACTGCATAATGCGGTCGACCATCTGCTCGATCGTCTGGGACGAAATTTCAATTCCATGATTCGGACAGATCGGCTTGCCGACACGTGCAAACAATAGACGTAAGTAATCATAGATTTCAGTAACTGTTCCGACAGTGGAACGTGGATTGCGGCTCGTCGTCTTCTGATCAATTGAAATCGCAGGCGACAACCCTTCAATTACGTCCACATCGGGCTTGTCCATCTGGCCTAAAAACTGTCTCGCATAAGCGGAGAGCGATTCGACATACCGCCTTTGCCCTTCCGCGTAAATCGTATCGAATGCAAGAGACGATTTCCCGGAACCTGACAAGCCTGTCATAACGACAAGCTTGTCACGCGGGATGCGGACGTCAATATCTTTCAGATTGTGAACTCTTGCCCCTTGAATGACTATTTCCGTGTTTTTCATCGCATTTTCACCCTTCAGCCTTCAATTCTAAAATCGTATCGCGCAATTCGGCAGCCCTTTCGAAATCAAGTGCTTTTGCTGCCTCTTTCATTTCCTTCTCGAGATTCGCAAGCAATTTCACTTTATCGTCCTTCGACAATTTCTTGCCTTTCGTCACTTTTTCCAAAGCTGAAATATCTTCTTCAGCGACTTGAGTTGCTCGAATAACTTCACGTATTGCTTTTTTGATCGTCGTCGGAGTGATTCCATGCTTTTCATTATAAGCCATTTGAATTTCCCGACGTCTCTTCGTCTCTTCAATTGCCTTCTTCATCGAATCCGTATATCGGTCTGCATACATGATGACTTTTCCTTCGGAGTTACGAGCTGCCCGTCCGATTGTTTGGATGAGGGAACGTTCTGAACGAAGGAATCCTTCCTTGTCCGCATCCAATATCGCGACGAGTGACACTTCAGGTATATCGAGCCCTTCCCTTAACAAGTTGATGCCGATGAGAACATCGTACTTACCAAGACGGAGTTCCCGAATGATTTCAATCCGCTCCAATGTTTTGATATCCGAATGTAAATATTGGACTTTAATGCCGATATCCTTCAAATAGTCGGTAAGATCTTCGGACATCTTTTTCGTCAATGTAGTAATCAATACCCTTTCGTTACGCTTTATACGCTCATTGATTTCATCGATCAAATCATCAATCTGCCCTTCGATCGGCCGTACATCGATAATCGGGTCAAGCAAGCCAGTCGGTCGGATGATCTGTTCAACCATCTCGGGTGTATGCTCGATCTCGTAAGGACCGGGTGTTGCAGACACGTAGATCGCTTCATGGACGTAGCGCTCGAATTCATCGAACATGAGCGGTCTATTGTCTAAAGCGGAAGGCAGGCGGAACCCGTGATCGACCAATACTTGCTTACGCGCTTGGTCACCGTTATACATACCTCGGATTTGCGGCAAGGTGACATGGCTTTCATCGATAACGATCAGAAAATCATCAGGAAAATAGTCAAGCAATGTATAAGGGGTAGCCCCCGCAGGTCGTAATGTCAAATGCCTCGAATAGTTTTCAATTCCTGAACAGAATCCCATCTCCCGCATCATCTCTAAATCATAACGAGTGCGCTGCTCAAGTCGCTGAGCTTCCAGAAGTTTATCTTCCTTGCGCAAAACGGCAAGTCTTTCTTCCAACTCGGTTTCGATATTCGCAATCGCCTTCACCATTTTCTCTTCACCAGTAACGAAGTGGGATGCCGGGAAGATGGCGACGTGTTCGCGTTCCCCTAAAATTTCTCCTGTAAGTGAATCCACTTCTCTGATACGGTCAATTTCATCACCAAAAAATTCAATGCGAATACAGTTTTCGTCTTGGGAGGCCGGGAATATTTCCACGACGTCCCCTCTCACCCGGAACGTACCACGCGTGAAATTGATATCGTTTCTTGAGTATTGGATATCAACGAACCGACGAAGCAGCTCATTCCTGCCGATCTCCATACCAGTACGGAGGGAAACGACATGCTTCCCGTATTCTTCCGGCGAACCTAGGCCGTAAATGCAAGAGACGGATGCGACGATGAGCACATCATTCCTTTCGAATAACGCAGATGTCGCGGAGTGGCGCAGCTTGTCGATCTCATCGTTGATTGTTGCATCTTTTTCTATATATGTGTCCGTATGCGGCACATAAGCTTCCGGTTGGTAATAATCGTAGAAGCTCACGAAATACTCGACTGCATTGTTCGGAAAAAATTCTTTGAACTCGCTATACAACTGGCCAGCAAGTGTTTTATTATGCGCAATGACAAGTGTCGGTTTATTAACTTCCGTTACAACGTTTGAAACGGTGAACGTCTTCCCTGTTCCGGTCGCACCTAAAAGTGTCTGATGCTTTTTGCCTTCCTTTATGCCTTCCACAAGTTTTGAAATGGCGGCAGGTTGGTCGCCTAACGGAACATAAGGAGCGTGCAAATCGAATTTTCGGACCATTGAAGCCCCTCCCCAAATGAATTATTTCCATTTTAACATAGACTTTGCCAAGACCAAAGAAATAAGAGAACGTATGTTCAAATATAAATTTCAATACTACTAGCTATATTTGCTTCTTACCCATTCAGTAGAAATAATAAAAAGCGGGTCTACTCAGCTAATCGGTTTTCGACTAGCTGGCAGCCCGCTGCAAATTTGTTTAATTTTCTTCCAGTTTCACCAATTCATCCGTAAGCTCGTTAAAAGCGCACTCGTCCTTTTCATCAAGCGCAAGATCAATCAGCCTCAAGAGACGTTTTTTCGTTTGTTCTCGATGAATATGGTTCAGGAATAGATCCATGTAAATATCATTCAATAATCTCTCCGCTTGAAGCGAAGTACTATTTTTCCCCACGGCTTTTAAGAACTCGGCATATGAATAATTGTTTTCCATCTCCCTCACCCCTGATGCCTTTTTTTTATTATACATAAATTCCGGGATCAATTGCAAGGTTTTTAAGAATATTCTATTATTACTTTTTTTGGATAGCCGATCAAATCTCTTCTGTTTTCTCGTTCGACATACGGATTGTCACTTCGGAAACTACGAATACAACGATCGCCATAATAACCGGTGTTACGGATATTCCGATTGCAATTAAACCTGTCACAAGTACAAAAATTGCTTGTAATAATTGGACTCCGCTAACTGTTTTTCGTATGGCAGGTGTCCTTGTATTTTCCGATTCCGGGAAAAGCATATCCATTCGGAAATCATCACCCGCGCGCAATGCATGCACTAATTGAATGGATGATGCAAAGGCCAATGCTCCGATAAAGATATAGACGACAATCGGAAACGGAATGAGAGCAACACCTAGTACTGATAAAACAGTCAATCTGACCCAAAGCCAAAATATATCATCCGTCCGGACGAGAGTCCTTCTAAGCAAATATCGTTGAGGCGATGTTTGTCCGAATTGAGCAGAGCGCAATAGGAACCCGAGCCATGCACGACGGCTGACGGACCCTTTCAAATGCGGTACGTCCGTAAAGTAATTGGCGAAGCGATAAAAACGCATCATACGATTTTGCTCCACCGATATGAAATGTTCATACGGGAAAGGATTTGCTGCACTTCTTTTCTTCCAGAATAAATAATAGACAGCCATAAGCACACCTACGAGCGGAATAAAATAAGGACTGCCAGCTAGCATCACATACATGAGCAGCGCTGCTAACACGAACCGGACGAGACGGTCTTTCCAAATCCCCTCTCCTTCATTAGCACGGCGATAATGGTATTCTGTCTCGACATACAGCCATTTCACGAGCAAAATGACGATGGCAGTCAATAAGAATTGTGGTTTTCCCGCAACATCCGTTGCTGCTAGCAAAGGTAATAGAATGATAAATAAAATGTATGGAAGCGGCAGCTGTGAAAATAGCGAATATCGCAGCGACCGTTTTAAATACTCTTCAAGTTTGTTTTCCATCGGAAGGAAAAAGACGATGTCTGCGGGCTTCAGCAATGTTACCGGCGAGCAGATGGACAATACTGCGCCGATTAGAACCGCCGCGATAATCGCTGAAGGGAATTCAGACGGCACTTCTTTTAACCATTCGCTGTATGCGTATCCGCCTGCCCCAATCGTAAAGAGCAGAACGATTGCTAAATGGCCTGTGAAAACGAACTTCATATACTTTTGCAGTTCTGTCATGTACCGGACAAAACGATCGCTCCAAATCTCACGCAAACTGTTCATGATCATGATCCCCGGTCATCGAAATATATAACTCGTCCAACGTAGCATTGGGCCTGTTGAAGGCTTTCCGCAAATCATCCATCGTCCCTTGCGCCCTTACACGTCCTTCATGCAGTAAAATAATCCGGTCGCAATACTTTTCTGCAGTGGAGAGCACATGTGTCGACATCAGTACTGAGGCGCCGTTCGCTTTTCTTTCTTCTATTTGATCGAGCAATGAACGGATTCCGATCGGGTCTAATCCGACAAACGGTTCATCGATAATATATAGCGAAGGTTCCACTAAAAACGCGCAAAGAATCATGACTTTTTGTCGCATCCCTTTTGAGAAATGCGATGGAAACCAATTCAACCGCTTCTCCATCATGAACTCTTTCAATAGCATTTCAGTTCGCGCCTCAAACACTTCCCGGTCCAATCCGTACGCCATTGCTGTCAACTCTAAATGTTCTTTCAGCGTAAGCTCTTCATATAAGATCGGTGTTTCCGGAATATATGTGAACGCTTGACGGTATGCTTCAGGGTTTTCACGAAACGTGACACCATTCACTGCGATTTCGCCTTCATGCGGATTCATTAGCCCGATAATATGTTTGATCGTCGTACTTTTTCCGGCACCGTTCAAACCGATCAAACCGACAAGCTCGCCTTGTCCAATTTCAAAAGATAAATCATGCAAGACAGGTTTTCGTGTATATCCGCCTGTCACGTCTTTAACTTCAAGAATCGCCATAGTCATCCTCCATTCTTGTTTCCATTTTACCAAACATCGAACCGGAATGCTTTGTCCATCTTTCACGCATTAACAGAAAATATGCTACACTTGTGTCATTAATGAATACTTCTCCTAAACGGAGTCTTAGAATCGGAAAGGATGACCTCAAATGACATCATGTATCTTTTGTAAAATTGCAGAAGGCACGCTTCCTAGTCAGAAAATCTATGAAGATGAGCACGTTATCGCCATTATGGACGTCATGCCCGTAACGAAAGGGCATGTTCTTCTTATTCCAAAAAACCATCGTGAGAATCTGTATGACATGACCGAAGAAGAAGCTTCCCATCTATTCTCGGTTGCACCAAAAATCGCGAACGTTCTAAAAGAGGAGTTCACGCCTGCTGGTATGAACCTGCTTCAAAATAATGGAGCGGCGGCCGGACAAGCTGTATTCCACTTCCATATGCATTTCATCCCGCGATATGATCAAACGGACGGCTTCCAATCGGACTGGAATCCGAAGGTGGAAGAGTTCACACAAGAACGGATTCAGGAAATTGCGGAACAAATTCGAGCTCGATTCGGAAAGTAATGGTACTTGCTAGTCCATAAGAATACCTGTATAATTTATATAAGTTTTCGCTGCCGATCACGAGGATACGTCAGGAGAACGCAAAAAATTAGAGTCTAGTTGAGGAGAGATGAGAATTGAATACGAAAAATCTTACGTTGATGGCGCTGCTAGTAGCAGTGGGAGCCGCTTTGTACTTGGTCATTCCAGGTTATGGGGAAGGCATGAAGCCAGACTTCATGTTGACGATGATGTTCATCGGCATCTTTTTATTTCCGGATGTTAGAAGCGTCTTTTTACTCGGAGCTACGACAGGAGTGCTTTCAGGAATTTTTACAAGCCTTCCAGGTGGTTTCATTCCAAATGTCATCGATAAGTTCATTACAGCCTTTGTCGTTTTTGCAGTCATTGCACTGCTCAGAAAGGCCGCAAACAATTTAATCGTTTCAATCATCATCACTTGCTGCGGAACACTGTTATCCGGAACAATTTTCCTATCTGTCGCCATCTTCATTATGGGCATAAATATTCCATTCGGATTATTGTTCATCACAGTCGTTCTTCCTGCAATAGCAATGAATGGGGTTGCCTTCTTTATCATTTCCCCGATCATTAAGTCATTATTGAAACGCACTTCATTCAAAACAGCATTATCAAACTAATAACATCAAGCTTTCCCTCGAGGGGGGAAGCTTTTTTCATTTGCCCGAAACTGTTTACCATGTTTTAATTAAACTATGAAAAGGAATACTATTCAAAATGAAAGGAGTGCACTCCCCCATGAAAGCATCTACGTTTCTCGCTGGGCTACTTGCAGGTTCGGTGACAGCCGCTGTCACTGTGTTATTTTCCACTCCACAAACAGGCAGCGAAATTCGCTCGTCCGTTAAAAACGCTTCAGCTGATATGAAGCATAAATTGCAAGATGTTAAAGGAAAAATCTCCGAGTTGAAAGATTCCATCACTCATATGACGAAGGAAGCGAAAGAATTAGTTCCTGAAGCCGTCAATGGAATTAAGGGATCAATCGAACAATGGCAACTCTCCACGGAGACTAACAGACTTAAGCTGGAGAAGGAACTTTCAGCAATCCAGAACTCGCTCGCAGAGTTGGAACAATCGATTGCAGCGCAACAGAAGTGAAAGACATGACGAAAGCCAAACTCTAGTTATAATGAGTTTGGCTTTTTTCGAGCTAATATAGGTCCTTTCTATGATTGGGAGGTCTGCTTTGGACGCGGGATGGCTTGCTTTGGACGCGGAGGGGCTCGCTTTGGACGCAGGATGGCTTGCTTTGGACGCGGAGCAGCTCGCTTTGGACGCGGGATGGCTTGCTTTGGACGCGGAGCGGCTCGCTTTGGACGCGGGATGGCTCGCTTTGGACGCGGAGGGGCTCGCTTTGGACGCGGAGCGGCTCGCTTTGGACGCGGGATGGCTTGCTTTGGACGCGGAGCGGCTTGCTTTGGACGCAGGATGGCTTGCTTTGGACGCGGGATGGCTTGCTTTGGACGCGGAGCAGCTCGCTTTGGACGCGGGATGGCTCGCTTTGGACGCAGAGCAGCTCGCTTTGGACGCGGGATGGCTTGCTTTGGACGCGGAGCAGCTCGATTTGGACGCGGGATGGCTTGCTTTGGACGCGGAGCAGCTCGCTTTGGACGCGGAGCAGCTCGCTTTGGACGCGGGATGGCTTGCTTTGGACGCGGAGCGGCTTGCTTTGGACGCGGGATGGCTCGCTTTGGACGCAGGATGGCTTGCTTTGGACGCGGAGGGGCTCGCTTTGGACGCGGGATGGCTCGCTTTGGACGCGGAGCGGCTTGCTTTGGACGCTGGATGGCTCGCTTTGGACGCGGAGCGGCTCGCTTTGGACGCGGGATGGCTTGCTTTGGACGCGGAGCAGCTCGCTTTGGACGCGGGATGGCTTGCTTTGGACGCGGAGTGGCTTGCTTTGGACGCGGAGCAGCTCGCTTTGGACGCGAGATGGCTTGCTTTGGACGCGGAGCGGCTCGCTTTGGACACGGGATGGCTTGCTTTGGACGCGGAGCGGCTCGCTTTGGACGCTGGATGGCTTGCTTTGGACGCGGAGCGGCTCGCTTTGGACGATTCTATTTACCGAATGAAACATCCCTCTCGTAAAACTATATTTTATTCGATCGTCTTGCATTGTTTTTGGATTTTTTCTTGTGAAATATGTATTTTTACGTTTGTTATTTGTAGCCCTGTTAAGTTAGAATCACTTTTTTGATTCTCCCCTATGTCCTTCATAATCTTATTCTCTCTATATATTGCGACGAAACGGTTAGTCAATGAATAACCTTTCCCCTAAAAATATATGGTACTGGGGAATTGTTAACTATTAATCCTTTCATTTCTTTTGGTATATGTATATAGTTTTCTGCCAGATTTAGTTCCATCCAAGTAATTTCTTCAATTTCTTCAGGATAGGAGATGTTTAATTCTCCTCCAATTATTTTCCCTACAAAGGTGAAGAGGATAGTGTGATGACCTCTTTTTTCAAAAAATGCTTCACTGACTGTTAAAATACCGTCTACTTCAACATCTACTCCAGTTTCTTCTTTAACCTCACGAATTGCGGCTTCCTCCAATGTTTCACCATCTTCTACTGCACCACCAGGAAGAGTATAGTAAGATGAGTTCTCCCCTTTATTTTTTACCATTAATACTTTTTCCTTATTTTCATCGAACAAAAGCACATAAACAACATTGACTCTTTTCATTCACTTTCCTCCCTTAATTTGGATAAAACTCTTGCCAGCTCAAAGCAGATCAATAACAGGAAGTGTTGCGCCGTTACCTTTCTATGTAAATTGAATCATTTGAGGGGGTAAGATACTCTTGATCACTTAACGAAAAAGTAGTTTGCAGACGATTTATTTCTGCATATTGAACTACTTTGTCGTTATTGATGAATATCAATAAATAGATATCATCCCGCAAACTAATATTACTGATGTCTTTGAGCTTTACACCTACTTGTTTTTCTATCTCTTCTTGTGAAGTATATGGAGTTATTAAAAACGCCTTGTCCCAGTTGAAATCGACGATACCGCTTAAATGAAGTTCGCTGTCACTATCATCTGACACCATAATAATAAATGATTTGACATCTTCTTCTAACTCTTTGTTTCGTTTAATGTTGTTGTCATTGCAACCGATTAACAATAACAAAGCAAATAATATAACACCCATTCTCTTTTTCAAAATACCTCTCCCCATTCTAATGCAAGTTCTCTCCTCTAAGCGACATTAATCATTTGAATAGTTGACAAATTAAAAAAGTTCTTTATTCAACTCACTATAAATGATATTCTACATATGAAAATATTTCCATGAGGAGGAATTGTTTTGACAATCAATACAAATGACAGAACCATTATTAATGAGGTTACCATTAATGCCCCTTTACATTTAGTTTGGTATGCCTGGACAATATCGGAACGAGTGTCAGAATGGTTCGCTCCCGAAACAGTCATAGAAGCTATAGAAGGCGGGGCTTACGAGCTTTATTTTATTCCTGGAAATAAAACCGGAATGAATACGAAAGGCTGTAAAATTAGTAGGCTTATTGAAGAAAAGGAATTACAATTCACTTGGAAAGGCCCAGATCAATTTGACTCTGTAATGAATAATGATAACGAATTAACTACTGTAAAAGTTAGTTTTGAATCTGTTGATACTAACTCTACAAAAGTTATTGTTGAGCATTCAGGATTTGAAGAAGATGTTAATTGGAGAGAAGCATTTGAATGGCACCAAATGGCTTGGTCGGGTGTACTAAACAGTTTAAAGTCTGCACTTGAAAAAGGTGAAGGAAGTTTATGTTGTCAACCAATTAAATAAAATGCGTAAAACCATCTATTGTTTTGATCTTAATAGATGGTTTTAACATTCCATTTACAACTTTCTTTAAAATAAATTAAACACGAATACCTTCATTTGAATGAATCTCAAACAACGTTTCCTTTCAAACTAGCCCGGAAAACCTCACCATTCCTACTTCACCACATTAAATCATTTATGAATATATAGTATTTTTGGAATTTCAACTTTTTAATTTGAAGTTTTCCTGCTATAATGAAAAAAGATTAACTATTTGATGTTGGAGGTATCTTATGGCTGAGCAAAAGTTTTCCCAAAAAGAAGCAATGATTTATAGTCAACGCGTTGCCCAGATGTCAAAAGCACTTTGGAAAGCGGTCGAAAAAGATTGGCAGCAATGGATAAAACCTTATGACTTGAATATTAATGAACACCATATTCTATGGATTGCCTACCATCTCCAAGGTGCCACTATCTCTGACATCGCAAAATTTGGCGTCATGCACGTTTCCACGGCTTTCAATTTCTCCAAAAAGCTTGAAGAACGAGGATACTTGCAATTCTCCAAAAAAGAAGATGATCGTCGGAATACATATGTATCAGTCACCAAAGAAGGTGAAGAACTTATTACAGGCATGAACGAACATTATTATGACTCCGAACACGGCATCTTGGACGGTTCACTTCCAATAAAAAGTATTTATGGGAAATTTCCTGAATTCTTAGAAGTCATGTCTGTCATACGTAATATTTACGGAGAAGACTTCATGGAAATCTTTGAGCTTGGCTTCAAACGAATTGATAATTCTTTCAACGATGACTTAGTTTCCTTGGACCATAACCAAACAGAGTCGCTAGATATTCCCGAATTACAAGCCGTCGAAGAAAATTAATGTCATTTTCCTCAAATGTCTGCTATGATGAAGTGAAGCTGTAAAGAGGAGGAATTGATTTGATCCTTATCGTAACTGTCATGTTCTCATTGTTTTATTTATTCCAAATCAACAAGATGACATTCGCTCTTTGTCAATCACGGGAAATCCCTGAAGAAAAGCAACCAAAAATATATCGTACCGTCAATATTCTTATTACGATCTTAATTCTTTCGTTCTATCTTGAAGTCTTATTGAACGTTTAAGGATGAAAAAGTCCAACTCCCTTTTAACAGGGAGTTGGACTTTTTCTTTTAGTACAAGTATGCAGCTCCGACGATGATTAACAAGATGAACAACACAACAATCAAAGCGAATCCAGAAGAGCCTTGGCCATATCCACTCATTGGAGCACCTCCTCTCTCTTTGTATCCTATGCATTGGACTTTTTTGGTTATAGGCATTTCGGTAAGGAACCTTTTTGTTTTATAATCGTTTTTATGTTATAGTATCAACTGTCGTACAGAAAAGTTAGGGGAGAAAAAATAATGAAAAAGACAGTCCTTGCAATAACAATGGCAGCTTCAGTTTTAACGTTAGCGGCATGTAACGACCAAAAAGCAGCTGATGATGAAATCATCGCTACAACCAAAGTCGGAAATATTACAAAAGAAGACCTATATGAAGAAATGAAGGACGCAATTGGTGTACAAGTTGTTGAAAACTTGCTTCTTCAACAAGCGTTGGAAACAGAATATAAAATCTCTGATAAGGAACTAAACGAGGAAATCAAAGCTCAAAAAGAACCTTTCGGAGAAAACTTTGAAATGTACCTCCAACAACAAGGAATTACTGAAAAATTCTTTGAGAAGAACGTAAAATCTCAAATGCTTCAAAAGAAAATGATCGAGTCTTTGAAAGTGTCCGATGAAGATATCGCAAAAGGCGTAGAACGTGCGAAAACAGAAATTCATGCACGCCATATCCTCGTTAAAGACGAAAAGACTGCAAAAGAAGTATTGACCAAATTGAAAGACGGTGGAGATTTCGCTAAATTAGCGAAGGAATATTCCACTGAGCCTGTTGCACAAGAAACAGGTGGAGATCTTGGATGGTTCGGTCCTGGAAAAATGGTCCAAGAATTTGAAGATGCAGCTTACGCCCTTAAAAAAGGAGAAATCAGTGAGCCTGTAAAGACAAGCTTCGGTTACCATATCATTGAATTGCTCGACACACGTAAAGCCGAAACCGAAAAAACAGAAGATGAAATCAAAGCTGAAATCGAAGATAGCTTGAAACGTGTTCAATTCGAAGAGAAGCTTCAAGAACTAATCAAAGCTGCTGATGTCGACATTAAAGTCGATGAGTTTAAAAAAGCTTTGGACAGCTACTTGCCTGCAAAAGCTGACGCAAAAGAAGAAAAATAATGACTAAAAAGGCTGCCCCTGAGGCAGCCTTTTTTTCAATCAATATTCGGTTTGTAAAATGATCGATTATCCAGCGGAAAAATCCGCTCTGTAAATTCACCGTTCGCCGTTTTGGACAATGCCCGACCAAGCATATTCATTTTCGCATCGATATTGTCGATATAATGAAGAATTTCCGCCTCCATCAGCATTGGACGTTTCGGGCTTCCCCATTCCTCTTTTCCATGATGGGACAAGACCATATGCTGAAGAAGCATCACTTCCTCCCCTTGAATTTCAAGTTCATCCGCCGCTTTCGATATTTCATTCACCATGATCGTTATATGGCCGAGCAAGTTCCCCTCTATCGTATATTGCGTGCCGATAGGGCCTGATAGTTCAACGACCTTGCCGATATCATGCAATATAATGCCAGCGTATAATAAATCTTTGTTTAAAGCTGGATACAGTTCGGCAATCGCCTTGCCTAGCTTCAGCATCGAGACGACGTGATCGAGCAAGCCCGATACATAATCATGATGGTTCCTTGTCGCAGCCGGGTATACGAGGAAGTCCGTTTGATGCTTCTTCAATAAATGTCTCGTAATACGTTGGATATACGGATTTTTCATCTCAAAGAAATATTGCAATAGCTCTTCAAAAAGGACTTCCTTACTTTTTGCAGAAGAAGGGACTAGATCTGAAATTGTCACGCCTTCCTCTTCTTTTGCAGGACGGATGCTTTTAATGCGCAACTGGTTCTTTCCTCGGTACTCATGCACCTCTCCGCCGACTTTGACGATCGTCGCGGCAGCATATAGACGTTCTTGCTCTTCACCGGTATCCCAAAGCTTCGCCTCGATATCACCGCTCTTATCTTGCAAAATAAGTGTCATAAAAGGGCTTCCCTGTTGTGTAATGCCCTTCGTCGATTGTTTAATGAGTAAAAAAAGATCAACCGGTTCCCCGGCCTGATGTTCCATTATTTTTTTCACCTTGTCATCGCCCCCTTGGCGCTTCCCATCTCGGAAACGTTAATAATCGTTGCATTCGTCCAGTATTCTACTATCTTATCATGACACGTGAAGTAGATGAACTGATGCTTCGTGCTAAGCCGTTCCATAATTTCCATCATACGTGAAAATCTCGTTTCGTCAAAGTGGACAAAAGGATCATCCAACAATAGTGGAAATGGAGCTGTTTCCTCTTTGGCGCTAGCCAATGACAATCGCAACGCGATATATGCCTGCTCCTTTGTCGCCTGGCTCAGTTCAATGATCGGGTAACGGATTCCGTTTTGAGCAACAGCTTGGAATAAACCATTCTCCGATAATACGAGAGATATATAGGCACCGCCCGTCAGTTCATTGAATATATTTTCCGCTTTGTTCAGCACTTCAGGCAGCTTTTTCTCCTTTAATTCCTCCATCATGCCACTGATTGCAGCGACAATCGCTTGGCGGACTGACCATTGTTTCGCAAGCTCGGCAAACTCCGCTTTCTTCATTTCAAATAGTTGCTGTTTCCGTTGATAAGAATCGTCGGTTAACAACTTCTCCGTTTCAACTTCCAAGGCGGTTTTTTCTTTCACTAACGAATTCATCTCTTCTTCCAGTCCAGAAAGGCGCTTTTCAATCTTATGGAGTTTTTCCCGAAGTTCGCCTTCCGGACGTCCAAGCTCTTTCTCTGTCACGTCATGCATTGAGAGTTGGGAATTAATATCATCGATTTGCTGCGTCAAAGTGAGTGTTTCCTGAAATGCCGCATAAGCTTTGTAATATTGCTCTTCCGTCTCTACGCCGGCATCTCCGAACAATTCTTGTTGCTGACTGCTTAACGAAGATAGCAACTCTTCCGCCTCTTGCTTTTGTATTTTGATTTCTTCAATCCTACGAGTGGTCGTTTTAAATGATTGCGACTTCTCTTTTAATGAAATGTAAGCCGAGCGCAATTGATCGTAGATCGATGACTCCGGAACTTCCTTCGATAAAAGACTTTCTATTTCTGAGTACCTCAAGCGAATCTCCTCTTGGATCGCTTCCGACCTGCGCTCATTGTCTTCCAACTCGCGTTCCATTTCCTGCAACGATCGGACCATGCTAAAAAACTCGTGAAGGATTCCAGAGTTCGGTATTTTCCGTAATCCATATGCAAGAAAGAATCCGCTTAAAGATGTATCTAGCTGTTCTTTTTCTTGCATGATAACTCCATACTCTTCCTCAATCATTCCCATTTTCCGTTCAGTTGCTTGTGCGGCTTCTGTCAGCCTACTTTGCTTCTCTTCGTATTCCCGTACCTTTTCAACAATAGCTTCCATCATCGCTTCTTGTCCGGCGTAAGCATCGACGAACCGCTTCATTTCCATATCTTTTTGGGACGGCTGACCGCTGCGTTTCCCAAGCTTTGCAATGACAGCAAGCACAGCAAGAACCGCACCAAGTCCGACGACGATCCACTGGTCACTAAAAAGCCCTACAACGGACAATGCGGCCGCCACTATGAGCAAAATCATAAGCATTGTTGAATTGCCGTCTTCCCTGCTTGACTGTCCCATTTGAATAAACGCTTTCGCTTCGGCCAGCCGATTTCGAATGGATGGCCACTCTTCCGCTTTCTTCCTCTCCACTTCTGAAGGAGAGTTCTTTTGCAATGTGAGCTGTTCATTTCGAATGTCCCGCAATTCATTCTCTAATTGGGAAAGCTGCCTATCCATAAAGCCGATTTGCTGATTCATAGCATCCGCTCTCTGCAGTTGTTCATATAACTGTTCTTCTTTATGAATCGAAACGTCCACATGCAGCACAGTATCTGCTTTACCTAAGCCTAAACGGTCCAGTAGGCGAAGTCTTTTCACTTTTAACTGTGCCATATTTTCGCGGAGCGCACTGATTGTCGAACGCCATTCATGCCACTCCGGCTCACGCGCAAGCAAACGTTCAAAATTTGCGATCCTTTCCGGGCTAGGATTATCCGGCACCTTCTCTGCCAGCGCCGTTATTTCAGCTTCCAAACCACGTTTCTTCGCTTCCATCTCTGTCAGTCTGCTAGTAATCATTTCAAAGCGACGAATTCCATCAGCTGGAAAAGTGTTAGTACGGACTTCCTCCAGTCTGCGTGAGAGTTTTATTTTCCTCTCCTTCAACGGTAATAATTGAAGATCTACTTCCAGATCCCGATATTGCTCCCGCAATGAATCATACGCTCGTTTAGCTTCGTCCCATTCCCTTTCAAGTTCATGGATACGTTTCGTTTTCGGAGCGTATGCTGAAATCCGCTCCTGTGCGCTTTTCAGCTCTTTCTCCATTTCCTTCAATTCGCTGGCTCGGGCATTCATTTCCGGATTGCGACCGGATTTTTTAAATAAATCCCCCATCTCCTTCTCCATCTTTTTTTCAACACGTAATAATGTATCGACGCCAGTTGTACCCGAGGAGAGGAGCGTCCTACTTAACTCGGTTTCATCCATCCGCTCGAAGCCTTGCAACTGAAGAAGAGAAAAAGAGAAAATTGATTCGAATGAGGCGCGGTCGTACTGCCTTACGATTGCTTTGACAGCTTCTTCCCCGCCTTGTGTGCCATCCTCGAAATATACGGTAACGTCTCCCGCTGATTTTCCTTGCACGCGCTCAATGATGCAGTTTCCATACAGATCATCGTGCAGATGGACTTGACCGCCAAATTTACCGCCCGCTTTCGGTTCATATCGAATCTGTGCACTATTCTTTTGGGGAAATTCGAAAAGCGTTTGCATAATGAATTGCTGGATCGTCGTCTTGCCCGCTTCATTATGGCCGTAGAGTACATTTATGCCATCACTGAATTCTATCGTTTTGTTTTCATGCTTTCCGAAGCCATAAATGACCAACTTTTTAATTTTCACCGATTCACCTCCAACATCGTAGGCAACTCATTCAACAGGAGATTCTCAACATCATTCCGTAAGTCGTGGATATCTTGTTCTGTTAACGGGTCGAGGTATTTTGTAGTACGCACATGCTGATAAACGTCTTCCAGCACTTGTTTCCACTGTTCAGTCGACCAATTGTCAACTTGTCCAAGTACAGATTCTACGAGCGAATTGTTTTCCTGTTTATGGAGAGCATAGATACTTGTCAATCGCTGAACCCATACAAACGGTTCATCGCCTTCCATCAATTCACGTATGGCATCCAGCCATATATCTTCCGCTGTCTGTGCAAAAAAAGCGGAGGTTTCCTCGTCAAGATGCAAGATTTCAACATCGACGACGGCAGGCCCATGTTCCGAAGCGAATGAAAGCAATGCCTCCTCGCAAACAGTGAGGAATTCATTCGCATGTGTAATCTGTGCACAAGGGATTTGAATACGTCCGAAATGGACGGCTGAAGTCGTGATGAATGATAGGACTGCATCCGTTTTACTGAGCTCCACTTCGTAAAACCCTTTTTCCCCTGATTCATTCCGGTGACGTCCTTGAATATTCCCAGGATAGACGATCGGAGGGTTGTCCGATAATTGCTGACGGAGATGGATATGGCCTAAAGCCCAATAATCATAATGCTTTGACTGTAAATCCGAGATTGTAAAAGGCGAGTAGACAGCATGTGTTTCGTTTCCGGCGAGACTTCCGTGCAACAGCCCAATATGGAATGATTGATTGTTTGAAGCGGTTGGGTATTTGCTGACCATTTCCTCTTTAACATATCTGTTTGGATAACTGAAGCCATGGATCACGACCTCCTGCCCTCTTACCGTCAATGACACTTCTTCTACCTCACCTAAAAATTCATGGACATTCGGCGGCAGTTCAAAACGGGTCCAATTCCCACTTAGATGATCATGATTTCCATAAGTGATATAGACAGGAATCCCTGCTTTATGGAGCTTTTCCATCCCTTCTTGGAATTTCCTCTGAGCCCGCAAGCTGCGATCTTCTCCGTCATAAATATCTCCAACGATTAATATGAAATCCGGCGAAGATTCGACCGCATAGTCAATGAGTCGGTTGAAAGCAGTGAATGTGCTTTCCCGCAGTTCATTCAACCGTGCCGGTGGCAGTCCTGTCATCCCTTTGAACGGACTGTCGAGATGCAAATCTGCCGTATGTATAAAACGGATTGTAGACAAGAAGCATCTTCCCTTCCTCACGAATATTTGTTCTAATTTTACCATACGTGAAAGCAGATTAGAAAATATTTCATGAAAAAGCCGCTTTCCGTCGATTATTTCGACGAAAAACGGCTTGTCATTATTCTTTCCCTAACTGGATCGCTTTTTTAATGTCCTTCAATGAACGTGAAGGTCCATACATAAGGACTCCGCCACGGTACACACGCGCACCGAACCAGCCGAGAACAAATATCGTCAATAACATAATGGCGATTGAAAGCAACGGTTCCCACATCGGCAAATCGAGCATACCTACCCGCAAAAACATGACGAGCGGAGCAAAGAATGGGAAGTATGAAGAGTATGTCACATAGCCGAGTTCAGGGTTGCCCAAGCCCGTTGCGGATATGATGAATGCTAGGACAATAAGCATCGTCATCGGCATAATCATTTGCTGGACATCTTCTGCCCTGCTCACCAACGAACCTAGTAAAGCAGCAAGAGTTGCATAGAGGAAGTATCCGAGCACGAAGAATACTGCCGCATACACCAATGTGCTTATACTTACATCTTTCATGCTGAAGAAATCCGAAAACCCTCCAGGTACTTCCGTCGCGGACGTTTTCAATGCGATGTAGCCTGTCACTCCGTAAATGATAATTTGAAGAATCCCTAATGATCCAATTCCTAACACTTTCGCAAACATATGCTTTACAGGTGAAATGCTTGAAATAAGGATTTCCATTACCCTTGAAGATTTTTCATTCGCGACATCCATCGCAATCATGCTCGCATACATGATGACTGCCATATAGATGACGAACATGAGAACATAAACGAGAACTCTCGCCTGATTCAGCTCCTCTTCCGATTTTGCGGAAGGCGAGACGTTTTTCTGGTCAAACTGAATTGGAGTAAACAAAGTTTGAACTTGTGCACTTGAAAGGGAAAGCTCTTCTGCCTTCATTTCTGTTTGGATTGATTGCAATGCATCTTGTATACGCATCGGGAATGAAAAATCCATCATGCTCATCGTCGTATACTTCGCATGGATAATTCCTCCATCATCGACTGAGAGGCTAAGGAATGAATCGATTTCCCCGGACGACACTTTCTCCTCAAGATTCTTTTCCGATTCGTCGGTCGCTTCGATAGAGATATCGTCTGCTAACTGCAATTGCAGCCTATCGACGAGCATCCCGCTTGAATCTACGACTTGTAGGGCATTCTGTGAATCACCTGCTCCTGTCACTTCCTGAACTGTATCAATAATTTTTGATATGTTTGCTAATAAAAATATTGCGGCTATCATAATTACGGTTGTTATAATAAAAGACTTTGATTTTGCCTTTGACGCAAATGCTTGTTTAAAAACGATCCAAAACTCACGCATATTCTTTCCCCACCTTTGCGATAAAAATGTCTTGCAAGGAAGGCTCTTCGATTTCAAAGTGGCGGATCGGACCGGCTTGCAATGCAGCTGTCAACAAATCGGTCGCCACTTCTTCCTCCTCGATCTGGAAGACAGCGCCTTCAACGGAATGAGCGACGGAAATGACGCCCGGAACATTATCGAGGTTCTTCAAATCATAATCAGAACGGATTCGTACATTTTGTCTGCCGAATGACCGTTTCACATCCCGCAACGAGCCGCTCACGACCTGCTTACCATGATGGATGATGCTAAGCTTCTCACATAATTCTTCCACATGGTCCATCCTGTGACTGGAGAAAAGGATGGTCGCTCCGTTATTTCTGAAATCGGTGATTGCCTTCTTCAACATTTCCACGTTTACCGGGTCGAGTCCAGAAAATGGCTCGTCGAGGATAAGGAGCTTCGGGTCATGCATTAATGCTGCGATGACTTGTATTTTCTGTTGATTCCCTTTCGATAGCTCCTCCACTTTTTTATTCTTATTTTGCGACACTTCGAACCGATCGAGCCAATAATCAATTGCCTTCTTTGCATCCGCCTTCTTCATTCCCCTCAATTCACCGAGGAAAATTAGCTGGTCTTCCACTTTCATCTTCGGATAAAGTCCTCGTTCCTCCGGCAAATAGCCAATTTCCGGACTTGTATCATAGGAAATTGTTTTATTGTTCCAAGTGATATGTCCTTCATTCGCATTCAATAACCCTAAAATCATGCGGAACGTAGTCGTTTTACCAGCCCCGTTCGCTCCAAGGAATCCGTACATAGAACCTTTTTCCACCGTAAGATTCAATTGGTCAACAGCAGTGAAATCCCCGAACCGCTTTGTTACATTTTCGATTTGTAATGCCATTTGTTTCTCCCTTCCCTTTTCAGGCTTTATTCATTTACGTGTTTCATTGAATAATAGTTTCGCTACATCCGCTTATTCATTATTAGGACCCCGATACAATATGAAATGAGCATCACTCCATATGCTGATGACAGTAGGAGATAGGCCAATTTCGGACCTTCGAAAATAAGTGCTCCTACCCACATCAACATAAGCGCAATAAGTGTAATTGACCATGACAGTGTTCTCGCTTTCCCGTGAACCTCCTGATATCTTTCATCAAAGCGGCGTTCTTTCTTTCCCTTTTTGAAATAAAGGAAGGCGATCAATAGTACGATTCCCGCCCCTGTTATAAATCCTGATATACTTTCAATTGATGGAACCATAGTTCCCCCCCTCTCCCATTAATGATGTTTGTTCACAATCGCTGCCCCTACCATCCAGGAGAGCATGTGAATAACCCACAGCCCAGTTAAGATAAAAAACGCCAATTTTGCTCCTTCAACAATCATGACGATGATCCAAGCAAGTAAAATAGCTACGGTCATTACCTTCCATGAAATCGATCTCGCGTGTCGATGAAGGTTTGTATACCTTTCATCAAATAACCGCTCCTTCTTTCCTTTTTTCCACATTAAATAATGCACAATTCCCCATATAACTAGCCCGAGCGGCAAGCCCGCCAAAAACGCCCAAATATCAAATCCTTCGTACATCTTCAAACCTCCTCCGGTTGAAAAATATCTTCAATACGGCAATTAAAGAGCTTCGCAATTTTAAATGCTAAAATCAACGATGGATTATATCTTCCTTTTTCCAGAGAGATGATTGTTTGCCTTGACACTTCTAACTTTTCCGCAAGATCATCCTGCGTCCAACCCATCGACGTTCGCAATTCCTTAATCACGTTATTCAGTTACATGCTCCCCCTTTCATTGTAAAGGTTGCTTTACGTAAAGGTTACTTTACTATATGCAGAATGTCAAGCAACCTTTACAATTCGTTTTCGGAATGAATAGCTATTCATTTCTGAAGCGTTCATAGTATAATGGAGAAAAGGACGGAAGGGTGATTAGGTTGAGAACTTATAAATTGACGGCTTATGAAAAAACAGGACAGTTAATTACAGAGGAAACATTCACGGCAGATAACGATGATTCGGCAAAAGAAAAAGGCCATGCTTTGCTCGAAGAAAAAAATCTCCTTGAACAAACGCATCGCCTCGCTTCACCAGCAGGGAAACTATTGCTGTTTCACGTATAATAAGAATTGGTAAAACCATTTATAAGATTTGGCTTCGATTATGCCCCTATGATATGTTAAAGGTGCAAGCCACAGTATGGAGGTGCTCCACTTGAATATTGCACTCATTGCACACGATCAGAAAAAAGATGAAATGGTGAATTTCACGATTGCATATGAACATGTATTTTCAAAATATGAGTTGTATGCAACTGGTACAACTGGAAAACGGATTATGCAGGAAACTGATCTTCATGTTAACCGGATGATGTCAGGACCGTTAGGAGGCGACCAGCAGATTGGTGCCATGGTTGCTACCGGAAAGTTGGATCTAATCCTATTCTTCCGTGACCCTTTGACCGCCCAGCCCCATGAGCCTGACGTCAGTGCATTACTGCGTCTTTGTGATGTTTATGGAATACCGCTCGCAACGAATATTGCGACTGCTGAATTGTTAATAGCGGCAGTGGAAAGAGGCTATTTCACATGGCGCGACACAGCGGATAAATACAAAACAAAAGGACTTACTCCTCTAGGGGAGTAAGTCCTTTAATTTGTGAAATAAATTCTCAGTGCTTGTTGCAGTGTTCCAACCATTTGTGTGTTCCTTTCAAATTGGACACCAAGACGTACCATGCTTCGGACGACATCTGGTCGTAATCCTGTAATTGCTGTTGTGCATCCCATCATGGCTACCCCATCAATGATCTTCTTTAACTGATCAATCACTTCCGCTTCCATGACCGCTATCCCAGATAGGTCCATCAGCAACGTTTGAGTGTGCAATCTGCCAACTTCCATCAACACCTTCTCTTCCATTACTTTCGACCTGTAATAATCGATCGAACCTATAATAGGAAGAATGCAAACAGTAGGGGTAATCGGGATGATAGGCACCGATAGATTCTCAACGAGTTCCCTTTGTGCCTTCAAGAGTTCATCCTTATATTCAGAATAACTAATGAAAAATGTGTTCAGGAATTTATCGATAGATATATTAATTTGTTTCTCCATGTGAAAAAAGTCGATTTCGACTTCCCTAACCTCGATAAATTTTTGAACGAATGTCCAAACTGTCCTCCGGATAGCTTGGACCCACTCCAATTTAAACGCTAGTGTCAATGAATAAGTTGCCCAAGCAATTCCTTCTCCTTTTGCGAATTGCTGAAGTTCTTCCATTCTCGATTCCATCGTATAGGAGACAAGTTTATGTGCATTATTAATTAAATCAATATTCCCGACTTCGAGGATTTCATTAATTTTTTCCCTTACAGTCGACGCCTCTTTCAATAATTCTTCTTCAAAATGCTCCCCATTTTCTTTAATAAATTTATTCACTTCAAAATTAATTGAGCTTGTCATAACTTCCCTCCGATGAGTTCATGTCTCTATGTAGTGACAGTTGTCATCCAAAATACAAAGGACAACAGCTGTCCGAAAAATTATTCTCCTATAAAGACCGGTTTTCTTTTATCTACAAATGCCTTAATTCCTTCCAAATGATCCTTTGTTTTTCGCATCGCCACTTGCATTTCGCTTTCCATTCGCAATACATTTTCCAACTCAGCAATTTTCTGCTCATGTAATATCTTTTTGGAAGCAAGCATTGCCGCGATTGGAGCTGATAGAAACTTTTCAACAAGCGCTTCAGTAGCTTGTCCGGCAGTACCGTCCGGAACGACTTGATCGACGAGCCCTCTCTCCATAGCTACTCCAGCATTCATCACTTCACCCGACCAAATTAGCTGCTTCGCTTTCGGCACTCCAATCCGTTCTTTTAGGAAGAAATGGCCGGCACCATCAGGTACAAGCCCGATACCGATAAAATTCATTGCAAGTTTACTACTCTCCTCAGCTACGATGAAATCACAACCGAGCGCCATACTAAAACCGAGCCCAGCTGCAGCACCGTGAATTGAAGCAATCGTAATTTGCGGCAGTTCGTATAACGCTTTTGCCAAACGCGATACATCGACCATCACTTTCTCAATATCCATTGGAGAGTCTGGGTCAACCATTTTCTTTATATCCCCGCCAGCTGAAAATGCTTTTCCATCACCTTGAATGATCAGCACTTGAACGTCTTGATTAGATTTCAATGATTCAAATGCATCCCCAATTTCCTTCATCATCACATCATCCATTGCATTCATGGACTGTGGACGATGCAACATCAATCTGGCAAGCCGGCCATCTATTGAAAGTTTTATTGTAGTGTACATAAATGTCCCACCCCTTCATTTATGAATTGCTATTCACTACTTAATTCGATAACTGTCTTGCTATACCCTCTTTATTCAAATAAAAACCTTAGCATTCGAAAATTACTAAGGTCTAAATTTTTACTATTCAGCTATAACTTACTTCAGGAAAGATTCTTTCAAGATGTTCGATCTTCTTATCGATATACTCTTCAAATGTAAGGATATACGCAGCAGGGTCTTTCGGATTTTGGAATTGCGTAATTTTGCCGGTAGCAGGATCCATGAATTTACTTGACGCTCCACAGCCGATTCCGATGATCGTTTGCACTTCTTCCATAATAATGATGTTGTATAGGCTCTCTTCGCCAGGTTTCGCATATCCGACATTTTCCAAATTGCCGAGAATGTTTTTTTGTCGATACAGATAATACGGAACATAACCATTATCCTTCGTCCAACGCTCACCCATCTGCATCATCTGTTCAACCGTTTCCCGATCCGCCACTTTATATTTCTCTTTATTCCGCGTCATCTCGGAAGCCCGTTTGAATGAAAGCGTATGAACTGTCAGCGATTCCGGCTGCATCTTTTCTGTTTCGTCTAACGAATGGCGGAATTCTTCGAGCCCTTCATTCGGCAAGCCGATAATAAGGTCCATATTAATGTTTTTCATTCCCATATTTCGCGACAGCCAGAACTTATCGATCGTTTCTTGGACGGAATGGTGCCTTCCGATCGCCTTCAACGTCTCATCTGTATATGATTGCGGATTGACGCTGATCCTGTCGATGCCCCATTTTTTCAGCACATCGATTTTAGCAGGGGTAATTGTGTCTGGCCGACCCGCTTCGACGGTTACTTCCCTCACTTCATTCATATGAGGGAATGAATCATACATCGTCTTATAAAGAGCATCCATTTCGTCTGCTTCGATGGAAGTCGGCGTTCCTCCGCCAAAATAAATTGTCGTGATCTTGATATCCCGTTCTGTCAACCATTTCCCGATCTCACGGATTTCTTCATGCAACCCGTCAAGGAAAGATTCGACGCGGCCATTTTTCCGATGAATTGCGTAAGCCGGGAACGTACAGTATGCACATTTTGTTGGGCAAAACGGAATGCCGATGTAAATGCTCACATCGTTTTGGATTTGATGCAAATCAGGGATTGCCTGTAGCTGAACGTTTTCAATCGTCGCTAAAAGCTCACTTTTCTCTTCAGAAATCCGGTGCTTCTCCATTAATAGGCGCTTTGCCGCTTCGATATCATGTCCTTGTTGGCGGTATTTATGGAAAAGTTTCATTGGACGAATCCCGGTTAGGATGCCCCAAGATTGTTTCATTCCAGTAAGTTGTTCCAATACTTCGAGGAATACGTGGGAATAAACCCTTTTCAACTGACGCGTCTCGGTTTCAGAATTGTCCATTGTTACTTGTTCAGTAAACGTCGCGCTGAATTCATTGCCATCGTAGGTTAAATGGGCGCTGCCCCGTATTGTTTCACTGTCTTTATTTATGGATAAATCGACAAGTATGCCTTCTTCTTTTGAATCTGTGATGACTTTAGATTGTTCGAAGAAGAGGTTGGCGAGATGGGTGAACATCCGTATCCAATCTTGTTCGAATGATTTTGTTAAAATTATTTTTTGCATGGTTACTCCATCTTTCTGTTATCGTTTCGACTCCCTGAAATAATAACACAAAAAAACCGGCTAGGCCGGTTTTATTGCATGGATTCATACATTTCTTGAACCGGTTTCATTAAAACACGGTTCACTTCTTCAATTAGGCCGCTCAGTTTCATTTCCGCTTGCAGCATTTGCATAATCTTTTCGTTTTGCTGAGCCAATTGAGCCGTTTTTTGCGCATATTCCAATTCTTCATGTGCAATCTCTTCGCCTTGCATCTGCTTTTGCTGAAGCGTCATTTGGATTTTACGGAAGCTTTTGAACAACTCAAGCGCCTGCTCATCATTCTTTACTTCCTCAATCGCGTTTTTCACCTCTGCAAATTCGTCTGTCTTCCGAAGTGTAGACTCCAATTTGTTCAAGTCGTCATAAATATTAATAGTCATCCTCTATTCCCCCTTAGTTAGTAAGCAAGACGATTAACCCTTGCACAATCCCGATGAGACCGCCTAAAAACCCGCCCAGGATCGTAATCATTTTGAATTCCCGCTTGGAAATGCCAAGGACGAGATCTTCCAGGACAGCTACCGGGAATGTATCGACTTGCTCTTTGACAATTTGATCGAGCTTCAGTTTTTTCAAAGATTCCTCTAACTGCTTTTGCGCTTGATCAAAAGCGAACTGTGTAACTTTTGGCGTCAAATTTTCTGCCGTCCATTCGGAACCATTTGGCCAATAATCCCGGATTGTTTTATTCAACCGGGCATCTAGCGCAAGTTCCTTGTTAGCATATGCTTTGACGGAAGTGAACAGTCCATCCCAATTAAACCCTGCAAGCAGTTCTTCCATTGGCCGTTTTTGCAGCTTCTCAAATTCCTTATCGATAACAGAATGCAAGAGATTGTAAGTTCCTGGCGCATTGATGAATTTCAATGCTTCCCGCTGCACCTTCTCAACGAGTGAGTTGGAATCGCCGAAAAGCATGTTCAACATGCCGCCGAACGTCCCTTTTGACTCAAGAAAGTCATTGATCAATTTCTGGAACATGACCTTACCCTCATACGAATCCACAAACTGCTCGGATCGCTTCAGGACATAGTTTGTCATGACAGGAATTTGTGCTTTCGCCCGTTCCTGCCATTCCATTGGTACAACCTCTTCAATCGTGCCCGACGTCAATTTTGTACGGACGCTCAAAAGCTGGGCGTCTAAGAGAGACTCGATTTTACGCTCAGCTTTCTCAACAACATCGTTCGCACCCGCCACGTGAAGCCAATCATGCAACGTCTTGTCCGAATGAAGTACATGATCCTCAATCTTTTTCTGGAGGAATGCTTCTGCTTTTCTTTCCATTTCTGGCGTCAATAATTTATTTCTCAATACATCGGGCGTCACTAAATAGTTCGTGACCGTCCTCCCTAATTGCACGGCAAGTTCGTCACGCCGTTTTGGAATTAACCCCGGCGTAAAAGGAAGCCGCCAGTTTCCGATATATTTCGCTTCATGGGGTCTGAACAGCATTTTAATCGCCAAATGATTCGTAAAGGCACCTATCAATGCCCCAATGAAAGCCATAAACAATAACGTCCATATGAAATCCATCGCTTCACCTTATTTCCATTTCGTTCGGTTTCCATTATAACAGAAGGAGTTCAATTGGAAAAAGCATACGATATGATGGAGAGGATTTTCGTGGTAGGTGATCATAAATCCGCGTGAGTGATCTATTAATCCAGCTCATAACATAAATCAAGCCGATTGCTGAAGATGCAATCGGCTTTCCTCAGTTATTCAATAGAAAGGTTCCCTTCCCCGTTCAATTTAATATGCGCATCATTCCAAGTAAGTTCAAGCGGATATGCTTCCGCTACCTTCTTTGAAAAATACCAGCGGCGGCCTGGCGGAACAAGGACGATGAAGGTGTCTCCGCGTCCGAGGAAGTTCAGTTCATTTGGCTCCACTTCGGTTCCATTGCGTAACGGAATCCCAAGGTCCTGCAACTCATCGCCTACTTCGACAACATGAGGGGTTGTGATGCCGATTTCACTAATATTTAAGAACGATTCTTTTGTCAGGTCTCCAAAAAGATCACGTTTCCTACGACCGATCAATTCAACAATATTGCCGGCTGGGTCTTCAAAATACATTGAATCCGCATCAAAGCTTGGGAAATAGACTTCGTCTCTCCCTTCTTCGCGGTTCAATGTGATACGATCCGTGATCCAATATTTCATCATCGAGAACTGATTCCCCGGAATATTGATAGCAAAATGATAAAAGGCCGGTTTGTCTGTCTGAGTAAAAGTAAGATAAGATTCGCCGATTCTCACTGTAAACTGTTCCGATGTCGACTCGGTCATATCGAGCTCCAATATATTTACGTAAAAACGCCGTAATGCTTTTATATTATTTGTGTACAATTTCGCAGACTTAATCATCTTCACTTTTCCCCTATCTCTGCATCTATATTTAATTTATTCAGACCTTTGTAAATCAATAAAAGGACAATGTAAATTAGTAATGCCCCGAATACTAAATTCCATAGGTCGAAGAAAACAGCTCCGAAATTATTCGGTTGAAATAGCTCCGATCCAAATGTAATTGAGGAGTGCCCATGGTATTCCATCCATGCAAATGGCCATCCGAATCCATTTTCATTCCCCGGAAGTATAAACGCTGAAGCCACTGAAAGGATGACACTCAATCCAAACATCTTTTTATATTTCAACAAGCCCTTTTCCCCCCTCTGTAAATAGTTCGGGACAATTTAGAGAATTCTTGATAAACTACTATACAATTATCTTACCATATATTATGAAAGAAAATGGAGTGATTCTTATGATCCGCTATCCAAGACCATTGCAACAAGGAGACACGATCGGCGTGACAGCTCCTTCGTCCGGAGTTGACGAAAGTCTTCACCATCTTGTCCATCATGCAAAACACCAGTTTGAAAAAAGAGGGTTCAATGTACATGTCGATGATACGGTTTGGACGCAATACAAGGCTGCTTCAGCAACTAAAGAAGTCCGTGCAGCGAAGCTAATGGAAATGTTCAACAATCCGGACATAAACGCAATCATCCCTCCATGGGGTGGAGAAATCCTATTAGAAATATTGCCATTTATCGATTGGGACAAAATTGACCCGAAGTGGATTTTAGGCTATTCGGATATGAGCACCTTCCTATTTGCGATGACTGTCAAAACGGGAATTGCGACTGCGCATGGACCAAACTTCGTAGAATTGCGCAGTGATGAATGGGAACCTGTCGCAAGCCAGTTCATGAATGTACTACAAGCTTCTGAAGGATCAATTATTGAACAACACTCATCTGAAAAGTTTCAATCCAAATGGCAGCATGATGCTCCGAATGATCCTTATGTATATAAACTCGATTCTTCGACAGCATGGAAGACGATTGGAACAGAAACGATTGAATTGGAAGGACGCTTTTTAGGCGGTTGCATTGATACGATCCGTCATCTCGTTGGAACTCCTTATGGCGATATCGCTTCATTTCAGAAGAACTTCTTGAACGACGAGCCGATTTTATGGTATTTCGAGAACTGCGAGATGAACGCTACTGATTTTCATAGATCAATGCTTCAGTTCGCCTATGCAGGATGGTTTGACAATGCCGCGGGAATTATCTTCGGCCGCTCTCCTGCTGGTCAAGAAGTCGGTGGATTTACTGTATTGGATTCAATGGAAAGATTAAAAGAGATGATTGGATTGCCGGTCGTATACGACGCTGATGTAGGGCACGTCCCCCCTCAAATTACATTCGTGAATGGGGCTCAAGGACGAGTGTCAGTTAAAAATGGAAAAGGGCGTGTGATTACGACATTTCGATAAGCAACCGGCTGACTTTTCTGTCAGTCAACGATAGAATGGAAGAAAGATGTTTTTAAGGGGGAGTATGACGATGCCAATTTCATTTCGCAAACGTGAAGAATTTTTCACATTCCATGATCCGATGCAAGACGGGAAGTTGATTGACAGAAAAACAGAAATTAGATTCGATCCGTTAACCGGTGAAACGTCACGGATCATTTTCGATCCGGGTGCCCCATTCGTGCCAAAGGATTATTCAGAGCTTGCCAAGGTTACGGAAGGCGAAAAATGTCCTTTTTGCGCTGAAAATGTATCCAAAATCACGCCTCGTTTTCCTGATGAACTTGTGGAAGGTGGACGATTCGTTGGAAAAGAAGCGGTTGTCTTTCCGAATCTCTTTCCTTACAGCAAGCATAATGCTGTCGTCCGTATGTCCAATCAACATTATGTGAAGCTTGAGGAATTTACTGAAGCTCTTATTTCGGATGCTTTTAAAGCCGCTCATCAATATATCCAAAAAGTGCTGGAGTTTGATGAAAATACCGAGTACGTCTCTGTCAATTGGAATTACTTGCCACCCTCAGGAGGCAGCATCCTTCATCCACATATCCATGTTTTGGCGTCGGAGGAGCCGACGAATTATCAGGCAACCGTGACGTCAAACAGCCTTGCTTTTTATGAAAATGAAGGAAGGAACTACTTTACTTCACTTGTTAATGAAGAAAACAAGCTGAACGAACGCTGGATCGGAAATGAAGGCGGCATCAACTGGATGCACGCTTATGCTCCTAAGAGCCATTGCGACTTTATCGGAGTTTTCGAAGCGGATTCTTTCAATGAATTGACTGCTGACAGCTATGATGATCTTGCAAAAAGCCTTCTCCGTTTCTTCAGCTATTTCAAAGAAGTTGGATTGGCAAGCTTCAATGCTGCGTTATTCATCCCAGTGAACAAGCAGACATCCGAGAAAGTTCATGTCCGGCTGATTCCACGAATGACAATCGGGATGCTTGAAACAAGCGATATGAATGTTTTCAATTACTTGCATGGAGAACCTTTGTCCTTGAAAGCCCCTGAAGAGGTTGCCAAAGAAGCGGCAAAATTCTTCGTATGAAAGGAATGAAGCAAAGTTTTGAATAAAACTGTTGTAGACCGTGTCGGACGAAGTGTTACTTTTCCCTTTCCTCCAAAACGAATCGTTTCTTTATGTCCGGGCATTACTGATACGTTGTTTGCACTTGACCTTGAAGAGAAGATTGTTGGCCGGACACGATTTTGCATCTACCCGAAAGGAATAGTCGAAAATGTACCTGCTGTTGCAGGCACAAAGGACATCAAACTGGAGGCAATCCAAGATGTTCGACCGGATCTCATCATCGTTGAAAAAGAGGAAAATACGAAAGAAATTGTAGAGCAACTGGAGAAATTCTTCCCTGTGTACGTCGCCGAAGTTCAATCAGTAGATGATGCATACGTGATGATTGAGGAAATCGGAACTTTGACGGATCGGGATGCTGCTGCGGCGAAGTTAATTAACTCTATCCAACACCAATTCGCCTCCTTGCCAAAAGCATCTAGTAAGCGCATTGGCTACGTCATTTGGAGAAAACCGTATATGGTCGTCGGGAAAGATACATACATCAACTCGTTATTAGAAAAGATGGGATTCGTCAATCCATTTACCGAAGCGGAAGGAAGATATCCCGCCATTACAGCCGACGATTTTCAAAATGCGAAATTGGATTATGTATTGCTCGCATCAGAACCCTTTCCGTTTAAAGAAAAACATTTCAAAGAGTTTATGGATATGATGCCGGAAACCGAACCAGTCCTCGTTGACGGAGAAATGTTTTGGTACGGGCCGCGGATGCTGGAAGCTGCAGCTTACTTTCAACAACAGTTAGAAATATAGTAAACGAAAGCCAACATCACTTCGATGCTGGCTTTTTTGGTTCATTACAAATCGGAGAGTTCTTTCACAATCTTTAGACGATATTCCTCATTACCAAGTAATTTGGATTCAAACGAATTAAGATTGTTTCGAATGAGCATTCCTTGCCAAAGGCTTAAGTCATCGGTGAAGATCACCATTTCAATTTTATCCCCATTATGATTTTCTGCGTACATTGCATCGTTTACTATAAATGCAGTCGATCCGCCTTTTGCCCCAAGATGAACAAAACGCTTCTTGTTGCCTACGTTTAGTTGCATTGGCCACTCAAGTAAATCCCTTGCTGTCTCAGCAGCTTTCTCAGGAAGCTGCTCATTCGAAACTACCGCCAATAATTCCCCATAATTATTAGCTGATGCACCAATTAGACGATCCGACCATACTTTTTGTACCTTTAAAGGCAAATCAAATGTATAATCTTCAATCTTGATCACCTCTTCCTTCAGCTGAGTACTTAAATGCATCGCTAACTCTCGATATTCATCAATCGGTATCGCTTCAAGCCCTCTAATTAGTTCCTCGTTGTTCATTGATTCACTTTTCCAGTATTCCGGAATTAAGAGCGCACCAACAATCGGATATACTTCTTCATGCCTAGTAAGCCCGAGCGATATTGCCCGCTCATTGATAGCATCTGCTCTAAGCAAATTTATTAGATAATCTGTATTGGCATTGGAGCTATACGTCACCATTCCTTTTGCAACGTCATGCAGCGTTACTTTATTTTCTACAACTTTCCCTTCGCCTTCCATCGCTTTAAGCCACTCTACATGTGCATTGCCATCCGTTCCTTTTGCATAATAACGGGATAACTCATCCAATGGCACAGACCGATCTTTATCCAAAACCCCTTCATCTATTTGCATTGCATACTCGACAGCAATCAACATCTTTACTGTGCTTGCTAATGGCCGGACGACATCCGATTGATAAGTGATTAATTCAACGCCATTTTCCGCTAAGTAAAAAGACGTCGTTTGCGGATTTTCTATTAAATGATTTAAAACATAATCCGGATTATCTCGAAATACATAACTGACTGCAATTCCTATAACAAGAATAATTGCGCCATAAGTTATTAATCTCTTCTTTGTATACGTTTTTTTATTGAATACAATCATCACAATAAAACCGACAACAATTGCAAGAAGATAATTCACATTAAACAAGAGGACCGCGATAATAATTGTTAGCGCAATTATCTCCATCACGACCACTTTCCTGATTTCCTCTTTCGTTCGATTCTCTTTTTTAAGTAATGACAAAGGTGTAAGAATTATAATACCTAACATTCCAATCCAGGCCCAAACGTTCATAAAGTCATATCCTTTCCTTTTTTCCATTCATCCTTTTTCAGCAAAATAAATTTAAAGACATTTCAGTCTAATAATATAGGAAATGCAAAATATTTCAAACTTATCATACAGGTATTCAAAAATAGACTATGGAAGGAAGAGTATCGTTGTATGTAAAAAACACGGGATCATCATAACTAGATGGTCTCGTGTTTTTGATTCATAATGAATTATAGATTGTCGACATCCGGATCGCGTGCTCCATTTCGTCATGCATGGCGATGAACAAAGGATTGTACGCTTGCTGAAAAGGAATCGTCAATAACATTTCTTTATACGTCTCTACGCCATCCAATTCACCAACGAGTGCCTGTTTGACACATTGTTTGAAATTGTAGCATGGAATTGGTTTCTTTGGATTTTGTACAAACGTCCCAGTCATCATATAATAGAGTTGTTGAAACATTTCATAATGGCTTTTTTCATCCTCATATGCATGCTGGATGAAGTCCCGCCAAAGAGGATCATCCGTTTTCTCATACATGGACTTGTAAAAGTAATAATCCTTGTACTCACCTTCGATTGCCTGCTTTAATTTATCAACAAACACGTCAGCACCCTTTCGCGTCTTTTGTACACTTTATGCGGATGGGCGCTTGTCTATGAAAGGAGCGATTCAATTGCTTCAGCATTTTAGCTATAAACCGATGTTTGCAGGCGGCAGCTTGCCTGGATGGACGTTTTCCTTTTTTTATAAAAACGAACGTTTCACGGGAGACTATAAGCCAGACGGCACTATTGAATGGACTGGCGAAACGCCAACCGACGAAGAAAACGTCAAAAAAATGATCCACGAGCTGATGACATTCCATGTCTATGAATGATGGAAATTTTTCCGTCCATACTATCCCTCGATAAGGAGGGATAGATATGATGAAGGAAAATGAAAAGACCCCTGAACAGTTGCAGAAAGAAAAAGAACAGTTGAAAGTGCAAAACCAGAAAACCGAAAATGTCTTCGAGGATAAAAGCCGAGTACCGAATGAGCAAAATGCTTGGAAAGAAACTCAGTACAGACGAGGCGAATAAAAAAAGCGGAGAGGCTAAACACAGCCCTCCGCTTTTCTCATTCCCCTGCCAATTTCCTTCTTCCGAATATGAAATAATAATAGAATGACGATACAATATAAAGTCCAGCAGTAATCGTGAATGCATACGCGTAGCCCCAATAAGATCCATGCGCAACGACTAATCCTGTTGCAACCGATCCCATCGTTGCCCATCCAAGATTAAATACCATCTGATTCATAGAATTGGCGAGTCCTTTGTATTTGTCGGACACGACTTCCATCGCGACGGCACTTTGGATCGGGTTGCCCGCGTTCATAAGCGCCTGTCTAAGCAAAAATCCTAGAGACGCCAACCATAATGATGTCGTATACGCCGTTAATAGTAGGAACGGGATCGATAACGCTTGGAATAAAATAATCGCTCTCACCTTACCAACTTTCCGCGAGAGTGCTGGACCAATCATCGCGGCAACTGCGGTCATTGCTGAACCTAATGATAAAACAAGCCCGATATAGGAATTGGAAGCATCAAACCGATTCGCAAAATACAAATTCAAATATGGAATGACTAAACCAGAACCAAATCCTATCAATAAGCTTGCGAATGAAAAATGGAAAATGACTATTAAATTCCGCTTGAAGCTATCATCTGGTGGTAACGTCTCTTCTATTTGCCCTTTTTTCTCCTTGGCAGATTCAATGGGTTTTTCCTGCAATTTGAATAGTGGAATTAAGCCGACTGTGAAAATCGCAGCGCCTAAAAGCAATGCATATCGAATTGCTTCCGTTGTACTTAGCTTGAACACTGTTTCCAAAACGTCCGCTATAATGCCTCCTGCCAAACTACCGAGGACATTTGCGATCGTGACGATTGCAAAATTCACGCTGAAAAGCTTTACCCTTTCTGTCGGTGATGAATTCTCCGCCAGAAACGGAATGCCCGATACTTGAACGAATGCCATGAATAAACCCGTCAAAAATGCAGCTGTAATAATCGGAGTCTCTGCTACTGCAATCCCCCGATAGAAGAGCGTTGTCACCGCTAATACGGCACCACCGACAATCATCCATTTACGACCGAATCGGTCGCTTAAAAAACCCGCAGGTACAAGCATGATTGCGGAAGCCATTGCAGTCATGGAAATCACTTTCCCATTTACCGTTTCGGGCATTCCTAACTCTCTTATGTATAAATTGTACATGACCATGAAAACACCCATACCGATTTGGATAAGTGCGTTCCCGATTATAAAAAGCCTAACATTCCGATTGAAAGAGGAAAATTTACGTCCCCATTCACTGAACCATTTCATCTATAATTCCAACTTTCCGCAACAAATACTTCGACACTCTAAATATACGTGTTTACGAAACATTTCGCAACGGAATTTTCATTATAATCTAAGCTTTGAAAAGTAATAAAAAATGAAGTCGCTTTCATTATTAATTTCTGCTACTTGATACGCTAAATACCACGGACATAATCACTAACTGTCTTTTTGAAAGTTGCCGGATTTTCAACATAACTACCAACGACCCATCCGCAATCTGTACATATCAAATGTATTAAACTATGGTTAAATCCAATTTTTCCATATGGTGTTATCCCTGCATATCCTGACTGTTTCCCTCTACCAATCTCGTGACTGCCGCATTTCGGACACTCTCTCACACTAAAGTTTTTCACGTTACTCCTCCTCATTTCAACTAACTATTTTCTGCATGGCCCTTGCTACATTTACGGTTCAGTAACATGGAAGTTTCAGCGGACTTTGGGGAAGAGCTTTGGTCGCGCAACCCCTCACTTTGGACGCGCAACCCCTCGCTTTGGACGCGCAACCCCTCGCTTTGGACGTGCAACCCCTCGCTTTGGACGCGCAACCCCTCACTTTGGACGCGCCACCCCTCGCTTTGGACGCACAACCCCTCGCTTTGGACGCGCAACCTCTCACTTTGGACGCGCGCCTTCTCCCAAACAAAAAACTGCCACGAAAAGTCATTGTTTTGACTTTCCGTGACAGTCCGCACATACAATTCATCCAACTTTTGAACCGTTCCCCGCCTGCAGTTTATACATTTGTGCATACTGTCCGCCGAGCGCAAGCAACTCATCGTGATCGCCTTGCTCGACGATTTCGCCTCGGTCCAATACTAAAATGCGGTCAGCATTTTTAATGGTCGATAAACGGTGGGCGATGATGAACGTCGTCCGCCCCTTCTTCAACACATCCATCGCATGCTGGATGATTTCCTCTGTTTCCGTGTCGATGTTTGATGTCGCTTCATCCAATATTAAAATCGCAGGGTCGAAGGCAAGTGCGCGTGCGAATGAAATAAGCTGGCGCTGCCCTGAAGAAAGCGTGCTTCCCTTCTCCACGACCGGCTCGTCAATCCCACCAGGCAAGTGCTTCAGTACGCGTTCTCCACCGACCGCATCAAGCGCCTCTTGTACTTTTTCGCGTGAAATACGAGCATCTCCCAAGCTGATGTTTGACTCTACTGTTCCACTAAACAAATACGGATCCTGTAATACGATTCCCATATGATCGCGTATTGTTTGGCGCGACATGTTGCCGATATTCATTCCGTCGATCGTTATCTTACCTTTTGATACATCATAGAAACGGAATAGCAAGTTCATGATTGAACTTTTTCCGGATCCGGTATGACCAACGAGCGCAACGGTCTCCCCTTGCTTCGCCTCGAAAGATATATCCTTCAGCACATATTCCTCATCTTTATAAGCGAACCAGACTTTCTCGAATCTGACGTTTCCTCGATACCGGGCAATCTTCTCATCGCTGACTGGCTCCCCTTGGCGATCCATCAGGCTAAACACACGCTCAGCGGCGACAAGTGAGTGTTCAAGTCGCGCAAACTGGTTGACGACTCCGGTAATCGGGTTGAATAGCCGTGTAATATAATCGACGAATGCGTATAGCATCCCGACAGAAATGACACTTTCCGCCGACAATGAAGCACCACCGAAATACCAGATCAGAAAGACGAATGCTAGCGAGCGGATAATGTCGACCAGGTTATGGGACGTCGCCGCTTCGACTTTCAATAATTTACTTTGGTACTTATAATGTTCATCATTCAATTCATTGAATTCGCCATCCATCTGCTTTTCACGGCGGAAAGCTTGGATGATCGTCATGCCGTTGATTGATTCATTAATCATCGCATTCATTTCACTATTTTTGCTCCGGATAATATGGTTCACTTTCGAAGCGAATCTCCGATACAATTTCATCCAGACGTATAGTACTGGCAAGACGAAAAGCGTAATGGCTCCCATTTTCGGATCCAAAATGAAAAGGGCGATGAAAATCCCAAGCATATACATACCGCTAATTGCAAACTGTGAAACGACCGTCACATACAAATTTCGGATTGCTTCTGTGTCATTTGTAATTCGCGCGACGACTTTTCCTGCAGGTAAATTATCGAAATAACGGATCGGCAACGTTTGGATATGCCCATACAATTCATTCCGCATCTTCTGGATAATTCGGTTTGCAGCATTTTGCAGCAATAAATATTGGAAATACCTTAAAACAGCTGTCACTACAGCTAGCCCAAAGAATACAGCCAGCAGTTTAGCGATTGGTGTAAAATTGATCGTCTTATCAACCGCCTCGGCAATATGATCGTCAATGATCTTCTTTGCAATCATCGGTCCCATTAGATCTGCTGCAACAGCAAATCCAAGAAGGACCATTCCTGTAATTAAAAGCTTCTTATAATCAAGCGCATAACGCACTAAACGTTTTCCAGTACTCATATTATTCAACCTCCCCGATCTGCTGGCGGTCGAATTGCTCTTTATACCATCCGTTATTCGCAAGCAAGTCTTCATGTCTTCCTTCTTCAATAACACGCCCATCGTCAAGTACGATGATCCAATCCGCATGTTGGATTGCAGATAAACGGTGTGTTGTAATGATCGTCGTTTTCCCTGACCGTTCCGACTGGATGTTTTCAATGATCTTCGCTTCTGTCTTCGCGTCAACCGCTGAAAGCGAGTCATCGAGAATAAGGATTTCAGGATTTTTCACAAGAGCACGAGCGATTGAAATACGCTGCTTCTGACCACCTGACAATGCAACGCCTTTCTCTCCTACAAGTGTATCAAGTCCTGAAGGCAGCATCTGTAAATCTTTTTCAAAATGAGATAGACGGATTGATTCGGCAATATCTTCCTCCGTCGCTTCCGGACGTCCAAACAGGATATTATCACGAACAGAACGCGAGAAAAGTACATGGTCCTGTGGTACGTATCCAATCCAATCACGGACTTGATCCTTCTTCAACGATTGAAGGGCAACATCCGAAAAGACGATTTCCCCGTCCCCTGCAGGATATTCACGCAACAGTTGCTTGACGAACGTCGTTTTCCCGCTTCCCGTCTTTCCGACGATGCCGAGCGTCTGCCCACGGTCCAACTGAAGCTCGATATGATCCAAATTGACCGCATGTGACATTGGATACGTGAAGCTGACATCATTGAAGCCGACACTTTCCGGCTGATCGATATCGACTGGCTTATCAGGATCTTTCACATCTTCCTCATAATTCAACGTCTCCATAACACGATCCAAGGAAGCATTTCCTCGCTGCAATACGTTTATCAACTCACCGATTGCAAACATCGGCCAAACGATCATCCCTAAATAGACATTAAATGTGACTAGGTTTCCTAGCGTAATTTCCTCAGCAGACACTAAATAGGCACCGTACCCGAGACCAATCATATATGTCAGCGCTGTGAGCACTTTCGAAAAAGGCATGAACAACGCGTCGATTTTTTCGACATGCATATTCTTCTTGTACACATCTTCCGTCATATCCGCGAAACGTTGCTCCGTAGCGCGCTCTTGTACGTATGCACGAACGACCCTGACACCTGCCACAGCCTCTAGCACATTGTTATTCAAATCACCGAATGCCTCTTGGGCTGTCATATACCGTTCGTGGATTTTCTTTCCGAGGACTTGCAATATATAGGCTAAGATTGGCAATGGCAAAATTGCTGCTAATGTCAATTTCCAAGAGACGACGAATCCCATTGTAATAATGAGCGTACCCAAATACGCAGTCGAGTCGACGAGCGTCATAATCCCAAAGCCTGCAGTTTCCGAAATCGCGCGAAGGTCATTCGTCGAACGCGCCATTAGATCCCCAGTCTTGTTTTTCTCATAAAATGTCGGAGTCATTTTAAGGAAATGGCGCATAAGCCGTGTCCTCAGTTGCCTTTCAATTACATATGCTCCTCCGAAAAGCTGATACTGCCAGACGAAGTTTCCGACATACGCTACAAGCATGATGAGAAACATCGCTCCGATGAATAGTGCAAGCAGATGCGTAGTCATCGTCTTCGTATAAATGGCGTCAATCGCCTGCCCGATCAACCACGGCGGTAAAATAACGAGCACATTCGCCACCATTAAAAGGACAAGTGCTACTGTATACCTTTTGCGATTTTCCTTGAAAAACCACTTTAATTTAAATAATACTGAAAACATACTTTCAACCTTCTTCCTTCAAATCTTTCAACTATCCACTTTCTAGAGATTCCTTCTTTAATAGTTTCCGTTGCTGATTGATAATTTTCATAATCAGCGCTCCTTTCCTTCATTTTTTTATATCTCACACGTATATGACGTGGAAACACCAAATATTCCTTCTAAAGACAAAAAAGCACACGCCTTTTAACATAAGCGTGTGCTCAAAAAAAGGGACGACTAAGTCATGCCGCCCTGGTACATTTCATAGAATAGAGAAAGAGCAGGTCAGCACGGGATACATATTTGATTGTTTTTTGATAAAAAGGACTTTTTTCATTTTCCGCACCTTCCTCACTATTTCGATTTTCGAATAATTCAACAGTACCACTGATAATTTCCATTTGTCAATACATTTCTGCACAATTTACATCCATTGTTTTAATACATGGCAATCGGGTATTAAAAACTATACCACTCAAAGTATTTGATGAAGTGGTCATCTACTGGTTGTTATTGATGTGCGGCAAAGTTCATCAACAGAACCCCACGGCAAAGTATATATAGAAATGGGCATGCCAGGAGAACGTTTCCTGGCATTTTTCATTGTATGCGCGAGTTGCAGCTTAAAATGCATCATCCTATGAACAAATGGGATAGTGCTCCTAATATTGCCGTAATCAGTACTACGAGCCAAGGAGCCATTTTATAATACATTAAAAGACCGAAAGCGATGATTGCAATTCCAAAATCGACCGGCTGGCCGATAGCGCTAGTGAATACCGGGTCATAAAGCGCTGCAAGCAAAATTCCGACGACCGCCGCATTCACTCCTTTTAAGGCTGCTTGAATTCCAGGCTTTGATCGAATTGCCGACCAAAATGGCAATGTGCCGATGACAAGCAAGAATGAAGGCAAGAACATTGCAATTACCGCAACCGCAGCCCCCGACGGTCCATTCATTAACTGTCCCAAATAACCGGACAATGTAAAAAGTGGCCCAGGTACCGCTTGTGCCGCCCCGTATCCTGCGATGAACGTCTCAGCGTCCATCCAGCCAGCTGGCACGACTTCCCGTTCCAGCATCGGCAATACAACATGTCCTCCTCCAAAAACAATTGAACCGACCCGATAAAAAATATCAAAAATGGCCAGGAACGTATTTTCAATGAAAGTCCTAATCGCCGGAACGATGATAAGAAGTAAGAAGAAAATTGCCCATGCCGCCACTCCCGTCTTCTTTCCAAATGAAAGATCGATTGACTCCGGCTTCGGCGCCTTTTCTCTCCGATATAACATATACCCGACAATACCAGCTCCAACGATGATGGCGATTTGGCCAATCGCAGTCGGAATCAATAATGTCAAAACTGCCGCAACGATAGCAAGTGATATTCTCGGCCGATCCGGCGTCAATGATTTGCTCATTCCGACTAGCGCATGTGCGACTACAGCAACTGCAACAATCTTCAATCCTTTAATCCACCCGATATCGAATGTTGCTGACGATGAAATTAGCCATGCGAATGCCATTAGCAGCAATACAGACGGCAATGTAAAACCAATCCAGGAAAGAATCCCTCCGAGTAACCCCCCTCTCATCAATCCGATTGCAATTCCGACTTGCGAGCTTGCAGGGCCAGGCAGGAATTGGCATAACGCCACGATATCCGCATACATTTTATCGTCAAGCCATTTCTTTTTCTTTACATATTCATCTCGGAAGTAACCGATATGGGCCGCGGGACCTCCGAAAGATGTTAGTCCTAATAGTAGAGATGTACGCAAAATCTCTGTTTTACTATTCCGTTTCTTCAAATTAAAACCTCCGATCATTTCATCCATTATACAAAACTTAGGCAAAACCATTTGTTTTTTTCTTGTAAATAATTTATCATTATCTTAAATACCCATTTTAATTTTACAGGAGGTGTGCACTTTGTTCTACCCCTCATTCGGGCGCGGGGCAAAGTAAACTTATTTGGACATTGCCATACGATTGGCAGCATTTGCTGCCTTGATCGCACTCACCGCATTTTTTGTTGCGAGTGAATTTGCAATAGTGAAAGTACGAACAACACGGATCAACCAGCTTGTTGCGGAAGGGAACCGCCGGGCGATTACAGCAAAAAAAATCATTAGCAATCTCGATGAGTATTTATCTGCTTGTCAATTGGGAATAACGATAACTGCTTTAGGTCTCGGTATGCTAGGCGAACCGACCGTCAAACTACTTATGAAGCCAGTATTTACCCAATTTGATATTGCCCCGAATGCTGCGACCATCCTTTCTTTCATCATCGCATTTACAGTCGTAACGTTTTTACATGTGGTAGTAGGTGAATTGGCTCCTAAAACGATCGCAATTCAGCGAGCGGAAGCCATTACGCTGGCATCAGCGAAACCGCTCATATTTTTTTACTTCATTATGTACCCTGTCATTAAAGGGATGAACGGATCGGCACGTGCCATTATCCGCCTTTTCGGTTTCAAACCAGCTTCAGAATCGGAAATGGTCCATTCTGAGGATGAGTTGAGGATGATCTTATCTGATAGCTTAAAAGGTGGAGAAATCAACCAGTCGGAATATAAGTTTGTCAATAAAATATTTGAGTTCGATGATCGGCTCGCCAAAGAAATCATGGTGCCCCGTACTGAAATGATGACAATTGAGAAAGACGTCACTTTGAGGGAAATGTTTGAATTGATGGGTGTTGAGCAATTTACAAGATACCCGGTCACAGACGGCGATAAAGACCATGTCATCGGCTTGGTGAATATGAAAAACTTATTGACAGCTTACATTAAAGATCCTGAAACAGGAGATCAGCCTGTCAGCGAATATATGCAACCAATCATCCGGGTCATCGAATCGATGGCAATCGGTGATTTATTACTTAAAATTCAACGCGAACGGATTCATATGGCCATTCTGATGGATGAATACGGCGGAACTTCCGGACTCGTGACAATTGAAGATATTTTAGAAGAGATTGTCGGAGAAATCCAAGATGAGTTTGATATGGACGAAGTGCCTGAAGTACAGAAAATCAATGATAACCATTATATTTTGGACGCAAAAATGTTAATTGAAAGCGTTAACGATGTACTCGATATTGATATTAATGAAGAGGATATCGATACAATCGGAGGATGGTTCATGTCGGAACGTTTCGAAGCTGTTCCGGGTGAAAAAATCATTGAACAAGGCTATGAGTTTACTGTGAAAGATGTTGAAGGACATCATATCCTTTACTTGGAAGTCATGAAAAATGAAAAAACGAATGGATCTGCTGACCTGCAGATCGAAGCGTAACTATAGTAGATAAAAGCTAAACGGCATCCCATTTTGAGGGATGCCGAAGAGTGTAGACAAAGTCGTTTTCAGACTTTGTCTACACTCTTTTTAAGGCAAGTGACAATGGGCAGGAATTTCCCCAGCCTGATTGAAAACGCTTGTCAGCCTAGGCGTGAAGTCGAGCGAAGACGCGAATAGAACTAAAGTTCATGAGCGGACGAGCGAGACGAGCAACAACGGATGCGAGCGTTTGTCAACAGGCTGCGGCATCCCATTTTGAGGGGTGCCGTTTGTCTGTATTATCCTTTCTTATACTCCACTCGATACACATCATGCCTGCGGTCTTTCAACTGTTTTACCGTTCCATCTTGGCGTTGTCTTCGCAAAATTTCAAGATCCACATCACCAATTAACACCATTTCCAAATTCGCATTCGTCTCTCCTACAATTCCATCCCTCGCAAATTCAAAATCAGAAGGCGCAAAGATGGCTGATTGTGCATATTGGATATCCATGTTCTCCGTTTGCGGCAAATTGCCGACAGTTCCAGAAATCACTGTGTAAATCTGATTTTCAACTGCCCGGGCCTGTGCACAATACCGTACGCGTAAATAGCCTTGTCGGTCTTCTGTACAAAAAGGAGTGAAGATAATATTCGCCCCTTTGTCCGTCGCAATGCGCGCAAGCTCTGGAAATTCGATGTCATAACAGATCTGGATGGCAATTTTTCCGCAGTCTGTATCAAAAACTTTTATTTCATCGCCTTGGCTGATTCCCCACCATTTCCGTTCATTCGGCGTAATATGGATCTTATATTGTTTCTCAATCGACCCATCCCTTCTGAATAGATAGGCGATATTGTAAATTTCCTCATCATCTTCCTCAACAAAATGGGAGCCTCCGATAATATTCACATTGTATCGGACGGCAAGATTCGTGAACAATTCAATGTACTGTGGTGTGTATTCTGTCATTTTCCGCACGGCCCTGCTTGGAGAAGGTTCATCCAAGAACGACATGAGCTGCGTCGTAAATATTTCAGGAAAGACGACGAAATCCGAGTTTGCATCAGACGCAACATCCACAAAGTACTCGCATTGATTTGCCATTTCTTCGAATGAAGATATTTTTCTCATCAAATATTGAACAACACAAATACGTACCGGATAGCTTGTCTTATAATGCCGCTTCGTCGTCGCCTTATAATCGACATTATTCCATTCCATCAATGTAGCGTATCTTTTTGATGCCTTGTCATCAGGCAAATAATTAGGATTGATCCGCATAAGCGTGAAATCATTTAGTAGCTGGAATGTGAGGACGGGGTCATAAATTTTATGTCGCGTTACCGCTTCTACATATTCACGGGCAGACATTTCCGCAGCATACCGATGATAATTCGGGATTCTTCCCCCGATAATTATAGACTTCAAATTCAATCGTTGTACAAGCTCTTTCCTCGCCTCATACAGCCGTTGCCCTACCTTCATTCTCCTATAATCCGGATGAACCATCACTTCGATGCCGTATAGGTTATAGCCTTCAGGATTGTGGTTCGTTATATAGCCATGCGCGGAAATATCATCCCACGAATGCCGATCATCGTATTCATCAAAATTGATGATCAAGCTTGAACAGGATCCGATAATTTCCCCGTCGAGCTCAGCAACGAACTGCCCTTCCGGAAATATGGACAGATGGCTTTTCAAATGCCCCTCTTCCCACGGATCCATGCCCGGGAAACATACTTCTTGCATCTTCAAAATCTTTTCGATGTCATCCTCTTTCATCTCCCGGATGATCATGCTCATTTCAAATGATGATAAATCAATTTCTTCACTCATCCACTTCACCCTTTCTACATAATATGTACCCATAATCAATGAAGTAAAGTCATCTAGTTACGAATATTTTACATGAATACACCTTCCCCGTATAATCAAGGTGGAGTCGTAGGAACAGGAGTTGATCGTATGCACAAACGCTTGGAGAACGGACTTGTTTTCATTTTCACTACTTCCCTCATCGCAACATTAGGATCTTTGTACTTTTCAACGGTACGCGGATTTGAACCTTGCACACTATGCTGGTATCAACGTATCTTCATGTATCCGATCGTGTTGATGTCCGGCGTCGCTTTATTCCAGAAAAACGCAAAAATTGCATTGACGGCAGCTGTTTTTTCGATTGTCGGCGGTTCCATTTCAATCTACCATTACGGACTGCAGAAACTGCGTTTTTTACAAGATAGTGCGCCCGCTTGCGGAGATGTATCCTGTACAGGACAGTATGTGAACTACCTTGGATTCATCACAATTCCGTTCATGGCTTTAACGGCATTTGTGCTGATCCTCATTACAAGCCTTTTCTTATTGAAATGGCAAAAGGAGTCTAATTGAATTGAAGAAATTACTTATTATCGGCGGTGTCATCGTCGCCATCTTCGCTTTAATCATCGTATTGAATAACCAATCCAACAAAGAAAAGCTGAAAGATAATCCATATGGAACAAACAAACTTGACCAGGCGACAATCGATTTGCTTGGAAATGAAAATTACAGCAATATTATCTTACCAGATGACCTTTACGAAAAAGTGACGTCCGGTGAATCTGTTACTGCGTACTTCTTTTCTCCAGAATGCCCATATTGTATGGAAATGACACCAATCCTTATGCCGATTGCGAAGGAAAAAGGAATTCACGTGTATCAGTACAATATGCTTGAGTTCCAACAGGAATCTCAGCCATACGGCATTACATCTTGGCCGGCATTAATACATTATGAGGATGGAAAAGAAGTTGCACGTTCCGTTGGCTTGCCAAAAAATCCCGAAGAAGATATCCGAGCCTTCTTCGATGCGTACGATAAAGAATGATGGAAAAGCATCATACAGCCTTCCGTTATCAGATAATCCGAGACGGACAGACGATTGAGGAAATTCTTCGGGACGATTGGAAAGCAGGTAAGAAGACAGTTCATCAAATGAGAATGGAAAAGGCTGTTACGGATACAGCCATACAGCCTGTCGACTGGCGCACGCCTTTGGCAGCAGGGACAGAACTCGTTTTTCACTTTAAGGACGCCGTGTCCTCCTATAAACCGGATGATACAGCGGAAGTTTCCATTTTATTCGAAGATGAGCATATCATCGCCGCTACGAAACCGGCTGGCATAGCTATTCATCCCGATGAGAACGATGAGGGCGGGACTTTCATGAATTCCATCATGGCGCATGTCGCAAGCAATGGCGGAGCTTATGCAGAGCATATCCACCGTCTTGACAAAGGAACGGAAGGAATCGTGCTCGTTGCGAAGCATCCAATTGCAAAAGCACTTTTCGACCGGATGATCGAGGAACGTGCCATTACACGAAACTATCACGCAGAAGTGGAAGGACGCTTGAAACGGATGCGCGGGACGCTACAATATCCGATTGGGCGGGACCGCCACCATCCAACGCGCCGCCGGGTATCTCCTGGCGGACAGGATGCCATCACCCGCTACCGTGTCATTGAACGAAATGATGACACAACACTTGTGGAGGCAAGCCTTGAAACCGGAAGAACCCATCAGATCCGGGTACACTTTTCCCATATCGGACATCCTGTCAAAGGCGATATACTTTATGGTGGAAGTGAAACTGCAGATGGCAACTACCGTTTAGTGGCAAAAAAGGTTTCTTTCGAACATCCTTTTACTAATGAACAGACTACGATAGAAGTTATATAAAAAAACGCGGAGTAAATGAACAATTCATTTATTCCGCGTTTTTTAATTGGTATTTTACGCCTCGTCATACGTTTCCGGATTTGTACCCGTTCGCTCGTTGAGATTCAGGCAATCGATTTTCATCATATCCTCCAACGTCAACTCGAAGTCGTTTACATCAATGTTTGACTCAATGCGGGATGGTGTCACCGATTTAGGAATGACAACCAAACCATGTTGCAAATGCCATCTGATTATGACTTGGGCAGGCGTCTTTCCGTATTTCATTCCAATCTGCATCAACGTCGGTTCGTCCATAAGCCTCCCTCTTGCCAATGGCGACCATGAAGTGATGACAATGCCATGTTCGTTGCAGAAGTTACGTAGTGGTTCCTGTGTAAGCCGAGGATGCAATTCGATTTGATTAACCATAGGCTTCACATTCGCGATATTGAAAACCTGCTTAAGATGATGGATATGATGATTGGATACTCCTGTAGCCCGGATCAGTTTTTCATCATAAAGCCGCTCGATTGCACGATATGTGTCCACGAATGTATCGGACACTGGCCAATGGGTTAAGTAAAGGTCCAAATACTCCATACCGAGCCTTTCCAATGAGGCTTCAAATGCTTTTAACGTCGCATCATACCCTTGATCAGTGTTCCACACTTTTGACGTGATGAATAGCTGCTCACGCGGAATTCCCGATTGCCGGATCGCTTCGCCTGTCTCTTTCTCATTTTCATAGATTGCAGCTGTATCAATAGCACGATAGCCGACTTTTAAGGCATGTGAAATCGCTTGTATCGTCTCTTCCCTGTTAGTCATTTTATAAACGCCAAGACCGAGCTGAGGCATTTCTACTCCGTTTGTCAGTGTCACCTTACTGTCGAAAGAATCCAATCCACTCTCCTCCTATCTTGTTTCTGATTATATTGTACCTGTATTTCATAATTTTGACGAATAGAGATAATCAATTGTTAATAAGAATGACACAATTTTTCAGTCCAGTCATTTCATTTTCTAACTTATTAGGGTATACTAATTGAAGGACTACTGATTTTACAGGAGGTACATCTGATGAATCTTATCCTTATCATGGGCGTTTGCTTCGCTTTCCTTTCTGCAATCCTTACAGGCGGATACGAAGATAAACCAGGTAAAGTGAAAAAATAAGTAGTAAAAACGGGACATGCCATAAGTGGCTGTCCCGTTTTTTATCATCCTGCTTCGGGTGACAGCTTACCGCCACCCTCCGCTTTTGTTTATTTCAATTCTAAAAATGACTGCTGCCGTAGCGCTTCGTAAATAAGAATCGCAGCTGTGTTGGATAAGTTTAATGATCTTATATGATCATTCATCGGTATGCGCAAGCAGTTTTCTTTGTTCTGTTCAATCACTTCGTTAGGTAGGCCTGTCGTTTCTTTCCCGAAAACGAAGAAGATGTCCTTGGAAGGATCCGAAAAATTAAAGTCTGAATACGTCCGTTCCCCGAATTTCGTAATGAAGAAAAACTGTGCCTCAGGATATGCGTCAAAAAATTCTTGTATCCCTTCATGATACGTAATATCTACGTATTGCCAATAATCCAACCCGGCACGCTTGAGCATCTTATCATCAGTGGAAAATCCGAGTGGTTTTATAAGATGCAATTTTGTTCCTGTTCCGGCACATGTACGAGCGATATTGCCTGTATTCGCGGGTATCAATGGTTCAAATAATGCGACATGTATTGCCATTTCAGCACTTCCTTTAGATAATTTCCAATACTTTTTCCATCTCGATCCGTACGTTCGGATCCTCTTCTGTATGCAATGCCTTCTCAACCGCTTCAATGCCTTCGTTCGTCCCAATTTGTCCGAGTGCCCATGCAGCTGTTCCGCGGATGACCGGACGTGGATCTTTCACAAGTAGTTCCGACAAAGTAGGTACAGCAGTCTCGTCCTTGAAATGAGCAAGTGCCAAGATGGCATTCCGCTGTATCGGATTTTTGCCTCTCCAGGAACCCGACATATGTCCGTACGTTTCCTTGAATTCACGATTCGACAAACTAAGCATCGGTACGAGGAGCGGCTTCGCCAATTCGGGCTCAGGTTGAAACGCCGGCTGGTGAAGATTATATTTACCTTTATTTTTCGGGCATACAGTTTGGCACGTATCGCAGCCGTATACCCTATTTCCGATTTTTGCACGGAATTCTTCAGGTATAGGCTTTTTCGTCTGTGTCAAAAAGGCGATGCATCGTTGTGCATTGAGCTGCCCTCCTTGAATCAAAGCCCCAGTAGGACAGGCATCTAAACAGAGCGTACAATCCCCGCATTGATCCTCCATCGGAACGTCAGGCGCAAACGGGATATTCGTAATCATTTCCCCTAAATACACATACGAACCGAATTCAGGTGTGATCACTGAACAGTTTTTACCGGACCAGCCAATTCCCGCTCGGACGGCCACAGCCCGGTCAACAAGTTCTCCTGTGTCCACCATCGAACGCATTGTCGCATTTGGCATCTTTTCGGATATAAACGATTCTAAGAGCTGCAGCTTTTCACGAAGAACGTGATGATAATCCATTCCCCACGATGCCCTCGCAAATATGCCTCGCCGCTCTCCCCTCTTTCCTTTTGGCGCCTCTGCCATTTTAGAAGGGTAAGCGATCGCTATGGAAATAATGCTTTCAGCGCGATCGAGCAACATGAGTGGCTCTGTCCGTTTTTCAACATCACTTTCTTCGAAGCCGGATTGATAGCCCAATTCCTGCTGACGTCGCAGCCTGTTTTTTAATTCGAGAAAAGGAGCGGCGGTTGTAAAGCCAATTTTATCGATGCCGATCATAGCTGCATATTCTTTGATGGACGACTGTAGATGAGCGACATTCACAACATTCCGCCTCCTTTATGATAGGATTGATGAAAAGATAACAAAGGTGATGAGGATGAAAATAACTTTAAATAAACATCTATTGAAGCAGATGCCCGGATTGAAATTGGGCATTATCCATTATACCAAAATTACAGTGTCTGAATCTCCTCAAATGCTAAGAGGAAGGCTTCAATTATTCCAAGAACAGCTCTTTTTCGAATTGGACACCAAACCTCTGACTGACTTTCCTGGCATTAAGGAATGGAGAGAGACCTGGAAAGCTTTTGGAGCGGATCCAAACCGATACAGACCATCCGTGGAAGCTCTTTACCGAAGAATTAAGAAGCAGAATTACTTGCACACTGTCCATACTGCGGTTGACCTCAATACATTTTTCTCTCTCCAATATGAAATTCCTGCAGGCATTTACGATGCAGCTAAGCTTGTCGGAGATATCCAATTAACCGTTGGCGGAGAAGAAGATGGATATGATGGTTTGAATGGACGTTTCAACTCACTTCACAACATCCTTCAATTAAAAGATGAATACAGCCCTTTCGGCAGTCCTTATGTAGACTCTATCAGAACGGCCGTGACGGAAGAGACGACGGATGCGCTGCACGTTCTATTTCTCCGACCTTCTATGGATAAGGAGGAAGCTTTGAAACTGACTACTGCATGCGGCAATATGTTTACGTCCATTAGCGGAGGAGAGGCGTCTTGCTATGTAATTGATGAAGAAAGTCCTTCCGTGCTAGTGAATGGAAAGGAACCATTCACTTTTTGAACACATATGGACGATTGACTAGCAATACACGACTCCAACCCATGGAAAACGCTCCTATCCACGCGAATGTGGAAGGAGCGTTTATTAAATGTGTACTGGATACCCAAGGCCGGACTTGAACCGGCACGCCTCGCGGCATCGCATTTTGAGTGCGACGTGTCTGCCATTCCACCACTTGGGCATAATAGAGTGTATCAAGAACATTTATTACAATAATGTAGAAAGAGAAAAGATGCAACCAGGGTTGCATCTTTTCGACGTGGATACCCGAGGCCGGACTTGAACCGGCACGCCTCGCGGCATCGCATTTTGAGTGCGACGTGTCTGCCATTCCACCACTCGGGCATAACAACAAATTACTTACAGCATACATGAAGTATGGAGGCGGCAACCGGAATCGAACCGGTGGTAAGGGTGTTGCAGACCCGTGCCTTACCGCTTGGCTATGCCGCCGTAAGAAAGTTGGAGCGGAAGACGGGATTCGAACCCGCGACCCCGACCTTGGCAAGGTCGTATTCTACCACTGAACTACTTCCGCAAAAACTGGGGTAGCTGGATTCGAACCAACGAATGACGGAGTCAAAGTCCGTTGCCTTACCGCTTGGCTATACCCCAAAGAATAAATGGGGCGGACGAGGGGAATCGAACCCCCGAATGTCGGAACCACAATCCGATGCGTTAACCACTTCGCCACGACCGCCATAATAATTATTTTTTTAAAAATTGTAGATTGCATAGAATGGGGCGGACGAGGGGAATCGAACCCCCGAATGTCGGAACCACAATCCGATGCGTTAACCACTTCGCCACGACCG
>NZ_JBPFDR010000005.1:248991-250715 GCF_059415085.1 Sporosarcina sp. SAFN-015
CCATAGTATTGGTTAAACAGAAATGGCAGGGGCAGTAGGAATCGAACCCACACCAAAGGTTTTGGAGACCTCTATTCTACCGTTAAACTATGCCCCTGTAAAATGGTGGTGGGGGACGGATTCGAACCGCCGAACCCGGAGGGAGCGGATTTACAGTCCGCCGCGTTTAGCCACTTCGCTACCCCACCAAGTAAAGAATATGCCGGCGATAGGAGTCGAACCCACGACCTACTGATTACAAGTCAGTTGCTCTACCAACTGAGCTACACCGGCATAATATTAAAATGGTGGCTCAGGACGGAATCGAACCGCCGACACAAGGATTTTCAGTCCTTTGCTCTACCGACTGAGCTACTGAGCCACATAAAAATGGCGGTCCCGACCGGGATCGAACCGGCGATCTCCTGCGTGACAGGCAGGCATGTTAACCGCTACACCACGGGACCTTTTGGTTGCGGGGGCAGGATTTGAACCTGCGACCTTCGGGTTATGAGCCCGACGAGCTACCACTGCTCCACCCCGCGATAATGTTAGATGTAGGAATTTTAAATCCTACGCTTTCAATTTTGCTTTGGGACTTTGCTGTAATTTCCTTTTAGGAAATTACACAAATCACATTCTGCGTGATGTGATTTGCTCCACCCCGCGATAATAATAATTCGTATTAAGAAATTATGGTGGAGGATGACGGGTTCGAACCGCCGACCCCCTGCTTGTAAGGCAGGTGCTCTCCCAGCTGAGCTAATCCTCCAGTTAAAATCGCGATAAGCTTCGCATTACTGCGTCATCTTCATTCGTTCAGTCAGTCACGTACTGTTGTACGCTCCTTCCCTCTCTCAATCGCTTCCTTGTCCTGCTCGCTTCTTCCGATTTAAACGGGAGCTGCAATCAAATGAAAAGGCTGTTCGTGAAAATGGTGACCCCTACGGGATTCGAACCCGTGTTACCGCCGTGAAAGGGCGGTGTCTTAACCGCTTGACCAAGGGGCCATATGTAAGTAATAAATCTGGCGGAGAGCAAGGGATTTGAACCCTTGATACGCGGTTAGCGTATACACGATTTCCAATCGTGCTCCTTCGGCCACTCGGACAGCTCTCCAATTGGCTCCGCAGGTAGGACTCGAACCTACGACCGATCGGTTAACAGCCGATTGCTCTACCACTGAGCTACTGCGGAATAATGTTAGCATGAGTTTTCAACTCGTTAAGTCATTTGAAGATTGACAGCCCAGCGACGTCTTACTCTCACAGGGGGAAGCCCCCTACTACCATCAGCGCTGAAGAGCTTAACTTCCGTGTTCGGTATGGGAACGGGTGTGACCTCTTCGCCATCATCACTGGACTTTTTTCACAAGACAAGATTTATTATATCATATCTGGTGAATAATTCAAGCGTTTTTTCAAAATAAATTATTTTGTTCGCTCAAAACCGGATAAAACCAACATTGTCGCTGAACCCAAGTTCAACCGTACTTCTTAACTGTCCAGCCTCAGCGGTCAGACGCTCGGGTCATAAGCCGTTCCGGCTGTGTGGCAAAGAGCGCCACTTCGCCGATCCGTCTTATGCCTGTCGCGTCTAAACGACCGCTTCGGCATTTCATATAGGTTAAGTCCTCGATCGATTAGTATCCGTCAGCTGCACGTGTCGCCACGCTTCCACCCCGGACCTATCCACCTCATCTTCTTTGAGGGATCTTACTTACAAATGTAATGGGAAATCTCATC
>NZ_JBPFDR010000006.1:0-88716 GCF_059415085.1 Sporosarcina sp. SAFN-015
TGTAATATGAATATGTGCAATATTGTTATCGAGCATTTCTGCATACACCGTTTCAATTGGAATGACGTCTCTTTCGATTTTTACGTCAAATGGCTCTCCCGCTTCGCCTCGGCGTACTGAAAGAGTGACCGTCGTCCCTTTTTTGCCGCGGATAAGAAGGACAGCTTCTGAAGAAGACATTCCTTGGATGCTCTTGCCGTCTACAGCGATGATCAAATCATTCGGCAGTAGGCCAGCACGTTCTGCTGGTGAATTCTTTATCGGTGAAACAACATTGATATACCCATTCATTTCCTGGATTTCTGCACCGATCCCTTCAAAGCTTGAAGAGATGCTTTCATTTAATTGACGAGCTTCCTTTTCATTCAAATAATCCGAAAAAGGGTCGCCGAGTGCTTCGATCATTCCGTTGATGGCACCATCAATCACTACTGATTCGTCAATATCGTTATAATACGTTTTCTTCATTTCATCGTAAGCTTCATATAGCTTTTTGAATTCCTTGCGCTCAGCTGAGGTGTTTTGAGGACTGACCACTTCTACGACCTTATCCTCTCCCGTCGTCAACGCAAAAAAGGTCACCGCAGCCGTCGCAAGAACGAGGCCGAATATGAGCATGACTAACGAAAACGGTTTCATTCGTATATAACGTTTCGCAGGCGGTTCATAGCTTGTTTCAGCTTCTTGGCCGCCGTTTTTCTCTTTTTCGTCCATCCCATTCCCCACTTTCTTTCCCGATATACCGGTTTATTCAAAAAAAGACCGCCGTTGATGCAGCGAGCGGTCCTCCGATGCACTATTATTGAATTGCAGCATCAAGTGCGACGACGATCATGTCATTGAATGTCGTTTGGCGTTCTTCGGCAGTAGTCACTTCTCCAGTTAAAATGTGGTCACTTACCGTCAATACTGATAGTGCTTGTCTTCCAAATTTTGCAGCTAATGTGTAAAGAGCTGCCGTTTCCATTTCAACAGCTAATACTCCGTATTGCGCAAGTTTTTCATGCTCTGCATGCTCATTGTAGAAGAAGTCTTCTGTGAAAACGTTACCTACTTTCAAATGAAGTCCTTTTTCCAAACCAGCATTATAAGCCTTTAGCAATAAATCGAAATCTGCTGTTGGTGCATAGTCGACACCATTGAAAAACGTCCGGTTGATCGGTGAATTCGTAGTAGCACTTTGAGCAATAATGACGTCACGAACTTTTACGTCTTTTTGAATTGCTCCGCAAGTACCTACACGGATTAATTTCTGTACATCGTATTCTTGCATTAGTTCATTGATGTAAATGGAGATGGATGGAACACCCATGCCTGTTCCTTGAACAGAGATGCGTTTCCCTTTATATGTTCCTGTATATCCGAACATATTTCTCACTTCATTATACTTAGTTACATCCTCTAAAAATGTTTCTGCGATATATTTTGCACGCAGTGGGTCTCCTGGCAGAAGGATCGTGTCTGCGATATCGCCTTTTTTCGCATTAATATGTATGCTCAAATTTATCCGCCTCACTTTCAAATTTCTTTTCTAATCATACAGTTATTCCACAGTTTATGCAATGGAGATGGTGATTCAAACCTATTGGAAACGCTCTTTGTACATTTCAAATAATTCATCAAATACTATACTTGGCATTTCGGGATCCGCTTTCTCCTCCAAGTAGCGTGACAGCGGGTCGAAGCCTTTTTCATCTTTCGGGAAGCTATGATCATTGAACATTGCCTCGGCGAATGCAGATTTCGGGTCACCTTTCTTCCCACCACGGAAAGATAAGACAAATTGATAAAAAGAACGATCCATCTTTTACCTCCTATCAGGCTTCAAACAAATAGGAATACTTGCTATAGCCTTCTTCTTCAAGTTTGTCTGCCGGGATAAAGCGCAATGCTGCGGAATTTATGCAATAGCGAAGTCCAGCCGGCCCTGGACCATCAGGAAACACATGTCCCAAATGGGAGTCGGCTGTTTTACTGCGTACTTCAGTCCTGCGCATACCATGGCTTGCATCAAAATGTTCTGTCACTTCTTCACTTTCGATCGGCTTCGTGAAACTTGGCCATCCGCATCCTGCATCGTATTTGTCTTTGGAGCTGAATAACGGCTTCCCTGAGACGATATCGACATAGATCCCCTCTTCATAATGACTGTCAAATTCATTGTTGAATGGCGGTTCTGTTCCATTTTGCTGTGTTACATAGTATTGCATATCGTTCAACTTATTTCGAAGATCTTCTTTCATGCTTTGTCACCCCAGTTTTCATATTTGAAACGCTCGCGTCCCGACCCGACCGAATACCGTTCGTAATGCGCAGGGTTTTTCATGTAATAATTTTGATGCCCTTCTTCTGCAGGATAAAACGGTTTGGCAGGTAGTATATCTGTTTGAATCGGTTTATCGAATTTTCCAGAAGCATCAAGCTCTTGTTTGGATTTCAGAGCGAGTTGCTGTTGTTCGGGAGTATGAGTGAAAATCGCAGTTTGATACGATTCACCACGATCGAAAAACTGTCCGCCGGCGTCCGTCGGATCAATCTGTTTCCAAAAAATAGTGAGCAGTTCATCATAAGAAATAACATCGTCATCGAAAGTGATTTGAACGGCTTCACGATGCCCAGTCGTATTCGTACAAACGAGCTCATAAGATGGATTTTCGACATCTCCTCCCGTATAACCGGAAACGACGGATAATACACCCTCATACCTATCAAAAGGTTTCACCATGCACCAAAAACATCCTCCCGCAAATGTCGCTTTTTGAATTGCCAAAAATACCCCTCCTCATTTAGAATGCGCAGGACGCCCGACTAGAAACGACGGGCATGAGACGAAGATGCATAGTGGCGCTCTTTGCCACGCAGCATATTCGACTTATGACCCCGAGTTTCTGGCGCCCGAAGCTGGACTTTAATCAGTTGGTATGGTCACTTCCAGCTCAATATTATCATTTACAAGATCAACCGATTTAGCCCTCACTTGTAAATCACCTGCAATTTCAAGCTCCGATAAGTGGATGAATATCTCTTCCTCTTTCGGTCTTACAATCATCCATGGCGGCAACTTGACCGAATCTCGTAATACACTCAAAACGGTAGACGGAGGCAGATTCAAATCTGCTATTTCCATAGATGTCTGTTTCAGCATTAAGTTTCCATCTTCCAGAACGACAGGATCAAAATGCATGATGAGGGGAAATGTAATTCCGAATGCAGTCAATTCGGAATGAAGACTTACATCATTTTTTATTTGCATTGTGACAGGGAGCTTTTCTCCCTTCATCGCTTTCCGGATATAATTATTCGCAAGCGCCTGCAAATCATTTCGAGTCGCTTTAACGCTCAACACGCTGCCTTTTGGCGCATATTGATCCATCGGCGGAAGCGGGTCCGAATCCCCCGGACTTTCAAGAAAAATCACTAGCGCAATAACAGCGGATGCTATTAGTCCGGCAAGGACAAAAAATGCTATTTTCCAAATATTCAACAACGGTCACCTCTACATATCCAATTTTCCATCCGACAATTCCGTCAAACCGCATTGATCGATTTTTTCAATAAAGCGATTTGCCATCGATTCATATCCTTTCGCATTTGGATGAAAAAAATCGGAGTGGTATACCATGTTCTCATTACTTATAAACAAGTCGACGACAGGGACAAAACATGCCTTTCCGTCCATGATCGTCTGAATTTCAATCGCTTCATTCCAATCATCGATGACCGTTTCGAATTCATTCGCTTCATGAGTAACGATTGACAGCGGATTGTATAATCCCGAGACGACAATGACGGCATCCCCATTCAATCCGCGTATCATCTTAAATATCTCATCAAGCCGATTTTCAAACTTGCCTAACTCGGCATAAAAAGGCTTAGCGGTCAAATTGAAAAGATTCGCTTTCACAACTTTCATTATGTCATTCCCGCCGATTGTCATATAGATGACATCTGCCTTTTTGATCTCGTCCTGGATATCCTTTTTTTCCAATTGATCGATTAATTGATCGCTTCGCCTTCCTCTTTTGGCCAAATTTTTCGATTCAATCTCTTCGACGCCTTTCCAATCATTCATCGCTAGTGCAACGCGCCCGAAATACCCATCCCTTTTATACTCATCTCCCACCCCTTGGGTCAGTGAATCCCCAAGACCGATGACAGTGACCTTTTCAGGAACGAAATAATCCGGGACATTAAAATCCGAAAATGCAACGCCCTCTCTTTCAGAGAAAGCAGACGTATTTGAAACGTCTATCTCCTGACACCCGGTTAAAACGAATGAGAAGACGATGATTAGGAAAATTCTTCTCATAAACACAGTTCCCCTTTTATTTGTTATTGAACCGTCCAGTTCGACAATCAGTCCGTATAATACATGAAACCGATTGCCCCTTCACCTGTATGCGTACTAATAATTGGTGAAGTGAAGGAGAATTTAACATCTTTCAAACCGGATTCTTCTATTAATTGTAATAGCGGTTCAGCCATTGCCATACCATTTGCGTGCGAAATGCCGATTGAACGGATGATTTTGCCGGCAGTCTCTTCCTTGAAAGCCTTAAATAAGTGTGAAACGACTTGTTTGTGGCTCCGCGCTTTGGCAACCGGTGTGTAAACGCCTTCTTGCAAAGTCGCAATCGGTTTGATATTCAATAAAGAACCGATCAATGCCTTCCCTTTACCTATGCGGCCGCCTTTCACAAGATTATCTAACATATCGACGACAACGAATAATGTTGTGTTTTTGCGTACGTCAGCCAATCGACTTGTTATCTCATCCACACTTTTCCCTTCTTTAGCCATTTTGGCAGCTTCTACAACTTGGAACGTCAACGCATGGGAAATAAACATAGAATCAATGACAGTCACTTTCGTGTCCGTCATTTCAGCTGCGGCTTCTGCTGATTTTACAGTGCCACTCATTCCACCGGTCATATGGATGGAAATGATTTCGCTTCCGTCTTCACCGAGACGATCATATAATTCTTTGAAAACGCCTGCAGCAGGCTGTGAGCTTTTCGGGAGCTCTTTGCTTCCTTTCATCTTTTCGATGAATGATTCAGGTTGAATATCGATTCCATCCGTATACGTATTGCCGTCAATATGGATTGTTAGCGGAACAACATGAATATCATATTGATTAGTATAGTTTTCGATTAAATCCGCGGTGGAGTCTGTAACGATATGAATTTTTTTCAAAAATAGCACTTCCTTTATAATATTGGCGGCGGTTAATGTATGTTAGAATTGTAAATGCAAGGAGGTTTGCGTATGTCCGAAGCATTTGATTATAAAAATTCACGAGAGGAACTTTGGAATGCCATCACACACGGCATTGGATTTGCATTGAGCATTCCAGCGCTTGTCTTGCTCATCATCGAAGGAACTAATCACGGCAGTGCAACCGCAGTCGTCAGCTTCACCATTTTTGGAGCATCGATGGTTCTTTTATTCCTCATGAGCACACTTTTACACAGCATGCCAGCAAAACTGAAAAAATTGTTTTCCGTTTTCGACCATTCGGCTATCTATGTCCTTATCGCTGGGACGTATACGCCATTTTTATTAGTGACGATAAAAGGGGCCCTTGGCTGGTCGCTTTTTGGTGTCATTTGGGGACTCGCCATCCTCGGGATACTTTTCAAAGTGTTTTTCATCCATAAATACGAAGCTGTTTCACTAGTCTTCTATATTGTAATGGGATGGCTAATCATTTCCGCCATCAAACCGCTATACACCAATTTGCCGATCGAAGGCTTCGCATTATTAGTGATTGGTGGAATCCTTTACACGTTCGGCTCGATTTTCTATGCATGGAGAAAGATCCCTTTCAACCATGCGATTTGGCATATTTTCGTCATTGCCGGCAGTGCATCTATGTTTTTCAGCGTCCTCCTTTATGTGTGAGGACGCTTTTTCGTTTTCCTAGTCAGGCATTCGAAGTCCTATCAAATACTAAATAAGAGTAAGGGATGCCATCTTCTGTGTAATGATCTTCCGATTCAGACACAAGCTTCCAGCTCTCATCATGTTCGGGGAAAAACGTGTCGCCTTCGTATTCTTTCCTAATGATCGTTATGTAAAGACGATCAGCAATATCCATCGACATATTGAATATTTCGGCACCACCGATGATAACAACTTCATCGGAATACTCTTTCCCCCGTTCAATCGCCTGTTGCAGACCATGGAACACTTCTACTCCTGCCGCTTGATAATCTTTGTTTCGTGTAACAACTATATTCAACCGACCCGGCAACGGGCGACCGATTGATTCGAACGTTTTTCTTCCCATAATTATAGCTTTACCCATCGTTACTTTTTTAAAGTATTTCAGCTCTTCTGGGATATGCCATGGCATTTTATTATCGATTCCAATCACTCGGTTCAAGTCATATGCTACAAGTAAAGAAATCATCTAGTACCATCCTCTTTCCCTGTTATACTGCAATCGGCGCTTTTATTTTTGGATATGGATCATAACCTTCAACTGTGATATCCTCGTAAGTCAACTCAAAAATGGATTTCCCGTCTGTATTCAATTTCAATGTAGGCAATTTTTTCGGAGTTCTTGATAATTGTTCCTTCATTTGCTCTATGTGGTTCAAATATATATGGGCATCCCCTAGCGTATGGACGAATTCGCCAACTTCCAAATTGCATTCATGTGCAATTAAATGGACGAGTAAAGCGTATGATGCAATGTTAAAAGGAACGCCAAGGAAAACATCGGCACTTCTTTGATAAAGCTGGCACGAGAGCTTGCCGTCCGCTACGTAAAACTGGAACAATGCATGGCAAGGCGGCAGCGCCATATCGTTCACTTCGGACGGATTCCATGCAGTTACAATATGTCTGCGAGAATCTGGATTCCGTTTAATACCTTCAATCAACTGCTCAATTTGGTCGATGACACCGTCTCCTGAACTCCAAGATCTCCACTGTTTCCCGTAAATCGGACCTAAATCACCGTATTTTGCAGCAAACTCGTCATCTTCAACTATGCGCTTCTTATATGTTGCCATTTCCTCTTTATATGTACGTTCAAACTCTTCATCTTGAAGACTGCGACGACCGAAATCCGTCATGTCTGGCCCATTATATTCGTCACTTGTCACCCAACGTTCAAAGCCCCATTCGTCCCATATCGGATTGCGGTCATTGATTAATGTCCGAAGAGAAGTGTCTCCTTTTAGAAACCATAATAATTCCGAAGTGATCAATCGAAAGGCCGTTTTCTTTGTCGTCATCAATGGGAATCCTTTTTGGAGATCGTATCTCATTTGATACCCAAATACGCTTATTGTTCCAGTCCCGGTTCTATCTTCTTTAACAGTTCCATGTTCAAGAATATGGGAGCATAAATCCAAATATTGTTTCATGATCGAATCCTCCTTGTGCTTACTTGTCAGTATAGCAAAAACTGAAAGCAATTTCGCCTAGCGGTCATCGCATATTCATTATTATTGAACAAGCCAGTTAAAACTTGGAATTTAAGCATCCATAAAAGTACAAAAAAAGCCGCCGAAACGGTATTGTCTTATGACAACCATTTCGGCGGCGTGTTTTTGGACCAATAAATATCTCCAAGTGAATGATGGACAGTAAAACCGTCTTCGGCAGTATGGTAATGGAAGTTATAGAAATAACCGTCCAACGGTCTTTTCTCTGTTCTTACATGAAAACGAATCAAATCTTTGTCATTCTCTGTGTCGGCAACATGAAACATTTTCTCGGCATAATCACCGGAAGGATATTCAGTAATGGAGAGCATTCTATTATCAAGTCCTCCAGCAGAAGCTACTGTATCTTGAATGACCTCTTCAATTTTCGGAAAAATAGTGCTATCAAATTCATTTTGGATGACGGGTCCAATTCTAGATCCAAATTTCATGTATGCCAATTCCTTCGCAGGATGAAAAAGAGCGTCTTCAATAGAAAGGGAAGATTCAAATGATTCACGTTCAAAAATGGAATCCTCTAGCCCTAATTGTAAATCATGTTTGGATGTCGTTGGAAGGTTAGCTTCCCTCGTATCGTCTTTCGGCTGTAGATTTGTCCAAATTTCATGATTTGGCGAAATGACGCCAAGTGTAAGTACCGCAACGAGTGCAATGAAAATATTTTGTAAATACTTCTTCATTTGGCCACCTGCTCTTTATGTATTTTATATTTTTTATAGTAATAGTTTGCTATGTTGTTTTATTCGTAAATTGTCGATGTCTTTCCTAATATTACGAAAAGGGCTTGAAAAGGTTTCATATTTCCTAAATTCATTGTACAATAAAACTGAACATAATTGTGAGGTTTTATGAAGGAGGTTTTATAAATGAACGTAGAATTACTTATGGGAATTGGTTTACTCGTACTCGTCCTTTATTTAAGCTCATTAAATTTTACAAACTGATACAAAAAGTCGTCCACCCCACAATGGAATGGACGACTTTTTCATTTCGACAAAAACCCAAAATGAAATTTAGTGTTCTTTCTAATTTTTCGCTGCATGGAAAATTGGGTAAATACATCTGAATCAAATCGATCTTTCACGACAACGCGTCGCTTGCATACCCGGAAGGCTTCCTCGATCCACTTTTCTGTCAAGGAAGTATGTACGCCTGCTTGACGAAGAGGTTTGAAATTCGATGATTCTTCGATCGGTGCTTGAAACATCGGGTCAATGTATACAACATCCCAAGAGTTATCCGATTGATTCGCCAGAAACTCAATCGCTTCCGATTGAATGACTTCGATTTTCTGCATGGACGTTTCCAATGCTTCGAAATTGGCTGGAAACTGTTGAAGGCCAGTTTTCACTAAAAAAGCTACAGTAGGATCCGCTTCCAACCCAACGCATTTCCCTTCTTCACCTATTATATAGGAAGCAATTATGCTATCCGATGCCAAACCTAGTGTACAATCGAGGAAAGTATCCCCTATCGTTAATGCGCTAGCTTCAACGAGCGGATCTGTTTCACCCTTTATGATGCGTTTTAAACGGAAAGCTGCGGAATTCGGATGAAAGAATAATGGGTGCTCCATTCCTACGCGGAACAGTTCATAACGTTCTTTACCTGCTACAAGGACATCGGCTGAATATTCACGATGCATAAGCGAAACTGAACGCTTCTTCCTTTCCACAATCGGAAAACCGAGCTCCCTGCTAGCGACTGCTGCCAATTCATGAGTAATCGCATCAGGTCTACCTGCAGTTGTGATGATTGTCTTATTTTGCACAAACTTGTTCAAGAACGCCGCTCAAATGATCTTTGATCTGTTCCATTTCAAAATTCTCGATTTGTTCTCTTGGAATGAAATAGGCAAGAGCCCCATCCTTCCAAACAGCGATGGAAGGAGAGCTAGGTGGAACTTCAGGGAAATAGCTTCTCATTTCCTCTGTCGCTTCTTTATCCTGTCCGGCAAACACTGTTAACAGATGATCTGGTTTGTTTTCAGCTGCGTGCAATGCTTCTCTGACTGCTGGACGAGCAAGTCCTGCTGCACAACCGCAAACCGAATTGATGACAACTAAAGCCGTGCCATCTATGGATTTCATCGTTTCTTCCACTTCTTCAGCTGTTGTCAGTTCAGTGAAACCCGTTTGGACAAGCTCCTCCCGCATCGGTTTCACAATTCCTTTCATGTACTCATCGTACGCATTCATTTATAAAATCCCCTTTCGAAAATTCACTACTGTCAGTATCATTCTACAGTGAAAACGAAACGATTTCATGTTTTCGATATTATTCAATAAAACTGATGGCCTGATTGTTTACATAATATAATTATGATTATTTATCTGTTGTTTGTAAAACGTGACAGGAAATCCCGTAATCTCGCGCTTTTCGGATTTATTAAAATGTCATTCGGATGTCCTTCTTCTTCAATAACCCCTTCATTTAAGAAAAGAACTCTGTCAGCTATATCCAAAGCAAAATCCATTTCATGAGTTACTAGAATCATAGCCATCTCGCCTGATTTGGCAAGATCACGGATGACTTCCAATACCTCACCGACAAGTTCTGGATCTAATGCTGATGTTACTTCATCGAAGAGCATTACTTTCGGTCTCATCATTAAAGCTCTTGCCATGGCAACCCTTTGCTTCTGCCCCCCTGATAATTGGTTCGGATAGAGATCGACTTTATCGGCAAGACCTACTTTCTCCAACATTTCAAGCGCCATTTCCCGAACTTCTTCACGTTTCTTCTTTTTCACAATTGTCGGCGCTAGCATACAGTTTTCTAAAATGGTCATATGTGGAAAAAGATTAAAATGCTGAAACACCATTCCGATATCGCCGCGGATTTTTCGTAAATGCTTGTCATCCGCTTCAACGAGCTCACTTTTCTTATTTCTCATTTCCCAAAGGTTCTCTCCATCGACAATAATGATACCTGAAGTTGGTTTTTCCAACGTCATTAGTAAACGGATAATCGTCGTTTTACCTGATCCGCTCGGACCGATCAATGCGATTTTTTCTCCTTGTTTAACGTCCAGATCTATACCTTTCAAGACTTCCACTTCTCCAAACGATTTATGGATGTCTTTATACTGTACTATTGGTTCTTCCATCAATATTCTCCTTCTCTTTATAACGTTGCCGTTTTTTTGTCGAAACGCCGATTATACTTTTTTTCAAGTTTATTGATCAACAAGGCGGATGGGTAGCTTAGTAATAGGAAAAATAACGCGACGACTGTCAAAGGCTCCACATATTTATAATATTGAGCACCATAATCATTCGCCAAATGCAACATTGCAACGACCCCGATCGTTGACGCTAGTGGCACTTCTTTGAACATGATGATCAAGTAATTACCTAGCATCGGAATAGTCGGCGGTATTGCTTGCGGCAAGATAATATGCCGCCATTTTTGTGGTGTTGATAAATTTAAAGCGGTCGATGCTTCCCATTGTCCTTTTTCGACACTTTCGATTCCGGAACGATACACTTCTGATGTGTACGTACTGAAGTGGATGCCAAGTCCGAGAATTGCAGCTACGAAAGGATTCAGCGCTACACCTACTACCGGAACTGCCGGCCACGCAAAATAAATGAAAAACAATTGTACAAGCGGCGGAGTTGATCGGATGAATTCAGCAATCCATTTGAATAGCCAATTTATCGGCCTTATTGGAATACGGCTCATGAACACCCAGAAAAAACCGAAAATCAGTGCGAATAAGTAACAAGCAATTGTCAAACCTAACGTGATCCACAAACCTTTGAAAATGATAGGGATTGCATCAATAAATACTTCCCAGCTCCAAGTCATCCGTGAACCACACCTTTCTTAGAGACCTTTTCCATCTTCCGAGTGAAACCGATGAGCGGCAGTGCAAGGAGGAAGTAAAAGATTAAAATGATAATGTAAACGATTGGCGCTTCTTGTAAATGCGTGCTTCTATAGATATTTCCGTAGTACAACAAATCAGTTAATCCAATTAAAGATACAAGCGAAGTTGCTTTTAAAATTTGAATTAAATAATTTCCATACTCCGGCAACATCATTCGTATTGCCTGCGGGATTATAATATGCCGCATCCTTTGAAATCTGGAGAGATTTAAGGCGATTGAAGCTTCTGTCTGACCTGGTGGAACCGATAGAATAGCCCCTCTCACTATTTCAGACATATATGCGCCGTAGTTCAAGGAGATCGCCAATACCGCTACCCAAATATCGCTTCCGAGATGAATATTAAATAGACCAGGCAATGCATAGGAAAACCAAAAAAGTTGGACGATTAACGAAGTTCCCCTGAAGATTTCTACATAAAATCCTGTAAAACCGGTCAACAATTTATTTTGGGAGACTCTGGACAGGCCAGCAATTACTGCGATGATTGAAGAAAGAATGATGGAAAGCGCTAGTACGATCAACGTCACTTTTAGTCCCCTCATTAACATAAGGGTTATATCCGGAATGGAACTCATAAAAACAACTCCAATAATGTTCTAATCATTCAAATAAGAAACAGGGTCACACCTATTTAGGCCTGACCCTCGCCCTTCTCTTAGTAATTCTTACCACTACAAATACTTTCTGTCGTAAGTGCAGGATCTACTACATTCATTTCCTCAGTAAATCCGTATGGCTCAATAAGCTCGGCAATTTTTCCGCTTTCCTTCAACTTTTTCAGCTCAGCATTATACGCTTCCCTTAATTCATCATCATCAATGCGGAACGCTGCAGCCCCATAGCTAGGTACACCTTCAATTTCAGGCTGAACAAAGTCGGAGACAAACTCCAGCTTTTCTTGGTCTGCCGACTCCAACGCCATTTTGATTGTCATTTCTGTGCCTGTTGTCGCATGTGCCCTGCCCGATGAAACTGCGGCAAATGATGCAGGAATGTCCGGCACCATCATAATTTGTTTTTCGTCAACACCTTCACGGATCATAAAATCCTTTTCTGTTGCTCCACTCATAACAGCGACTGTGATTTCCGGATTCGCCGCAATATCTGCATAACTATGCAAATTCTCCGGGTTACCAGCTGCGACGATCAACCCTTCTCCGTATTGCATTTCAGGCTCGCCGAAGTCAACACTATTGCAACGATCAGGCGTAATTGCCATTCCTGCAGTTATGACATCGAATTTCCCGGCACCAAGCCCGGGGATCAACTGGCCGAAATCAGAAAGATGACCGTCAACTTCTTCTATGCCAAGATTCTCAAAGACCGCTTTTGCAATAGCGACCGCGCCACCTTTGAGCTCTCCATCTTCTTCATATGCATACGGTTTCTCGTTAGCGAATCCTACTTTCACTACCCCTTTTTCCTGTAGCGAATTCAATACACCTTCACCTGATGCTGAATCTTCACTGCTGCATGCAGCAAGCAGTACGAGCACAATTGCCAAAATACCAATCTTAAATTTTCTCACAATGTTCCTCCTTTTATTTTTTCATCAAACACAATAATTTGATAGTTAACAGGTTAACATAGGGAATTTTATTCATCAACCCACTTCTTTCCTTTTTTCGATAACAACGAAATAAAAAAGCCTTTTAAAACCCTTTAATATAACGTTTATTGCTAACTAAATAATTTCATTTTTTTTTTGGATAAAGCAGAAAATTAATTTGTAAGCGTTATCTAATTTGAAAATACTCCAGTTTTTTTTATGGTTTTTTCCAGTTCTAACAATACATTTTGATAAAAAAATAATAAAACACCAGCAAGTGTATTTAAGCACACTCGCTGGTGTTTTTAGACAGATTTCGACAATTATTCGGATGAACTACTATGCAATTCGGTCATCTGCTTCCAGATGGAACCTTTTGCTTCTTCTCCTTCTGTGATTCTTGCAATAGCCATGCGTACTTGCAGCTTCACTTCAAATTCAGGATCATTTTCAGCTTCATGTAATGCATCCAACGCGTTTTCAGTGCCCGATTCATATAAGAACATCGCTGCACGCCATCTGACAAGCTTGTTCTTATCTTTCAATGCCTCTATAGCAGCTTTCTCAAAGCCTGCAAAGCCTAAATCGCTCATGCAGTCGCCTGCTGTTCGGCGTACCGCCCAACTTTTATCCTTCAATGCTTTTTCCACATATGGAATGACAGACTCGTCTTCAATCATGCCGAGGTAAACCGTAGCAAGGCGGCGAATGGACATTTTTTCATCTTCCAGCGCACGATCAAGCAATGGAAGATCGGAAACGTCTGGATCTGGCATTTGATCAATCAATTGGAATCGTTTTTCCCATTCTTCCACATTGAAATCATCCAAAGTGACTTTGCGTTTTCGTTCTTCTACATTGCTTTTCCCCTGTTCTGATCGGTTTATAATTTCCTCTAAACGTTCATCAGGATATGCGGCTTCGACTTCCAGCACGACAGTTTCGCCAATTTCTTGCTTTTCTCCATATCGAATGCCATAATCTGCCCATTTACGGAGGAGAATATAGTTTTCCACTTCCGTACTATGCACTTTTTCCATCGCTTCGCGGAATCGGTCGCTTAACCCAAATCGCAATTCGGAATCACTATCGAAAACTTTCACTTGAAGAGGAATGTCTTTATACGTTTGAACATGAACATACACTTCTCCGTAATGATCATCTGGTGTTTGCTCGTCAACTCGGCTAACGTCCACTGACTCTTCGTTGAAAATAGCTTGCACTTCAGCAAGTATATTTTCCCAAGCAACGTTACCGATACGTTCAACTGCCATGAAATCCATCACATGGTAGATTCCTTTTACGCCTTTTATAGAAAGTATTTTCGATACAGGATGAGGTGCAGTCTCGGCGTCTTCTTTTTTATAGTTATGGCTGACACCCATCGGAAGCTCTTTGTCCAAAATAATCTTCATGGAGTTTGGACTTGGTGTCGGTTCTATCGTTACAATTTTCATTTCGAACACTCCTCACTTTATGATCCGGATATTTCTTGTAAATATGTCCATCGTTCAATCAAACGCTCGTATTCAGCATTCAGATCATCCAGCGTCTTTGTCAATTCACGCAAACGATCATAATTCGATCCGAATTCAATCATTTCGGCTTCCGTCGAATCAATTTTCGCCTCAATATTCTCGATGTCCTGCTCAATTGTTTCCCATTCCTTTTTCTCTGAATAGGTCATTCGCTTTTTAGCAATGGTCGGCTCGGGCGGTTGCTGAACCGGAGCTTCTTTTTTAGAAGTGACTACATTAGCTTTATCGATTTCTGCTTCAAGATATTCGGAATAAAGGCCGTATAGCACGTCAATATTTCCAGAGCCATCTAATACCCAAAGCTTCGTAGATGTCCTATCAAGGAAAAAGCGATCATGTGAGATTGTCATCACGACACCTGGAAATGAATCAATAAAGGATTCGAGCACTGATAAAGTTTCGATATCGAGGTCATTCGTCGGTTCATCAAGCAACAATACATTTGGCTGTTCCATGAGCAATTTTAACAAATAAAGCCTTTTCCTTTCTCCACCGGATAACTTTCCGATCGGAGTTCCATGTGCTGATGAAGGAAACAGAAAACGTTCGAGCATTTGCGTAGCAGAAATTCTGGCACCAGCTCCATCTTCAATGTCATTCGACGTTTCCCGAATGTATTCAATAATTCGTTTGTTTTCGTCCATATGCGGTAGATGCTGATGAAAATGCGCTATTTTCACGGTAGATCCCATCTCTATTGAGCCGCTATCCGGTTCGAGATCTTTCGCAAACAGTTTCATAAGCGTCGATTTTCCTGCACCGTTCGGACCAACGATAGCTATGCGGTCCCCCGATTGCAAAATGCAACTGAAACGATCAATTATTTTGTTATGATTGAAAGCCTTTGAAATATCATGCGTCTCAATGACTTTTTTGCCGAGACGGGATGTTTTCAATGACACATCCATGTCAACAGCAGGGCCATCTTTTTTCAGATTCTCTTGAAGCTCTTCGAATCGGCCGATCCGAGCCTTCTGCTTCGTCGATCTAGCTTTTGCCCCACGCCTGATCCATTTTAACTCCGTTCGGTATCTGTTTCGCATCTTAGCATCTGTCGCTTCCGCCATCTCTTCCCTGATCGCCTTCGATTCCAAATAATCGGCGAAATTTCCGGTATGCGTGTAAAGCGTACGATCGGCCAATTCATAAATATGGGTAGATACCTCATCAAGGAAATAGCGGTCATGTGTAATGAACATGACAGCCCCTTGCTCACTCTTCAAGTATTCCTGCAACCATGTGATTGACTGTACATCAAGGTGGTTGGTAGGCTCATCCAAAAGTAGAAGATCGGCAGGTTCGATAATCACTTTTGTCAAGGCGACACGTTTCTGTTGTCCTCCGGAAAGCTCGCCCATTTTTTTATTGAAAGTGTCAATTCCAAGCTTTGTCAGAACCATCCTCGCTTTTGTGTTCAAATCCCAAGCGGATCGTGCGTCCATCTCATTTTGCAACCTCGAAAAACGTTCTTGATTTTCTGCAGATGAGGAATCAGCTGAAAGTGCTGCAAGCGCATATTCATATTCCAAATTCAATTTGATTATCGGTGCATCTGACATGAATACTGTTTCCATTACAGTTTTGTCAGGATCTACTAAAGGGGTTTGTGGTAAATAGGAGATGCTATATTTATTTGGATGTTCTTTGCTGATAGAATCTGCATCCTCTACACCGGCAATGATGGAAAGAAGAGTTGACTTACCGGTTCCGTTAATCCCAATTAAGCCTACTTTTTCCCCACTTACTATCGTGAAAGAAATATCACGGAACAATGTTTTTTCTCCGACGCTTTTCGTTAAATTCTCTACAATCAATTGGCTCATAACAACACATCCATTTCTACTAACTGCATATCTTCATGATAGCTCATATTCAGTTGTTTTTGAACGTTGACGTCCTGCTTATATTTGAAATCAAAGTAAAATAATACAAAGCTCGTAATTCCGGTCATCACTTGAAGTATCGGCTTTGGCCCAATGGGTATTATAATGTTGTCTCTATTACAGTAGTCCTAGGTAAATTTTCTTTTTAAATATAATTTTAAAAATATAAGATGTGTCTGAAAACACTCTATTATCATGATAAAAACAAATTTTAAAGAAGGCATTTTTATTTTGACAATATAATTAATTTATCTATATAATAATGAAATACTAAAGGAGGCAACATTTCAATGTCACAAATAACGAAAGAGCAAATTGTTGAAAGCGTTCCCCAAAAAGGATTCTTCGGACATCCTAAAGGGCTTTTCACGTTATTTTTCACAGAATTTTGGGAACGTTTTTCTTATTACGGAATGAGGGCAATCCTCCTCTTCTATATGTATTATGAAGTGACCAAAGGCGGACTTGGGATAAGTGAAACGACTGCCCTCTCAATCATGTCCATTTACGGGGCTCTTGTCTATATGTCCGGTATTATCGGTGGATGGCTTGCTGACCGTGTATTCGGTACTTCCAAGGCGGTATTCTATGGCGGAGTATTGATTATGATCGGTCATATTGTCCTTGCAATGCCGGCGGGAGCAACTGGCCTTTTCATCTCGATGGGACTGATCGTTCTTGGTACAGGCCTTTTAAAACCGAACGTTTCAAGTATCGTTGGCGATATATATAGCAAAGAAGATATTCGCAGAGATTCGGGCTTCAGTATTTTCTATATGGGCATTAACATGGGAAGCTTCATCGCACCTTGGATTGTTGGGACAATCGGATTGGAATACAACTTCCACCTTGGTTTTAGTCTTGCTGCTGTTGGTATGTTTTTCGGTCTTCTCATGTTCGTCTATACGAAGAAGAAGAACTTGGGACTCGCGGGAACTCAAATCGCCAATCCATTAAAACCAGAAGATCGGAAACGTTTCTTCTTAACGATTTTAGCCGCAGTAGTAGTCTTAGGCGTACTTGTTGCTATCTCAATTCCTAATGGTTGGCTTACGTTTGACTCGTTCATCGCATTGGTAGGGATCCTCGGGTTCGTAATTCCTTTCTGCTATTTCGTTGTCATGTACAGAAGTGACAAGACAACACCGGATGAAAAGTCACGAATCATCGCATATATTCCATTGTTTTTGGCTGCAGTTATGTTTTGGTCGATTGCTGAACAAGGATCAACCATTTTGGCATTGTATGCAGATAAGCGAACAGATTTGGATGTTTTCGGATTCCATATCTCACCTGCTTGGTTCCAATCATTGAATCCATTATTCATCATTGTTTTAGCACCAGTATTTGCATGGCTATGGATTAAAATGGGGAAACGTCAACCGACAATCCCTCAAAAATTCTCATTTGGAATTCTTTTTGCAGGACTTTCATTCATCGTTATTCTGTTACCTGCGTATTTCGGTGGCGCGGATACACTTGTCAACCCACTTTGGTTAGTCCTCAGTATTTTCATTGCAGTGTTAGGTGAACTATGCCTTTCTCCTGTAGGATTATCCGCAACGACAAAATTAGCGCCAGCAGCCTTTTCTGCACAGACGATGAGCTTATGGTTCCTTTCGAACGCTGCAGCACAGGCTTTGAATGCACAACTTGTGAAATTTTACTCTGCCGAAACAGAAATGATGTATTTCGGGATCATCGGCGGTGTAGCGATTGTATTAAGTTTAATCCTATTTGCAATTTCCCCCATCATCTTGAAATATATGAAGGGCGTTCATTAATACAATTTAATCATCTTTGAAAGCAATACCGCTTGCGGTATTGCTTTTATTTTCCAATAAATATTTTTCTTAATAAAGCGATATAATAGAATAGAAAGTAAATTAAATAATGGAAAAGGGGAAAGATTATGATTGTGGGTTTGTCTATCATCTTAGCGTTAGTTTTATTCCTGCCCTTCACAATCCCATTTGTTGAACGCAACTTGGAAGTATTCCTCTTCATCATGGGAATTGCGGCGGTCGTAGTGAGCGGAGTATTGAATAAGGATTTGGTTTTAAAGGCGTTGGAGGATCCAATACATATAACGATTGCTGTCATCGTGGCGGGTCTTATTTTCAAATGGCTCAAAAAGCCTTTTGAAAAAGGAATCGAAGGTGTGAGCCGGATCATTCCTTTTAAACTCTTTTTAGCGCTAGTCATTATTATTCTCGGAATCATTTCAAGCATCATCACCGCTATCATTGCAGCTCTCGTTTTAGTCGCCATCGTCAGTGTTTTAGAACTTGATCGCAAATCGGAAGTTCGGTTTGTCATCCTTGCCTGTTATTCAATTGGAATGGGCGCTGTGTTGACACCGATCGGTGAACCGCTTTCAACAATTGCAACGAGCAAACTGAATGAGGACTTTTTTTATCTTCTAAAACTTATTGGCCCAGATGTTATCCCGGGAGTCATCGCTTTCGGCGTATTGGCAATGTTCTTAATCAAGCCTTCGAAAAAGACGGGGGGCTTGAAGGCGAACCAAGGGGACGAATCATTAGTGGATATCCTTATCCGCGGGTTTAAAGTTTACCTGTTCGTCATGGCATTGACATTATTAGGCGCAGGATTTGAGCCGTTCATTAAACGATTCCTTCTTGACCTAAACCCGTATATCCTTTATTGGATCAATATGATTTCGGCTGTACTCGATAATGCAACGCTCGCAGCAGCAGAAATTAGCAGCGAGATGGACGAGCCTACGATTAAAGCGATTTTGCTAGGGTTACTTATTAGTGGCGGAATGCTAATACCAGGTAATATCCCTAATATTATCGCCGCCGGAAAATTGAATATCAAAAGCGTTGAGTGGGCGCGATTCGGTGTTCCAATCGGCTTGATTGCAATGGTAATCTACTTTATTGTAATTGTTATTTTCGGATAAACAAACAGGTGGGAAGATACGATTTGATTCGTTTCTCCCCACCTGTATTATTTAGTTTATTTCTTTTTCGTTAGGCGTCCGAGCAGGAATGCACCAGCCGCTAAACCAATCATCGTATTCGTCTTTTTCGTAAACACTTGTTTCACGACAAGATTCATATTTTGTGGTCTTTCCGCAAGTCGACGCATGAAATAGCCGTACCAGTCTTGTCCGAAAGGAACGTACGTACAGAAGTTGTATCCTTCTTTCGCGAGTTCCAATTGCATTTCTTTCCTGAAACCGTATAACATTTGGAATTCAAACTTATCGTTTGAAATATTATTGTCTTTGACGAATTGTTTAACATGATTGATGACATTATGGTCATGCGTTGCGATTGACGTAAATTTACCGTTCAATAAGTGCCATTCAATCAATTTAATATAGTTTTTGTCGATGTCTTGTTTATCTTGGTAAGCATATTCGGCAGGCTCTTTATAAGCTCCCTTGACGATCCTGAGACGGTAATTCTTATACTTATGCAAGTCTTCTTCCGCCCGGAAAAAATAAGCTTGAATGACTGTACCGACATTGTCGTATTGTGTCGACAGCTCGTCCAACAAGTTGAATGAAGGTAGGAGACGTGCATAGTCTTCCATGTCAAAATTGACAAAAAGACCGTATTTATTTGCCGTAGCGACGATTTCCTCTATGTTTTCTTTACAGAAATCATAGTCGATATCTAAACCTAGTTGAGATGGCTTCAATGAAATATGCGCATCCACTTCATTCTCATGAATAGCTTCAATGACTGCGAGAATCTGTTCTTTCGCTGCGAGTGCTTCCTCTTTTTCATAGACGAATTCGCCTAAGTTGTCTACAGTACAAGAAATTCCGTGTTTGTTCAATTCTTTGATGCTCTCAATTGTTTCAGTAATATTTGTTCCCGCAACAACGTTTTGAGCGCCTAATTTCAAGCCGTATTTTTTCGCCGCACTATTCAAAAATTGATTTTGGGATAGGCCGATAAAGAAATCTTTTAACATTTCCATTTCTCCTCGATAAAAAATTATTTACATCATGCATTATAACATAGCCTCCACAATTGACCATCAAATTAAGCAAGAAGGAAATTTTAGAGTCTTCCCGCTTAACTGGATGCTATAGGTTGAACTGCCCAACCATTTTTTCAAGCTCTTTAGCCATACCATTTGTTTGCAGCGATCGCTGTGACACTTCGCTGATTGAAGCGGTTGTTTCCTCCGTTGCAGCAGAAATATTATTCGTTTTATTCTCGATTTCTTGCATTGCCGTTGTTAAGTTAGTGATCAAATCTACTACTGAAGCTGATTTCTCTGCTTCTCTACTCATTAATTCGGAAATTTGATTAATTTCCTGAACTGTATTTGAGACTGCTGCGGCAATATTGCTTAGCGATTCTGAAGTGAGTTGCGCAGTCCGGCTACCTGTCTCTACTACTTTCGTACTTTCCAAAGCAGAGACCTCAACTTGTCCAATTGTAGTTGTTATATCATTGACGATATTTTCAACTTGCTGCACTTCCAGATTGGATTGTTCGGCTAGCTTTCTAACTTCTTCCGCTACTACCGCAAACCCTCTTCCATGTTCACCAGCTCTGGCAGCCTCTATTGAAGCGTTCAATGCCAATAAATTCGTCTGTGCAGCAATGCCTGAAATTGAATTCGTTATTTCTTGTATTTTACTCGTTGACTTGATAAGTTCTTGAATTGTTGAACCAACATCAGTTGAAGACTGTCTAATTTTATTCATGTCCTGGCTAATATCGTTTGCAAGCTGTTGCCCATCTTGCGCAATTCTCATCGTTAATTGGGAATTGGCAGCTACCTCATCTGCCCGCACTTTAGAATTTTGCAAGTCGGCTGCAAGTGAGCTCAGGATGGAATATGCATTTTCTGTATTAGTTGTGCCTTCCGTGACACTTAAAGCAACATCGTTCATATTGTCCGCAACCATTTCAATTGCTCCGTTCATTTCACCTAATGCCGAAGCGGTCGTTGAGGAATTCTCCATTAGCTTATGCGATGTATCCTTCATCGTTCCGATCATAGTACGCAAGTTTGACGTCATCGTATTCAATGTGTTAGCAAGATCCCCAACTTCATCCTTGGAACTCACATCTACATTTCCAATGTTCAAATTACCGTTCGCAATTTCTTTCGCATGACCGATTAATCGGGAAATCGGCTTTGTTTTACGGCGGATAAGCATAATTGTAACGAAGGCTGCAATTAGTACTGGAATGATGCTAATAAGTATGCCATCACGAACAACTTCCCATGTCCGGTCTGCTACGATGCTCGCATCAAAATCAATTACGCTGATTGCGATAATCTCTTTAGACGGGTCGTGATCTTTGAAGATTGGCGCATACCCGGACAATCTTTTCATGCCAGCAAAATTATACGGTTCTGAATAAGTTGGATGTTTCATTTCCAGCAGCATGGAAATTGCTTCTTCATCCAACGGTATTTGATCTCCCGCTTCGATACCTTTACTAGCTAAATTATCATCAAGTGCCATAAGTTTGCCATTTAAATCAACGACGTATTGCGTTTCAAAAATGTCTTTATGTAAAACTGTCCAATTCAATTCTTTGCCTACTTTTTCAATCGTCGCTTTATCTCCTGCCAATGCATTTTCAATGTCATTAGGCAGTAGTAAACCTGTCGTTATGCTTGCACATCCATAGGCCTCTATACCTGCTGCATCGTAAAGCTTATCGTATGCCGTCTTATACGTGGCGACAGATGTGATAGCAAGCATCGCGATAAGAATGCCGACTATTATGGTGCCTAATTGGAAAGTTAGGCTATTTCTTTTATTCATCAATTCTCTTCCTTCCTGTTACTAATCTATCATTTGATGATAGAACTAACTATCTAAATGATACATGATTTCATATACATTTTCTTTATCTTTTTTCATTTAATTAGTAATCCATAAAAAAAGATGAAGGAAGTTGATTGCTTCCTTCATCTACTTAACTTTTTTACACTTCTTTATTCAGCCCTAGAGTAGCCTCCAAATTGTTTTTCAAGAATGGATCCGAGCGAAAAGATGGCATCCTCGTTGCCGTTTTTGCTAATGATCTGTAGTCCAATTGGCATTCCTTCATTATCCCTTCCTACGGGTACTGTCAACGCAGGTAACCCCCATGTATTTGCATATGCGACAAACGGCATGTATTTCATGAATGTCTTTTTAATTGAAAAAATCTCGCTATAAACAATGCCGTGAGGGGGAGCTGCAGTATGATAAACCGGCATGATAATTAATCGTTTTGTTAAGTAATCTTCTAAGAATTGATCTCCTTCGTCTAATAGATTTGATATTTCATCTATCCTTTTTGCCGACGGCTTGAACAATGCAGCCCCGATTAATGCCCACGATAAATAGCGATGAACAGTTGCGGTTCCATTCATTTTTTCTTTTATAAACGCAGCTAGCGGACTGCCTTTTTCATTTCCGAACGCTACTTTCCGGGTGGATTCCCCTCCATCGATCGACATGATTTCCTGCCAAAGAAGCGCTGATTCTTTCATATAGGGTACTGTTTCCCTATCCGTCTTATAATGATCCTTCAAGAAAAGATAGACGCTGTTTACTAATTTTATTGTTTCATCGGACATTGGGAACTCGGTTGTACGAAAAACATTTATTGAAAAATCGGTGATTCTCTGCTCTTCGATTTGGTGGTCAGCTATGATAGAATACAATAGCTTTGCATCCCTTACTGTTTTCGTCATCGGTCCAATGCCAAGCATCCTTTGTTGCCATGGATCATCCACAAATGGAAAACTTCCAACTTGGGACACTTGCCCTTTTCCTGATTTAAATCCAATGACACCATTGAAATGGCTTGGAAACCGGATTGAACCTCCTATGTCCGATCCAATTCCGGCCGCCGCCGCGCCAAGTGCAATCGCCGCCCCCTCTCCGCCGCTTGAACCGCCGACTGTCCGACTTAAGTTCCATGGATTATTTGTTCTACCATACAATTTATTATCCGTCTCTTGGCAAAAGCATAATTCAGGTGTGTTTGTCTTACCTAGTATAATTGCCCCTTCAGCTTTCAACTTTTTGACAATATGCGCGTCTTCTTCCTGTACGGAGTTTCTCCTTGCAAGCAATCCGCCGGTCGTTTGCATTCCGGCAACATCAAATGATTCTTTCATGCTCATTGGAACACCAAATAACATCCCTACCGCTTCCCCGTTCGATAATGCCTCGTCAGCCTGTGCCGATTGTTCCATTGCAGCGGAAAAACAATCTTCCACTAAGAAATTAACAGATGGATTTTTTTCTTTTATTCTTTCAATGAAAATAGAAGTGACTTCTGAAACGGTTATTTCCTTGTTCCATATCATCTTTCGTATATGTGTAACATCTGCATCTAATATGAACTCCACCTTCTCCATTCCCCAATCCCGCCCCTCTGTATTTAAACTATTCATTAAATTCATTATAATGAGAGACTCCTAATTAGACAAATGAAGAAAGCTCCTTTCCTAGACGGGAAAGAAGCTTAGACATATTACATAAGATTAACGAGAATGATTATAAGTATGATGAGGCATGATACCCCTAAAGCGACCCATAGACCGGTATCGGGCTTATCAGGTCTGCTATCCCATTTCTGCATGATATCCTCTCCTTTTCATCGCAACTCATCATTAAGGATTTCCCGTCTTTCAAAAGTTTAAAACAGACTAATCATAATTCAATTATTCCTTCAGTTGGATTATACTAAACTAGTAGAAAGGAATGGGGGCGTCACATGTATGTATTTATAATTAATCCCTCGTCTGGTAAAGGCGAGGCACTTGCAATTTGGCACGAAATTAATCCAATATTAATCGCTAAGAATATATCCTATGAAACACATATATGCATCTCTCCCGAATTGACACGCACGTATATGATAGAAAAAATTGCTTCACAATCAATTCGGGCTTTCATCGTTATTGGCGGCGATGGAACCGTAAGCTCCGCCCTTCAACAATTGGTCAATACGAATATTCCACTCGCTATCCTCCCTGCTGGATCTGGAAATGATATCGCCAGAAATTGTAATCTTGTTGGAAAACCGGTTCATTTTGTCGAGAAATTGATCATTGGTGAAACGAAAGCGATAGATCTACTATATGTGAATGGATTGTATGGAATAACAGTCGTCGGTGTCGGAATGGATGCGAAGATTGGAATGAGAGCTGATCGCTCCAGTTATAAAAAATGGCTTAATCGATTCGGTTTCGGTTCTTTTACTTATACAATTGCCGCAATCATTGAGCTGATGACTTTCAAGCCATACCGTGGCAGTTTCTTTGTCGATGGAAGTCTAACTCTCCAAACTAACTTATGGCTAGTTGCGAATGGTAATATGAAAATGTATGGAGGTGGTCTAATCATTTGTCCTTTTGCAGATCCTCAAGACGGACTAATAGATGTGACTATCTTGCATAATGCGAAACGCTGGAATGTTATGACTAAGCTTTTTCCTAAACTTTTAAAAGGCCATCCTATCTTTGAGAAAGAAGTGACCTATTTGAAAGGAAAGGATATTAAAATTGAAGGAGAACATAAATTACCTTATATCGTTGATGGAGAAATATTCTTCTCTACTCACATTCACCTTTCCATTCAACCAAGAGCTTTGAAACTTGTCGTCACTTCTTAAAATTTGATATTCCTATAAAGAAAACGCTTACATATTTAATTGAATAATTCGTCTTGAGAAATTCATTCAAATTAATCGGCAATTATGAACAATCTTATGTTCTGCTTCGGTGTTTCATGTTAATATAATAAAATATTCATTTAAGTTACCGGAGGGAACGAGCATATGACAAAGATGGCTAAAAGTGAAACAAAGACAGTACAAGTGGAAGATATCCTGATCGCCAATCAATTGCTAAAGGATGTAGTAATTCATACACCTTTGCAAAAAAATGAGAGGCTGTCCGAAAAATACGGTTGTAATGTCTATATTAAGCGGGAAGATTTACAATACGTACGCTCGTTCAAATTACGCGGTGCCTATTATAAAATCAAGCGGATTGAAGCAGAAGCCCGCGAAAAAGGGATTGTCTGTGTAAGTGCCGGCAATCATGCACAAGGTGTCGCTTATGCATGTGCTCAATTGAAAATTAATGGCAAAATCTTCATGCCACAAACGACACCGAAACAGAAAGTCAATCAAGTGAAAATGTTTGGCAAGGATTTTGTGGAAATCATCCTCGTCGGTGATACATTTGATGATTCATCTGCCCACGCAGTGAATAGCGCGGAACAGGAGGATCGCATTTTTATCCATCCATTCGATGACAAGGATATTATTGCAGGGCAAGGGACAGTAGCTGTTGAATTGATGAACGACATTGAAGAACCGATTGACTTCGTTTTTGCAAGCATCGGCGGAGGCGGTCTCATGTCGGGTATTAGCACATATATTAAAAACCTATCCCCTAATACAAAGATGATCGGAGTCGAACCGGAAGGGGCTAGCAGTATGAAGGCTGCTGTCCGAAATGGAGCTGTTACGGCTTTAGAAAGTATTGATAAATTCGTCGATGGTGCCGCCGTTAAATGTGTAGGCAACCAAACGTATGAAATATGCCGGAAATATATCGACGACATTTTAAGTGTACCTGAAGGGAAAGTTTGCACCGCTATTTTGGATTTGTATAACGAGCATGCTATTATCGCTGAACCTGCAGGTGCTTTGCCAATTGCCGCACTCGATTTCTATAAAGATCAAATCAAAGGGAAATCAGTTGTTTGTATCATTAGCGGAGGGAATAACGATATTGGACGGATGCAGGAAATTAAGGAGAAATCCTTATTATATGAAGGTTTGCTATACTATTTCATCATCAATTTCCCTCAACGCGCAGGCGCATTGCGTCAATTTCTCGACTCTGTGTTAGGGCCGGATGATGATATTACAACTTTTGAATATACGAAAAAGCATAATAAAGAAAATGGACCTGGCCTTGTCGGCATTGAATTGAAAAGAAAAGAAGATTATGCTGGTCTACTGCTCCGAATGGAACAGAACGGCTTCCCGTTCACCGAAGTGAATAAAGATAGCACGTTATTTGAACTCCTTATTTAATTACAAGGAAAACCCACAAACGGCAATAGCGCCGTATGTGGGTTTTAGTTTTATGGTGTCGTAGCAATGACGGTAGCGATTTTATCAATTGCAGGGAGTGCATTCTTTCTTTGCCCTTGTGTAAGGACGCTAAAAATCAATGTTTCCCCACTTTTAGTTTCGACATAGCCCGCCAATGAATTCACTTGGTTTAAACTACCTGTCTTCGCAATGACTTTCCCTTTTACAGAAGCACTCGTCAGCCTATTTTTTAACGTACCGCCTACAAAACGGTCATTCATTCCTGAAACAGGGATAGCTTGTACGAAACTTTTGTACCACGGAGCTTGCCGTGCAATATATAGCAATTCTGTCAGTTGCGCAGAAGTTACTTTGTTTTTATGAGACATGCCGGATGCATCTTCAAAACTCCATTCAGCTGTATGTAGACCGACGGATTGTCCAAATTCTCGCATTACACGAAGACCCGCATTCCAGCTGCCTTCCCCATAAACCTGTTTGCCCATCGTCTTTGCCAATATTTCTGCATGTGTGTTGTTACTTAACTTCATGAATGGCTTCATCAAATTCTTCAATGGCATCGACTGTCTGGATGTAAGGACCTTGGCATTCTGCGGGGTGCTTCTTCTTGTCACTTTGGAAGGTTTGGTGAATGTGATTCCTTTTGTTGCTAGCGACTTTTTAAATACATCAAGTGTATAAGCTGTCGGATTAGAAATTGTAACCCATTCTTTTTTTCCAGCATTTCCAACTGGTACATTTCCTGTAATGATAATATTATTCGTTCCATATTGTCGCTTGATCGACAATGTGTTTTTATAGCCTTTCGGAACCGTCTTACTTTTGTTAATGATTGTGACGATGCCCGTGTCAGGCGTTAATGTAACTTTGGCTTTATACCCTTTCTTAGTCGGACTAGCGTTGACAATGACAGTTCCGGCATCATAATCAGTGTTTGGAGATAATGTTAATCCTGAAATTTGAGCGGCATAGTAAAAGGTTTCATCACTTTTATCAATTCCAGGTGAAAGACGGACTGAATCGAACCAACTATCATCTCCTACAAGATCGCCATTCACTTTCCTTATCCCGAGCTTAGCCAGTGTTGCAGCAAATTGATCTAAATCCTTTTTCAAAAGAGTCGGATCCCCTTCGCCACGCAGATAGAGATTTCCGTTCAATACCCCTTTGGAAATAGATCCGTCCGTAAGCAAATCCGTCTTGAATCGGTATTCTTCACCGAGCGTTTCCAATGCTGCCGCTGATGTGAGCAGCTTCAATGTAGAAGCTGGCGTCACTTTGTTATCTGCATTGGCCTCATAAATTATTTCTCCCGTCGATGCCTTTCGCACTGTGACACTACTTACGACAGATTTCATTGAATCTCCCAATAAGACAGCATTAATATTTCTTTCCAACTTATCATACGAAGCTGAAGCTTGAACCTCCTTTTGCCAAGGAGCAACTGTGAACACGGTAGCAAACGACATGAAAACAGCCATGAAAATCATAGCGGTTCTTTTGAACAACAAATCATTTCCCCCTTCTTCTTTGATGTCGTTTTCAGTCTACCATTTTATTCTAAGTAAATAAATAGATTTCGAGATAAAAAGTATTTTTTAATAATATCTATGCAACTATAAATTTTCTATTATTGATAAACTTACAATAAAAATGACAAAATAAGACACCCATAGTAAATGGATGCCATCCTAAATATTATAAACCTACCGAGATATATTTTATTTCAATATATTCATCTAAGCCATGGTGCCCGCCTTCCCTGCCGAGTCCGCTTTGCTTAAACCCTCCGAAAGGCGCTTGTGGAGTCGATGGGAGTCCATCATTTAAGCCGACGATTCCATATTCCAAACGTTCGCTCAACCGAATGCCCGTTGAAATGTTCTCTGTAAATACATATGCCGCCAATCCATAAATCGAATCATTCGCTCTTCTGATCACTTCTTCCTCTGATGAGAAAGTTGTAATCGGCGCAACCGGACCGAACGTTTCTTCCTGCATACATACCATGTCATCCTTGACACTACGTAATACAGTCGGCTCGTAGAACAAGCCTTCTTTCCTTGACCCGCCGACGGCTATTTCCGCACCTTTCGCTTGAGCATCATCGACATGTCGTTGTACTTTTTGGATTGCGTCTTCATCAATAAGAGGGCCGATTGTCACACCTTCATCCTTGCCGTTTCCTACTTTCAATTGTTTAATTCGCTCAACCAACTTCTGTGAAAAGGCTTCTTCGATTGCTTCGTGCACATAAATTCGATTGGCACATACACAAGTTTGTCCAGCGTTCCTGAATTTTGCGGCAATAATCCCATCCACGGCTTTATCAAGATTACTGTCTTCCATAACAATTGCCGGTGCATGCCCACCTAATTCCAAAGATATTTTCTTCACTGTATCTGCCGCACCGCGCATTAACAGTTTCCCGACTTCGGTAGAACCGGTAAATGTCAGCTTACGTACCCGTGTATCCTGCAGCCAAACATCCCCAATTGAACTAGCGTCACCTGTAACGACATTTACAACACCAGCAGGAATACCAGCTTCCAATGCCAATTGAGCTAACCGTATCGCAGTAATCGGAGTCTGTTCCGCTGGCTTGATGACAACCGTGCAGCCTGCAGCCAATGCAGGGGCGACTTTTCTAGTAATCATCGCTGCCGGAAAATTCCAAGGGGTTATAATTGCCGTTACGCCGACGGGCTGTTTATGAACGAAAATCCGTTTTCCTGTATGGCTGGAAGGAATCATTTCACCATAAATTCGCTTTGCTTCTTCTGCGTACCAAGAGATGAAGCCGTTTGCATATGTGATTTCTCCTTTTGCCTCGGCTATTGGCTTCCCTTGCTCTTCCGTCATTGTCCGAGCCAGATCATCCACATGACTTTCGATCAGTTCATACCATTTCACCAAGTAAGAACTTCTTTCATAAGCGGAGAGCGTTGACCATTTATAAAACGCATTGTTTGCAGCTTCAACTGCCTGATGAGCTTCCTCTTCAGCTCCATACGGAACCGTTGCGATCAGTTCTCCAGTTGCAGGATTCATGACATCAATTGTACCAAGACCTTTCCCGACTTCTTTTCCGTCAATGATCATAGAATATGCATTCATCTCATAACCTCCTCCAATTTATATATACAAATGTATCATTATTTTTTCTTGAATTCCTTCCAAGCGGGTTGCATAGTGAGAAATTGTTTCGAATCGTCTTACAATGTACGTTCGTATCTATTGTGCTAAACTATTTATTAAAAAGATGAAAGGCGGTAATGAGGATGGAAACATCGAACCAGGTCAAATTGACATCACTTACAACAAAAGGAGGATGTGGCTGTAAAATTGGACCCGCAGACTTAGTGCAAGTTCTTCAATCCCTTCCTCCTGCCGTCTCCAATCCAAATCTTCTCGTCGGTCTCGATACGAGTGATGATGCCGGTGTTTATAAATTAACGGACGACGTCGCAATCGTCCAAACACTTGACTTTTTCACTCCGATTGTCGATGATCCTTATGATTTCGGCCAAATTGCAGCAACGAATGCTATTAGCGATGTTTACGCAATGGGCGGAACTCCGATCACCGCTCTAAATATTGTGGCTTTCCCCATAGCCAAATTGGATAAAAGCATTCTTACCGAAATTTTGAGAGGTGCCGGAGACAAGTTAAAAGAAGCTGGAGTTACTCTTGTCGGCGGGCATTCCATTGACGATCAAGAGCCTAAATTCGGCTTAGCGGTAACAGGCACTGTGCATCCCGAAAAAGTCCTTACAAACGCCGGTGCGAAAGCAGGAGACAAGTTAGTGCTGACAAAGCCCATCGGTGTCGGAATTTATACTACTTCTTTAAAACACGGTGCTCTTTCTAATGAAGAAATTGAGCGGGTGACTTCAATAATGACGACTTTGAACAAGACTGCGTCAGAAGTGATGTCTAAATATGAAGTTCATGCGGCTACAGATGTCACTGGATTCGGCTTGCTTGGACATGCGACAGAAATGGCTAAAGCAAGTGGGATAGGCATCCGAATTATTTCAGAGCAAGTACCGATTCTTCCTCGCACAAAAGAACTAGCAGAAGCAGGAAGAATACCAGGCGGTACAAAAAGCAACTATGCCCACGTCGATGATGCGGTCACTTATGCTGATAAACTTGATCAATTGGACCGTTATATTTTATGTGATGCGGTCACTTCAGGTGGCCTGCTAATTTCAGTTTCAGCAAACGATGTAGATCAATTAATTGACGAGATGAATAAAAAAGGCGTCCATGCAGCCATCATAGGGGAAGTAACTTCAGTGCATTCAGGAAATATCCATGTTGACTAACCCTTATAATAGAAGGTGATTGAAATTGATTCGTGATATAAGTTTACAAGACCTATTTTTATCGGTCGAAAAAGAGCCGCATACAATTATTGATGTCCGTTCTCCGTCAGAGTATAGGGAAGCGACTATACCAGGCAGTATCAATATTCCTGTCTTCACCGACGAAGAACGGGCAGAAATTGGAACCCTGTACAAACAGGTCGGGAAAGAGACTGCTACTGAACGGGGGCTGGAGATTTTCTCAGCGAAACTCCCCTCTTTCATACAGCAATTTAAGAAGATAGAAACACCTATGACAGTATTTTGCTGGCGCGGCGGTATGAGAAGCAAAACAGCCGCGACCGTCCTTGATTTAATGGGCATTCAAGCAAACCGATTAAGCGGTGGAATCCGAACATATCGCCAATGGGTCGTGAAAGAGTTGGAAAAAGAAGCATTCCCTCCTCGTTTTATTGTGTTGAATGGATATACTGGATCGGGCAAGACAGCTCTTTTGAATCGGCTAGCAAGCACTGGTTTTCCTATTATCAATCTTGAACAGCTCGCCGGACATCGCGGCTCTATTTTCGGTCAAATTGGACGTGAACCAAATAACCAAAAAAAGTTCGATTCTTTGCTGATCCATGAACTTCAAAAAAAGAAAGACAAACCTTTCGTCTATATTGAAGGAGAGAGCAAACGAATCGGCAAAGTGCTGATTCCCGCATTCCTATTTGACAAAAAGAAAAATGGAATCCATGTTTTCATCCATCTACCGATAGAGGAACGGGTAAAAAACATATTGGCTGATTATAATCCATGGAATGCTGGTGATAAATTCATCGAAGCTTTTAATTTAATTAAACGGCGCATCCATGTGCCTATCGCGAAAGAAATAGAAGAAAAGTTACACAAAGGTGAATTTAAGGGAGCAGTTACATTATTGCTTGAAAACTACTACGACCCCCGATATGAGTATTCAACGACAAAACATCCTCAAGAAAACGACTTTGTCATCTATGCAGACTCTGTTGATGATGCTTATGAACAATTATTGAAGCTTGACTTTACTTCTGAGAAATTGAAATCTAAAAAGGCTGCCAATCACTGAAGTGATCGACAGCTTTTTTCATTGCAATTTTTCTATCCGGCGTTCATTCCACATAAAGAATTGTTCAATTATAATTGCAATAATTGTACCTGTAATTAAGCCATTCGATAAAACAGCTACAATTGCATTCGGCAAACCAGACATGCTTTCCTGCGGAATAAACATGATACCCACGCCTATCATTAAACCAATGGCTGACACTTTATAGGCACGATCTTTCTTCGGCTCGGCAGCAAGCTCATAGAATGCCATCTCTACCATTTTCGTAAATATTGCAAACGTGACTGCGTATGCAACCGGTGCAGGCAGTACAGCAAACACAGACATGATCGATGGAATGAGTGTAACTAGAATAACAATAATGCTTCCCGTTATGAACGGCGTAAGCGACGCCATTCTTGTTGCACCAACAAACCCCGCTGCACCTGAAATCGGGACTGGCCCGATTGCTGAAAAGATTCCTGCGAATATATGGTTGATTCCTGAAGCGATGGAGCCTTGTTTCATCCGGTCAGGCGGCGTTATGGAAAAAGATTGTTTCAGTAAGCTTTCCATAACACGGATGGACGCCATCATATTTGCAATCAATAAAAGCGTAATAAAACTAGCAGTAATGAACATGCCGCTATCCCAAACCGGTTTCCCATACACGAATAAATCGGGAAGTCGAATAAATTGCCCGCCTTCAAGCGTTACACGATCCGCCTTTCCGATTATCAGAAAGAGAATCCAACCGAATCCGATCGACAATAGGACGGAATACCTTGAGACCCAGGGCACTTTATGGTTCATCGTACTGAACGTCATAAAGACAACCGCTAAACTTCCGAGGAATATAAGGCCATCTATCTTGCCTCCAGCACTTTCAACACCAACCATTCCCTTTAGGAAAGTACCACTTAATTGCAAAATGAGCAGCATCAAATATGTAAATGTAACTGATGGAGTGAAAAGATCTTTCATTTTAGAAATCATTCCACTCATAGCCAATAAGATAAACAAGAAGCCGCTGACAAGCATTCCGCTTTGCAAAGCTTGCAACGCATCCTCGCCAGTAGGATATACGATACCTACCATTCCTGCATAGATGACGAAAATCCCCCACCATAATCCCGCTGGTCCTTCATTGATCGGCAAACGATGACCGATAAAAGCTTGGACGAGACATGCGATGCCGAGAACAAACATCGTACGTTGAACGAATAGGGCGGTTTCAGCAGCCTCCATTCCAAACCCATGGGCGATTGCAATAGGAGCCGCAATTGAGGATGCGATTAAAAAAACCGCCCATTGCAACCCTCCGACAACTATTTTCATAAATGCACCTCTCACCCGAATACGATTCGGATACAATTTTGATATAGTGGACAATATCGATCAGCTCGGCTGATGTCCATTCAATTCTATAGTATCAGCAAATCCTTTAATGAAGAAACCATCAGTCTTCGACCATTCGCAATAGAGAATTTCCTTCGCTTGATTATAACCTTTTTCGCGAATCTCTGTCTGCAGCCATTGCTCGGACTTTCCGATAGCATTCAATACTTCCGTCTTCACTTCCCCTTCATCAATTAGCAGAACACTTGGCTCTTCCTCCTTTTTTCTAATATCCAAATCATCCGCTACAACTGGTTTATATTTGGCGAACGAATTGATCGATATTTGTCCACCGGGTTCGATATACATATCACGCACTTCCCTTAATGAAAAAATTCCTTGTTGACGGAGCATCGTCCGGACTTGCTCCATTTCCAGTTGATTTTTTTTAAACGCTTTCTGATTGATTTTTCCATCTGAAATCAATTGGTCTGGCTCTCCTTTTAGAAGAATGCGCAATGGATTGAAGATAGATACCAATTTCTCGATAGCGAATATGGATAGTGCCCATACAACCATGGAGAATAGGAACATCCATATACTCGTTTTATTATCATATAAAGTTTCTTCTAGAATTCCCCCGAACATTATTAAATAAATGATGTCATAAGGCGTCATCTCGGCCAAATGCTTTTTCCCTAAAAGCCGGATGACGACCATAAAAGTAATCAAACCGATAACGAGTTTCATTCCATTTATAAAATAATCCATTTCTATTCCTCCTCTTCTGTAGTTAGTTAAATACCCGGTATCGACGTTTTAAATCTATTTCAATGTTTTAAATAGAATTGATTGGGTATTTTCTAGAATAGCACTCACCTAGAATAAAAAATTATTAGGAGGCGTTTTGAAATGGTACAAAGACACGTGGTAGGTTATTATGATACTGAATCGGAAGCTGTTGCTGCAATCGAGGAATTGAAAAGACAAGGATATAGTTCCAATGATATTTCTATCATTAGCAAAGATAGAGATCATGTAGATAACATCGAAGAACAAACTGGAACCCATGCTGCAGACGGCGCGGCGACAGGGGCTGCAACGGGTGGTTTGCTTGGCGGCCTTGGTGGTGTGTTAGCGGGTATCGGAGCGCTTGCTATTCCCGGAGTCGGCCCGATCATTGCAGCAGGACCAATCGTAGCAGGGATTACTGGAGCAGCTGCAGGAGCAGGAGTCGGCGGACTCGCTGGAGCATTGATCGGTATGGGTATTCCTGAAGAAGAAGCAAATCGCTATAATGATTACTTTAATGAAGGCAAAATTCTTGTATTAGTAGATGGCGATTACACAGCCACACGCTTGGACTATCCCGATCGCCCGCTTATCTAACAAACGAAAAAGGCTGTTCCCTCTCAATGGGAGCAGCCTTTTTTTATTTTAATAATAGGGAGAAATCAATATGTAAACAAGAACACCTGTAAAGCTGACGTATAGCCAAATCGGCATCGTCCAGCGCACTATTTTGCGATGACGTTCATGCTCCCTGTTCCAAGCCCTAGCAACACTTGTTAAAGCAAGCGGAACGATTGCCGCTGCGAGAATTATATGTGTGATGAGGACAAAATAGTAGATTCCAGCTAAAATGCCGCTGCCGCCATATGGAGTGGACGGGGACAAATAATGAAAAGCTACATAAGTAACAAGGAATAAAGCAGTTGTGCAAAATGCGGCATAGATGAATTTTCGATGGACATTTACATTCTTCTTTTTAATAGCAATGAGTGCAGCTACTAAGAAAAAGAACGTAAAGGTATTGAAAATTGCATTCATCAACGGAAGGATCGTAACATCAAACGCATCAAAATCCTCCACACCCTGCCTACCCGATAATAAGCCAATAATACCAATTAATACGACCGATAAAATGATAATCGCCGGCCGATAATTTCTTTTTTTGAAAGGCTTCCCGCCAATTGAATCTGCGGTTTGATTCATTTAAACATCTCCTTATACAGTACATACTTAATAACCGTAGTGTATCATATTTTACTCCTCCCTTACGCCAGTTCACATTGTTGTCGAAATGAAAAGCAGCCGGGTATAGTTTCCCGACTGCATAGTTGCATTTCTTGTTTTATTCTACAGATCACTTGAATATTGTTCGGTGTAAAAATGCCTTTGTCCGATCCATTTGTGGATTGCTCAATAAATCTACGGGACTTCCTGATTCCACAATCTCACCTCTATCCATGAAAATCGCTTTATTTGCTACATCCTTTGCAAATTCCATTTCATGAGTTACAACAATCATGGTCATATCTTCCTGAGCAAGATCTTTCATGACACGAAGTACTTCTCCCGTCAATTCCGGATCCAAGGCAGATGTAGGTTCATCAAACAAGAGAATTTCAGGTTTTCTCATTAATGCACGGGCTATAGCCACCCTCTGTTTTTGACCGCCGGAAAGCTTGGAAGGCAAAACATCTGCTTTGTCGGAAAGGCCAACTTTCGCTAATAATTCCATACTTAATTCACGGTTTTGCATTGCACTTCCTTGCTTAAGAAGCTTTGGCGCAAGTTCAAGATTTTCAACTACAGTAAGATGCGGGAACAAATTGAAATGCTGAAAAACCATTCCCATATTGGATGTAATCTGTTTCACTTGTTGAGGTTTCGAATAAATTCCATCCTTTACAATATAGTTTCCGTTGACCGACACACTTCCCCCGTCCAATTCTTCTAAATGGACTAGACTCCTGAGCATCGTACTTTTCCCCGATCCAGATGGTCCGATGACTGCGATTACATCATTTTTATTCACTTCAAAACTAATCTGTTTTAGTACTTCAAGGGGACCAAATGATTTTCTTATATTTGTCACTTCAAGAATTGCCATGAATTACACTCCTCTTTATCAATCCTGCATAACTGTATAAAAGTTAATCGAACCTCAACCGTCTTTCCAACCATTTGAAGAACATTGTCAAACATAATGTAATAAGAAGATATATGACGCCTGCCAACAAGAAAGGAGTTATTGTAAAGTCACGGTTGACGGCTGTTTGCGCGAAATGCAGCAATTCAGGCACCGCCACTGCGTAAAGTAGGGCCGTATCCTTCACTAGCGTAACCGACTCATTTGCAACAGAAGGCAATGCAATACGGAACATCTGTGGAAGAACAACTTTTCTCATCGTCTGCCATCGATTCAATCCAAGCACTTGTGCGGCCTCATATTGGCCTTTATCAATAGCGAGCAGACCGCCACGAAAAATCTCTGCGAAGTAGGCCGCATAATTTAAGATGAAACCTAAACATGCTGCGACAAACCGATCAAGTACTAAATATTCTCCGATGACGGGAATAAGCGGCAAGCCGAAAACTATGAATAACAGTTGCAATAAGAGCGGTGTCCCACGCATTAAGTAAATATAAGTATTCGCCAAATAAGCTAACGGCTTAATAGAGCTCCTCGCAATAAGGGTTAACATGAAGCCAAGCGGAATGGATACTATGATGGCAACGATAAATAAAATTATCGTTGCTTGGGCTCCCTCCAGCATCGGTTTCAAGATGGATAAGAAATAATCGATAGACATATGATAACTCCTTCTAAAAAGCAAAACAGGTTTTCTCATCGAAAACCCGGCATGCTCGTTTCATTATTTAAGTACTTTATCTTCCCCGAACCATTTCGTGGAGATTTCTGCCGCACTGCCGTCTTCATTCATTTTATCTAAAGCGCCTTGTAATTTTTTGAGCAATTCCTCATTGCCCTTTTTTACACCGACTCCATATTCCTCAGGCGCTAAAGACTCGTCCAACACTTTAAAAACGCCTTCTTCTTTGGACATATAATAATCGATGACAACTTCGTCAATGACTACTGCGTCGACACGGCCTGATTTTAAGTCTGATAGGGCAAGAACATTGTCCGCATATTCCGAAATCGATTTGATGTCAGATTGAATCGGGTTGTCGCTTAATGCGTCCGCAGCCGAGGAAAGTGCTTGCAACCCAATTTTTTTACCGGATAAATCATTGAGTTTAGCGATGTCGGAATCAGCTAATGTTGCTACTACTTGTGCATTTTTCAAGTACGGCTTTGTAAAAAGCACTTTGCCTTTTCGTTCATCCGTTATCGTATACCCATTCCAAATCAAATCGATTCGTCCACTGCTCAATTCAGTTTCTTTTGTTTTCCAATCGATCGGTTGAAATTTTGCTTCCATCCCCATATGTTCAGCTGCAGCTTTCGCATATTCAATGTCGAATCCAGTGAGTTCGTTGTTCTCATCACGGAAACCCATTGGAGCAAATTTATCGTCCACACCGATGACGAGAACGTTCTTCCCTTCTGAGCCTTCTGTTTTTGACTTACCGCAACCAGTCACGACAAGCAATGCAACTATTGAAATGATCATTAATGTCATATATTTTTTCATTGTTATCTCCCCTTTTCATAGTCTCACTTTAACACTTTAGTCTGTTAACGTATTGATAATATACCACGGTTTCTCTATAAAGAAAACCCCTTTATAAATTTTCGAAATCTTCGTTCACTAACAATTCCACTTAGTATATGATTGGTCAACGTTTTGATTCTGTCGAAAAAGGAAATTGAAGAATATAGGATTACGTAAAGCATACGTAAGAAACATAAAGGAGGATGTTCACATGGAGAAAGAATTTAAAAATGATTTCGTGGAAAATAGCAAGAAAACCGAAGCGTCCCAACAGCAATCTTTAGGAATGAAGGACGATGCTAACTCGGACAAAGAGCCAAATGGAATGGATCCTGAAACCATTTTTGAAAAAGGCTACTCATTTCAGGAAACCCCGAATGAAGCGCTATCCCAGGGGATGAATCGTCTTGGGGATGAACCTAATAGTATCAATCCCGAAAAAAAATGATTCAAATTTAAAAAAGAGGCTGCCCGAATGAATCAGATTCACCTGACATTCGGACAGCCTTCGCTATGTAATGGAACGTCCCAGGCAGGAATCGAACCTGCGACCCACAGCTTAGGAGGCTGTTGCTCTATCCCCTGAGCTACTGAGACAAATTAGAGTACCTTTCTATTATAAAGAGATGATTTGGTAAGAGCAACAGTTTTGCTGCCCTTTTTTAGGATCGGCCGTATGACACCGAAAATAACACGCATAGTAAAGTAAATGTGAAAACAAACTAATAGTAGGTAGGAGGAGTATGCATGGAACGAAGTTCTTCAACGGATAGATTTCAACCTATGACATCTGTGACTAGTGGAAAAGGATTTGAAGTAGCTCCCGACTTATACTGCTATACGGTTCAAATCGTCAATGTCATATTTTTCGGTTTTGCCGGCGAAGGAAATGATTGGGTTTTAATTGACGCAGGTATGCCTACGTCAGGTGAAAAGATTAGAGAAGAAGCCGAAAGGAGATTTGGTAAAGACAATCCGCCAAAAGCGATTATTTTGACACATGCACACTTCGATCATATCGGTGGACTGGTTGATTTATTGGAGGTTTGGGACGTACCCGTATATGCACATGCGTTAGAGCTTCCTTATATTACCGGACAAAAAAATTACCCTGAACCTGACACGACTGTCGAGGGAGGGATGGTTGCCAAATTATCGTTCATGTTTCCTCATGAAAGTACAAATATCGGATCAAAAGCGCATGCACTACCAGACGATCATACGGTGCCATTCATGCCCGGTTGGAAATGGATTCACACACCAGGACATTCCGTTGGCCATATTTCTATGTTCCGTAATGACGATCACGCCATGATTGTTGGTGATGCATTCGTAACAGTCATCCAGGATGAGTTGTATAAAGTGTTTACTCAGGAAAAAGAAATAGGTGGGCCTCCCCGCTATTTGACGCCAGATTGGGATACGGCTGAACAGTCAGTCGGCATATTAGCGGCTTTGAGACCGAAAATTGCTATTACAGGCCATGGAGTTCCGGTTGAAGGGCAATGGCTAGATGAAAACTTAAATAAGCTTGTTTCTAATTTCCAATCGATTGCTGTTCCCGATTACGGCAAATTCGTAGATGATTCAAAATAAATTCAACTTCGGTAGACTTATCCCTGTCATTCCTACATCGCTGTCATATTGTCATGTTTTCCGGGTAAGCTAAATAATAATGATCCGGAGGAGGTATGATCGATGGACAGGGTTGAGCGAAACATTACGAAACGAAATGAAATTGAATTGCGGAATCGAAAGTTTGCGAAGAGGTTTCATGAATTTTCCACTCTAGGCGATTATAAGGAAGCGATGGTCAACTCATACAGAAAGACGGAGCAAGAGCAAAAGAATGACGATGAATCAATAAACCCACATTAAAAAGTTCGTCTTAAAGCTATAAACGGCTTTGAGACGAACTTTTTTTCATAATTAAAACAAAGCTGGTGTCGTTAATGCAATAATAATGACTAAAAAGACTACAAGAATGATAATCGGCAATAGTACAACCAATACAGCTTTCCAAATAGCATACTGATGAACTTCAGCAAATGCGGCAACGAGGACTACCAACGACCAAATTCCTCCAACAAAGTTGACAAGTAAAGAGACGATCATCCAAATAAATTGTCCAACCGAGAAATCATAGTCACTAATAAAATTGCCTTGACCCAAAATAAGCAGATCCGGTATCCAAATAACTCCGATAATCACAATAATGATATTAGAAACCGTGTACGCCTTTCGCGATTCCTCAAATGTTCCCGAGCCGCCAAACAGAAGTGATAAAGCATGGTATATTCCCGATACTACATATAGTGCAATTACTCCTATAATTGGTCCGACAATCAATGAAATTAATAGAATAGAGGCGAGATTCCAGGTCTCCCCTAAATCATTGTTCACAGCTTGGTCAAGGAAGTGTATGATTCCAGTAATTGCCGAAATGCCAAGTACGAAACTGCCTGTTTTATAATCCTTCACATATTGGACGGTTTTTCTCGGATGAAGCCATATGGCAGTCCATGGGTTGACTTGTATTCCTTCATGGACTTCATATTCATTATTTTGCAAAGAAAGCTCACTCCCTATTATTCTTTTTCTTCCACTCTTCATACATACGCATGAAAAACGGATTCGTTTCAAGAATAATTGAGAATCGGCATTTACTTATCAAGCCCTTTTCCCATACCTTTCAGAAAATCTAAACCATACTTCACTGCGCGATTGATATGAGGGTCGTTAAGTGCGGTCATCACTTGAAAAATCGACACTTTATCTCCATTTCCTTTATACAATTCAGCCTCTTCGATTCCTTTTGATATGCTGTCCTTCAAACTTTCCGTAACTTCCGGATTTATCGATGTCAATAGACCCGCCGCGTTCATTATATTATTGATGAGATTCGTCATCGGTTCCCGGGACGCTTGTGTTACAGCGATACTTGCAATCTCATCTTTCGCCTTTACCATTGCATTTACAGAATCCAGTACTCCCGCATTGTCCAATTCAGCTGTAATTTCTAAGATTTTTTGCAATGATTGCTGCTGTTCTGTAATGAGGGATTGCAGTTCATCCATTTTCTGTTGCTGCACTTCTGCTGGCGTAAGTTCTTTTAGTTTAATTGAAGTAATTGGCGCTGCCATAGAGCTCACCCTTTCTCCACTTGATCTGTCAGATGCTCGTAACCTGGTCTAGCCCACTTCCGTTCAACTTCTACCCCGTTTTGAGGATGTCGTTTCTTGTTCCGATGGTTGCTTGCCGGTAAAGGATTTTCGCCTTCTTTCCTTAAAACTTCCATACGGACTTTTGCTTGTTTGAATGCAGGTGTGTTCGTTCTTTGATCTACTGCTGTACCCGTCAAAAAGTTAATAGCTGATTCTTTTTCTACAGAGTTCATCGGAAGGAATAACTCATTCCCTTTCACTCTGTCGGTCACTAAAGCCGGCAGTCTGACAGCTCCGTGCGGTGAAACGAGCCTTACTAATGAACCGCTGAGAACGCCTCTCTCTTTTGCAAGCTCTGGCGATACTTCCACGAAAATTTCAGGCACCTTCGATTGAATCCCTGCAGATTTATTCGTCAAGTTCCCTTCATGGAAATGTTCAAGCATCCTGCCATTGTTAATGTGCAAATCGAATTCGTCATCATAGACGACAGGCTCTACCCAATCGGATAAAGCGAATCTTGCTTTTCCATCAGGGAAATTGAAACCATCAACGTATAGCAACGGCGTGCTTTCCCCTTCCAGACTGCCCCAGAAAAAGCTATCCCAGTTTTCCATATTGCTATAATCAGCTTGGCTGAATAATGGTGAAAGACTAGCCATTTCAGCGAAGATTTCGCTAGGATGTTCAAAATTCCAATCCGCTCCTAAACGAGTTGCTATTTCTTGGATGATTTTCCAATCCGCCTTTGCATCCCCTAATTCCGGCAATGCTTTATACAAACGCTGAACTCTTCTTTCCGTATTCGTGAAAGTACCATCCTTTTCTAAGGAAGGCACTGCAGGCAAGATGACATCTGCGTACCTTGCAGTCCTTGAGAAAAATATGTCTTGAACGACTAGGAAATCGAGTTTGGATAAGACGTCATGTACGTGGTTCGCATTGGAATCGACAAGCGCCATATCCTCTCCGACGATATACATTGCTTTCATGATTCCTTCATCGACGGCATGAAGCATTTGAATATTATCAAGTCCCGGTTTATTGCCAATTTCAACACCATATGCCTGTTCGAATTTTTCACGTGCACGATTATCCGTCACGTGCTGATATCCTGGTAGCCAGCCCGGAAGCGTCCCCATATCACAAGCACCCTGTACATTATTATGGCCACGAAGCGGGTATGCACCTGCGCCTGGTCTCCGGTAGTTTCCGGTTGCCAGGAGTAAGTTTGAAATGGCAGCTGACGTATCGGAACCTCCTGTATTTTGCGTTACGCCCATTCCCCATAAGATACACGTTCCATCTGCGTCACGAATCATTTCAGCAGTACGAATGAGATGATCTTTCGGAACACCGGTTACATGCTCAGCGAAATCGAGAGTGTATTTCTTCAATACATCCTTAAACTCTTCAAAATGATGAACATTTTCTTTGATGAAATTTGAATCGTGCCAACCTTGGTCAATCATATATTTCGTAACTGCCATTAGCCATACTTGGTCGGTCCCTTGCTTAGGGCTAATGAAAATGTCTGATCGATCGGCCATTTCATGTTTACGCAAATCGGCGACGATCAGTTTTTGTCCGTGTAGCTTATGGGCGCGTTTCACACGTGTTGCTAGGACCGGGTGACCTTCAGCAGGGTTTGCGCCGATGATAATGACAAGCCCAGCTTTTGCGATATCTTTGATCGTCCCGGCATCTCCTCCCATGCCGACTGTACGGAATAAGCCATCAGTCGCCGGAGACTGGCAATAGCGAGAACAGTTGTCGACGTTATTCGTCTTGAACATTTGCCTAGCGAGCTTTTGCATTAAATAGTTTTCTTCATTTGTTATTTTTGAAGAAGAAATGAAACCGACACTGTCTTCACCATGCTCCCGATGGATAGTTCCCAATTTTTCTGCCACTAAGTCCAACGCTTCCTTCCACGTTGCCTCCACAAAGGACTCGCCTTTCCGGATGAGTGGAGTTGTTAGTCTTTCTTCGCTATTGATGAAATCCCAGCCGAACTTCCCTTTCACACAAGTTGAAATCGCATTGACCGGCGCATCTGAAACAGGCTGTATTTTAAGGATTTTGCGATCTTTCGTCCACACTTCGAATGAACATCCGACACCGCAGAATGTACAAACAGTCTTTGTCTTTTTCGTTCTTGTGTCGCGCATGGCAGCTTCAGCATCTGATATTGCCATAATGCCGCTGTAGCCTGGCTCGACATTTTTCACCAAATCGATCATCGGTGTCAAAATCTCTTCCTTCATTCCTGTCATGAAGCCAGCTTCACCAAGCATCGATTTCTCCATCAATGCATTACACGGACAGACGGTGACACAGTGTCCGCAGCCTACACAGGAAGAATCATTGATTTTGGCGCCGCCATCCCAAAGGACAATTGGACGATCCCTTTCCCAATCGATACTGAGGGTTTCATTCACTTGCAGATTTTGACATGCTTCCACGCACTGTCCGCAAGCGATACATTGGTTAGGATCATATCGGTAAAATGGATGCGTGAAGTCGACGCTGTCTTGTGTGCACTTCGGTTCGTAAGGATATTTCTGTTCTTCGATTCCCATCATATCGACAGTGTTGTGGATTTTACAGTTGCCGTTGTTGTTATCACAAACTGTGCAATATAATAAATGGTTTTCAAGAATTCGATCCATTGCTTCAGTTTGTGCTTCCTTAGCACGAGGAGAAGATAATTGGATATCCATGCCTGGTTCTAATTTTGTGGAACACGCGCGAACAAGCCGTCCGTTCATCTCGACAATACATGTATCACATGTTTCAATCGGGTCCACTTCTGGAAAATAACAAATTTGCGGATGCTCGATTTTCTGTTCATTGACCACTTGTAATATCGTTATGCCCTCTTTGAACGGAAACGCCTTTCCATTGATCTTAATTGACATGAAAATGCCTCCTTTGAAATAAAAAACCACCATAGACAAATACACCTGCTATTGAGGTGTGCTTGTCTATGGTGGAATAGTCTAATAGCAGAGCTTGCTAAATAACCAATCCAAATGTAAAGTAATGAATTGATAATATCGGTGCAATGCCATACCCCGATACCATACTAACTAGTATTATAGAGTAGAAGAATACACTATTCAATAGGTTTAGAGAATTATTGCAAGTCAATTCATATTGTTTCAAAAAGGAGCGCTTAGAAATGTCTAAGAAGATACACGATTTCAACGACATTATTAGAAAGTTGAGGAAAGATCTATTCGGAAAAGGTCCGGAGAGGATTACAACTATATTCGTTGATAATATGGCAATCTCTACGTTGTATGGAAACTTGACACCAACTGAAAAATTCATAGCGGGTACACGAGAAGGAAAAGAAATGGTCCATTCTGCCAGAACAAAAATGATACAAGAAGTGTATGATGAATCACCTCCGGATGGCCTTGAGGAGGTTGTTGGGGCAAAATTTATCCATCTCTTTTCAGACATCAAATTAGAGGATGATATTGCAGTTTCTGTATTTTTGTTTGATAGAATCATTGATCAGTGAAAGGAGAACAAATATGAACCGAATTCAACGTCGGTCTATTTTACGATTTGCCAACGGTAATTTCGAACAAAAATATGATGAGGTTGCAACCGAGTATCCTATTACAGTTAAATTGAATGGCAAAGAACTATTGACGATCGTGTGTACACCTGAGTATCTCGAGGATATGGTAGTCGGATTTCTTGCTTCTGAAAGAATTATTATCAGTTATAAAGATATACAGGAAATACGATTGGAAGAAGATTTAGGGTTAGTCCATATCCAAACAAGCCGGACATTCCCTTTTTTCGAACAACTACAAAATAAAAGGTATATTACTTCATGCTGCGGCATGAGCAGACAAGGTTTCGTTTTCGCCAATGATGCACTTACCGCAAAACGTATGCAAGATAGAAACGTACTGTTATCAGCTCAGGATTGTTTTGCACTGATGGAAAAAATGGATATGAAAGCCGATCTATTTCAACAAACAGGCGGGGTCCATATTGCTGCACTTTGTGATTCGCAAGATTTCATGCTAACGAGAATGGATATTGGACGTCATAATGCACTTGATAAGATTTATGGACATTGTTTAAGAAAAGATATTCCTGTCAAAAACAAGGTAATTGTCTTTAGCGGTAGAATTTCTTCCGAAATATTGTTGAAGGTTGCAAAAATTGGTTGTGAAGTTGTTCTTTCAAAATCAGCCCCGACTGAACTGGCTATAAATCTTGCTGAAGAGTTAGGCATAACTGCAGTTGGATTCATTAGAGGCGAATCATTCAATGTCTATACACATCCCGAAAGGATTAAATAACGATTTCCCCTGTTTTTCGACTTATTTAACTTTTAAGTGACAAACCCAAATAATGGTGGTACTATGTCGGAAATGTGACAAATATATGTCTTCTGAATTTTTATTATTCAAATAGAATGTAAAATTCTTCATTTTATCAAGAAACTTCTTTATAAAAATCTGAAGATATTTTTATTTGGCATATTACTTTATCATTAAAGGGAGATGTGAAAAATGAAAGGGAGAACGAAGAAAACGAAGAACAGATGGTTAATTGCCGCCTCTGCTGTCGGGATTCATATTTCAATCGGTTCCGTGTATGCTTGGAGTAACTTTACAAACCCTCTCATCGATCAATTCGGATGGTCGACGAGCCAAGTTCAATTGACGTTTAGTATCGCAATTTTATTTCTAGGTCTGTCCGCTGCATTTCTTGGGCACTTCGTTGAAAAGCACGGTCCTCGTAAAGCTGGTATTCTCGCGGCAACATGCTTTGGAGTGGGTGTCATGGGTGCCGGTTTTGCTGTAAGTATGTCTTCACTTACGCTATTATACGTTTTTTATGGTGTGTTGGGTGGAATTGGTTTGGGTGTAGGATATATCGCTCCCGTTTCTACACTAGTGAAATGGTTTCCCGATCGACGTGGTCTAGCAACTGGAATGGCCATTATGGGGTTTGGCTTTGCAGCTGCGATCAGCAGTCCAATAATGGAAGCGCTTATTAATTCAGTCGGCCTACAAAATACTTTTTATATTTTAGGAGCGTCTTATTTATTAATAATGATTGTCTCTTCTCTTTATCTCGAAAAACCTGAGGAAGGTTGGGCACCTGCGGGGTATGTTAAAAAACTAGAATCCGGAAAAATTGAAGCGAAAGTTGACTTAGCGCAATTGACAGCGAATGAAGCAGTCAAAACTAAACGATTCTACTATCTATGGATGATGCTGTTCCTAAATGTCACTTGTGGAATCGCCATTTTGTCTGCGGCGAAGCCTCTTGCTATAGAAAGTATTGGCATGACTACAGTACAAGCTGCTGCTCTCGTAGGAGTTCTTGGTCTTTTTAATGGAGCTGGAAGGCTTGGATGGGCATCTATTTCCGACTATATCGGCCGAAGGCATACGTATACAGCGTTTTTCGTTATCCAGTTAGCGCTTTTTGCCCTTCTTCCATTTACAACAAACGCTATTATGTTCCAAGTAATGCTCGCCATCATTTATACTTGCTATGGCGGTGGTTTTTCATGTATACCAGCATATATCGGCGATATTTTTGGAACAAAACAACTTGGGGCAATTCATGGGTATATTTTAACAGCCTGGGCGGCTGCAGGGATTGCTGGAACAATGTTTGCGGCATGGATGAAAGACACAACAGGAAGCTATGAAAGCAGCTTATTATTTTTCTCCGGACTCTTTGCGATTGCTTTAGTGATTTCGATTTTAATACAAGTTGATATCAAAAAAGTAAGAGCTGAACAACATAACTCTAAAAAATCAAATGTAGTACAAACTGCTAAGAGCGTTTAATATTTTTATAATATGCGACCCCTACTCCTTGGAATATGGAATAGGGGTTTTGCTTCTATTTATACCGTTTCATACTTATTTGTAAAAGCAAGATAGAGCAAGTAGATCGTGAAGCAGATAGCCATCGTCATATATCCCCATCCAAGAGTGAGCTGATCGATGAGCAAGTAGTTGTTGCAAAGTTGAATAGGCGCTTTTATATAAAGAAAACCCATTATATAAAACATAAAAGTAAAAGTGACCCATATAACTTTTTTCCCGGCCGAACCGATTTTTTTCCAACTATCGCGTAATGGAATGCCTGCAAGAAACGGTAAACTAATGAATTTGAATATCTCCACTGTCATATTTGTCAATGCATCATCCATCGTTCGCGGAATCATCCAATACAACATGATAAGTGTAAATAGTAAAATACCTGGTATCCCATCCCCATTCCATTTAGCAAAGAACGTAGGAAACTTACGTCTGAAAAAAACAGCAATTAGAAAGCCGCAAAATATAAGAAGTGGCATTTGCATATGCATGTGCATAATCATTATTGATTCGAGCACATCTGCAACGACTGGAATTGCAAGGAAGATGAATAATGCTGCTCCATATGCTGCCTGCTTCATGACCTCCCCTCCCTACCGCCCAGTACTTCCATCAGTTTTTCTGCAGCCTCATCCACATTTGTATAATCCATAACTTCTTCTAATTTGCCTTCGCCATCTACGAGGTAGAATGCTGAATTATGAGCGAAATTCCCATAATCATCGGGAATGACGATGACGCCGAACTCTTTCAACAGACCTTCCAATTGCTGCTGGTTCGGAATTCTTGCCATTCTCCATGTCTCGCCATCACTATTGAACATATTTTTATAAATGTCTAAAGTAGCGGGGTCATCTCTTGCAGGATCAAAACTGATACTAAGAAAATCGATATCTTTTCCAATGTATTTCTGTGGAATTTTCTCATATAACTCGGACATATTCATCTCGAGATCGATGCAAACAGTCGTGCAAGATGAGTAGAAAAAAGTTATAAGAACATAATTTCCTCTAAATTCATCAATCGAATATACCCGACCCTCACTATCCTCCATAGTAACTTCGGGAAATGCAGGTTTATCTTTTAGCAAATGATTCACACGGGCTTTTTCGGCAGTGAATGCTGTGAATCCATCAGTTCCGATAAAAATGATAAGTAATCCGACTAGCAATACTACCGAGCTAGCCAATTTCGTATATCGAGTTGACATGATACCCACTCCTCGATTGTTTTCAAGAAGAGGTGGCCTCTCATCAGGACCACCCACCCTTTTATTCACCATGTTATGAATGGAGGCGATCCAGGAGGTGCATTGACGATCAAATCGACTAGCGGAACGACATACCCCATGGAAACGACTAGTAACATGGCAACAATCCATAATCCCCATCGATCCGTCCACAATGGCGTTGTTTCTTCGGGCATTTCCGGCTCGGCAATCGGAAATTGCGTTTCTCCTTTTGGAGCAAAAAACATCATATGGAATACAGCGTATACTTGGATGAGCACACCGATAATCAGGAATGTCCCTCCTACAGCAAGGAAAAGCAAGTACGGATCCCAACCGAGTGCTGTCGCATCATCCCCATAAGTCGTATAGGATGTTCTTCGAGGAGATCCAAGCAATCCGACCCAGTGCATAGCAACGGACATGGACAACATGCCAACAGTCCAGATAATTGTTTGGATGATGCCGATTTTATTCATCCTTGGAGTCAGTACCCGTTTAGATATATAAGGGATCAACCAATAACTGATGCCGAAGAATGTCAGAATTACAGATGTGCCGACTGTTAAATGGAAATGGCCGACTACCCATAATGTATTGTGCACGACTTGATTCAATTGGTTAGTTGTTTGTGCAATTCCTCCAGCACCTGCAGGAATGAAGGCAATCATTGCAACCATCGGAGCGAGGAATCTCACATCTCCCCAGGGCAATTTCTTTAACCAACCAAACAACCCTTTTCCCCCTAATCTCCTGCCGGTTTTTTCGAACACATAAAACATTGCGAAAGCTGTCATCAAAGATGGAAAACCGATTGCAAGGCTCATGAACAGATGAAGAAATTTAAGAGTTTGTGTCATTCCAGGATCGACAATTTGATGGTGGAATCCACCTGGAATATTTGAGATTACTAACAAAATGACGACTACCCTTGTCAATGTATCGCTAAATCTACGTCCTCCGATAATTTTAGGAACGACTACATACCATGCTGATACAGCTGTCAAATACCATATGTTCACTAATGTATGGCCGAAAGACCAGAATAGCGTGCGGCTAAGCAAGACATTGATCGTAGCTTTCCAACCGAAAGACCATGCAATTAACGTCAACACTTCAATGGTGACACCGATACTTCCGAAAAACAATAAAACAAATACACCTGTTGCAAAGAATGCGAGAATTGGAATATGCTTTCCTGGATTCTGTTTACGCCATTTTGCTACGCTTATGAAAGCTCCGAAAGCGCACATCCATACTCCGATGACGATTAGTGCTAGACCAATATAAAAATAGGGTGACGCTGCCATAGGTGGATAAAATGTATACAAGACGGATGCTTTATTCATAAGTATTGGAATAACTGCTACGACAAGACCAATCACTTTCAGCCAAAAGCCGATCCATGCCACTTTTCTCACTTTTGATGATAAACCGCCTAATGTGTGAGACAAACCTGCATAGAAATAGCCGATCGTAAAGAAAGCCGTTAATACAAGTACGAGCAATACACCATGAGTGGTCAAAACTTGATAATAATTGAACCAGTGTGGCAGCTGCATGAGGCCGGCTCTTTCCAAACCTTGCAGCAGCCCTAATGCACCACCGATTAGCAAAGCGATAAAAGCTACACTCATATATGATTTTGTCAATTTGGCATCTTCTGGTCCAATTCCCATCACTTTATTTGATGTATCCTTAAAAACGGTTTTTAATTTCTTTTCTTTTTGATGCACATTTACTGCAGTATTCAAGGAAATTCCCTCCTTTATTTCACCGTTATAGTCGTACTCATATGCTGATGTCCTGCGCCGCAATACTCATTGCATAACACGAGATATTCCCCAGGTTTATCGAATGTTTGCGTCGCTTTTTGAATATGGCCAGGCATCACCATCGCGTTCAAGTTTGTGTTAGCAACTTGGAAACCGTGTACTACATCCTTCGATGTCATGATGAAAGTGACAGTTGAACCAGCCGGAATTTCAATATTCCCCGGATTGAAGTTGAAGACTTCCAAAGTCATGACTACTTCATATTCTTTGTCGCCGGTCTTATAAACGCCTGGCTTATCAAACGGTGCAGTTTCATTCACCTTTTGCGGGTCAATTGTCTCTTTATGGCTCGGTGGCCCCATCCCAAAAGCAAATGTTTGATAACCCGTAATAAGCATGAAAATGACAAGCATCCCACCGCTCAATAGTAACCAGATCTCTTCATAGCGATTCATTTTCATCTTTCTTCCTCCTAATCTCTATCGTGTATTAGTAGCGGTACATATAAATGGCGAATAGCAATACCCACATTACCAGGATGACAAGTCCGACGATGCCTACTGATACCATTGTTCCTTTTACGGTATTTTCATCTTCTTGTTCTTGCTTATTTTTAAGCGGTGCTTCATGCAAATTCATTTCGTAACACCTCCATTGCTTTATTGTTGTTTTTATAATAGTTGATAATAGTTCTCAATAATGTGATGTACATCACATTAACGAGATTGAAAGTGACAAACCTATGACATTGATTCCAACAAAAAAGCCATTTTGCAACTACGCGATCGTAGTTTGCAAAATGGCTATCATGTAATGATTCAAGTAAAATTGAGCAATTCATCTTTCAGCATTTCTGGGCGTATCAAATATTCCCCTTCTTCCAATCGCAACGCATCATCTTTGCGCAGCTGTGAAATCATCCGGTTGACTGACTCTCTTGAAGTGCCGATCATATTGGCAAGATCTGCATTTTTAAAGCGAGTATTCAACTTCACCCAACCTTCCTTCCCTATGACAGATCCATGTGTTTCACAAAGCCTAAGCAATAATAACAAGATCCGTTCATTCGCACTGCGCAATGCAAGCTCCTCCAGCCTTTGCTGCAAATTGACGATTTGATCGCCAAGCATTCTGAAAAGCTTGATGGACAAAGAAGGATTCGACATAAGAACCTGTTCGAAATCTTTGATAGCAATCGAAAAGACTTCACTATCCTCAATCGCTTGTGCATGAGCTGGATAGTGACCTTGACGGAAGAAACCGACATGTGGAAACAAGTCCCCGTGCTGTTTAAAATGCAGGACTTGTTCTTTGCCCGCCTGGTCGTTCCTGTATATTTTAATCTTCCCTGCCGTTGCGATAAATACATGGGTGATCGGATCACCTTGCAAAAATAAAATAGTTCTATCGGTAAGCTTCCTACGATACATAATTGAAAGAAAAGGCTTCAATTCTTGGTCGGATAAGTCTTTAAAAAACATTGCACTTTTCAGAAGTTCAATTTCCGAGTCCATTTTATCTCTCCTTCGAATGAAACATAACTCTCCAAATAAAATAGTTGCTTATATTATAACATTCTATCGCAAGATATCGGCTTAGAAACAGAAAACCGCCATGACATCGTAATGATTGATGTCATGGCGGTAGAAATTGATTAGTTGACTTGTGCTTTCATTTCGTTGAACTCTTTATCAGAACAGAGAACGAAATGACCTGGTGTCACTTCACGGAATTCCACTTTTTCATCTGGTCCGTAATTATGTTTTTTAGGATCATACGCTTGTCTTACGCGTGTCCGTTCATAAATCGGATCTGGAAGTGGAATTGCAGATAATAATGATTTTGTATAAGGATGAAGAGGATTTTTATATAATTCATCTGCAGGAGCCATCTCAACGAGTTTCCCAAAATACATAACGCCAATACGGTCTGAAATATATTTCACCATTGATAAGTCATGCGCGATGAATAAATACGTCAATCCTTTTTCCTTTTGCAGCTCTTTCAAGAGGTTGACGACTTGTGCTTGAATAGATACATCTAGTGCGGAAATCGGTTCGTCAGCAATAATGAACTCAGGGTTGACGGCAAGTGCTCGGGCGATCCCGATCCGTTGCCGCTGTCCTCCGGAGAACTCATGCGGATAACGATCAGCATGCTCTTTATTCAATCCGACTGTTTCCAGCAGCTCGACAACTTTTTGTTTCCGTTCTTTCGGATTTTTAACCAGTCCATGGACATCCAATCCTTCAGCAATGATGTCAAGAACTTTCATCCGTGGATTTAACGATGCATATGGATCTTGGAAAATCATCTGCATCTTCTGATTCAAATCCTTCATTTCGGATTTCGATTTATTCGCATGCACACTGACTCCGTCGTAAAGGACTTCGCCGTCAGTTGCGTCATATAGTCGGATGATTGTCCTACCGGTCGTCGATTTACCGCAACCGGATTCACCGACTAGCCCGAATGTCTCCCCACGATAAATATCAAAGCTAATATTATCAATTGCACGGACTTCGGATGGCTTGCCAGCATTAAAATATTGTTTCAAGTTTTTTACTTCTAGTAATTTCTCTGCCATCAAGCATCACCTCTATTCGCTTGCTCAAAATATTTGCTTCCACGGAAAGTCTTCATCCGGTCGATGATCGCTTTCGGCGGTTCAACTTCTGGAGCATTCGGATGCAACAACCAGGTTGCAGCATAATGCGTATCACTCACTTTAAACATTGGTGGTGCTTGCTCCAAATCAATTTTTAAAGCATACTCACTTCTTGGTGCGAAAGCGTCTCCAAGAGGTGGATTCAACAAATCTGGCGGAGTGCCAGGAATCGCATACAGCTTCTCTTCTGTCAAATCCATAGACGGCATCGAGCTGAGAAGCCCCCATGTATATGGATGTTGCGGGTTATAGAAAATTTCATCAACCGTACCTACTTCTACAATCCGCCCACCATACATGACAGCAACCCGATCTGCGACATTCGCAACGACGCCTAAATCATGTGTAATGAAGATGATCGACGTATCGACTTTTTTCTGTATATCCTTCATCAATTCGAGAATTTGAGCTTGAATCGTAACATCAAGGGCAGTTGTCGGTTCGTCGGCAATCAAGACTTTCGGATTACAAGCGAGCGCTATCGCAATAACAATCCGCTGTCTTTGGCCACCGGAAAATTGGTGAGGATACATTTTAAAGCGGTTTTCCGCGTTCGGAATCCCTACCATTTTCAAGAGCTCAATTCCTACTTCTCTTGCTTTAGCTTTACTAACTTTTTGGTGTTTTAAAATCGGCTCCATTACTTGCTTGCCAATTGTCATTGTCGGGTTCAATGATGTCATTGGATCTTGGAAAATCATTGAAATTTCTTTCCCTCTGATTTTTTGCATCTGTTTATCAGAAAGTTTCGTAAGGTCATTTCCGTTAAATAGTATTTCACCATTTTTAAATTCAGAACTTGATTCTGGCAATAGACGCATAATCGATTTTGTCGTAACCGATTTCCCGGATCCTGACTCACCGACAATTGCTAGCGTCTCTCCTTTGTTCAAATCAAAACTGACTCCTCGGATTGCTTTCACTTCACCGGCAAATGTGTGGAAGGAAAGCTCCAAGTCTTTTACTTGCAATATTTTTTCCATATTGGCTTTCCTCCTATCAATCTTTCATTTTCGGATCCAGCGCATCGCGCAGTCCGTCGCCGATCAAGTTAAATGCAATCATCAAGACACTGATGATCACAGCCGGGAACAATAGGAAATACGGCTGATGCTCCATCACTTTGTATCCATCATTGATCAGCGTACCTAATGAAGCGGCAGGCGGTTGCAGCCCAAGTCCGATAAAGCTCAAGAACGCCTCAAAGAAAATAGCAGTTGGAATCGTGAACATCGTATTAATAATGATAATCCCCATGATGTTCGGCAATAAATGCTTACCGATGATTCGCTTATCACTCGCGCCAAGCGTCCGTGAAGCAAGTACGAATTCCTGTCCTCTATATTTCAAGATTTGAGCACGTACAATACGGGACATGCCGATCCATCCGGTCAAGGATATTGCAATGATAATTGCGGTTAGCCCCGGCTCCATTATCAATAGCATCAAGATGACGATAATTAGTGTCGGGATACCGATTAAAATTTCGACAATCCGTTGCATGATATCGTCAACACGGCCACCGAAGTAGCCCGAAATTCCTCCGTAAAGGACACCGATGACCACATCAATCGCCGCAGCAACAAATGCAATCAATAAGGAAATTTGAGTTCCTTCCCAAACACGTGTGAACAAGTCACGGCCAAGTCCATCTGTTCCGAACCAATAATACTCATCCACTTTTTTAATTTCATATAGGTTTACTGTTTCTCCACCTAATTTTCCCATTCCGTCAAATATCCCTAATTTTTCAATACCAGGAATTTTTGGCGGCAAGTTAGCGTGACGTAAAATTTGTTCATCACCATCATGGCCATTTAGATGCGGCCCTATTAAAGCCATAATGATAAACAATACAAGAATAATCATGCTGACAATCGCCGCTTTGTTTTTCCGTAGTCTTAGCCATGCATCTTGCCAAAAACTTAAGCTTGGTTTAGTAATACGTTCAGCATTACTGCTATCAATTGAAATACGCTCGAATTTTTCCGGCGGCAATTGTTGAAGTTCTTCTTTTCGCATTAACCTTTACCTCCAGACAAACGGATTCGCGGATCAATGATTCCGTAAAGAAGGTCTACAATGAAGATAATGAAAATCAACAATGCAGAGAAGAATAGTGTCGTACCCATGATTGTTGCAAAATCATTCGTCATGATGGAGGATACGAACTGCTCCCCGATTCCCGGAATCGCAAAGATCTGTTCTACAACAAGGGAACCGGTGACAATACCGGCCGCTACCGGTCCTAATACTGTAACGAGAGGAATTAGCGCATTTCGGAATGCATGTTTGAATGCGATTTCAAAACCGCTCGCACCTTTCGCTTTCGCTAATGTAATATAGTCGGAACTCAATACTTCAATCATTTCGGTACGAATGAAACGTGCCGATAGTGCAAGTGGTCCCATTGCCAAAGCTATGGAAGGAAGGACACTTGACTTCCATCCGTCGTTCCAAAGTCCGACCGGCAATAAATGCCATTGGGAAGCGACCCAATATTGCAATAATGAAGCAAATACGAAAGAAGGTATCGATACGCCCAATATGGCGAAAAATGTACTTCCATAATCCCATATCGTATTCTGCTTCAAAGCGGCAAGCATTCCTAATAGAATCCCTATGATCGTACCGAATACCATCGCCTGCGCACCTAATATGAAGGAAGGTTTCACCCTTGACGCCAATAAGTCGTTAACGCTTTTCCCTTTAAAGACAAAGGAAGTACCCAAATCCCCTTTGGCTAAGTTTTTCATATAAATAGCGTATTGTACCGGTTTCGGTTTATCGATGCCATATTTTTTTTCTACTATTGCCCGTTGCGTTTCGTTCAACTTATTATAAGAAGCAATCGGTGAACCTGGGAGCGTCTGCATTAAGAAAAACGTTGCAGTTGCAATCAGGAACATCGTAAGGAACATGTAAACGAGCCGTTTTCCAATATACTTAACCACGTTGCACCTCCAAAGTACGTGAGTTTGATTTATGTCAAATTGAATAATCAATTTCTTTTCAAAATGAAAACACTTACAAACTTTCACTTTATTCCCTTTTAGTAAAAAGAGAGTATATGGAGCTTCCGCCATATACTCTCAGATGATTAAACTGCGTTGCTTACTTACTCTTTACCAGAGATATAAGCCCATTTGTAGCTGTAGTCAGCTCCGAATGGATGAACTCCAAGTCCTTTGAAGTACGGTTTTTGAAGTTGGATCAAACCACGTTGGTAGATCGGTGCGATAGCTGCTTCATCCTCAAGTAGGATTTTCTCAGCTTTTGCGAATGCTTCGTAACGTGCTACAGGATCTAGTGCAAGCTCATCTTTAGTAGATTCGATCAATTCATCGTATTCTTTGTTCGAGAATGACATCAAGTTGTTAGTACCACCTGTTACGAACAAATCCATGAATGAAATCGGGTCTTGGAAGTCAGGGCCCCATCCAGAAACTTGGATATCGTAATCTTGATTTCCGTCAAGTTCCAAACGTACTGCGAAAGGAACTTCTTTCAACTTGATTTTCAAACCTTCAAGGTTGCCTTCAAGTTGTGATTTGAAATACTCGTCCATTTTCTTGGAAAGTTCAGTGTCTCCGCCTAGGATTTCAAGTTCCAATTCAGTAACACCTAGCTCTTCCAAACCTTTTGCCCAGTATTCCTTAGCTTCTTCTGCATCGTATACTAGGTGATCTCCGCTGATTTCACGGAAATCTGTTCCGTTTTCATCATATGCGAATTCTTTTGGCACTAGGAAGTTTGCAGCTGTTGATCCGTTCGCAAGAACTACATCAGCCAAGTCCTCTTTTTGGAAAGACTTTGCAATTGCTTTACGGATATTTACGTTTGCAAGTGGAGTTTTTTCTCCACCGCGTTCTTGGTTAAATTTAAAATAGAATACTGCTGTATCTGACTCATTACGAGCTTCCTCATGAGTTCCATATTGAAGAGCCAAGTCTCCAGATACTCCTGCACGGTCTTTCTTGCCGTCGTTGTAAAGTTTAACTGCTGTTGCAGAATCTTTAACAACGTCAACGTTGATTGTTTCAAGTTTTACGTTTTCAGCATCCCAATAATGTTCGTTTTTCTTGTAAACCCAGCTATCTCCAGTTCCATCCCATTCAGTAAGAACGAAAGGACCGTTGTAAAGCAGGTTGTCAGAGTTCGTAGCGTATGCATCACCTTTTGATGTAACAAACTCTTCTTTTTGTGGGTAGAACGTTCCGAATGACATTAGTGATAGGAAGTAAGGTACTGGGCGTTCCAATGTTACGACCAATGTTTTGTCGTCCTCGGCAACTACGCCAAGTTCAGACTTGTCCATTTTCTCTTCACTAATTGCTGTTGCATTTTTGATAACTCCAGACATCATGAACGGACCATAAGGCGATCCAGTTGCAGGATCGATTGCACGTTGCCATGCAAACACGAAATCGTGTGCTGTAACAGGTGTTCCATCAGACCATTTTGCATCACGAAGTTTGAATGTGTAAGTGAGACCATCTTCACTTACTTCCGCTTCCTCTGCTGCCATTGCTGGTTCAGCAACGTTTTCAAGGTTTAAACGGTACAACCCTTCGTTTACGTTGTTCAATACGTTAAATCCTACTGCATCTTCCACGATTGCGGAGTCAACAGATGGAATTGCTGCAGATTCGATCAAGTTCAAAACTTGTTCTGCATCCGGCTCGCCGGCTTCTTCTGTTTGTTGTTCTGTTGCTTTGTCATCTTCTTTGTTTGGTGCAGCAGTTTTGTCTTCGTCCTTGTCCTTGCCTCCGCAAGCAGCAAGCACGACACTTAGCACTAATGATAAAGCGACAAGCAAAAGCCATTTGTTTGTTTTCAAAGCATTGACCTCCCTTTTGTAATTGTCTGAAGAATTATCACTTTTTATTATACATTCAAAATATCTTAAGTCAAAGAGTTTTTTTATGTTTTTTTCTGAAACAACATAATTATAAAAGAAATAAAAGTCTAAATACTTAGCATATATATACATAAAACCTTATAGATATTGACTTCTAGCCAAATTGCATTCTTTCGTCAAATGAGATATTATACATAAATAATCAATAATATAAACAATAAAAAAGAGGTTAGAATATGAAGAAAATTACATTCAATGTTATTGTAAACCAATTATTAATTTTGGTACTTGTTTTAATCTTATACAAGAAACTGACAACTATAGATTATATTAACGTTTCTTTCTATATAGGAGGAGCCTATCTCTTTATTGGAATTCTTGTTTTGATCTTGCAATCTGGTTTTTTCGATTTCTTTTCTTCGAGTTTTAAAAAGGTCTTCTCCCGCAAACATGGCCAAGACGAAATAAATACTATGCGGGCACCTTCGGAAATCATAACAATGAAAGCTTCTTTCTTTTTCAGATCGGGACTGCCAATCATATTAATCATGCTCGTCGCTTTATTCATATACTCTTCCTGAGTTGTACAGTGTTTATATGGTAGGAAAGAGTGGTACCAATTAGGTAAGTGAAAAAGTATTTGGAATGGAGCTGATAGTGAAATGGAGATTCTTCTATATATAAGCGCAATCATAGCAGCAATATCCTTACTACTGATTGCGATCTTTGTCATTGTTGCATTGCGGAGTGCGAAAAAGTCGATGATGGAAGTATCTGATACGATTAGCAGGATGGAAAACAAAATAAGTGGCATCACTACAAAATCCGAGCAGCTAATGGAAAGGACAAATCGAATAGCATCCGATGTAGAAAGCAAAGTGCAACGTTTGGAAAGTGTTGCACAATCCGTTCAACATATCGGACAATCGACTGAAAATCTCAATCGTTCTTTCCAATCGATTTCTCAGCAAATTGCTGCGCCTGATCCAAAATACCGTGAATTAATGGAAAAGCTGACGACGTTAACGGAAGCCGCTTCTCGAATCTATTTTAAATTCAATGTAGAAAAGCGGAAACAAGATCCATTCGTTCAGCAAGAGATAAAGCAACTCCCTTCTCCATTGAAGGTGAAGTAAATTGACATACGGAGGTGATTCACTTGGATTGGCTAGGAATTGGTGTTCTAATTATCGGAATCGCATTCGCGATTCTAACCTTTTTATTAATAAAACCATTACGGAAACTGACCGATGCATTGGACGATGTAAAACAGACTACCGATCGCCTTCCTAAAGTGGTCGATGACTTATCAAAACAAACAACTAATATGATGCAATTAAGCAGTACAACGATTTCAAACGTCAATGAACAAGTGAAAGAAGTTAGCCCATTCTTCCATATCATCGGGGATACTGGTGAAGCTACTCGTAAAATGACGCTTGCAGCGCTAGACAAAACGAACTCACTAAAAACACAAACGAATAGCGCTTCGAGTTTTACAAAACGTGAAAAGTATGAAGGAATCTACGGCATTCTTGCATTCATCTTTTTTCTATCTGAAAGGAAAAACAAAGTACAAGAACTATCCGGCTCTAAAAAACATCTTAAAAAAGCGATGGAGGAATGATCCTCCATCGCTTTTTTATTTATCATTGACAATATATTTACCTTCTCTTGCAGCTTCTTTTGCTTCCTCCTTCATCCTGTCAATATCAAAAGCTCGCTGTTCACCTGATACATATAATGAAGAAGGCCGTTTCAGTTCCCCATTCTTTTCCTTATTGCTACGAATCGCATAAAATGCTAGTGCAGCTGATCCATATAATCCGCCAATTCTTTTGTTACGTGTTTCTTCATCAATCGAATCCGTCTTCTTTTTGACAGATACAGCAATATCGTTGACAGAGGAAGTCAGTTTTCTCGTCGATTCACCAATATCTCCGACGATATGGAAGAGAGGCGTAAGTGTACCAAGCTTTTCATTCACATCAGCTAATGTATCATTTGAACTCTGTATTATTTGACCCGTTTCACTCAATACATCGTCCAATTGATCCGGCAGCTGTTCAACAGTCCGACTTACACCATCCAATATCGAAGCAGTATTATTAAGAACCCTTGCCAAGTAAATAGATAGAATGAGAAATGCGATACCAATTAATAAAACACCAATTCCAGTCAAGGTCATTACCTTCTCCCCTTTCTATCATGTTGAAAATGTTTGTCCACGCTTCCATGATTTTACTAATCCTTTTACAAACTCCGCACTTTGTATAATGCGAATGAACGGTTTTGTCCCGGTCGTATTTCCAGTGTCTGCATATGCTTTAGTCAATTCATCCAATTCTTCACTCATGACATGAACAGCATCTCCTAATTTTTCAGTAGACAAAAACACACTATCAAGTGCATTCAATTTGGCTTCCATGTCAGATACCGTCCCGTTAGTGTTATTTAACGTCCCTTCTAGAGCTTCAATTGTTCCATCTAATTTGGACTCCATATTTCTTACCGCCGATTGAACCGCTTCCATGCTTGTCGATGCGCGTATGAGCAGTTTTGCTAGAGCGACTGAAAAAATGGCGAACGAGAGCGCCATTATGAAAACTCCAATATGAACTAACATCGAGTCATCCCTCCCTGTCCTTCTATACCACGTATTGTGAGACGGTAAGCATCCTACAATAGAAAGAATCCGATTCCAATGATAATATAAGCAGCCAACAGCGTAAGTCCTTCAAACCAATTCGATTCCCCATCGTTGGAAAGATTAATGACAAGGAATGTTGCTGTAATCATTGCAACAAGTTCGGGTATAGTGAAGACAAGCGGCATTGTTTCCGGCATCATAAGCGATAACAGCACAAGTATGGGAGCTACGAACATTGCTACTTGCAACGTTGATCCGACCGCAATTTCCACAGCTACGTCCATCCTGTTTTTCATCGCCATCGTTATAGCTGAAAAGTGTTCTGCTGCATTACCGACGATTGCCACGATGATTACACCGATAAACAGCTCTGTCCAGCCGAATTTCTCACCAAGCGTCTCAAATGTATGTACGAGTTGTTCAGAGACATAAGCGACTGCAATTGTCGAAAGCAGCAAAATGATAATTGACTTCATCTTTGACCATTCAGGAGTCTCTTCTTCTTGATTAGTCGAATCAGAAGACGCGAAAACGCCTCGGTGAGTAACAAGTTTGAAAAACAAGCCTGCAAGATATAGTGCGATTAAAATAATTGAAATACCGACGCTTAACGTAATCGTATCGGCTTGGTCCATATTTTGTGTAAAGATTTCCGGAATAACAAACGCAACGATGACCGCAAAAATCAATAAGCCTGAATTATAGCGTGCATCATGTAAACTGAACTTTTGTGTCTTATATTTGATGCCACCCGCGAAAAATGACACGCCAAGTACAAGCAATAAATTTCCTAAAACCGATCCGGTCAAGGAAGCAAGCACAATACCAATCAGGCCGGCCTTTAAAGTAAAATACGAAATGATCAGCTCTACAGCATTACCGAATGTTGCATTCAGCAAACCACCAACCCTCGGTCCGCTAACAATCGCAAGGCTTTCTGTCGCTCTGCCAATAAAACCTGATAATGAAATGATAGTGGCACAACTTATGATAAATATTGGAATATCTGGCCAATCCATTACAGAACCTACAATGATTAGCGGTACTCCGATGAAAACAAGCAATGTAAATATCCGATTCACCGCAATCTCCCCCTTCAACAGAATCTCTCTATATCTTTCCCTGTAACTGACTGAACCAAACAGGATTCATTCCGTGGAAAATGACGCTGGAATATATTTTCATTGATACTTTTCGAACAAAAGTGTACTATATATACATAAGCTGCATTGTTCGTATACACATTAAGTTTTAACCTTTAAGCTGTAAAAGGGAGTTTTATATTGAGACCGGAATGGTATGCCTGATTCATTGAACCAGGACGGACAGGATTGTCTCTGCGGACACCCACTTTGAGGAGTGGTGGTTTAAAACTTTCATGATTAACGATACGGCAAAGGCGGCTTTTAATTTTTATGATTATGACAACCACCATCCATTCGTGATGGTGGTTTTTTACTTTTTCAAAAATCCAGACAAACGGATAATTTTCCTGACTGAGGACATCATACATATTGTAAGTGGAGATTTCACTTAACAAAAAATTCAAAGGAGATGTCATACAAATGAGGGACAACCGACAAAATCGGGACAACAACAACAACAATAACAACAACAGACAAAACGAGAGGAATCAAAACAACAGAAACAACAACACTGAATTTGCCGATGATTTCTTCGGGCAAAACAATCAAGACAACAACAGAAATAACAACAACAACAACAACAACAACAACAACAACAACAATAATAACCGAAACAACCGCAATAACCGAAACGACAACCGTTAACAACAAACAAACGACCTGTACCGCTAATATACGCGATACAGGTCGTTTTATATTTTTTTTACTGCCGCTTCACACCATTTTTAATAAAGCTTCTTCTCCAACCATTCCAACATGAATGCCTAATGTTTCTGCTTCGAGTGTAACCGACTCAAGTGGCGCTTTCAGCAACTGTTCAATTGTCTTTACTCCGACAGCCCTGCCAGCTATTATTTGTCGGTCTGCTAATACATTATTCAGCAATCCTACATCTAAAGCGCCGCACATTATATAACCTTTATCATTTGAAACCGTCAATAAGGTCGTTTTCGGTAAACGGACAGTTACAGCCGTAAACGGATATCCTCCAATTATAATTGGTGTCAATGTTACCAAAATGCTCCCCCCTTCCTCTTTATACATATGGACTTTCATTCATAATTGTGCTCCTATATGTCTGTCCCGATTCACTGCTATAATAGTAGTAATCGATTTAACGGTTAGAGGAAGTGATGCAAAATGAATGAAAAAGAGAGTGAAGAACATATTCATACTACGGATGATAGGAGCTTTGAAGACTTAAGCGAAGAAGAAATGCACGAAGTCGTATTGGAAGCTCAACGGGAAGCTCTATTGCAACAAAAAGAAGAATATGATCCGAAGAAAAAAATGCCGAAATGGTTTATTTGGCTTTTGTCCATAACGTTATTCATCAGTACATTCGCAGGGATTTTTCAGGTTTACTCCATTCCCGCAATCGATTTTCTTATAACTTCCGCTTCATTATCACAACAGGAAAATATAGCAGCTTATAAGAAATCGGTTGTTGTAGTCGTAACGGAAGATGGCAAAGGAACCGGTTTCTCCATTTCAAGCGATGGACTCATTTTGACAAATTATCATGTTGTGGAAGAAAATCGTTCCCTTTCTGTTGTATTTCCTAAAGATGGTCGTTTTGAGGCTACTGTAAAAGAGACGTTTCCAGCAATTGATATGGCGATACTTGAAGTAGAAGGAGAAGGTTTACCTTTTCTTCCTATGGATGATTCGATTAAAATCGAAAAAAATGATCCTATTACTTTTATAGGAAATCCGCTTAGTTTCAAAGGAATTGCCAATGAAGGCACTATTTTAGAACCGATCAAGCTTTCTGGTTGGACGGATGAAGTGATGATGATTAAAGCGCCTGTCTATCGTGGAAATAGCGGAAGTCCTGTATTAAATGAAGATGGCAAAGTCATCGGAATCATTTTTGCTACAATGGATCATCAGAAACATGGAAAAGTCGGTTTATTCATACCTAGTTCATTATTGAATGAATATGCAACGGATGAGAAATAATCCTTGAAATGATCTTCGTATTTTATTTCAATGCAAACTATTATAATTTGGCGTCAAAATGAATTATACTATTCCATGCACCATGTGTTGTTACATATATAATGGAGGGAAATGTATTGAAAAAATTATTGTCTGCGCTAATTGCTTTGACAATCGTCATGTCACCAATCGGCAGCCTAATACTGAATGATCATGCGACGACAGTTGAAGCGAAAGGATATAAATCCGGCAAGAAAAGCTTTAATCCAAGTCAAAACAACTTTACAAAACCAAAAGTGGACAAGAAACAGGAAGAAAACACTTCGTTTAATAAATCTTCCAACACCACTTCTAAAAAAGGCGGTTTCTTTTCAGGAGGCCTTATGCGGGGCTTATTTGTAGGCGGGATTGCAGGTCTTCTATTTGGAAGTCTTTTCGCCAACATGGGTATGTTAGGTTCAGTTTTAGGTTTTCTCATTAATATGATGGCGATCATTTTCATTATTAGTATGATACGCAGAATTTTCTCACTTCTGAAAGCAAAAAAAGAGAAAGAGAATGCTAATCCATGGCAGAGTTAATTATATCTGAACAAGATATTGTAAATGCTATCTGCATTGATCAATCTCAGAAGCATAATGTACAACCTGAAGAAATCGAAGTAGAGCTTTTATACGATGATGAAGAAGGCTTTTCCGCAGAACTTGAGTTTAACGGTCATCAAAAAGTCATCGGATCTTTCGACATGATTCAAGCGATACGCTATTGGATTAAAGAAGTTTTGAATAAAGATCCTTATGCCGCGGGAATCAAGTTATTGTTGGATCGGGAAGAGGGCATAATAGCCGAGATTCAATAATATAGGCAGCTCTTCTCAAAAATAAGCCAGGTGGGTATTTACAGGTACCCGCCCGGCTTTTTCTGTAGACTCACTTTGCGCTCACCAATTGCCTTTCCATCACTTCGTATTTTACTTCAGAGTTGTTTTTTATTAGCAGCTCTTCTTTCTCAAAGTCCCCTGTTCTTTTATTTATAGTCCGTCTCCAAATTTCATTCCGCCTAAAGGTCTTCCCTCCTTTCTTATAAAATTGATGTTCCCGTTCCTCAATATGAAAACTTTTTTCCACGTCTTCGTTCGAAAAAATAGCGCCTTTCAAATGACGATCTGTTACCCAAACGCGAATTTGAAAAGCATATTCTGTTGTATTTTTAAAACGAAAGTCAACATAATTATAAAAAACGCTGGCGCCGCTCCCAAAAGGAAGGACTCTCCCCTCGTCCGGAAAGGGGTCAAAGCTGTGATGATGTCTTTCAACAACAGTTAATGGCGTATGCAAGACCATCCAATAAAGGAGATTTGCAAGTTGGCAAATGCCCCCTCCAATGCCTGTTTTCACTTCTCCTCTTGAAAGCTGCATCCCTTCAATATATCCTTTTTTCCTTGTAGCCTTTCCTACCAATTTCCAAAATGAAAAGACTTCACCTGGTTGAATGATAATCCCGTCTATCTGTCTTGATGCTAGAGTCAGATTTACGATTTTATTTTCCTGAAGAATCGGATCGCTATCCCCCAATCGTCTACGTAATAGCGATTGATGTTTTTTACACGTGAAATGGAAATTCGTTTCAGATTTCCGCTTAGCAAAATATCTTCTATCTTTCATGTTTTTTATTATGCGGAAAAATCTCTTTTGCTCAATTCGAGCATAGTAAAAAAATGGGTGGATTTCAGATAACCTCATTCATTTCTCCCCTTGTTCAAAACATACACAGTCCTATACTTTATTCATTATCACAACCGTTCTTTCCTTCTTGTTTCGAAAATATTTTTGTCGTTTTCGATTAAAAAAACACACGAAGATGTTGATATCGTGTGTTTCCATTGTAGTTATCTTTTTTTCTTATTGGACTAAATCGTTCATATATTCTACTGATACTATTTCCTTATCGAAATATGAATAAATATCTTCCAACTGTACATTTATTTCTTCCAAATCAATCGCTTCATTAAACAGATATTCATAATAAATTGCTTGCTGATCTGTTTGGATGACAATCCGCAACATTTGAAGAGGTTGTCTGCCAGCAGTATCTTCATCTGATAATATTGGCTCCTCTAAATTATGATTTGCCTGATTCACATATATTTTCCCTTTAACATTTTGAGCTTTCATAGTCATTGCAAAATCCTTCAGTTCATTCAAATCAGCTGTATACTTCAAGAGAATGCCTCCTTTATTTCCTGCTCCCTATTCCATTCCCTTTCCGCCATATTCTATTCATATCATAGTTCGGTTTGCTTTAATCTCTCTACAATCCTTCTTTTTCGATAAAGCATTTTGCCTGCCTCAGCTATATCATTTACCGCTGATCGGTTGATGAATGCTCCAAATACGAGACCTGCAATTGGAATCATTTGAAATATCTTTTTCCATCCGATTTGATCCCTATAGGAGAATACAACTTCACGCCAACCCTGCAGTTCTGACATAATTTCCCGCTTTGAAGCATCATGAGGAGCGTCAAATTGTGACAGCTGAGCAAGAATGGCTTGTTTTCCTACAATATCTGAGGAAACGAATTGGAGACATTTCACTACAAATAATCGTTCTTCTTTCTCACTCGGATTATAGCCATAACAAATTGCAATGTCTTGCAATGTCTTTAATTGCAAACTTAGCAACAATGGAATGTCGATTGTCAGTGTGAACACTCCGCCAATCCCGGTACTAGCCCCCTGGATTGTTGCAAATCTTTTTCTGTTGATCGTTATTTTTTCTACAGCATCATCCATCGTTGAAATTGGGAGTTCCTTTACACATTCCAAGGTATGCACATCCATCTGAGGATAATAATTTGTAATATTGGACACTGAGCTTAAATAACGTCCGCCGGTTTGGATATATTGGCCAAGCTCATCCAGTAGAATACCGATTTTATTCTGAATGAAATCAGGCGTCCATTTATCGATCAGTTTAAAAGGCAACCGACCAAGTTTTTCCCAAAACCATAAATCACTTTGGTCTTTCTCCCAATCCTCCACTGCTTTCAATTCATGTAATAGCCATTCTTTTGAATCAGTCATAATGGACTTACCTACTTTCTTTTATATAGGTGTGCAATGTTATTAAATCAATAAGAATAAAGGAATACAAGCAGCCTACCAAGGGTAATTACATAGAAATGCAGAAATTGGAATTAATATTTTATATGAAATGAAAACTTTTTTCCTCGTCCATCGTCTATATGTAGTGGAAATATCCCTTGCTCATAAGAACATTAGGTGATATGATACGCGTGCTAAACAATCTCGTCATAGATTTTTTATAATTAGGTGGTGATCATTTGAACAGGATTGATATGCGGAAGAAGAAAAAGAGAAAGAAATTCGGTTTTATCATCGGTATTGTCGTAGTCTTGCTCGGATTAGGGACTTATTACTGGGTTGATCAATATAATCAAGGGTTATCACTATCTGAAGAAGGTACGTTGAAAGAGCAAAATAAAGATTTTGGTATTTTTGATGGACCAGAACCGCAATTCGGAGAAATTAATATTATGTTGCTCGGCTCAGATGCTCGAAAAGAGGAAGATGGCCGTTCAGATACATTAATGATAGCGAATTACAACCAGGAAACCGAAAAGGTGAAACTAATATCGATCATGCGTGATACGTATGTCGAAATTCCCGGATACGGCATGCAGAAAATGAATTCTGCATATAGTCTTGGTGGACCTGAGCTTGTGCGCCAGACAATTAAAGAAAATTTCGGTTTGGATGTACATTATTATGCAATGGTCGATTTCAAAGGCTTCCCTAAAATTGCAGATATTATCGCTCCGGAAGGCATTGAAGTCGATATTCCCTATACGATGTCACATGGGATATACATGACGCTTCATCCAGGTGTACAAAGATTGAAAGGCGAGCAGCTTCTCGGTTATGTCCGTTTCCGCCATGATAGCAAAAATGACTTCGGGCGAGTTGCACGTCAACAAGAAGTTCTCTCAAAATTGAAGGATGAAGCCGTTGGCGTACACAGTCTCATGAATTTGCCTAAGTTATTAGGAGCAGCCGACGCTTATATTGATACGAATCTCGATAAAATGACGATGCTTTCTATCGGTAAAGGAATTTTGAACAATAAATCCGAAAAAATCGATACCCTGCGCATCCCTGTAGACAACTCTTTTACAGATCTTGATGTTAGAGCGGGTAGAGTCCTTGATATTGATTTCGATAAAAATATTGAGGAGTTGAATAACTTCCTGGAAGGCAAGACAGAAATCGTCGATACTAAAGAGAATAACGCAAACTAAAAACAAGGTATCCCTTCTCGGGGATACCTTGTTTTACGTTGTTTTTCGTTCCGGAAGCTCGCCTTCACGTCTAAAGAAGCCAAAAATTCCAACTGTCTGGACGATATTTGTGAATGCTTGCGGATCGACTTCGTTTATAATTTTCTCTAAGTCATACAATTCATACCTTGTGATGACCAAATAAAGCATGTTTTTATCTTCTTTTGAATAAGCGCCTTTCGCCGGAACAATCGTAATACCACGTACCATTTTCTGATGGATTGCCTGTTGAAGCTCTTCAGCCTTATGAGTAATGATCATTGCCGTTACCTTTTCATGGCGTGTATGAATCATGTCGATGACAGAAGTTGTCACATATAATGCAACCATCGTATAAAGAGCGTTCTCCGGCTCGTATAATATCCCAGCCAACACAATGATAATACCATTCAGCAATAAGAAATAGGTTCCGATTGGTTTATCTTGCAGACGTGACAACACCATTGCCACAATATCCATTCCACCCGTAGAAGCACCGAGTTTTAATGATATACCGACTCCTACGCCGGCAATGACTCCGCCAAAAACAGCATTCAGAATAATATCGCTGGAAAGAGATAAAACCGGTAATATCTCAAGAAATATCGTAGTAAAAACAACCGATATTATACTATAAATTGTAAATCCTCTTCCTACTCTAAACCAACCTAATATGAATACTGGAATATTGAATAGGAATAGTAAAATACCGGTGCTAACAGAGATGCCCAATTGATCGAACAAGATGCTTGAAACTAACTGTGCAGCCCCAGAGAATCCGCTCGCATAGACATTTGCGTTAATTAAGAAAAAGTTCAAGGAAATCGCCATTAGCAAAGACCCGAAAATTACAACGATAATACGTTTTGCTTCAATAAAAAACATAAGTACCTCCTCATTACAGTTCACGATAGATACTTGATTATACTTCATTCCTAGAAAAAATTCCTTCTTTGACCTCTAACAAAAAACATATTAATGAAATGGTGGAATGCATTTAATAATAATGCAAGTAAAAAATTTTTCAATTTGCATAAAAGAGTCTTGTATTTCGTATAACGAAGTATATAATTCAGTTTAGCAGGTTGTTTCAAATGAATAGAAAAGTGGAGAGACTATGCGCACCTATAATGAAAAGATCAGCATTTACCACGGTATGGCTTCGACAATTGCAGCAAATTTTTCAAACAACTTCTTTACGATTTTCGCGATTACGATGTTAGGCGCGACTAATTACCAAGTCGGCCTCATTAGCTCGCTGCCGCCGTTAATGGCGTTGATCATGACAATACCAGCCGCGATTTTAATCAATCGCGCACATACACAAAAGAAGCTAGTTGCCATGTCAGTCCTATTGGCACGACTCATGTTTCTACTGATTATTAGCATCATTTACGTCCCTTCTCCGACGACGCATGCATGGATTTTTCTAATTGTCATCGCGATTATGAGTTTACCAAATACCGTTGCCAATATAGGGTGGCAGACATTCATTAGCAGTCTCGTTGAGGAATCAAACCGAGGCGCCTTTTTCAGCGACAGGAACAGACTGTTGACGATTGTCGGATTGATTTCAACATTGGTGATCGGAATTGTAATGAAAGATTCATCATCCAATGTAACAGCCTATCAAATATTGTTTGCAGTCGCTTTTTTCTTCGGGATGCTAGAAGTATTTTTATTATTGAAGCATGAGGAAGAGCCTGTAAAGACTGACAGTTTATTAATAAAGAAGAAAATGATGGATTGGTCAATCTTCAAGCATCAAAATTATGTTTCCTTCTTGATAGCGGCCCTATTCTTCAATTTCGCCTGGCAGATGGCGTGGGGCATCTTTAATATTTATCATGTCAGATTTGTCGGAGTGACAATATTCTGGGTTAGCATGTTTTCTGTCGGCAGCATGTTAGCACAATTCTTATCATTCCCACTTTGGAAAAAGTGGGCAGAAAAAAGATCGAATACGTTAGTATTTGTGTGGGCTGCAATCGGTATGGCCACAACACCTTTCCTGACAGTCTTATCAACGAATGTATATTATATCGCTTTAGTTCAGACGTCTTCAGGATTTTTCCTTGCAGGTGTTGTATTATTATTGTTCAATTTGCTATTGGAACAGTCCCCTGCTCATGTCAGAACCTATTGCATAACGACTTATAATGTGTTGTTATCGATAGTAGCGTTCGTAGCTCCTCAAGTCGGTATTTGGCTGTTAGAGCAATTAGGTGTGGAAACAGCTATGTATATTAATTCGACATTGCGGTTTTTAAGTGCTGGATTGTTTTTCATTGTTTATATCAAGTTTACAAGGAAGAGAAAGTCAAGCATGGTAACATAATGAATATGGTAGATAGGAGTTTTGATAATGGCAGAACATCATTTTCATCTTAAAGCGGAATGGCCAGGATTACGCAATGATGTGGGGACGATTGAAACATTAAATTTGAAGACTGAAGTATCTATCCCTACAGAAATGGATGGCCCCGGAATAGGGACAAATCCAGATGAAATGTTGCTTGGCGCAGCTGCAACATGTTATATCATTACGCTTGCGGCTATGTTGGAAAGAAGTGAAGTAGAAAAAGAAAGCCTAACGATGGAGTCTGTCGGAGTAGTTGACTATTCAAACGGAATCGTTACGTACAAAAGAATTATACATAAACCTGAAATAGTTTTGGCTAAAGGTATGGCTGAGAAGCGTAACATTGTAGAAAGACTAGTTTTAAAAGCGGAAGCTTCATGCATGATTAGCAGGGCGTTGCAAGGAAATGTAGAAGTTACAGTAGAGCCGAACATAATATGATGCAACAAAAAAAGTCTCTTTGTCTGTTTTACAGACAAGAGACTCTTTTTCTGTTTTACGTTAGTGCAAGTCTTAGACAAACTCCCTAGGAATTTTAGTTTCCCATTTACGATTGAAGACTTCTTCTTCCCCTTCATACGCAACTAAACGGTTCATCAAATAGAAGTAATGTTCGTCAGCAGACATGACGCTGCTTGTTTCAAGATTCGTCTGCCATTCATCTTTGCCAACCGACAATGTCCAATCACATCGTACTTTCGCAGATAGCGGCTCCCCTTCTTCCACAGTATAAATATTGCGGTTCGTACTGCCGTACTCAATTCCATTGCTATGCAGCTTTCTCGCTCCTTCATCAGAGAAATCATCGAGCTTCCATACATTCGAGACAACATCATGTGAAATGACGCGTGTCCTTTCCGCTTCTCGCAGAATGTCTTTTTCCAATACAGGAGCCGTCTCAGGATGCTGAAATGGTTGAAGTTCCAAATCAATCGTTTTTGGCTCCCTCACAGGCAATGAAAGGAATGTCTTCTCTGAAGGATAGACAGTCAAAGTGGCTTCTTCAGGAGATGGCCAGGCATGCGGCCAATACGTTGGTGATATCGCCAATTGCCAGCGATGCCCTTTTTCCAGCTTGTGACCGATCGCATTCATATCGACTTTGACACTATATTTTTCCCCAGGTACTAGATACTCGGGAAACTCATGGCTGTTCCTATGTGTTAGGTTCAACAATCCCCACGTTACACGAGTGGATGAACCGTCGGGAGCTACATCATTCAATCTTACTGAAAGCAAAGCATTCGGTTTGTCAGATGAAAGGTCAACAGTGAATGAAGGATGTCCTAAAATATGAACTGGTTCATCTACCGGTTCGGAATCAAACACGACGGCATAGCCGTTTTCATTTCTTTGATCTCCTGGCAAATCACCTGGTTGACCGAACGGACAAAAGACGCCTGCATGAAGACCATGCTGTTGAACGCTTTCCACCTTGATTTCTTTTCCATCAGCTATATCTGTATTCAATTTTGATTGAGCCAGATAGTATCGCTTATTTATGAGATCAGCAGGCGGCCATTGCTCTTCCGCCACCCAATGGCCTGGCCTAATGAAATAATCTGTTTGGGGCGGGACACTCTCTTGAATCCACGCTCGCAGCATCGGTTCTTCCATGATGCCTGTATCTTCACCTTTCAACCAGTAATCCCACCAACGCAAGCATTCCTGAAGGAAACCGATCTGTGGTCCTGGAACCGCCATTTCTGGATATTCATGCGCCCAAGGACCGATCAAGCCTTTGCGAGGTCCTTTCAAACCTTCTAATAACCGTGGAATGGCGTTTGTATAGCCATCCGCCCATCCACCTACTGCATATACCGGTATTTCAATATCTTCATAGTTTTCACAAACAGAACCATGCTTCCAATAATCGTCTCGTCGTTGGTGTCTAACCCATTCTTCAACAAATGGCGGAGTCTTTTCCAACCGTTCTAGCCAATTGTCACGCCATGCTTCCCCAACCACTTCCGGATCGGCGGGGCGCGCATTATAAGCAAGCATTGTGGAAGCCCACCAAAGCATGTCGGAGGCAAGCATCGCTCCACCTTTATAATGAACATCATCCGCATAACGATCATCTGTTGAACATAGTGTGATAATTGCTTTTAGAAATGGATGTCGTCTTGCAGCCACTTGTAGGCCATTGAAACCTCCCCACGACTTACCAATCATACCGATGCCGCCAGTAAACCATGGCTGTTCGGAAATCCATGTGAGTACTTCCAATGCATCATCCTGTTCCTGCTTCAAATATTCATCATACAAAATCCCTTCAGAATCGCCGGAACCTCTTATATCTACACGGATGCTCGCATATCCGTGGCCCGCAAAATATGGATGACGGAGCGAATCCCTCAAGGCAGTAAAATCATTTTTCCGATACGGTATATATTCGAGTATTGCTGGTACAGGATTTTGATCAGCATCTTCCGGCAGCCAGATCTTTGCGGAAAGTCGAGTCCCATCCGACATGGGAATCCATACATTGTTCATTTCTCTAACTTTTCTCGGAAACTCTGTCCGAACTATTCGGTTTGATTCACGTACGTTGAAAACCATTATGAAAACCTCCTATTGATTGTCCTACTTACGCTTTTGGAAAGTCCTGCTTTAGCCATCTCAATAAAGAGACGACAAGCAGAAGGTAAAAGATATAGATTGGTACTGAAACGACGACTGCTGACGTTTGAATGACCCGCAATCCGCCGATTAAAAGCAATGAAATCGATATCGTTGCCAGCATAGCACCCCATACCATCCGATGCCATCTCGCAGGCTCTTGCCCATCACCCAACTCCTTCGTGGCAATAGCCGAAAGAATATACGTAGCTGAGTCCATTGACGTTGAAAGGAAAATAACCGCCAGTATGACGAAGAAGGGCAATACAATGGAGCTTAATGGCAATGATTTCAATATGGCTACAATTGAAGCAGGTCCACCACTTTCCGTTAAGATGTCCTTCACAGGAAGTAAATCTTGCAATTGCAAATTCATCGTATAACCACCGAACACCATAAAGTAAATCCATCCACCGATAGACCCCCATAAAAGCATATGGATGATCAATTGACGAATCGTTCTTCCCTTCGAAATTCTGGCAACGAAAAGGCCCATGAAAGAAGCTGTCGCAGCGAACCAAGCCCAGTAAAATACTGTCCAGCTTTGAGGAAATCCGCTTTTGCCAATAGGATCTGTATAAAAACTCATCATGGCAAAATTTTGGATCATCATGCCAAAACTGTTTGTAAAGTATGTCAAAATAAATAAAGTAGGTCCTGCAAGAAAAACAAAGATTGCAAGCGCTAAAGCAAGATAGACATTAATATCGCTCAATCTACGAATACCTTTATGGAGTCCCAAGTAAGCACTCGCAGAGTAAATGACTGTTATACAAACGACAATAATAGCATCTAGTGTAAGAGTTTGTTCAATTCCTAAAATACTCCCCACAACTGCAGATACCATTGGGACACCTAACCCAAGCGATGTCCCTAATCCTCCTACCAAACTCCAAATGACTAGAATATCAATCAATTTACCTAGCCAGCCATCTGCATACTTCCCGAGAGCTCCACTAAGAGCGACGCTCATCTTTAAGGATGGGCGCTTTTTAATGAAATAAGAATAAGCGATGACTACAGTCGGGAATGCATACAATGACCACGCTGAAATTCCCCAATGGAATAAACCATAAGTCAATGCCCACTCAGCAGCTTCTTTACTTTCCGGTTCAATCCCGAACGGAGGACCTGTGAAATAGAAAATTGGTTCAATCATTGACCAATACATAATGCTTGTACCCATACCTGCCGTGAAAAGCATTGTCCCCCAACTGAATGTAGAAAACTCTGGCTTGCCTTCGCCAAGTTTAATTTTTCCATAGCGGCTAAAAACGAGCCATATTAAAATGATGAATAATCCGATCGTCAAAAACTGAAATGCCCAATCCATTTTATATGTAATTTCAGACATTAAACTGTCTAAATACGGCTCCGCGGTAGAACGATTCATAACGAGCAAAACAGTTGCCGCTATAATGACTGCTATTGACGCCCAAAAAATAAATGGATCAATCCGAACTTTTTTCATTTCTCCCACCCCTTTTTTATTTTTCTACCAGTACGGGTAAATTTCCCGCCAATTGATAACGCTTTCAATAAATCTACGAAATGTATTAAACAAGCTTGCCTTTAAAATACATTTTGAAGATTGATTGAATACAAAAACATAATCAGATAGAATATACTAATCATGATTATTTAATTAATATCGATTATTCTATCACAAGAAAATTAATAGAACAATCATAAATAGCAAATTATTATAATGTAAATCTTGTATAATGAAATTATGGAAAGGAAGAGATATGGTTGAGCAATAAAACAATTCAAATGAGCAGAATGTGGAAATACTTTATAGAAGCAACAGTGGAAATTATCGAAGAAGAAGGCATTGATCAAGTAACAATTAGAAAAGTTGCAGACCGCGCTGGATATAATAGTGCAACAATCTACAATTATTTCAAGGAAGTTTCCCATTTAATTTTCTTCGCTTCTATGAAGCTTTTGAAAGATTATATTGAGGATGTCACTGAAAAAATGGATACTGGAAAAACATATTTGGAGAAATATATGCTCGCTTGGGAATGCTTCTGTAATCATTCCTTCAGACAACCTTCCGTTTTCCACGCAGTCTTTATTATGGATCTCGGTGATCACCCGGAAAAAATGATTGAACGGTACTATGAGATGTACCCTTCCGATTTAATAAACATTCCAGAAGAGTTGAAACCGATCTTGTTCGAGAGGAGCATGACAAAACGAGGAAAGTCACTTTTGAAAATGGCTGCAAAAGAAGGAATGATCGATGAATCCAAAGTGGACTCACTGAATGAAATGACTAATCTATTATGGCAAGGTATGATGACGAATATATTAAATAACAGATTGGATTATAGTTTGGAAGTGGCAGAACAAAAAACATTGCAATATATTGGTCAAATGGTGGAGAACACTTTGACACATAAGATTAATAGTTAAAAACCGATGGACGAATCCATCGGTTTTTTGAGATTTATACAGTTTGCCACTTCTGAATGAAATAAGAAGCCGTGCTTTGCAACTTAGGATAACGTTTCGACTTCTTCATTGCGAAATACAATGTTTTCATGAATTGTAATGAATTCGTACGTGCATAGTAAAATAATTGGGAGTACCCACCTTCAGGTGTTTTCCTATCCAATTGGTCAAAGACTTGTTCGACCCATTCAACTAAAATGTCTTCCGGATAATCGATGTTCGCTAATGATAGGATGATTGCAACTAAACGTTCATCCTCGTCATCCGTGTAGACGCTGCCTTTCCAAAAGCATGATGTTACGCCTTGCAAAATAATAGGGATCAGTCTTCTTTCAGTTAATGGGTGGCTTGCAATAACAGCCGAAAGATCCGCACCATGGGCAATGCCATGGGCCCATCCTTTGTCCTCCACAAACCCTCGGATATCTTGTTCAAGTGAAAGATAGGTTGCGCATTTCTCCATCGCTTCAGTTCGCAATTTTGAATCTATGAAAGGATGTTCTTTATCCAACCAAAATAATCCCGTGAGCCAAAGCGTTGAGAAGGAGCGGATAAACACATCGTCGGAGTCTTGTTCACCGATCGACATAAATAAATATTGGTCTGTAATCAATTCTTTAAGGGCATGGATCAATTGATTCGTTTCCAAGTGTTGACCCGAAATCAGTTTTACGAAAAGTCTGTAAATCAATTCATCGCGCAACTCGCCATCCGGGGACCCTAGATTGGCTAGCATGTTAGAAAAAAGCTCCTCACCATGCTTTTCCATATAGTTTCGACACTGCAAATCATCCATTTCCAATACCATCTTCAGCTGCTGTTTCATGAGAGACCTCTTTTCCGTGGCTTTATTCATCAAATTCGGATTCTAGTCGCTTCTTGAACTCTTCAGCTGCGCTATATCCTTGCTGTTGCAAATACCAATTATTCGCTGCTGCTTCAATCAATCCCGCGACGTCTCTACCTGGCTGCAATTGAATTTGAATATGTGGGACCGGAACGTCCATATAAGTCTTAAATTTCGTATCGAGTTCCAATTCATTATTCAATGCATTGTCTTGCCATTCCGTCAATTCAATATCGAGAGCAATTCGGCTTTCTTCCTGAAAAGCAGCTCGTCCATATAATCTGACAACGTTGAGCAACCCAATGCTTCGCAGTGCCAGAAATTCCTTATTCTTTTCATCGTGAGTTCCGAGAAGCGTTTGTGGACTTAGTTTTTTCAACACTACAATATCATCAGCGATCAACCGATGCCCTCTGCCGATCAGTGTATGCGCCGTTTCACTCTTCCCCACTCCCGACTTGCCTCGGAGCAGAATTCCAATTCCTGCAACATTCACACATACTCCATGGACAGCAATTTCTGGAGCCATTTCTTTCGTTACATAAGCATCCAGCTTCGCGCTCATTTCGCTCGTCGAATCAGGCGTCCGTAAAACAGGAATATGCTCTTCCTTGCAATATTGCAGCAAGCCAAGCGGCTCTGCCTGATTGGATGTAATGATGATGCATGGCGGATCATACTGAACAATATTAGCAATTCGAAGCTTGCATTCATCATCTGTTAACGTATGTAAGTAATTGATTTCATTCTTTCCAAGGATTTGGATATGTTCTGTCGCAATGAAATCGAATTTATCCATGAATTCCAATCCTGGCCTTCTAACTTTCGTCTTTTTCAAGCTTTTATCAAGCATATGGTGTCCCACAAGAACTTCTAAAGAAAATCGGTTAACGATGTTTTCAATCGTTACAGTCTTCATTACGATACTCACCTCTTCATCCGTATAAATGCGGTCAATTACTTCATTTCGTATTAGTATAACATGTTACGCTGGATATATATTCATGAAGACCAGAAAGAAAAAATCGAAAACTTCTAAAAAATGTTTAGCCAATTTAAAAGAAGGGTATTCGTAGAGTACAAGGCAGAACGAAAGTGGAGTCGATTGAATGAAAGTCGAATCCGCGAAGATTTGCACAGCCTTGGCGGAAAATTTGCTTTACTGGCAAGTGTTCACTCGTCCGGGGAAAAGGATTTTGCTCCGGCCACTTATGTACGGTAAGAGGTAGGTTTTTTGTGGAAGTGCAACTTGAAGCTGACACCCCATATGGCCGATCATGAAAAGGGCTAAACTTTTTAAAGTTAGGGGTCAGTACGATCAAACTGCACTGACGGGCGTTTATAGTTTGTCAGGAAGAACAGTTTGAAGCAGGAGAACAAACAATCAAATTTTCCGGTGCGGAAAGAAGAGCATGGTCCTATATTGGGATCATGCTCTTTCCATTTCTTTTAGTTGCAACTCTATTCCCCTTATTTCTTAAAAAAATACTTATGCCCGACTTTTTCCATCAAGCTTGGACTGAGTGCGTAAAGCTTGCTTGTAAGTCCCATAATCCCGGGAAGATTGATTTCACGAACTGGTTTTCCGATTGTTTGTACGACCGCATCAGCAACAGTGCTAACTTGCAGCAAATGTCTGCCAAGTGACGAACGGTAGCTTCCCGTTTTGTCAGCCATGTCTATGAATGGCGTATCAATCGGACCGGGGTGGATGACGGAAACATGAATTCCGTATTGAGCAACTTCTAAACGAAGTGCATTTGTATAACCGATCAACGCATGCTTAGTTGCTGCATATACAGAAGCTTTTGGCGTCGCTACCTTTCCAGCTTGGGAACCAATATAAATGAGATGCCCTTCCTGACGGCCCATCATTTGCGGAAGGATACGTTTCGTTAGTTCGATTGGTGCTAGGACATTTGTATCCATCATTGTTCGGATTTCATCATCAGATAAAAGATGTGCCGCTTCGAAATGGCCTACCCCAGCCGAAAAAACGACGATATCTATTGAATCAATTTGTTCCAACAGACTTTCCATCTCATCCTTGTTTGTCACATCCGCAGGAATGGCAATAGCCCCCTCATTTTGCAATTCCCAAAGTTTGTCCGGAGCTCTGCCAGTTGCATAAACAATGTATCTGTCAGTATCAGACAATAGCCGCATAGCTGTTGCATAGCCGACACCGCTCGTCGCCCCTGTCACTAAAACTGTCTTACGTTTGTTCATAATACAAAATACCGCCTTCAGAAACATTTTCCCGTACAAGGCCATTTGCAACTAAATAATCGGTTTGCCCGATCGTTTCAGATAAAGTGAGGCCAAGTTCTTTTTCATAGACGGTTGGGAACAATTGCTGTGTCAGCTCATAGATCGTTTTGCTTCCTTCGGTTAACATAGCTAGCACTTTCATTGCCCGCTCATGTTGTTTCTGAAGTCTTGAATCGATGAGAGGATGAACATTCCGAACTTCATTTCCATGACCGCCATAAATAATATCAATCGGCAGATCTAATAGACGTGATAGCGAAGCATTGTATTGTAATAACGACTTGGGCCGCTCTGCAGTGCGGTCAGCAGGAGGTTCTATTAAAGGATTTGACGATACTTTTTCAAGTACAAGGTCGCCTCCAATCATCTCCCCTGTCTTTTCATTGAATAATGCAATATGGCTTTGCGCATGTCCAAGCGTTTCCATCACTATCCAGCCCGGATGTCCGTCCCACTCGTCGCCCTCCCCGATTGTCTTATCGAGGGTCCGGTCTCCCATCAATCGAATTGGGCGTTTCATCTTTTCTACCCAATTAAAATAGTGTTCTGGCACTCCTTCCTCTTTTAAGCACTGCATATAAAAACGATCATGGTATTCCATAAATGCTTGATCCCTTTTTAACCAAAGATCATTGTACGAATGACCGATCACTTTCGCTTTGTCGAAGGCATCCATCCATCCCGCATGATCGGGATGATGATGCGTTAAAATGACTTGCTCTATATCATTGAATGTATATCCGATTTCCTTAAGACCGCTTTTCAATGCTTCGTATGCCTCCGGTGTTTTAGGTCCCGCGTCAACTATGGATAAAGCATCTCCTTTTACGACGAATGCATTGACGTCGCCGACAGCGAAAGGCGTCGGGATTTCGATTTTATGTATCATTTAAGTAAACTCCTTCGAATTTCATTAGATTAAATATTTATGAATGGTTATTCAGTACATTGTACATCTTTTCTAAAGTTACGTCACCCATGAAAAACCCACATTCTTGAAACCTTTATTAGTGCTATCCGTAGTATGCTATAATGACGATAACTTTTTTACTAGGGGGATCGATATGGGGATTTTCAATTTTTTCAAAAGCCAATTTATCGAAGTTATAGAATGGACAGACCAAAGTTCCAATACAATGGTGTATCGTTTTCCGGTACAAAACAACGAGATCAAAATGGGTGCCAGTTTGATCGTACGTGAATCGCAAGTTGCGATTTTTGTAAATGAAGGTGAAATTGCGGATGTATTCACGCCTGGCCACCACGTGTTGTATACACAAAATATGCCTATTTTGACAAAATTGAAATCCTGGAAAACTGGATTCAACTCCCCTTTTAAAGCGGAAGTCTATTTTGTGAATACGAAACAGTTCATTGATCAAAAATGGGGTACATCCAACCCGATCATGATGCGCGATGCCGATTTTGGAATGGTCCGCTTACGTGGCTATGGTATTTATTCTTATAAAGTGTCTGATGCTGCCGTTTTCTTGAGGGAGCTGTTTGGAACGAATAGCTCGTATGATACGAGCAGTATTGAAAACCATTTGAAGAGGATGATTCTTTCAGGTTTGACAGATCTCTTTGCCGAATCCCAAATTCCTGCGCTTGACCTTGCGATGCATTATGACGAACTGAGCACACAAGGAAGAGAGAAGATGAAAGAGCGTTTTGCTGAATTCGGTTTTGACATCACTTCACTCTATATTGAAAACTTATCCCTTCCAAAAGAAGTCGAACAGGCAATGGATAAGCGGACGACGATGGGTGTTCTCGGGAATATGAATACGTATACACAATACCAAGCAGCAGAAGCGATTCGCGATGTGGCTAAAAATGATAGCAGCGGAATGGCCGCAACAGGTGCCAGCATAGGTGTCGGAGCTGCAATCGGGAATGCGATGGCTGGCGCATTCACTTCAAATCAGCAACAGTCAGCACCTCCAACTGAATCGGCAAAAATGGCTTGTCCACACTGCCAAGCTCAAATTCGTACTACAGCGAAGTTTTGCCCGGAATGTGGTAAATCTGTTCAAGAGAAGAAGGTTCCTTGCATTAATTGCCATGCGGAAATTAAAGAAGGATCAAACTTCTGTGGGGAATGTGGCGCTAAACAAGTGACAGAGAAAAAATGTGCGGGATGCGGAGCGATTAATGGTCCTACTGCCAAGTTCTGCGGAGATTGTGGAGAGGGTCTTGAAAGCTGAACGTAATGGGGTGATGGGATGACGAATGTGGACAATGAAGTTCTAGAAGACGGGATTATTGAAGAAACAGAAGTGAACCAATGTGGATCGTGTGGCGGGAATACAGTATATGACCCTGTGTCACGCGGATTGAAGTGTCCTTTTTGCGGGACTCAAGTGGAAATTGAAGCAACTCGGGAAAATACAACAGAACACGATTATTTGGATGCTTTGGATCATGCAGATCATAGTTGGAGCGATGAGAAACGTGTCTTTAAATGTGACAACTGTGGAGCGGAAACTCTATTGGACAACGATAAGGTAGCCGATTTTTGCACTTTTTGCGGCTCTTCCCATATTGCTGTAACTGAACATGACGCCGGTATCAAGCCAGCATTGGTCCTTCCTTTTCAAATCTCAAAGGAACAAGCCGTTGAAAAATTTAAGACTTGGATCTCCAAACGTTATTTTGCCCCATCCAGATTGAAAAAAGAATATGAACTGCAAAAACTAAGCGGTGCGTATATCCCCTATTGGACATTCGACTCAAATACAAAATCATCGTATACAGTTAAAATTGGGACGTATTATTATGTGACGGTGACACGGACGGTTCATCGTGACGGAAAAGCACAGCAAGTCACCGAACAAGTAAGGAAAATAAGGTGGCGTACCCAAAATGGCAGTTACAATAAATTTTTCGATGACATATTAGTCAAAGCATCTCGCAATGTCGCCTCCGGACTGATTGATAAAGTCGAGCCTTTCCAGCTTAGTGGGTTACTTGACTACAAAACTGAATATTTATCGGGCTTCCTTGCAGAACGTTATTCAATACCATTAAAAGAAGGCTGGTTGTCCGCCCGCAATATTATCGATCAAAAAATTCGAAACGGAATTCTTCGCAAAGAAACAGGTGATGAAGTGAGAATCGTGAAAGTGGATACATCATATGATGGTATTACGTTCAAACATATTTTGCTGCCACTTTGGATATCTTCATTCAACTTTAATAATAAAGTTTATCGTTTCCTTGTGAATGGTCAAACAGGTAAAGTGAGCGGAAAATCCCCTATTAGCATTTGGAAAGTGACGTTCACTGTTTTATTGACAGCGCTTGTAGCAGGTATAGTATTTATGGTCCAAGATACGATGTAACAGTTGACATTTATCTGACACCATGGAATAATCACTATAATTTACAATATTCTTGCGTTGACGAAGACAAGTAGAGGCAGTGAAGGAAACAGGAAGTGCGGTCAGCGACTGAAAGCCGCATATCCCTCTCCTGCCACGAACCTACTTCTGAGCTGTCATGGAAACATGACCGTCCCTTTCACGTTACGAAAGCTTGTAAGTTGTGCCGAATTGATTCGGCAAATTTAGGTGGTACCGCGGAAACATGCGTTTTCGTCCTGATTTATCGGGACGGAAGCGCTTTTTTTATTCATGGGAAAGGGTGAATGAGGATGGGAAAGATCGTTTTTGTAGGAGCCGGTTCAATGGCAGAAGCAATTATCGCTGGTATACTTACTAATGAAGTCATGCATGCGGAAGATGTATATGTGATGAATAAATCGGATGATGAGAGGCTTTCCTACATGCAACGTACATATGGAGTTTCAGTAGTCTGTCAAGAACGGAATGCGTTGCGTGAAGCCGAACTCATTGTATTAGCGACTAAACCGAAAGATATCGAACAAGCGATGCAAGACATTACGGATTATATAAATGATGAAGCAGCTGTGTTGTCAGTGATCGCCGGCATATCGATCAAGACGATTGAGAATGGTCTTGGAAATCGTCCTATCGCTCGCTCTATGCCAAATACATCTGCTACTATCGGAAAGTCTGCAAGCGGAGTTTCGATGAATGCTAAAGTAAATCCACAAATGCGTAAGCGTATTTTGAATTTATTATTATCAATCGGTATTGTGAAGGAAGTCGAAGAAGATGAGCTGCATACAGTGACGGCTTTATCAGGCAGTGGACCTGCCTATGTCTATTATATGGTTGAGGCATTGGAAGAAGCTGCGATTGCAAATGGGTTATCCAATGAAGTGGCACGCGATCTGATCATACAGACTTTAGAAGGTGCTGCCGCTATGTTAAGGCAAACCGGTGAAGAACCGGAACTTCTAAGACGTAACGTGACAAGTCCAGGCGGCACGACGGAAGCTGGCTTGAAGACACTTGAAAACCGGTCATTCAAAGAAACGATTCTTGAATGCATCAAAAGTGCAGAGAGACGTTCAAGGGAGCTTGGGGCTTTGTCTTAATTAATAAGTAAAAGGAGGTTATTGAAATGGCAAAGTTATTTACACCGTTTACAATACGTGGAGTGGAACTTAAAAATAGGATTGTTATGGCGCCGATGTGCATGTATTCAAGCCATAACTTGGATGGGAAAGTCGAGGATTGGCATAAGATCCATTATTCTACTCGTGCTGTCGGCCAAGTCGGATTGATTATTGTGGAGGCGACTGCTGTATTACCGGAAGGACGGATTTCAGATCGGGATCTCGGCATTTGGAGCGATGATCATGTGGAAGGACTATTTGAAATCGTCCGCCTTATGAAACAACACGGCTCGAAAACCGGTATCCAGTTAGCCCATGCTGGTAGAAAATCTACTGTTGACGGAGACATTTACGCACCAAGCGCCATCCGTTTCAATGAACAGTACAAAACTCCAGTTGAAATGTCACTTACGGAAATACGGGAAACTGTTGATGCATTCAAAGATGCTGCTATCCGTGCAAAAAAGGCTGGCTTTGATGTGATCGAACTGCATGCTGCGCACGGCTATTTAATCAATGAATTTCTTTCGCCATTAGCAAATAAGAGAAGTGATGAGTATGGCGGCCCTTCTGAAAATCGTTATCGCATATTGCGTGAAATTATTGACGCTGTCCGTTCGGTATGGGATGGTCCTTTATTCGTTAGGATATCGGCTGAGGATTATGTAGATGGCGGAATGTCGACTTCCCAATACATTGAAATGGTTAATTGGATGAAATCTCAAGATATCGATTTGGTTGACGTAAGTTCTGGTGCTGTCGTACCTGCAAAGATCGATGCGTACCCTGGCTATCAAGTGCCGTTTGCTGACCAAATTAAAAAGGAAACAGGCATCGCAACCGGTGCAGTTGGATTAATTACGACAGGATTGCAGGCAGAAGAAATTTTGAAGAATGGACGTGCTGATGTTGTACTGTTAGCCCGTGAATTACTCCGTAATCCATATTGGGCCTATTCTGCAGCAAAGGAATTGCGCGTGGAAATCGACCCGCCTAAACAATATGATCGTGGATGGGTTTTTTGAAATAAGGAAAACTGCCGTTTGTCGACATGGACTGCGGCAGCTTTATTTCTTTATTAACTGTTCGTTCTTCCATTCAAAATGACTAAAGTCTTCTGCGATGTGAACGTTTGGGAAAATAGCGCTGCCTTGCTCCTGTAGATTGGCGATATCCGCTTGTAAGAAACGTGCGCTAATATGATTTGCAATAAGCTCCTTCACATTTGCCTCTTTCGCAGTACGAGCCGCATCGCCTATCGTAGAATGGCCATATTCGCTTGCAAGCTCTCCCGTTTCGTTATCAAATGTTGCTTCATGGACAAGAATATCCGCCTTGTCAGCCAATTTGACGGCTGCGGAACAGTGTTTCGTATCTCCAAGTACAGCTACCGTAAATCCTTTTTGTGCATCGCCAGTAACATCTTTGCTGTAAACGATGCTCCCATCAGCCAGCTCGACGTCATCCCCATCTTTCAATTGTTTCAATAAGGGACCTTTTGGCACTCCCGATTCAAATGCTTTATCAACAAGTAGTTTCCCCGGCAATGGCTTCTGCTCGATTCTAAAGCCGAAACATTGAATGACGTGCTCAAGTTCTAATGTGCACACTTTAAACTGATCATCTTCGAAAACGACACCTTCATCGATCTCCTCGATCTTCAATGGATACGTTAAATGGGTTTTCGTAAGTCGTAGCGATGTCATGATCCATTCCTTTATGCCGACAGGACCATAAATAATCAATTCATCTTCTCCGCCTAAAAACGAACGTGATCCTAGGAAGCCAGGCAATCCGAAAATATGGTCACCGTGTAGATGTGTAATGAAAATCTTATTTATTTTTCGCGGTTTAATAGAAGTTTTCAGCAATTGATGCTGCGTCGCCTCACCGCAATCAAACATCCAATAACCACCTTGCTCCGCAGATAGGTTGACAATCAAGGATGAAGTGTTGCGTTGCTTGGACGGCATGCCAGCGCCGGTCCCTAAGAAAAATAATTCCATGACGATCGCCTACCTTTCCTTAAATCCTCGTTTTACAGAACTTGGTCCAAATTTCTTCTCCAGTTCTGTTACAAGCTCATCCATTTTAGCTTCTTTTGCATATTTCTCGAAGTTTTCGAATGACAATTGTTCATTCAATTCATTTATCGGAATGACATTCGATACCGTAATTCCTAATAACCTGATTGCATCCCCATTCCAATGCCGTTTGAAAAGATCTTCTGCTTCTTTGTACAAGTCTTTCGCTTTGAAGATCGGATTGATGACTGTCCGACTCCTTGTATGGTTTCTCCAATCCGAAGTCCGGATTTGTATCATAATAACAGTACCCGCAAGCTGCCTTCTGTCCAAACGTTGAGCGACTTTTACTGATAATTGCTTAAAAACTTCAAGGCATGCCACCAGTTCCGTTTCGTCAATCGGCAATGTCGTCGAGCTTCCGACACTTTTCCTCTCTTCCGCAGAATCGGGATCCACTGGCCTGTAATCGATGCCGTTCGCCCTTTTACGAAGGCGAACTCCATTTTTTCCTAATTTGCTTTTGATCAATAATTCGTCGGTTTTTGCTAAGTCTCCGATTGTTTTAATGCCGATTTCATTCAAACGTTTTTCTGTGCTCTTTCCGATGCCGTGCATTTCTATGACGGGAAGAGGCCATAAAACGTCTGGCACTTGTCTCTTACGTAAAATCGTTATCCCCATCGGCTTTTTCATGTCGGAGGCTGTCTTTGCCAAAAACTTGTTCGGAGCAATTCCAATGGAACAAGGAAGATCCAATTCATTCAATATCCGCTGCTGCATCTGCTCCGCAATTTGCTTGGCATTCGTCAACCCACCGATATTTGTAATATCGATATAAGCTTCATCAATGGAAACAGGCTCAACGAGTTCGGTGTATGACCTCAAAATCGAAAAAACAGCGTTGGAAGCTAGCCGATATTTTTCATGGTCTGGCGGTACGATTACTAGATCAGGGCAAATTCTTTTCGCCTCACCGACTGGCATTGTCGTGTAAATGCCAAGTGCTCTCGCCTCATATGAACAAGTGACGAGGATGCCTCGTCGCTCTTTAGGATTTCCAGCAACAGCCATCGGTAACCCTTTCAATTTTGGATTATGGGCTTGTTCAACGGAGGCGAAAAAGCTATTCATGTCGAGATGAAGGATGACTCTCGCCTGTGCATTCGGGACAATTGTCATTAACCTCACCTCCATTGGTAAATTCAAAAAAACCGGATGGATGCACTCATCCGGTTATTCTTTCATACTCTGTGTTTTCACATATTCACCGATCTCATCCATCCCCGACAATGTCCTTGAAAGAATTTCTGCATCGACAACAGTGATCATCCGATCTTCCAAATTGGCGACTGTTTTGAAGTATGGCGTTCTTGAATAGGCCATCAAGCCAGATGAAGTCAAATTGCTTTCCGGGATATCTAAAATTTCTTTTGCGTCAAGAACTAACAATCCAATAAAAAGATATTCGGTTTGTACGACAACAATCCTTGCATTCGGATCATCTTTCGCCGTATTACCGTACAGGATTTGTTGAAAGTCCAAGATTGGAACTAATTCTCCTCTGATTTTCATCAAACCAAGCATATATTCAGGCAGATGAGGAATCGGATTTACCCGTTCCAACTTTTCAATCGAAACAACCGTCTCGACGGGCAAAGCGTATTCCTCTTGGCCGCATTGTATAATTACCGCTTTCATATTGCTCATCAATTAAGCCCCCTTGGTTGCCGCAACTCGAACAATTTCAATTAATAACTCAGTGAGCTTATTTAGTTCTTCTACAGGCATCCGTTCATTTTTTGTATGGATTTCTTCATAACCGACCGACAATGTCACTGTAGGTACTCCAGCCCCATTAAAGACGTTTCCGTCACTTCCACCGCCGCTCGTCATAAGTTCAGGATTCCTGCCAATATTATGGATCGCTTCGATTGCCGTTTGTACAACTTCAGCATCTTCATCGAAGCTAAATCCTGGATACATAAGCTTCACTTCCGTTTCTGCCTTCCCCCCCATAGCAGCTGCCGTTCTTTCAAACGTCTCCACCATATGAGCTGTCTGCTTATTAAGCTTTTCGGAATTAATAGAACGGGCTTCTGCAATGATAAGGACTTCATCGCATACAATATTCGTCGCTTGTCCACCTTCAAAACGACCGATATTTGCCGTAGTCTCTGAATCAATGCGTCCTAGCGTCATCGCAGCAATCGATTTAGCAGCGATATTAATAGCTGAGACTCCCTTTTCAGGTGCGACTCCAGCATGTGCTGTCTTGCCATGGATTGTCGTCCAAAGTTTAGCCTGGTATGGGGCTGCCGTTACAATCCCACCGACTTTCCCATCACTATCGACAGCATATCCATACTTCGCTGTCAAAAGAGACGGATCCATCGCTTTTGCCCCGACAAGCCCACTCTCTTCACCTGCCGTAATTATGAATTGGATATCTCCATGCGGCTTGCCTTCCTCTTTCAATACTTTTGCCATTTCAAATAAAGCTGCAATCCCCGCCTTATCATCAGCACCTAATATTGTCGTTCCGTCAGAATAAATAAAACCGTCTTCACGCAATTCCGGTTTAATGCCTTTCCCTGGAACAACCGTATCCATATGGCATGTGAAGTAAATCGGATCCGCACCATCAACATTACCTTTTAACGTTGCAATTAAATTTCCTGCCCCATGTCCCGTCACTTCTTTCGAATCATCTTCCACAACTGTGAATCCGAGATTCTCCATTTTCCCCTTTAATACTTCTACAATTCCCTCTTCATGTTTCGTTTCTGAATCAATTTGTGCAAGCTCAAAAAATTCATCCAATAGACGCTGTGCGTTCACGATACATCTCTCCTTCGTTTTGTTCCTTTACAATGGAATATTGCCGTGTTTCTTTTTTGGTCTTGTCTCTTGCTTATTTCTCATCATTTCTAGCGCTTGCAAAAGTTTAATACGCGTCTCTCTAGGATCAATTACGTCGTCTACCATGCCGTGGGAAGCAGCTACATACGGATTTGCAAATTTCGCCCGGTATTCTTCGATTTTTTCTTCTCTAGTCGTTTCCGGATTATCACTATTCGCGATTTCCCTTGCAAAAATAATATTTGCTGCGCCCTCAGCCCCCATAACAGCAATTTCTGCATTCGGCCATGCGTAGACTATGTCCGCACCGATCGCTTTTGAGTTCAATGCAACATAAGCCCCTCCGAATGCTTTTCGTAAGATGACTGTTATTTTAGGAACTGTAGCTTCCGAGTAGGCATAAAGGATCTTTGCTCCATGGCGGATGATGCCACCATGCTCCTGTTTCACACCTGGGAAGAAGCCGGTAACGTCCTCGAACGTAATAAGCGGTATATTGAATGAATCACAAGTTCTGATGAATCGGGCAATCTTGTCCGATGAATTAATATCCAATCCACCCGCCATCACTTTTGGCTGGTTGCATATTAATCCGACTGATTCACCTTTCATTCGGGCAAAACCGACAACCGCATTTTTCGCAAATTCCGCTTGCACTTCGAGAAATGAATTTTCGTCGACGATTTGCTCGATGACTTTTCGGACATCGTAAGGTCGAATCGTTTCAAACGGGACGATATCGGCTAGATCGTTTCGGTAATCATCCTCGTGAGCCGTCTCACGCACGGGTGATTTTTCCTCATTGTTTTGCGGTAGGTAGGAAAGCAGTTCCCTCACTTGTTTCAATACTGTTTCTTCATCCTTTCCACGGAAGTGGGCATTCCCGCTAATAGAGTTATGTACTTTCGATCCACCTAAATCTTCGGAAGAAATTTTTTCACCTGTGACCGTTTCAATTACTTTCGGTCCAGTAATGAACATTTGACTCGTTTCATCCGTCATAAATACAAAGTCTGTGATCGCAGGGGAATAAACGGCTCCTCCAGCACAGGGTCCTAAAATAACCGAAATTTGTGGTATGACCCCTGAATAGATTGCATTGCGATAGAAAATCTCGCCATATCCATCAAGCGAAACGACACCTTCCTGGATACGAGCGCCGCCAGAATCGTTCAAACCGATGAAAGGAGCCCCATTCTTTGCAGCCAAATCCATAACGTTTGCAATTTTCATAGCGTGCATTTCTCCAAGTGCTCCACCGAAAACAGTGAAATCCTGTGAGAAAAGATAAACGGGGCGTCCATCGATTTTTCCATACCCAGTTACAACACCGTCGCCAGGTCCAATTTGTTTATCCATGCCAAAATCACGCGTTCTATGTATGACGAAAGGATTCAACTCAACGAACGTTCCTTCATCGAGCAATAGATTGATCCGTTCTCTGGCTGTCAGTTTACCTTTTTCATGCTGTTTCGCAATCCGTTCGTCGCCTCCGCCAAGTTCAATTTCACGTTTTCTAT